>NZ_FXBJ01000002.1:1700000-2300000 GCF_900177385.1 Carnobacterium iners
TAATAGCCGTTCATTCCTTCTTGTAATAAGCCTAATGGGGCAGCGAACCACAATGGAAATAACGGTAAGTGCCAGATTTTTGGTTGATAGACAATAGCGAAATCGACAAGACTAAATAGTTGACTAACTAACTGATAGCCTAAAATAGTAAAGATGGATAAGCCAATTTGACTGTATGAAATAATATTCTTCAGTTTTTCACCGTTAAATTTTTTTAGAATCGTAGCATAAATCACAAGTGTGAACAATAGCGTCCAGAAACTAAAAATAACCGTTAATATAGTAACTAATAATCCTGCGAGAAGACCATTTACAAAATAAGTAGCAATCGTTACTGGCCCACCTAAGGCTAAAGTCAAAGAAAATAAATAAACAAAAACATGGGTTGCTTTAGCTGCACTAAGGGTTTGACCGCTAACAGGCTTGGTCCCAATCAAGACTTGATCTTTTGCATCTAATAAGATAGCAGAAAAGCTAGCAATTGTCGTTGAGAGCAACATCACAAACAAATAGCCAAAATAAATGGTGTACTGCATAATCAGGCTATCGCTAACAAATAAAGCACCAATGACAAAGCTGCTAATAATAGCGTACCAAATCAAAGAAGAAAAAAAGGCGTTCTTTTCTTCTTTATTTTTCCCATTTTGCATAATCAGATTGGGCTCACGGCCGTCCATTAGAATTTTCGTCTTAACGATTAATCTCAGTTGCTTGTAATCGACTCCACTTTTTTCATAAAGTGAAGAAAAGATATCAAGAACTTTTAAGTAAAGTGGATCTTTCGAAGTCAAGGAGTTAGCCATCGTATTCGGCTCCTTTCATCGCCTCTAAAAAGTCTTCTGCTAATTGGAAGTGTTCATCAAAACCCGTTAATTCATTGAATAACTCTTCTAACGTTCCTTCAGCTTCATGTCGGATTTCGTTAAATGGTCCATCTGCAACGATTTTCCCGTTATTAAGAATCAAAATACGATCGCTTAATTTCTCAACGGTATCCATAATATGAGAAGAGTAGAAAATTGTTTTTCCTTCAGCTTTTAACTGCGCTAAAATTTCTTTGATAACAAGGACGCTATTGGCATCCAATCCATTTAATGGTTCATCCCAAAAAAGAATGGTTGGATTATGTAATAAACTAGAGATGATTAAGACTTTTTGGCGCATGCCTTTAGAGAAAGTGGAGAGTCGATTATGAAAAGCCTTTTCGATTTTTAAAGCCGTCATCATGGCTAAACTTCTTTTTTGAATGAGGGTTTCTTCTAAACCATAAAGCTGTCCAACAAATAAAAAATATTCATGGGCAGTTAGGGTTTCATATAAATCTGCATTTTCCGGGACATAACCAATCTGAGCTTTGTAGTTGGTCTCATTTCCGTCTAAAGGTTCTCCAAAAATAATGATTTCACCAGCATCAGGTTTCATTAAACCCAAAATCATTTTAACTGTTGTACTTTTTCCAGCACCGTTCGTACCGATATATCCAATGATTTCACCTGGATAAACAGCAAAATCGACACCTTTTAAGACTTCATTTGAACCAAATGATTTTCTCAGGTTCTTTATTTCTAAAATAGGTAACATAGTTAGCCTCCTTTGATTTAAATTGATTTTAACATAGAAATAAAACGATAACAGTAAATATATTAGATAGAATTGTCTGTTCAAATAGGACTAATCCGCTGCAATTTATCGCTATCAATGAAAAGTAGACAAGTTACGAAGATTATTTAACTAACTGGTCCAAAGTGCTCTATGAATAGACTAGTCCGATACAATTGCAACTTAACTGGTCACGTTTCATCTAAGAGTAGACAAGTTTACGATTATTTTATTCATAGTTGTCTATTTTAAAGAGTCAAGTACCAAAAGTTAAAGGAAACTATTAATCGATGAGCAATTTATACTAGTAAAAATCCAATCATTAGATTTCATAGAGAATCTTTCTGAGAATGAACTAACTTTATCGAATCTATGGTAAGGTTAATTTATTGTAAAAAAAAAGTAAAGGATTGTGAAGGATAAATGGCCACCATCATCTTTGATGTAGACGATACACTATATGATCAATTGATACCCTTTAGGAAAGCCTTTCATGAAACGATTCGTGAGGTTTCACTGGATGAAATAAACCATCTTTACCGGTTGAATAGAGAAAAAAGCGATGCCTTATTTGAACAAAGTGAGTTAGGAGTATTGCCTAAAATAGAGGTGCAAGTGATGCGTATCCAATATGCGTGCGAACAAACGAATATGTCGATTAGTGGAGAGACGGCTTTAAACTTTCAAAAAACTTATGAAAAAGAGCAGAAACACTTAATGTTGTATCCAGAAATGAGTGAATTATTGGATAAGTTAGCTCAAAACAATCATCAATTAGCTTTGTTAACAAATGGTGCAGCAGCACACCAACAAAAGAAGATAGATCAGCTTGGTTTAACTAAATGGATTAACCAAAATCAGATGTTTATTTCTGGCGAATTGGGTAAAATGAAACCGGATAAAGCCGTCTTCAAAATGGTAGAGTCTGCTCTAAAATTAGTGGATGAAAAACCGATTTATATTGGTGATTCGTTTCAAAATGACGTCATTGGCGGTAAAAAAGTAGGTTGGACTGTTATTTGGCTAAATGCTCGTCGCAATAAAAAGACGGATGATAGTATTCAGCCAGACAACACGATTCAACATCCGGCTGAGTTGCTAACGTTATTTGAAGAATGGGGTTATTTTAAAAAGTAAGACACTAGCGTAGTGGTGTTGGGACGACTGTTCCAGCGCTATTTTTTCTTTTCAATCTTATTTTTTGATAAACAGGTGAGCATTCGTGTTAAACTAAAGGGAGTAAAAAATAGGAGATGCACAGATGCTAAATTTAGTTATCTTGATGATTGAACGTGTAGGGCTTATTATTATTGTGGCTTACATGCTGATGAATATTCGTTATTTTAAAACGATGTTAACAAAAAGACACTACTTATCTACGAAAATACAATTGATTCTTGTATTTGGTATTTTTGCCATTATTTCTAATTTTACAGGAGTAGAAATTGGCAAAGACCAAGTGGTTTCCGATCAATTGTTTACCACATTATCTGAAAATGCTTCACTAGCTAATACGCGAGTGTTGACCATTGGTGTATCAGGTTTAATCGGAGGACCTTTTGTAGGTGTTAGTGTCGGGATAATTTCGGGTATCCATCGGTTTACTCAAGGAGGAGAAGCTGCATTTATTTATGTTGTCTCTTCTATTTTAATCGGATTATTTACTGGCCTATATGGTATGAGAACGATGAAAAAGAATCATTACCCAACAGTTATAGAAGGCATCATTATTGGGGCCTTAGCAGAAGGAATCCAGATGGCCTGCATTCTTATTTTAAGCAGCAACTTTCGAGATTCTATTGAGTTGGTTCGCTTTATTTCGTTGCCAATGGTCTTAATCAATAGCTTAGGGACGGCTATTTTCTTATCCATTATTCGAACGACCCTCCAACAAGAAGAACAAACAAAAGCCGTTCAAACACATGATGTTCTTCAGTTAGCCAATGAAACCTTGCCTTTCTTTCGACAAGGAATGTATGAAGAACCGTGTACAGCTGCCGCTGAAATTATCATGCGCTTTATCAAAGTATCTGCGGTCAGTATCACAGACCAAGAAAGAATCTTAGCGCATGTTGGTGCGGGAAGCGACCACCATATTCCTTCCAATGCAATCTTGACGGACTTATCAAAAGAAGTATTGCGAGAAGGTAAGGTAAAAGAAGCTTTCACTCACGAAGAAATCGGGTGTCACCATAAAGGTTGTCCACTAGAAGCGGCCATTGTCATTCCTTTAAAGTCTAAAGACCGAACTGTCGGCGTGCTGAAAATGTATTTTACAGATAAAAACGAATTGACTTATGTCATCAAACAATTGGCGGAAGGGCTAGGAAATATTATTTCCAGTCAAATTGAACTAGGTGAAGCTGAGTTGCAAGGAAAGTTATTAAAAGATGCTGAAATCAAATCACTGCAAGCGCAAGTAAATCCGCATTTCTTTTTTAATGCAATCAATACAATTTCTGCTTTAATTCGTGTAGATAGTGAACAAGCTCGTGCATTATTGGTTCAATTGAGCCATTATTTCCGAGCCAATCTTCAAGGCGCTAGAACCAATCTTATTCCATTAGCAAAAGAATTGGAGCACGTCGAAGCTTATTTATCGATTGAACAAGCTCGTTTTCCAGAACGTTATCAAGTAGAATTCAGGATCGAACCGAGTTTAAATCAAGTCTTACTTCCACCATTTATTATCCAATTATTAGTTGAGAACGCTATTCGACATGCTTTTGAAGGGCGAAAGGTTGACAATCATGTGTTGGTTTCTGCTCACGCAATTGAAAATAATCTCGTATTAAGTGTCAGCGATAATGGCTTTGGGATAAAATCAGACCGGCTAGGCAAATTGGGCAGAGAAATTGTTCCTTCTGAAAAAGGGACAGGATCAGCTCTAGAAAATTTGAATAAACGGCTGGTAAGTTTATTTGGAGAGTCAGCTGCTTTAAAGATTGAAACTTCTAATAAAGGGACAACCTTTTCTTGTATGGTTCCCTGCAAAGAAAGGACAAAAGACCATGCATACCCTACTCGTTGATGATGAGCCCTTATCTAGAAACGAATTGACTTATTTATTAAAAAAATGTCCTGAAATAACGTCTATTGTCGAAGCAGAATCCATTGAAGAAGCATTAGAAAAGATGCTTTATCAACCAGTGGATCTCATCTTTTTAGACATTCATTTGACTAATGAAAGCGGATTGACCTTGGCAGATAAGGTCAATCAGTTGAAAAAACCGCCGCTTATTATTTTTGCAACAGCTTATGATGAATATGCCGTGAAAGCATTTGAACTAAATGCGCAAGATTATGTCTTAAAGCCTTTCGAATTAAACCGTATCCAACAGGCAGTGACAAAAGCTTATCGACTAATTGATGCGAATAAAGAAAAAATAAAAGCAGTTAGCATCTCTATTTCTACAACCTTACCTATTCAAGTAGAAGAATATATTTATATGGTTAAACAACGAGAAATCATCGCTTTAGAAGTTAAAAACGGAATAACGACAGTGTACACCGTTCAAAAGGACTACCAGACGCGTGAGTCTCTAAGTGCCTTAGAGAAAAAATTAAGTCCTTCACACTTTATGCGCGTTCATCGTTCTTATATCGTGCAACTAGAAGCTATCCAAGAAATCCAGCCGTGGTTTAATCATACGGTTCAAGTGACTATGAAAAACCAGTTAAAGATTCCTGTTAGTCGTTCGTATATAAAAGAGTTTAAAGAAAAAATGGGATTGTAAAGCTCAAATGTTAGGAGTAAATAGCCTGTTCAAAGTTAGGATTACAGAAGATGACTTGACGGTTACTCACGGTTTAGGTGACGCATTACAAAATGCCAATATAAAACAAGAGGAATAGAGGATTTTAATTGTGTTATGAAAGAATTTATTCGTTTTATGCTCCAGTTAATTTTGATAGATAGTCAATTGACTTATTATAATGGCTGCTACTGGTCCCAAATGGTACGTAAAATCTCTCAAGTTCCGATTATCTTTATTTCTTCTCGAAATGAAAATATGGGTAGCGTGATGGCCATTCGAATAAATTTTATCGTGAGAAGATTTTTTTAATGGACTAATTATTTGGGAAGGAACAACAAGTTGATGAGAAAAATAAGGAGCAACTAAATTACTTCATCTTTTGGCTACATCAAATTAAGACAGCTACCGTAACGATTAGCTTATTGCTACAACAGGCAGCACAACTGGAAAAGCCGGTTATGCAACTGACTTAAAAGCAAGCTTTACTAACCAAATAGCTCTGCGTTATGAATCCAGGGAAATGATTCGAACTGAATAGTATAGCACAAAGATTCTACTCGGAGACAGATTGTTTGGGTGTTTTTCTACCCATTCTCGTTGCCGTACTTCATAGTGCCTTTGCATATCCCGTTATCTAAAAAACGTTAATTATCTTTTGAATGATGAATCAAAAATTATTGGTTCTCTCTATTATAAGTGTGTTTATCATCTTTAGTTTATTTATCGAATGACTTTAAAGATTTATTACACGATTGTTAAATGAATAAACGGACAGAAGACGCTAAGTCTTCTGTCCGTTTATTTTTTTATCGTGATAAATAAAGAATACAAGAAAACTTTTTTTGTTCTATTTATCATTTATTTTTTTCTGAAAAATTCAGTTGAATTTTGTGTCTTTCTCCTGTAAAGTGGCCCTTGAGAGCATTTCTCACTTTATTAGTTTAATAAGCCATTTTATTTTGAACGGACTTTAAAAAAACGTTAAAGGAACAGGATAAGATAAAAAAAAGGTAAAAAGAGATTTTTTAAGAAGGAGAAGAAAGATGAATGTATTTAAAAGTTCAAAATTATTGTTTTGGACGTTATGGTCTCTAGCCGCAGCGCTAACAATATTTATATCGACCAAGATTAGCTTCGTTTTTCAACCGTTATACGCACTATTTTCGACCCTTTTCGTTCCAGTTTTAATTGCAGGTTTTTTATTTTATCTAATGAACCCTCTTGTTAAACTGATTGAAAAAAGTAAACTAAAAAGAAATTATGCTGTTCTCATTGTAATGATTTTGGCTATTGGTGGGACGATTTCTTTTGGGATAAAAGTAGTTCCGTTATTATTAGAGCAATTTAGTGAGCTCATTATTAATATTCCTACGATTATTTCTAATATCGAGATTCAAGCAGAAGATCTCAAACGAATTCCAGGACTTGAAAAAATTGATTATGAAGAAGTTTTATTGCGTTTAAACCTTTCATTAGATACGATTTCAAATACGGTGCTATCTTCTATTACAACAAGTATCAGTTCAATCCTTTCGACACTGACCGGATTAGCAGTTGTATTAATCACAGTTCCAATTATTTTATTTTATCTCTTTTATGATGGTCGAAAATTTGCACCAGCTGTTGCTAGTCTGTTCCCAGCCAAATACAAAAATTATGCTATTGAATTGATGAGCCAAATGAATGATGTCGTCTCTGGTTATGTCAGTGGGAAAGGTCTAGCTAGTATCGTTGTTGGAATATTAGTTTATATTGGGATTCTGTTTATTGGTTTACCGTATAGTTTATTGTTAGCCATTATCTGTGGAGCAACCAATATGATCCCTTATATCGGTCCTTTTATCGGTGCGGCTCCAGCCTTTATTATTGGATTAACTATTTCACCAGGGAAAGCTCTTCTAGTAGCCCTTTTAATTGTGGTTATTCAACAAATAGATGCAAATTTCTTAACACCGAAATTTGTCGGTGAAAGTTTGAATATTCATCCCTTAACGATTATTGTTGTTTTATTAGTGGCAGGAAAAATAGCTGGTATTGTGGGAATCATTTTTGGAGTACCTGGCTTTGCCGTAGTCAAAACAATTATCATTTATGTCAAGAAAGTAATTTTAGAAGAGAAAAAAAAGGTTAAACCCGTTTAAGGTTTGCCTTTTTTTTCTTATTCTTTATAAAAACAGAAATATAGTGTTTTTTAGCAGTCTTTCTCGTTAAAAAGACCATTAAACTTTATCCTATAAAGAACCTTTTTTTAATAAATATGGATATAAAAAAAGTTAAACGCTTACTTATTTATTTTTTGTGAAAAAAAGAACATAAACGACTTGACATCTTTTTTTGTTTATTAGATACTAAGAAAGCATTAGTGAATATGTTAACGATGTGTTGCACTTATAGTTAATTTTTAAAGAAATAACGGCTATTTAGGAAAGGTGAAAAAGAAAGAAAATACTAAAGTCTTATTTATTATTTGTTTGAAAAAAATTGTACAATTAACAAGGTTTAATTTATATTAGTTTAATCAATCGTTAAAAGATAAGCTATCTTATTTAGGAGGAATTTATATGTCAGAAAACGAAACGAAATTATCAGGGAAAGTATTTTTAAACCGTGTCCTAGCCGGAACAGCAACAGGGATTGTTGTTGGGTTGATACCAAATGCTATTTTAGGAGAACTATTTAAATTTTTAGGAACAAAAATGGACATCTTTATCTCATTATTACACGTTGTTCAAGGATTCCAGTATTCTGTACCGATTATTGTTGGTGTTTTAATTGCGATGCAATTTAAATTAAACCCTATGCAAACTATTATTGTTGGTGCTGCAGCCTTAGTTGGTTCAGGTGCGTATGTTATTAATGAAGGTGCCTTTATGCTTGTGGGTATCGGTGATTTAATCAATACGATGCTAACCGCTTCGTTAGCCGTTATCTTAGTAATGGCTATTGGCAATAAACTAGGCTCAATGACAATCTTATTGCTTCCTATTCTAGCCGGTGCTGGAGCAGGTGCGGTTGGTTCGTTCACTCTTCCTTACGTAAAAATGATTACTTCAACAATTGGTTCTTTGATTAATAGTTTTACTGAATTGCAACCTATCTTAATGAGTATTTTAATTGCTATTTCATTTTCAATTATTATTATTTCACCCATTTCAACCGTTGCAATTGCGACAGCTATTGGTCTTTCAGGACTTGCATCAGGTGCAGCAAATATCGGTGTCTGTGCTGCAGCGGCTTCATTAGTTGTTGGATCAATGAAGGTAAATAGTATCGGAGTAACTTCTTCAGTAGGTTTAGGCGCAATGAAAATGATGATGCCAAACTTAATCAAACACCCCATTATTGTTTTGCCACTTGCAATTAGTGCAACAATCAGTGGAATTTTTGCAGCAATCTTTAATATTCGAGGAACACCCTTCTCAGCTGGTTTTGGATTCTCAGGTTTAGTTGGACCAATCAATGCGATTAAGTTTATGGAAGGCAGTACCATTGCAAACTTCGGAGTAGCTGTGTTGGCTTTCTTTGTTATCCCCTTTGCTAGTGCATTGCTTGTAGATTTCGTTTTATGTAAAGTACTAAAAGTATACGATAAAGACATCTTCAAATTTTTTACAGCAAAATAAAAAACAGCTGACAAAAATAAATCATAATGGAGGAATTTTAAGTGAACTTAATTATGTTTGGTACACGTGAAGATGAAAGAGACGCTGCGATGGTGTGGAGTGAAAAAACAGGAGTGATAGTTGATACTGTAACCGAAATCTTAACCATGGAGACTCTTGATAAAGTAAAAGGCAAAGACGGTATTTTAATCCAACAAACCGGTAAATTAAATGAAAAAATTTATCCAGCATTAGCAGAAATGGGTATTAAGCAATTGGCTACCCGTTCAGCTGGTTACGATATGTTTGATTTAAAATTAGCTAAAGAAAATGGCTTATTTATCACAAATGTACCGGCTTACTCACCAAATGCGATTGCTGAATTTGCGGTAACAGCTTCATTAAATATGATTCGCCATATGGATTTAATTAAAAAGAATGTTGAAAAACATGACTTCAGTTGGAATAAAGCGATTCTTAGTAGAGAAGTACGTTCAATGAAAATCGGAATCGTTGGAACAGGTCGTATTGGTCGTATTACTGGTGAATTGTTTGCGGGTTTTGGTGCAGAGATTCTAGGATTTGACCTGTATCCAAATGATGAAGCACGCAAATTCATGAGATACACTGATACACTTGAAGAATTAGTTAGAGAAGTTGACTTGATTTCTATTCATATGCCGGCAACCGATGACAATTTCCATTTATTTAACAAAGAGTTGTTTGCACAAATGAAAGACGGTTCATTCTTAATCAATACAGCAAGAGGAACAATCGTCAAAACCGATGATTTACTTGAAGCGCTAGAAAGCAATAAATTAGCTGGTGCTGCTCTAGATACCTATGAAAATGAACATTTATTTGTTAATAAAGACTTAAAAGGCGCAGCAATTGATGACGAGATCTTTAACGCATTAATGGCAAGAGAAGATATTTTCTATACGCCTCATATCGCCTTTTATACGGAGACGGCTGTTGAGAACCTAGTAGAAGGATCATTAGATGCGACTCGTAATATTTTAACAACTGGTGAAAGTGCCTTTGAAATAAAATAAAGCTAGTATAAACGAAAAAGAAGGAAGTTAGCCTAATTTCAATGGGCTGCTTGCTTCTTTTTTTTCACCTAAAATAGTAGCGTAAATTTAGTTAAAATATGTAGCAGCGTAAATTTAATTAAAATAACGATAGAAATAGAAACGAAAATAGGGTATGATGCTAGCAGAACAATTAAATAAAGCAAATTTTTTTTAGGCAGTAGGCAACTAAAAAAAAGTGAGAGGAGCTAACAAGAATTACATAGAAAAGCTAAACTTGTTAAAAACTGAACGAGTAACCAATAAGGGAGAATGAAGATGAAAAAGAAAATTGGTATCGCATTAGGAATAATTATAGTTACCGTTATTGCAGTTCTTGTTTCACAAAAAGTGCTTTCCTCAAAAGAAGTCGTTGTAGAAGAAATAGAAGATCCTTACGGTATAGAATATTTCACAGTTCCAAGTATGGAACAAGTTTTTGTTAATGGAACAGTCAAACCAGAACAATCACAAGAGTTTCGTAAAGAAGAAGCTTATGGAGTGATGGGCGATTTACAAGTGAAAAATGGTGAAACAGTAGAAAAAGGAAAATTATTTTATACCTATGAAAATACAGAAGTAGCAACCCAACTAAGCGATACGACTAACCAAGTTGCTAGAATGGAAACGCAACGTTCAAATGCAATCTACAAAAGAGATTTAGCGATTAAAAATTGGAATAAGTTACCTGAAGAAGAACGAACTCAAACACTAGAAGAAATAAAAATGGACATGAGCACCGATGATTTAGATGCAGAAATAACAGAAATGTACAACAATTTGGTTTCTTTAAAGGAACAAAGGTACAAAGAAATAGTTGCTCCTTTTACAGGAAAAGTATATGTACCGGAAGTGAAAGATGCTGAATCTCCAATTCTGAAATTAATTTCAGATCAGTTTTATGTAGCCGGTACAGTCAATGAAAAAGACGTTGGCAAGCTAGCCAGCGAGCAAATAGCTGATATTAAAGTTATTTCTAATGATTATGCTGTTACAGGTAAAGTGAGTTTTATTGATTTAAACCCAACAGAAGATGGTGCTCAAGAAGGGGACTATGGCCAAACGTCAACAATGTCTAGTTACCCAGTTAAACTTTCTCTAGACACATTAGAAGGCATTCGCAATGGCTATCATGTTCAAGCGGTTGTGAATATTGGAAAAGAACTAATTGCCATTCCGACAAAAGCGATTCATGAAGAAGATAAAGTCTATTACGTTTTAGTAAATGATTTTGGAACAGTTGTGAGACGCATTATTCAACTAGGTAAAGAAGAAGGAGAAAATACTATTGTAACGAGCGGGTTAGAAGCAGAAGACCAAATTATTCTATCATCAAAAGTTCCTGTTGAAGAAGGTCAATTGCTTAATGAAGCGACTGATTTAGAAGCAATGGATTCTATGACTATGGAAGAATAGGTGATGGTTGCGATGGAAAAAATAGAAACAACTAAACCGCTTATTGAATTAATAAATGTAACAAAGACATTTAAACGTGGCAAACAAGAAGTCACCATTTTAAAAGGATTAGACTTAAAAATTTACGAAGGTGAATTTATTATGATTATGGGGAAATCAGGTAGTGGTAAGACAACCCTGATGAATATTATTGGTTTTCTAGACCGTATTAGTTCTGGCATCTTTCATTTTCGTGGCGAAGATGTTTCTTCTTTAAATGAAAATAAAAAATCTGATTATCGCAATGCTTTTTTCGGCTTTGTCTTTCAACAATTCTTTTTAATCGAAGCGCTAAATGTCCAACAAAATGTTGAATTGCCAATGGTCTATAAAGGAGTTCACCAAGCAAAAGAGAAAAAAGCAAAAGCGCAACACTTTTTAGATTTAGTCGGTATTGGCGAGAAAATGAAAGATAAAACAACGGAACTTTCTGGTGGGCAACAACAACGTGTAGCGATTGCACGCGCATTAGTTAACGATCCCTTATTGATTATGGCAGATGAAC
The DNA here is from genome assembly GCF_900177385.1 of Carnobacterium iners. Lineage (NCBI taxonomy): Bacteria > Bacillati > Bacillota > Bacilli > Lactobacillales > Carnobacteriaceae > Carnobacterium > Carnobacterium iners. Next base: position 1,711,993 of record NZ_FXBJ01000002.1, read on the forward strand.
CAACTGGTGCACTCGATAGTGAAACGGGTAAAGTCATTATGGATACGTTAAAACAGTTAAATGAAGAAGGAAAAACGATTGTTATGGTTACCCATGATAGCGACTTGACGGCCTATGCATCAAGGGTAATCTACATGAAAGATGGTTGTTTTGAAGAAGAGGTGAAAAAGCTATGATACGAAATATTTTAATGAGTACTTTTTTAAGCCTTAAAGCGCATAAATTGAGAGTATTCCTAACCATGCTGGGCATTATTATTGGGATTGCTTCTGTGGTTACGATTGCAGCTTTAGGAGAAGGAATCAGGCAGCAAACAATTTCTCTAGCTGATTCAACGAATTCTAATGAAGTTAAGATTCAATATGTCATGCCGATGTCTGAAGATCCGACCTATTATGAAGAATCCACCTTTGCTTTTTCAAGAGTAGATATGAAGCGAGTTCAAAAGGCAACTGGCGTAACTTCTATTTTACCTGACTATGGAGAAGGGATGGGAATGGGTAGTTCGGTTGAAATCATTAGTGCTGATTTTAATTATTTCGGACAACAGTCTTCTCTTCAATTAACGCCCTATAGTGAAGATCATACAATCTTATATGGCAGAAATCTAACAGCAGCAGATGCTAATCATGACGTGATTGTGCTATCTCATGACGTATTTGACTATGGGATTATCATTGATAACCCAGAAGACATGATTGGACAGGCTATTTCATTAAATGGCTACATGTATCAAGTAGTTGGAATCAAAACACCTTATGATTACGATAATACGCCATTGACTGGTGGAGGGGATGATTACTTGACCGCTTCTTCATCAATAGTCCCGCGTTCTTCTTACAATGATTTAACGAAATACAAACCGATTGTCGGATTAAAGATTAAATTTGACGGGAGCAGCGATCGTTATGCTGCAACAGAAGAGATTATTCAAGAATTAGTTGAAACCTATCCTGATGAACAGGGAACCTTTGAAGAAGATCGATCAAATGAAGAAATGCAACAAGAAATGGAAACTTATATGGCTGGGATTGTTAATTTCTTGATGGCGATAACTGCTATTTCACTTTTAGTAGGTGGAATTGGCGTGATGAATATCATGTATGTATCGGTTACTGAACGTAAACGTGAAATTGGGATACGTCGTGCTATCGGAGCTAAGCCTCGGACCATTTTATTTCAATTTATCCTTGAAGCAGCGTTTATTACTTTCATTGGTGGATTATTAGGCTTGGTTTCAGGATATGGTATTGCGATACTAGCAGGTAGTTTTATGGATCTTGAACCAGTCTTAACCATGCAAACTATTTTATTATCAACATCTGTTTCTGTTTTAACGGGATTATTTTTTGGTATTATGCCAGCTGTTAATGCTGCAAAAATGGATCCCATCAAAGCTATTTATCACTAATTCTGTTCACTTAGTATAGGAGGAAAAATGAAGAAAAAATTTATTTCTTTCTTTTTAATCATTACAGTACTGGGCTTTATTTGGACGACTGTTTTATTTGTTTCGGTGGAAAAACAACTTTCACGTTCTTTAGGTATCCGCATCCCGGCGAATTCAACGCTTATTTCGACAGATAGTCATGGAGGATTTAATGGCGACGGAGATTTAATGGGGTCCGTATGGAGTTCAAAGGAAAAAAAGCTGAGGATATAGTCAATCAAATTCAAGAAAATAACGACTGGAAAAAGACACCTCTTCCAAAGAATATCAAACTTCAACTTTACGGTGGTGAAATAGATGAAAACACTACTTACTCATCTGATTTAGCTCAGAATAATAAGATGCCAGAGATTAATGAAGGGTACTGGCTATTTATTGATCGATACGAGGGAAAAAAACGACTATCAAAAGGCGAAGAATTGTTTTCTCGATCTTCTCATAATTATACTGTCGGACTATATGATAAAAAAACAAGCAGTCTTTATTACTTTGAATGCGACTCTTAATTAAAAAAAATTAACGAAAGAAGATTCAAGCGATGAAGAGTTAATCTATTGTTGTTTGGATCCTATTTTATATTAAATAGAATGGACAACAAAAATGATGGTTATTATTATTTTTTGGCTACAAGCTGTTGGTAAAATGATAGCAGAGTATGGATAAAAAAATATAATAGGCTTATCGGTATATGACTAATTATTTCATTAAAAAAGATAGAATTATTTTATTGTAAATGAATAAACGTGAAATATCTCGTATGTTTAATAGATTATACGTTACAAAAATAGTGATCAATAAAAAAGGTTCTACTTTTTTTAAAAAAAGAAATAGAACCTTTTTTTGTTGAAAATTGCATTACAATAAGCTAAATCTCATTGTATTTTAACTTAAGAACAAAGAAAAAAGAAAAGCAAAAAAAAAAAAACTTATAAAAATTGTATAAAAAATATAAATATACAGTATAAACACTCAATATAGGTTGTATATACTGAATAAAGAATATATATGAAATTAATGCGAAAAAAATGTGGTGAAACCGACATTTAAGATGTAGCATATAAGTTCTTATTTTGGTTTGTCAGCGTTATCATAAGGGTGTAAATAAGATTAAGAGGAGGAAATAAAAGTGAATAATCCGATTCATGTCAATTCAGAAATTGGTAAATTAAAAAAAGTTATGGTGCATCGTCCAGGTAAAGAGATGGAAAACTTAATGCCTGACTACCTAGACAGATTACTATTTGATGATATCCCTTATCTTAAAGGAGCTCAAGCAGAACACGATCATTTCGTTAAAACACTAGAAAACGAAGGAGTCGAAGTTGTTTATTTAGAAAAATTAACAGCAGAAGCAATTGATGCTGGAGACGTAAAAGAAGAGTTTATTAATCAGTGGATGTCAGAAACAGGTATTGTTTCAGAAGACGCTAAAAATATTGTGAAAGACCAGTTGTTAAAATTAGATACTTTCGATATGGTTCTTAAAACAATGGAAGGTTTCAGAAAAACTGAAGTTGATTCAGATCATTTTGACAACTCTTTAGCGGACTTATTAGAAAGTGACTATCCATTCTTGGTTGATCCAATGCCAAACCTGTACTTTACACGAGATCCATTTGCAACAATGGCTAATGGTGTTACAATTAACAAAATGTTTTCTGAAACACGTAACCGCGAAACGATTTACGGAGATTTTATTTTCAGATATCACCCAGAATATAAAGAAAACGTAGATAAATTTTACTCACGTGATGAAGAGGACCGTATCGAAGGCGGAGATGAGTTAGTCCTTTCTAAGGATATTTTAGCCATCGGTATTTCACAACGGACAGACTCTCGTGCTATTGAAAAATTAGCAAAACGCGTATTCGCAGCTGGTGCTTTCAAAGAAATTCTAGGATTTGATATTGGCGAACACCGTAAATTCATGCACTTAGATACTGTATTTACCATGGTTGATTACGATAAATTTACAATCCACCCAGAAATTGAAGCAGGACTACGTGTCATCTCAATCAAACCTGGTAAAGATGGAGAAGTCGTACTTGAAGAAAAAGAAAGTAAAAACTTAGCTGAGGTACTAGCAGAAGCTTTAGGCTTAGAAAAAGTAACTTTGCTCCCATGTGGTGGCGGAAGTCTTGTAGACTCAGCTCGTGAACAATGGAATGATGGATCAAACACACTAACAATCGCACCAGGTGTCGTTGTTGTTTACGATCGTAATACAATTACTAATAAGCTATTGAAAGAAGCAGGATTAAAACTAATTGAAATTCCAGGAAGCGAACTAGTACGCGGTCGTGGGGGCCCAAGATGTATGACAATGCCTTTCGTTCGCGAAGATTTAAAGAACTAAAGTTCATTTTTACTCAAAAAATAAAAAACTATTGGAGGAAACATTATGACAGAAACAGTATTTCAAGGACGCAGCTTTTTAGCAGAAAAAGATTTTTCTAAAGAAGAATTGGTCTATCTAATCGAATTTTCAGAGCATCTAAAGCGATTAAAGAAAAATAATATTCCTCATCATTATTTAGAAGGTAAAAATATTGCTTTATTATTTGAAAAATCATCTACAAGAACGCGTGCTGCTTTTACAGCAGCGGCTATTGACCTAGGTGCTCATCCAGAGTATTTAGGAAAAGATGATATTCAATTAGGTAAAAAAGAATCAGTAGAAGATACTGCTCGTGTTTTAGGCGGCATGTTTGATGGAATCGAATTTAGAGGATTTAGTCAAAAAGTAGTCGAACAATTAGCAGAATTTTCTGGTGTACCTGTCTGGAATGGTTTAACAGATGACTGGCACCCAACTCAAATGATTGCTGACTTCTTAACAATCAAAGAAAATTTTGGCCATCTTGAAGGTGTGACATTAGCTTATGTTGGAGACGGACGAAACAACGTTGCGAATAGTTTATTAGTAACAGCAGCTATTTTAGGAGTAAACATTCGAATCGTTGCTCCTGATTCATTATTCCCAGATCAAAAATTAATTGACATGGCCAACGAATACGCAAAAACATCTGGTAGTGAAGTTATGATTACAGATGATGTTAAAAAAGGTGTTAAAGATGCAGATGCTCTTTATACAGACGTTTGGGTTTCAATGGGAGAAGAAGACAAATTTGCTGAACGTATTGAGTTATTAACTCCTTATCAAATCAACATGGACATGGTTCGTGCGACAGGTAAAGAAGATATGATCATCTTACATTGCTTGCCTGCTTTCCATGATGCTGAAACAATTTATGGCAAACAAGTGCAAAAAGATCATAACATTACAGCAATGGAAATTACTGATGAGGCTTTCCGTAGCAAGCATGCTCGCCAATTTGATCAAGCTGAAAATAGAATGCATTCTATCAAAGCTATTATGGCAGCAACATTAGGAAACTTGTTTATTCCAAAAGTTTAAGATTAAAAAAAGTAAGACAAGAACTTTAGAGCATGGGGAATACTGCCATCCTTATGCTCTATCTTTCTCTTAAAAATAATAAAAAACGAGTTAATACTAGTAAACGTAGAATATCCGACATATAATAAGCAGGAACAACCGTTTTCAAAAAAATACGAATCGAGATAGGATGGATAATATGACAAAAAGAAAGATTGTAATTGCTTTAGGTGGAAATGCGATTTTATCAGATGATGCTAGTGCAGCTGCACAACAAGCCGCGCTTGTAGAAACAGCAGAATATTTGGTAAAATTCATTGAAAATGGGGATGATTTAATCATTTCTCACGGCAACGGTCCTCAAGTAGGGAACTTATTGTTGCAACAAGCGGCTACTGATAGCGAAAAAAACCCAGCAATGCCTATTGATACTTGCGTAGCAATGACACAAGGAAGTATCGGTTACTGGATGCAAAATGCTTTAGGTAATGCTTTGGCAAAAAGAAATATCAAAAAGCCTGTTGTATCTATCGTAACTCAAGTAGTCGTAGATGAGAATGACCAAGCTTTCAAAAATCCAACTAAACCTATTGGACCTTTCTTATCAGAAGAAGATGCACAAAAAGAAATGGATAGAACAGGTTCAATATTTAAAGAGGATGCCAGTAGAGGATGGCGCAAAGTGGTTGCTTCACCAAAACCTGTTAGTATTCAAGAATACGAAGTTGTAAACCAACTTGTCGAAAGTGGAGTAGTTACTATTTCAGTTGGTGGCGGTGGTGTTCCTGTAATCGTTAAAGATGGTGAATTAACGGGTATTGAAGCGGTTATCGATAAAGATTTTGCTTCTCAAAAATTAGCAGAATTAGTTAAAGCTGACTTATTAGTTGTTTTAACTGGCGTAGACAATGTTTTTATAAACTACAACAAACCGGATCAAAAGAAACTTGAAAATGTAACAGTTGCTGAGATGAAAAAATACATTGCAGAAAATCAATTTGCACCAGGTAGCATGTTGCCTAAAGTAGAAGCTGCGATTGCTTTTGTTGAAAACTATCCACAAGGAAAAGCAATGATCACTTCTTTAGAAAACGTTGAAAATGTTTTAGAAGGAAATGGCGGAACAGTTATTACAAAATAAAGAGTAAGAAAAAGTGTCTTGAAACGAACCAGATTGAAAAAAATGGGATCTTTCAAGACGCTCTTTTTATAAGAAAATACTTATGAAAACGGACAATATAAGCAGTTTACTAGTTAAAATAAAAGAAAGAGCTAGGCTGTTGTGCTATAATGAATACATAGATAGATCATCATTTTCCATCATCATACACATAGTTCAAACAGGATTACTTATTCGTTTAGTTCAATTATTATAAGTAAGGAGCGAATCAAATGCCAACCAAAGAGATGAAAACAAACCAGTTGTATGAATTGCGATTTAAGTCAGTTTTTGCGAACTTAACGGATTCAGAATTCAATGGTCTAAAAAAACACTTGTGTCTCAGAAGTTATAAAAAAGGGCAGGTTTTATTTGATGAAGGCGATAAACGTGAAAAATTATTTTATTTAAAAAAAGGCCTTGTTAGAATAGAACGTTACGACAAGAGTGCTTCATTTTTATACATTGATTACAACAACCCCGATACATTATTTCCATACGGAGGGATGTTCTCCGACGAAACGTATCATTATTCTGCTTATGCAGCTACCGATATTGAATTATATTATTTGCCAACAGATATCTTTGAGCAACAAGCGATATATAACGCTAATCAACTGTTGTATCTTTACAAAAAGGTATCCGTCATTTTGAGACAACAAGAAAAAAGAATTCAGTATTTAGCTGTTTCAAGTGCTACAAGTCGTATCATCAACACGTTATTGTATTTAATGGAAAATTTAGGTAAACATGTTTCACCTAAAGCAATCGAAATCCCGTATCCTATTACAATCAATGAAATAGCAGATATCAGTGGTTGTTCAAGAGAGACAGTAGGCGGTGTGATAAAACAACTCAAAGAAGACCACCAATTAGAGTATGAGCGCAAACAATTTACATTTCTACATCCTTCTTATTTTAAATCCTATTCAGAATAAAGCAAAAAAAGAGCTCTACCGTTTGAAGGGAGAGCTCTTTTTATCTTTATTTGTTCATCATTTTTAGTAAACGTAAGCCAACGTTAATCTGTAAAAGTTCTTCGGCCTGATTAAATTGAATAGCCGTTAATTTTTTAATCTTATCTAACCGATAACGAACGGTTTTTGGATGAAGAAATAGTGTATCTGCAGTATCTTTATAATTTTGGTTTTTATCTAAAAATACTTTCAGTGTTTCAACCAAGTCAGGATGACTTGCATTTAACGTAAGTAAGGATTCAGGAATGAATTTTTCAAATTGATTTAAATGATCCATATCAGCAAACAGTTGATAAATGCCAATATCATGGTAACTATAAATCATATTTTCTTCACCAAATAATGCCGTAATCTTTTGAGTATTTTTTGCTTGTTTATATAAGGATGGCAAATGAAGCAAGTCGCTTTTATAACTAAAGCTAATAGTTATATCTAGCTGGTCTAAACTGACTATTTTTTTACTTGCTTCAATACTAGCAAAGAGTCTCTTTTTAATTATTTCTTCTGAGTCTTGTTTAGTATCCATGATAAAAACAATTTTATGATTGCGTATGAGATAAACATGTTGCAGCCAGTGTTTTTTTGTCTCTTCAATGAGCGTAAAGGCAAATTGCCGTTCTTTTTTATGTTGCTCATCAGGCAACTCTGCCGTCAAAGAACTAGTAGGTAAGTGACAAATGAAAATTCGGAAATTTGAGCTATTTGTTAGTTTTAAGCTAGTAATTTTTTCGTTTAACTCATCTGTATCTTCAATGCGATTGTTTAGCATATCAGAAATAATACTATTTCTATAATGCAACGTTGTTTGAGAAACAGCGTATTTTTTTAGCAATTCCATTTGGAGAAAACTAATGGTATTCTCAATAGCTAGAAAATCTTCATTCGGTGTAGAAGAATCAAGTTCATGAACGATTAATTCATAAGAATTAATTTTTAAGTTAGGGATAGGAACGACTAATTGCGTATACGTTTGATTGTTCTCAACTAGTTGTGAGGTAACTTTTCGTCTAGTATAATCGTAGTTCATGTATTTCTGTTTATTTAATGAAATAGATTGAATAAACAAGACATTGTCATAAAATGGATTAGTACTAATCCATTCTTCTTTGATAGTATTTTTTAAGCTAATCGGTTTTTTTATTAATTTTTCTAGAACCCTTAAGATATCTACAATCTCTGGTTCATTTAAAGCCATTTTTGTAAAATGGTTTTGCAATGAGTAATATTTTTCTAAAAGGTGGATATTATTATTGATTATTTTCCCCATAACATCTAGTAAAATAGGTTCGTATTGCGTCTGTTTAGGTATTTGTATTAATGGAAGTTCGTTTTTTTCGCATAATTCAATAATATATGCTGGAATAGAGACGACTAAACGGTCAATTTTGATAATTAAGCCACTTATTTTAAGCTGATGGACTTTGGTAAAAAAATCGCTCAGCTCAACAGAAGAAAGATCCTTTAAAGCGTAGTAGCTACTTAGCAACAACTCACCTTCGCGGCCCCAACTTTCGATATCCGGACCTTCTACAATCATAATACCGGTTACACTATTTGTTAACTTGGCGTGTTTAGTTAAAATCGTTGCTTCTTTGAGAGAATCAAAATCAAGCAATTCTTTTACTGTTAAATTCATACATTCACTTCCTTGTTTGTCATTATAAAGCAATATGCAAAGCTTTTCTCTATTCAAAATAGAAAACGCTCTATTCTTTAAATTAGTACGAGGATGGATTGCAAAACAATACATAATTGACTAAAAAGAAGTACATTTACTATAACAGAAAAAAACAGTTGGAACCATTCTAAATAAAGATATTAGTAAGTAAATAGACATAGAATGATAGGTAATTTTAAAAAAGAATCTGTTATAGCGATACTAGTCAAAATAGAGATTGGTTATAAAGTTCCTCGGTTAGATTAACCTATAAAAAGCCTCATCTAGTCGTTTTTATGAAAAACGCTTAGATAAGGCTTTTTGTGTAAGTTTATTGAGTTATCTTTTTAACCATTCAAGTAGTTCTTGGTATATTTGAAGAGCTTCTTTATTTGTTGGATCGCTATCAAAATCATGATTGGCTTGTTCTAGTGTAATAAATTTAGCAGAAGAAACTTTTTCACTCAAGTTTTCTCCTTGTTGGAAAGGAACGTCGTTATCCGTTTTGCTCTGAGCGATAAAAACTGGTGGAAGGCTTGCTAATTCATCATCTGAAAGTGAAAATTGATTTTGACATTTTTTATCGGGTAAGATTAAATCTAGCCAACGTCCTGTTTGTCTAGCATAAAGGTAGATAGCGTAGCGTGTTTGTAATGGGCCCTTAGCAAGAGGTGCAGGTTGGGTTAGTTGAGCAATTAAAGATTTAGGCATAAGTGGATACTGCTGGTAGTGTTTACTTGGTAAGAGATAAAAAGACTCTTGAATAGAAGAGTACCCGTAAAAGCTAATAATTTTATTGGGTCTCTTTCCTATATTCAAATCACTCCCAAGAAGTAAAGCTAAGTAAGCTCCAGCAGATCGACCAAACAAATGGTAGTCATTTGATGATAAATGTAAGACTGTATCGGAATGGTGAATGAACCATTTAACAGCTTCAACAGCGCTGCTATAAATTTCTGGTAAAGCTGTTTCTGGCGCCAAAGGATAATCGACAGTTAAAAGATGGTAGCCAGCCTTTAAAAAGAGATCGATATAAGCTTGCGGTAAGTCGTCACGGTCGCCCCAAATTAATCCACCACCGTGAAAATAAATAATGGTTTCATTTTTTAAATTAGCCGTACTTCGATAAAAAGAAGCAGATAGTGTAAGAGAAGAATGAGTAGCATAAGAAAAAAATTCTGGTTCCATGTTGTTAAACCTCCTGAAATTTACTTGAAAACGGGATATAGTGAGCTCAAAGTATAACAAAAGAAAGGCAATAAAAGGGTGGGTTTTTCTTTTATCAGTCCGAATTATACATCAAAGACAATAAAAGGGGGTCTCTTTTAGCTCTATGGTACAATGCAATCATAGAAAAAAGGCGTTATACTATGTATTGTAAGCCTTTCCTTTAGCAGTGCATTTATGTCGTACTTTAGTACTGTTTGATCAAAAGATTATTAGGTTTTTGTAAAAAGAGGGTAAATTTAGTTCATTAGTAGATAGAAATGGTCTTATTCTTCTAAAGGAGAATGAACCCGTATTAAAAGGAACTAGAACTAGAAGTTTTGAGACTACTTTTAATCGGAAAACCAGTAAAGCGAATAATGCAACTAAATTCTCAACGTATCGTGCTGACTAAAGGATTGGTTAAGCGCCCAATTAAATTAAATAGATTGCGAGGAATCAAAATGTTACACACAATAATTAAAGAAAATTCTTATCAAGACTCAATTGTACTAATGTTGTTAACAAACAAATTAAATACAATTGAAGGCGTTACAAAAGTTTCTATTATGATGGGAACACCTGCTAATAAAGATTTATTCGAAGGTAGTGGCTTAAAAACACCAGAACTTGCATCAGCTTCTGCAAATGATATGGCTCTTGTCGTAGATGCAGAAAACGATGGCGTAATGGATGCTGTCTTAGTAGAAGTAGATGAATTCTTAGCTTCACAAGCAACGACTGATTCAGAAGATACTAACGAAACAGCACGCACATGGGCAACAGCTATGAAATTAGGAAAAGATTCGAACGTTGCATTAATTTCTGTTCCTGGTACGTATGCAGCTCTTGAAACAGAAAAGGCATTAGACGAAGGATTAAACCCATTTATCTTTAGTGATAACGTATCAATTGAAGACGAAGTTCGCTTGAAGAAAAAAGCTCACGAAAAAGGCTTAATCATGATGGGACCCGACTGTGGAACGGGTATTATTAATGGCGTTCCAATGGCTTTTACAAACATTGTTAGACCAGGAAGAATCAGCATCGTTGGTGCTTCAGGCACAGGAATTCAAGAAGTTTCAACAATTATCGACAAATTAGGTGCAGGTGTAACCAATGCTATTGGTACCGGTGGCCGTGATTTATCAGAAGAAGTTGGCGGAATTACGATGTTAGATACAATCGTAGCATTAGAAGAAGATCCTAATACAGACGTAATCGTGGTTATTTCTAAGCCACCTGCAAAATCTGTTAGAGATAAAGTACTTGGTTTATTAAGACAAGTTTCTAAACCTGTTGTAACTATTTTCTTAGGTGAAAAACCAACGTACCACGAAAAAAATCTTTACCATGCTTACACACTAGAAGAAACGGCTAAATTAGCTGTTACTTTATTAAATGGCGAAGAAGTTAAAGCACTAGACGAAACAGTAACTATTCCTTCTGTTGAACTGAAACCAGAACAAACCTTAATTAAAGGTTATTATTCAGGTGGAACATTAGCTAACGAAGCAGGTATGTTAATTGCTGACGGTTTGAATCTTGAAGAAGGATTAACTCATGAAGATGGATTTATTTTAAATTCTGCAGGACATGAAATCATCGATTTAGGGGATGACATGTACACACAAGGAAAACCTCACCCAATGATTGACCCTGAAAAGAGAATTGAAATGATTCAAACAGCCGGCGACAACCCAGAAACAGCAGTCATCTTGTTAGACGTTGTACTTGGTTACGGTGCACATGACGATATGGCTACTGAATTAGCTCCAGCTATCAAAGAAGCTAAAGAAAATGCTAAAAAAGATGGACGCGAATTATTAGTTTTAGGAACAGTCGTTGGAACAACAGCTGACCCACAAAACTTAGTTCGTCAACAACAAATTCTTGAAGAAGCTGGCGTTATTGTTTGTTCAAGCAACAACAAAGCTGTTCGTACAGCTTTAGGTTTACTAGGACATACCGTAAAAGACGAAGAAAAAGGCTTTAAAGTAGTTGAAGAAGCAACGAGTGCTTCATTGCCTAAAGCCTCTCAAGCTGTTTTAGACTTATTAAGCACAAAACCATACGTAATCAACGTCGGTTTGAAGAGCTTTGCAGAAGCAATTGAAGAAAACCAAGGTAAAGCTGTTCAATTTGACTGGAGACCAAGCGCTGGTGGAGATGTAAAACTTCAAAAAATCTTGTACTTCTTAGATAATTACGTAGCAAAATAAAATGAATAAATTGTAGAACAATATAGGAGGGTTTTTAAAAAATGAATTATAAAACAATTGACGAAGCAAACCAAGCTGTCATTGACAAAATTGTAGCAGGTTCTCCGTTTTTATTAGATGTTGTACCCGCAAAAACGGTTATCGAAGAATTGAATGGAAAAGTATTATTACATGCTGGACCTCCAATTAAATATGAAAACATGACTGATCCAATGAAAGGTTCATGTGTTGGAGCTTCACTTTTCGAAGAGTGGGCTACAACTGAAGAAGAAGCAAGAGCAATGCTTGATAGAGGCGAAGTATCCTTTATTCCTTGTCATCACGTAGATGCTGTTGGACCAATGGGTGGAATCACTTCTGGAAATATGCCTGTTTTAGTAGTAGAAAACAGAACAGACGGCAACCGTGCTTACTGTACGTTAAATGAAGGAATTGGTGCTGTTTTACGTTTTGGAGCTTACAACGAAGAAGTTGTTACTCGTCTGCGTTGGATGCGCGATATCTTAGGACCTGCATTAAGTAAAGTGTTGAACAAGATGGACGAAGGGATGAACTTGAACGTTATCATTGCAAAATCAATTGCAATGGGAGATGAGTTCCACCAACGTAACATCGCTGCTTCACTAAACTTCTTAAAAGAAGTTGTTCCTTATATGTCTGAAATCGATATGAACGAAAAAGATCGCCAAGATGTTTTAGTCTTCTTAGCAGATACGGATCAATTCTTCTTAAACCCAATGATGGCAGCTGCTAAAGTTGTTATGGATGGAGCAAGAATGATTGAAGAAGGTACAATCGTTACAGCTATGACAAGAAACGGTGAAAACTTTGGTATTCGTATCAGTGGTATGGGAGACGAGTGGTTCACTGGTCCTGTTAACACACCAAAAGGACTTTACTTCTCTGGTTTTTCTGAAGATGATGCCAATCCAGATATTGGAGATAGCTCAATAACAGAAACATTTGGTGTTGGTGGAATGGCAATGGTTGCTGCTCCAGCAGTTACACGTTTTGTTGGTACTGGTGGTTTTGGTGATGCACTAAAAACAAGTAATGACATGATGGAAATTACAGTTGGTCACAACACAAACTTCCCAATTCCAACATGGGACTTTAAAGGTATTGTACTAGGAATTGATGCAAGAAAAGTTGTTTCAACAGGTATTTTACCAGTAATCAACACAGGTATTGCAAACAAAGTTGCAGGCAGAGGTCAAATTGGCGCAGGAACAGTAAATCCTCCAATTGAAGCTTTTGAAAAAGCTGTTACAGCGTATGCGAAAAAATTAGGTATGGAAATTTAACTTAATCTAAAATAGATGATCAGTGAGTGAGTAAAGCAAACAAAAGGTTTGAAAGCTCATTGATTCATTTTTTCATCTTGTTTATTAGGAAGGACTAACATGATTTTTATTCAGAAGATGTCAAAACAGTTAAAAGAACAAATGCAACCTGATCAAGATAAGTTGACTTCTTGGAAAGTGCATAGTATCTTTAAAAATGGTTTTAATTTAATGAGTGGGAAGCAGTTACTTTTTATAGGAACAGATAAAAATGGAGAGCTGCCTTTTTCTTTGCATTTAACTGCAAGAGATACAAAAGTAATCTTAAAAGAAATTAGTATTGGCGATACTTTTCATTATGATTATGAAAAGAAAGTAATGACTATTCATCAACTAGTCCTCTCATTTGATTATTGTTATGTTTATGACTCTATCTTACCTTTGCAACAAAAAATAAGTTTAAATCAAATAGATTCAACTTTGGAAGAAGCTGAAAAGATTTTAGAATTAAATGGATTTAAAAAACAATTGCCATTATTTTTTACTACTATAGATTATGATGAATCCTTTATGAAATCAATTGAAGGTCTCTTTTCAAATGAAGAAAAAACCCTGAAAGAAAGTATGCTTTATTTCATAGGGCGTGGAATGGGGCTAACACCTTCAGGAGATGATCTTTTAGTCGGTTTGCTGAGTATCGACTCAGGCTATCCTCTATTAGATGAACGTTTTCGCAGTATTATTATAGAGCTGCTAGAAACAAAGAGTCTAACGACTATTGTGGCAGAAACGTATTTACGTTATGCCGCTCAACATAAATACAGCACAACTATTGTATCTTTTGTTGGGGAACTGAATGAAAACCCAAGTGGGAATCAGCTTAAAGTAGATTTTAAAACGATCCTGACAAATGGAAGTACGTCAGGTTTGGACACCATGACCGGAATGCTTTTCGGAATATTATCAGAAAAAAGGAGAATAAATTTATAATGGGAAAACGTGTAGTTATCGCTCTTGGCGGAAATGCCATATTAAGACCTAATCAAAAAGCAACATTTGAAAACCAAATGGAAAATGTAGGTATTAGCACAGATTCTATTTCAGATGTTAAAAAAGCCGGCCATCAAGTTATTGTTACCCACGGAAACGGCCCACAAGTTGGGAATATTTTGAGACAAAACGAAGAAGCTAAAGAGGTTGTTCCACAATTGCCTTTACACGTTTTAAGTGCACAATCTCAAGGATTTATTGGTTATATGATGGAACAATCATTGAAAAATGCTTTGCTTTCAAAAGGTATCTCAGGAAGCGTTGTAACTGTTCTAACACAAACAGAAGTAGATGCATCTGATAAAGCTTTCCAAAACCCAACAAAACCAATCGGTGTTTTTTACACTGAAGAAGAGTCTAAGCAATTAACGATTGAAAAAGGATGGGAAATGGCAGAAGATGCAGGCCGCGGTTACCGTCGCGTTGTTGCTTCTCCACAACCTAAAAAAATCCACGGCGTTGATTCAATTAAAACACTGATTGAAAATGATACTGTTGTTATTTCGACAGGTGGCGGTGGAATTCCGGTTGTTTCTGATGAAAAGGGAATACTATCAGGAATAGAAGCGGTTATTGATAAAGATTTGTCTGGTTTAAGATTAGCAGAGCAAGTTGATGCTGATGTATTCATGATCTTAACAGACGTAAACAATGTTTATTTGAACTATGGCAAGTCGGATCAAATGAAGCTAGAAACAGTTGCTGTAGAAGAAGCCAATCGCTACGTCGCAGAAGGACATTTTGCTGCTGGAAGTATGGGACCAAAAATGGAAGCTGCAATTGCTTTTGCATCAAACGGCAAAGAAGCTATTATCTGTTCATTAGAAAATGCTGTTGATGCTTTAGCTGGTCTTTCAGGAACAAGAATCGTATTAGGGAGTGGAAAAAAATGAAATTGACAAAGAAAATCATACTTTTACTAATGTATGCAGCGGTAGCTATTATTACGCCGTTAACTGTATTTGCAGCAGGAATTGACGCAGTCACAGCACCAACAGGATTTATGGCTATTGTTACGCTTATTCCTTTAATCGTTGTTTTAACGTTATTATTCTTGAAAGTAGATATGATTATTGCTGGTTTAGCTGGTGGGGCATTAGCTATGCTTATTGGCGGAATTGGTTTGGCAGAGGTTAACACACAATTTTTAGCAGCCATTCCCACAATGCTAACGATTACTGTTCCAATTGTTAACTCTGCTATTGCGATGGCTGTGTTTAAATCAGGCGGGTATACTGCTGCTTTAACATTAGCTAAAAGAGGAACAAAAGGTAAAGTAGAATACGTTTCAGCCTTTATCGTTGTATTAGTTGCAGCTGCAACTTATATGTCAGGTATCGGTGGAGGAAGTGCAATGGTTATTGCGCCATTAGCTTTCGCAGCAGTTGGAGTTGTTCCAGAATTGATTGCCGCTATGTCTTTAGCAGCAGCAGTATCTTTCACAACATCACCAGCTTCACTTGAGTCTAGTATTGTTTCAAAATTAGGTGACATTCCCGTAAGTGAATATGTTGCTACAATGCGTCCTTACTGGTTATTATTTGTCGCTATTGCAATTTTACTAGCATTTTTTGGTACAAAGCGCCGCAAATTAGGCTTTAAAGAAGAAGCAAATGATGAGTATTCAAAATTATCAAACAGTCAATTAGTTAAATTAACTCTTCCAGCAGTATTCTTATTGTTTGCTGTTATCTTAGGACCAGTTATCAATAATCTAGTTGGTTACCCTATCTTTACACCACTAACTTACATGGTTGTTACACTTGCATTAATCTTCTTCTTCTCTAAATTCAATATGAATGAAACAGCTGAAGCAATGATTGATGGATCTACGTATATCTTGACACGTTTATTCCAAGTTGGTATTTTCTTAGGATTTATTAACGTGATTGCTCAAACAGGGACATTTGCTGTCATCGCAGGTGTAGCTGAAGCGGCACCTGCAGCATTAGTTGTTCCTGTCGCTGTTTTAACGGGTATTTTAATCGGTGTTCCAGCGGGTGCTTACGTTGGTTCAATCTTAACATTAGTTTTACCCGTTGCTGTTTCACTAGGTTTTACACCATTAGCACTAGGTTTCGTTACTATTGGTGTTGGTTTTGGTAGCCAAATGAGTTTCGTTAACATTACCATGCAAGCTTTATCTTCAGGATTTAATATTCCTATTTTAGAAGTTGTTAAAGGTAACGTTAAATGGATTACATTAGCTTCAGTCTTGTTATTAGTTATCTCATTAGTATTTGCATAATCACAATAAAAGGAGAGATTTAGTAATGGATATTTTATTAAAAAATGTACGCTTAAATGATGGAGAAAGTTTAAAAGATGTCGCCATCGAAGATGGAAGAATTACAGCAATTGAAGAGAATATGACGGCAATAGCTGAGCGTGTTATTGATGCAGACGGAAGAGTGTTAATTCCGGGTTTTATTGAAAGTCACCTTCATTTAGATAAAGCATTAATTGCTGATCGCAAACCAAATAACTCAGGAACATTAAAAGAAGCTATCAGTGTAACGGCAGAACTTAAGCCAACATTTACAAAAGAAGATATCTATGATCGTGCTAAAAGAACGCTAGATATGATTATTCCTAATGGTGTAACAGCTATCAGAACACATTCAGAATTTGATCCAGCACAAGGATTTACGGGATTTGAAATTGTGCTGAAATTAAAAGAAGAATACAAAAACTTGGTCGACATTCAAGTGGTTGCATTCCCACAAGAAGGAATCATTAAATCTCCTGGTACAGAAGAAATGATGAATCAAGCAATGGAAATGGGAGCAGACGTTGTTGGTGGAATTCCTTACAACGATTCAGATGCTGAGAAACACATTGATATCGTTTTTAAGATTGCTAAAAAATACAATAAACCAGTTGATATTCATGCTGAATTTAGTGATGAAGCAACAGATATGTCTATTGAGTACTTGTGCAAAAAAACAATTGCAGAAGGTTACCAAGGAAAAGTATCTGTTGGTCACCTAACAGCATTACACGCTTTACCAAAAGCAGAATTAGACCCAATTATTGCAAAAATGGCTGAAGCCGGTATCAGTGTAATGGCATTAACTGCAACAGATTTACACTTAGGTGCTCGTAACGATGAATACAACGTCAGAAGAGCGGTTACTCCTATTCGCAAGTTAAGAGATGGCGGAGTGAATATGTGTATTGCTACAAATAATATTCGCAATGCTTTCACTCCTTATGGAAATGGTGATATCTTACAAACAGCTATGTTGACTATTCCAGTTGGTCACTTAGGTGGAGCAAATGACTTGAAAACTGTTTTACCAATGATTACAGAAAACCCTGCAAAAGCAATTGGTTTAGTAGATTATGGTATCGCAGTTGGCAACAAAGCTGATGTTGTTTTATTAGATACTAAAATTAAAGGGAATGCGATTATTGATATCCCAACTAGATTATTTGTTATTAAGAATGGTAAAGTTACCGTTGAAAGTACAAAAGAAACTATTATTCATCGTTGATTTTACTCTCTTAGGAACGTACCTTTAACTTAATTACAATAAAAAAGCCCATGAATAAGCGCAGCTTTATTTTATTCATGGGCCTTTTATTATTTAAATTTGAATAATTGTTTAAATGAGCTATATAAAACGATTAAATAAGTAGAGTAAATGACTATCTCGGAATAATGTAATCCTTGTTAGGAAAAGACTACGAATAAAAAGAAAGGTTGAGGTGTGGCTAGATATGATTGTTTTTAATCAAATAAATGAAAATACTTATTGCGATTCTGTCACTCTTGTAGTGATTTCAAATAAACTTTCTTTTATTGAAGGTATCAAAACAGCCTTAGTGATGATGGGAACAACCTATAATAAACAACTAATGAGACAATCAGGTTTATTAACCGAACAAGGAGAAAAAGCTCAAGCAACAGATTTGATTATTGGACTTGAAGGAGAGCATGATGAAGCAGTCCAAAAAGCATTAAGCATCGTTATGGCAGAACTCGGATACAGTAAAGACCCGGAGTCACGTGCTTTTTTAACCAATCGTTTAAAAGGAAATATTGGCTTAATAGGAACAGCCGGAGCAGGTCTTAGAGAAATAGCAGCGATTATAGCTAAAAACAATAGTGGAATCACGCAAATAATAAAGATTGAACAAAAAAAAGTAGAAGAAGTAATTATTAAAAATGAATTGTTAAAAGGACTAAATAGTTTAAAAGAAGATAAAGAGACAAAAATTATTTTGATAGCAGCTAAATTATTTCATGATGATGTGATGAAAGAAATCATAACAGCTATAAAAAACATTGCAAAACCAGTTGTAACTTGCTTCTTAGGCGGAGCTCCAACGCTAGTAGAAGAAAGCGGAGCGTTAGCGATGGGAACACTAGAAGATGCTGCTCATGCTGCTATTAAACTAGCTAATGGCAAAGAAGTGGAAAAAATTAATTTTACGCTAGCAGATAATCAATTAAAAGAATGGATTCTACAAGAAAGCTGCCAATTAAAAACCAACCAACTATTCATTAGAGGATTATTTTTAAGTCAACCTCATTTTTACGAGAGTCTATTCATCATGAAAGAAAAAAAGTTTCCTATTTATTCAAATATAGTCTCAAAAGATACGATGAGTTTAGAAAAGGTTACTATTAGTAAAAATCATACTTTACTTCATCTAACTGAAAATCAGTTTACACAAAACCTTTCAGATAATGCTTTACGATTAGAAAGAATCAGCGAAGAAGCTAAAAAAGAAGACGTCGCAGTGATTTTACTTGATTTAATCATTAACTGTAGTACCCATGAAGATTTTACTCAAGAGCTTTCACAAGCAATTCAAGAAGCAAAGAAAAGTGCAGTAGATGAGGGCAGATACCTCTGTGTAGTAGCAAGTGTTTGTGGAATAGATCGAGGTTCCCAAAATATAATGAAACAAGAAGAACTATTGAGGCAAGCAGGAGCAATTGTCATGCCTAGCAATGCGCAAGCAACTAGACTGGCTATTTTAATCACTGAAAACAGCCGATAATTAAACTAGTTCATTAGTTTATCTAAAAAAATTACAGGACTATTTGATATACTTTGGATGAAATTGCATTATTTTTAGAATTAAAAAAATCTATGCTTAATTTCTTCGATAGCTTTAAATTTTAAAATAAGCTCAATAAAGAAATAAAATAAAACATACAAAGGAGTGGAAAGATGGGTAAACAAACATTCAGTAGTAAATTAAAAAGTATGGGTCCAGCAGCTATTATTGCAAGTGCTTTTATTGGACCAGGAACCATTACAACCACAACAATTGCAGGAGCCAATTATGGGTACCAGCTTCTCTGGGCGGTACTATTTTCAATTATTGCCTTAATGGTATTGATGGAGATGAGTTCTCGGATTGGAATTATTTCAAGAAAAGATGCCATCAGTGCAGCAGAAGAAATGCTTCCTGAAAATAAAGTTTGGGGTATCTTTATTAAAACACTAGCTTTAGTAGCTGTACTTGTTACTTGTTTTGGTTTTCAAAGTGGCAATGAAATTGGTGCATCACTGGGTCTCGGAGACGCATTAGGCCTTTCAAATACTATTTCTGCTTTAATTGTTGGAGCGATTGTAATGGCAACAGCTCTAATGGGGACAACTAAAATTTTAGAAAAAATTATGCTATTATTTGTAAGTGTTATGGGAATCATCTTCGTTATCACAATGATTTTAGTAAAACCAGATATTTCTGCTATGTTAAAAGGATTGTTTGTACCAACGATGCCAAATGGTGGTATAGTAACTACGATGGCACTTATTGGAACAAGTTTGATTGCCATCAATTTAGTGCTTCATTCGGTTACATCAAAAGATAAATGGAAGACACCGGAGGGACTGGTTGAAGCACGTTTTGATATTAAAGTGAATATTTTAATCGGGGGATTAATTACAATTTCTATGTTGACAACAAGTGCGGCTCTTTTGTATGAAACAGGTACAGAAGTAACCAGCCCACTTGTCTTTTCTACTCAGTTAGAACCAATTTTAGGCAATGGTGCAAGAATTATAGGAGATTTAGGTATTTTTGCAGCTGGACTATCCTCAGCTATTGCAATTCCTTTCATCTTGAAAACTATTTTAGCTAGTATTTTTAATTGGGAAAAAGGAATAAATGATAATAAAGCTAAATTAATGGCTGCTATTGTTGTTATTTTTGGTACAGCTTTTGCTGTAGCAGATGTTAAACCAACACAAATTATTATATTTGCTCAAGCAACGAGCGGGTTCTTCTTACCTTTTTTCGCAGCTTTATTATTAGTTGTGTCAAATAGTAAGACAATTATGGGTAAATATACTAATACGCTTCTACAAAATATATTGGGATTAATAGCTGTCGTTGTTACACTAATAATCGGTATGATTGGATTATATGGAACGGTATCTAATTTATTTAGCTAATAGAAGGATTTATTTAGAGTTAAATGAAAGAGTGCGGTAAGAATAGTTCTAGTAGGAATAATTTTTAGGTTGGAACTAATCAACTCGTTAGTGGACAGGACTGGAGTGTGTTGTTCTGGCCCCATCATTATCTTATTAAAGAGAAGGATAGTTTTTTATACTAAAATTTGAAAGGAATGAAATCATGAGGCCAGAGCAACTAGCAAAAAAAAGTAGTTACCTGACAGATTTTTTAAAAGAGGATTATTCTGGATTCGTCCATAGTATTTTTACACATAGTCTTAATATTCAATTAGGAAAACAATTGGTTCATATAAGTGATTTACTAGAGCCTTTATCAGCTTTTGGATTGAAAATAGATAATGTAAAAATGAATTCTCTTTTAAAAGCAGTCAAAATTAATAACTTTGTTAATTATCAAAACAACACATTATTTTTTTACAATCACTTGAATAAAATTATTTCAATTATCAGTCTAGAAACACTAATTGAAACAGAATTAACTCTTAAACCAATCGATTTCTTATCAGACCAAGAGCTTCAAGAAACAGTTTTTTTTAAAGAATTGAACAAATTGCCGTTAAAAATGAAAACGGGTCTGCCATTAAGTACAAAAACGAGCAAGCACATTGATGAACTAAGTACGTATTCACTGGAAACATTATCGGATTATTCTATTTGGAATCATTTTGTTGGTAGAGGAATTGGATTGACACCTAGTGGAGACGATTTCTTAATTGGGTATCTAGGTGTTTTAACATTATTTAATCAACAAAAAGAATCCGTTCAGGCCTTACGACCCTTCATACGCACAGAACAAACAACTGATATTAGTCTAGCTTACTTAACTTGTTTATTGCATGGCGTAGTGAATGAAAATATCAAAGATTTAATTGTTTCCGTTTACTCCAAAGATCAAAAAGATATCCAATCCAAATTAGAGTGGATGCTATTATTTGGGCACACTTCAGGGACGGATACATTATATGGGATGTTTATCGGAATGAAAGCAATGATATCGAAAGAAAATTATGGATAAAAGAGAGGTCCATATCCTAACTTGAAGACTTCTTGACAATAGGTTTGATTTCATTTATTCTTAGCGAATAAGCTCGTTTTTAAAAGCTTTTATTGATGGGAGAACGAATAAAATGAATCAAGGAAATATTGAAGATTTGACTGAAGATGAAATTAAAGAACTGCAAGCTTGCTCAGATTTAATTTTTGTAGAAACCGATATTAATGGTTTTTTTGAAGTAAAAGTTAAAATACCAACAGAAATGTTTCCGACAGATGTGTTTTATACAAAAGAAGCTATTGGTGATTTCCTAATGTCTAAGTTTAAATTAAGTATTATGATCGAATCAAATGATGGTAAATTTATCTATCAGCCCAATCGTTTAGGGAAAAGAATAATAATAGACTAACAAAAGCTAACTTTATTGTTAGCTTTTTTATTTTGCTCTTTTTTGAAGTTATTCCTAAATAGAAGTGTGGTATATTGAATAGGGATAAGTGAAAAATACAAAGGGAGTCGATCGAATTGATTAAACTAATTGCTATTGATATGGATGGAACGTTATTAAATAATGCCCATCAAATTACAGATGAAGTTCAAAAAGCTATCTTTGAAGCCAATGAATGTGGAATAAAAATTGTGTTGTGTACCGGAAGACCTTTAAAAGCCGTTTATCCTTATATCGAACAACTAGATTTGCCAAATCAAGATAGTTATGTGATTTCATTAAACGGGACACTAATTCAAAGAACAAATACGCAAGAAATTGTTTATAGCCATCAGTTAAAACATGCTGAATTGAAAGAAATTGATGCTATTAGAAAAGACTATACCTTAAATTTAGCCTTTTTTGATGAAAGTCATTATTTCTATACGGGTGAAAAAACAGACCGTCTACTGTTTGATGCAAATATACTTGAAATGGAACCCATTCATTTAGATATAAAAGATATTCCTAAAGATAAAGTTATCTATAAAGCGATGTTTGTAGGAGAACCTGAAGAATTGGATCGTTTTGTAAAAGCTGTTCCAAATGAATGGTACGAAAAATTCTATCCAATCAGAAGTTTATCTTATGTATTTGAACTATTACCTGAAAAAGCCAATAAAGGAGATGGCCTGACTGGATTAGCTAGATTATTGGCTATTCCGATGGCAGCTATTATGACTATTGGTGACGGGGAAAACGATATTGATTTGATGAATGCTGTTGAGGAAAGTGTGGCAATGGGAAATGCGACCGAATCAATCAAGGCAGCTGCTAAACATGAAACCAAGTCTAATGAAGAAGACGGCGTCGCTCATGCAATCTATCAGTGGGCTTTAAACTAAAAAATAAGCGTTATACCAGTAAAGATTAACTGGTATAACGCTTATTAAAGTAGTTTTAAAATAACCAGAAAATTAAAGCAATGGCTACTACTACTTGTGTTGTTCCAACTAATAGTCCATAAAGCAACGTTTTTGGTCCTTCTTTAACGATATCAGAAAATTTAACACGCAATCCAATGGCAGCTAAAGCAGCTATTTCGAATTGTTTGCTGATAACTTGAGCACTTGTTACCATGTAATCTGGTAGTGACACAAGACTTCTTAATAAGAATAAACAAAAGAATCCGATAATAAACCAAGGAACACCAGCTGAACTTTTTGTTTTTTCATGATGACTGGTTGGTTTAGAAAATAAAGACTTATCTTCTTCGACATTCATTTTCCCAAAAATTAAAGCGACACCAATAATTAATAAAACACGCATTAATTTAAAAACAATCGATAAATTTGCTACATCATCATTAACTAGTTTTGCTGAAGCAATGACTTGGCCAATTGATTGAACTGTTCCCCCAATAAGAGCAGATGTTTGTATCGTTTCATGATTGTAAAGGATAGCGGTAAGAATGGGTAAAGTAACCATTAAAAGTGTACCCGTTAAATTAACTATCGTGATGGACAATCCTTTATCCTTTTCCTCTGCATTAATAACAGGTGAAATAGTCCCTATAGCAGAAGAACCGCATACTGCGTTCCCAGCCCCCATTAACAAGGCAAATTTCTTACCGAACTTCAAGTAACGTCCGATCCAATAAGCAGCAATAATCGTCGCAACCATTTGAAATAAGATGAAGGTAAATCCTGTAAAACCTACTTGTTTAATAATTTGAAAATCAAGGATTAATCCGTTTAAGACAATCGAAAATTCTAACAAGCTTTTCTCGGAAAATTTTGTTCCAGTGTTTAAAATAGGTTTATTTAAAAGAGTATTACCTAATAAGATGCCTAAAAAAATAGCAATTAAAGCTGCGCCGATAGTCGGAATAAAGAGAGCTAACTCCTGACTAATAATAGAAATAATAACACTTAAAACTAAACCAGGTAAAATAAAGGTTATTTTTTCTGTCATTTTTTGAATCATAATCGTTCTCCTTTTGTTTCTTTAGTATAAAAGTAGTTTACACTTAAAATTGCATAAGTTAAAATAATCATTTATTATCTAATTATAAGATATATTTATAGAGAGGAATAACAACATGTTAGATTATCGCTACCAAACCTTTTTAACTTTAGCAGAAGTTATGAATTATACTCAAACTGCGAAAAAATTGCATATTACTCAACCTGCCGTTACTCAACACATTCAGTATTTACAAAACGAATTAAATACTGAATTGCTTCATTATGAGAATAGACAATTAACCTTAACAAAAAAAGGCAAACAATTACAAAAAGATCTTTTACTCTTACAAAAAGAAATCCGGCAAATTCAAAAAAAATTAGCAAAAAAATAGAGGCCCCCTCTTTTATATTTGGTGCAACATTAACCATCGGTGAATACGCTATGCCTGATATTATTGAAAAATACATGCATGCTTATCCGACACATACTTTATCAATGTTAGTAGATAATACCGCATCTTTGATTGATCATTTAGAACATGGAAAAATCGATTTTGCATTTGTTGAAGGAGAATTTAATCAACACTCATTTGGTTTCCATAAACTATCAGACGAGTCCTTTATTGCTGTTTGTGCAGAAAGTAATCCTCTCTGGAAAAAGAAACAACCGATTAGTGAATTGTTTTCACATCAATTAATGATTAGGGAAGTTGGATCAGGCTCACGCTTAATTTTAGAAACGGCTTTAAAAAATAAGAGCATCCTTTTAGAAAGTTTCACTAAAATGATGATGATTGGAAATATTTCTTCTATCAAGGAGTTAGTAAAAAAAGATTTAGGTATCACTTTTTTATACCAAAGTGCGGTTGAAGAAGAACTTGTCGCGGGGACGCTCAAAGAAATTAAGATTAAAGACTTTATTATCGACCATCCCTTTCATTTAATTTACCTTAAAACAGCTAATATAAAAGGAATGGAAATTGCACAAAATTTTATCAAATTACTCACTTAGTATCTAAATCGCAGCTTGTATAAAGGCGATTAAAATGATACTGTTTATTCGTAATCGATTACATGAAAGAACTAAAAAAGAGAGAAAATTACTTGAAATAGATTTTACCAATTGATTATCACTCAAATAAGAAAGTAGGAATATTAGTGATTAAAAAACAAATTATTATCGATACAGATCCTGGGATTGATGATGCAGTGGCATTAGCTATTGCTCTTTATAGTGATGAAGTAGAAGTCAAACTGATTACTACCGTTGCTGGGAATGTTGGATTAGAATATGTTACACAAAATACGCTAAAGTTGCTCCAATTTTTTAATAAAGATGTCCCTGTAGCTAAAGGTTTAGATGCACCATTAATCAAAGAAATAATAAATGCAGGTGCGATTCATGGTGAAACGGGTATGGAAGGGTATACCTTTGAAGAACCAACAGATCGTCTATTGTTAAAAGAACATGCAGTAAACGCGATGAGAGAAACTATTTTAACCAGCCAAGAACCTATCACGATTATAGGCATTGGACCATTAACAAATATAGCGATGCTTTTAAAAATGTATCCTGAAACTCAATCGAATATTAAAGAAATTATCTTTATGGGCGGTTCACTTACAAGAGGAAATAGTGGAGTGATGTCTGAATACAATATTGATTTTGATCCTGAAGCTGCTAAAATTGTATTTGATTCAGGAGTGCCGATTGTCATGGTTGGTTTAGACTTAGGATTGAAAGCATTAATTTTATTAGAGGATAGTATGAAAATAAAAGAAATGAATAAAATTGGAGATATGTTTTATCATTTATTCAAACGGTATAGAGGCGGAAGTATGCATACGGGGTTAACAATGTATGATAGTACAGCGATTGCCTATCTTTTAAGACCGGACTTATTCGAAGTAGTAGAAACTTTTATAGATGTTGAATTAAATGGCACATACACAACAGGTGCTACCATTGTTGACCTAAAAGGTTTTTTGAAAAAAGAAGCAAATGCAACCGTTTGTCTCGACATCAATCAAGAGGCATTTAAAAAATGGTTTTTAACAAGTATCGAACACTGTACAGAATAGGAGTAAGCTTCTAATAAACAGGATATTTTTCTATTCTGTTTATTTTTTAAAGAAAAATGTTGATAACGCTTGCATAAAAATGGAAAAGATGCTATTATGTGTATGTAATCGGTTACATAAAAAGCAAATATATGAGGTGAACAGGATGAGAACAATTAAAGATGTTGCAAAATTGGCTGGTGTATCAGTAGCGACTGTTTCAAGAGCACTGAACAAAAGTGGATATGTCAGTGAGAAAAGTCAATTAAAAGTTGAGGCAGCAATCAAAGAATTAGATTTTTATCCTAACGAAGTAGCCCGTTCACTTTTCCAAAAAAAATCTAAATTAATTGGATTACTTTTACCAGACATTGCTAACCCTTTCTTCCCATTAGTTGCTAAGGGTGTAGAAGATAAGGTAAATGAAATGGGATATAAACTAATTTTGGGAAATGTTCAAGAAAATCCCTTGAAAGAAGCAGAATACATACGGACCTTTGCCCAAAATAATGTAGCAGGTGTATTGTCAGCTGTTGAGAGCAGTTCAAAGGACTTAAAAAATATGCCTTTCGTGATGCTAGATAGAATCACCTCGGATAAAGAATATTCCGTTCATTCTGACGATTACCAAGGCGGTACGTTAGCCGCAATGGCAGTAAGTGAAAGAAGTCCTGGTCAGGTAGTTGTAATGGTTGGACCACGTTCGGTTTCCAACTCACTCGTTCGTTTAGCTGGTAGCGTCAAAGTACTGGAAGAAAATAATTTAACGTATCAATTATTTGAAACAGAATCGTATCAATTTGATTCAGCCCAAGAATCGGCTCACCAATTGTTTGAACTGTTTCCTAATGTTAAAAGTATTATTGCTTCAAATGATATACATGCGTTAACGATTATGCGTGAAGCGATTCGTCGAGGTTTATCTATTCCGTCAGATGTTCAAGTAATTGGATACGATGATAATCCTTACAGTAAATTGATGTACCCAAGTTTATCAACGATTGCACAGCCGGCGTATCAAATTGGCTATAAAGGTGCTGAAATACTATGCAATCGCATAGAAGGATTAAAAGTAAAAGAAAAAATATCCAATTGCCAGTAAAACTAGAAATAAGAGAGTCTTTAAGAAAGAAGGAAAAGTGATGAGTAAAATAACTGTTGTCGGTAGTTTATCAACTGATTTTGTTGTAACGGCAGATAAAAGACCACGTGTAGGAGAGACCATTTTTGGAGAAAATTTTACAACAACCTTTGGTGGTAAGGGCGCTAATCAAGCAGTTGCGGCTGCTCGTTTAGGCGGACAAGTTAGTATGATTGGAACGGTTGGTTCAGATTTATTTGGCAAAGAAATTATTATTAATTTATTAAATAATCAAATCAATACAACTCATGTGGAGACGGTTACACATATTCCTTCTGGATCAGCTCATATTACTGTTGTGGATGGAGATAATAGTATTATCTATATCCCAGGAGCGAATGATGAAGTAACAAAAGAGCAAATTATAAAGGCTTATCCTGTTATTGATTCGAGTGATGTTGTCATTATCCAAAACGAGACACCATTAGCTGCTATTGAAGCAGTCATCCAAACCTGCTTTGAAAAAGGCATTAAAACAATTTATAATCCAGCACCTGCTAAAAAAATTAATTCAGCCTTAATCGAACAGGTTGCGTATTTTACACCAAATGAATCGGAATTCAAATTACTTTTCCCAGCATTGACTCTATCAGAAGGAATGGCCAAGTACCCCAACAAATTAATTGTCACAATGGGTTCTAAGGGAGTTTATTTTAATGATGGTGAAAAAGAAGTCCACGTGGATTCGTATAAAGTAACACCACTAGATACAACAGGAGCTGGAGATACTTTTAACGGAGCTTTTGGTATAGCGTTAACAGCAGGACTAGATATGATAAAGAGTATTCGTTTCGGTAATCTAGCTGCAGCACTATCGATTCAAAAATTCGGTGCACAAATCGGAATGCCGACATTAATAGAGATGAAAGAGAGTGAATTTTATGAAAAAGAATGGGACATTAAATAGCGATATCGCCAAACTATTAGCCGATTTAGGTCATATGGATCAAATCGTCATTGCAGATGCAGGGTTGCCTATTCCAGTCGGAGTAAAAAAAATTGATTTAGCGTTAACGTTAAATGATCCACCTTTTCAAAAATTATTAGCTATTCTAATCAACGAAATGGTCATTGAAGAAGTTATTTTAGCTGTTGAAATTAAGTCGGAAAATTCGGCTCAATTGAAATTGATTGAAGAAAAATTGCTAGATAAACCGATTCATTACGTTAGTCATAAAGAGTTTAAAAAGCAAACGAGTTATTCAAAAGCAATCATTAGAACAGGAGAAGCAACACCTTATTCCAATATTATCTTACAATCAGGCGTGCTATTCTAGGGGGTAAAAAAATGGAAGTTACAATGAAAGGCATCACAAAAAGTTTTGGTACAAACTTTGTTCTTAAAGGCGTCGATATTGAATTAGAGGGCGGTAAAATTCATGCATTAATGGGAGAAAATGGCGCTGGAAAATCCACGCTAATGAATATTCTAACAGGTATGCATAAATACGACACCGGCGAAATTATGATTGATAAAAAAGAAACCGTCTATGAAAATCCTAAAGAAGCTGAAGAGCATGGCGTAAGTTTTATTCATCAAGAAATGAATACATGGCCTCAAATGACTGTTGTAGAAAACTTATTTATTGGAAAAGAACTAAAAAATAAGTTTGGTTGGTTGAATAAAAAAGAAATGGAAAAAAGAGCAAAAGCTATTTTTGATGATTTAGGTATTACGATTGATTTAAACTTAGAAGTTAACCAATTATCTGTTGGTCAACAACAAATGATTGAAATTGCAAAAGCCCTTATGACCAATGCAAAAGTCTTGATTATGGATGAACCAACAGCTGCATTAACAGAAAGAGAAATTGAAGTCTTGTTTAAAATTATTTTGAATTTAAAAGAAAAAGGCGTAGCTATTATTTATATCTCTCATAGAATGGAAGAAATATTTAAAATTAGTGACTCGATTACGGTTATGCGTGATGGCGTCTCTATTGATACAACAAAAACAAACGAAACAAATGTAGATGAAGTGGTACGTAAAATGGTTGGACGTGATTTAGATGATTACTATCCTGAAAAAAAATCAGAAATAGGTGAGATTATTTTTGAAGGACGTCATCTAACTAAAAAAGGTGTATTCGAAAATGTATCCTTTAACGTACGACAAGGTGAAATTATTGGTTTTTCTGGTCTAATGGGATCTGGTCGGACTGAAATGATGCGGGCGATTTTTGGGATTGATACATTAGATCAAGGAGAAGTTTATTTAGAAGATAAATTGCTCAAGATTAAAACACCGAGCGATGCAATTCATCAAGGTATTGGTTTTTTAACAGAAAATCGAAAAGATGAAGGCTTGATTTTAGAGTATTCGATTAAAGAAAATATTTCACTGCCGTCAATAGATGGGTTTAAAAAGAGAGGTCTAATTGATGAAGTTGCTGAAAAAGACTTTGTTGATTTGTTAATGAAACGCTTAAGTGTGAAAGCACAATCTGCTGAATTAGCTGTTTCAAATCTATCCGGTGGAAATCAACAAAAAGTGGTTCTTGCAAAATGGATTGGAATAGGTTCAAAAGTTCTCATTTTAGATGAGCCTACTAGGGGCGTTGATGTCGGTGCAAAACGTGAGATTTATCAATTGATGAATGAACTAACCGATCGAGGTGTAGCGATTATTATGGTTTCGAGTGATTTACCTGAAGTACTAGGTGTTAGCGATCGAGTTATCGTCGTCCATGAAGGAACGATTGCTGGCGAGTTGGATAGAGTCGAAGCAACAGAAGAAAAAATTATGAGTCTTGCTACTGGGGGATATTGATATGAGTTCAGATACAAAACAAGTGAAATTAGCCGAACAAAAAAATTCAAGAAAAGAATTGATTGGAAAATTAGGACCGTTACTAGCATTGATTGTCTTGGTTATTTTTGTAACCATTCTTAATCCAGGGTTTGTAGCGCCAAATAACTTATTAAACTTGTTAAGACAAGTTTCAACGAATGCCTTGATTGCTTTTGGGATGACGTTTGTCATCTTAACTGGCGGAATAGATTTATCAGTCGGTTCAACTTTAGCTTTAAGTAGTGCTTTAATGGCAGGTGGAATTGTAGCTGGATTAGATCCCTTGTTGGCAATGGTTCTAGCGATTATTGCTGGTGGATTATTAGGTGGGTTTAACGGTTTATTGATCACAAAAGGAAAAATGGCACCTTTTATTGCAACCTTAGCAACGATGACTATTTTCAGGGGAGCAACCCTAGTCTTTACTAACGGAAATCCAATCACTGGTATTGGCGATAGTTTTATCTTTAAATTTATTGGACGTGGTTACTTATTTGGTATTCCTTTCCCAGTTGTAGTGATGCTGATTTGTTTCGCAGTGCTCTATGTGTTATTACACAAAATGACGTTTGGCCGAAAAGTATTTGCAATTGGCGGTAATGAAAAAGCAGCCTTTATCGCCGGTATCAAGAGCGACCGTATTAAAATAGCTATTTATGCTATTTCCGGAATGATGGCCTCTGTGGCTGGTATTATTATTACGTCAAGATTGAATTCAGCTCAACCAACTGCTGGACAATCTTATGAGATGGATGCGATTGCCTCTGTTGTACTAGGCGGAACAAGTCTTTCAGGAGGACGTGGTAGACTTATTGGAACCTTAATCGGTGCACTGATTATGGGGACATTGAATAATGGGTTAAACTTGCTAGGAGTGTCTAGTTTTTACCAACAAATTGTGAAAGGAATCGTCATCATTATTGCAGTATTATTGGATAGAAAAAAATAAAACATTATAGGAGGAAAAGAAGATGAAGAAACTTATTGGTTTTGTAGCAGCAGCAGTATTATTTTTAGGAGGATGTGGCAGTGCTACTTTAGAAGGAGACAACAAAGATTCAGGTGTCGTTGAAGAAAAGGACACTAAAGATTTAGTGATTGGTGTGTCTTTATCAACGTTAAATAATCCCTTCTTTATTTCAGTAAAAGATGGGATTGTTGATTTAGCCGAAGAAAAAGGATCAGAAGTAAAAGTATTGGATGCTCAAGATGATACATCTAAACAAAGCAATGACATTGATGATTTGATTCAACAAGGAGTCGATATTTTATTGATTAACCCTGTTGACTCATCTGCCATTTCACCAGCTGTTGAAGCTGCAAATGGCGCTGGTATTCCAGTTATCACAATTGACCGTTCAAGTGAAGGTGGAGAAGTCATTACATTGGTTGCTTCAGATAACGTAGAGGGCGGAAAAATTGCTGCTCAATACATTGAAGAAATTTCTGGTAAACAAGCAAAAGTTGCTGAACTTGAAGGAATCCCAGGTGCTTCTGCTACAAATGAACGAGGCCAAGGCTTTGATGATTATGCTAAAGATACATTAGACGTTGTCGACAAACAAACGGCTAGCTTTGACCGTGCTAAAGGGTTAACAGTTATGGAAAATATGCTTCAAGCAAATCCTGAAATTCAAGCTGTTTTTGCTCAAAATGACGAAATGGCATTAGGTGCAATTCAAGCAATCCAAGCAGCTGGTAAAACAGGCGAAATTCAAGTTGTTGGTTTTGACGGAACAGATGATGGTTTAGCAGCAATTGAAGCTGGAACATTGAGTGCAACAGTGGCACAACAACCAGCTGAAATGGGTAAATTAGCTATGCAAGCAGCTTTTGATCACTTTGCTGGTAAAGACGTTGAGAAATCTATTCCTTCACCATTAGAATTAATTAAAAGCGACAAATAAATAATCACTTTTATTAATAAAAATAAAATACAGCATAAGCTATTGTCGCTTATGCTGTATTTTTGCGTTTAATAATTAAGTCAATACTAGTCATAAATCAATTAGAAAAGCTTGGAAAAGAAAGAATGATGTGTAGCTAGCTTTTTGAGAGTGAATCAGCTTTTTGCTTTGCTCTTTCTATAGGCAGAGGGAGTCATATTAGTCACACGCTTAAAGGATTGTGAGAAAAAAGATTGAGAAGAAAAACCTGCAATGGTAGAAATGTCAGAGATAGGGTAACTGGTTGTTTTCAATAACATCTTACTTTCTTTGATGCGGATGCTAATAAGGTATTCAATAGGAGAGATTCCAATGATTGACTTAAAAGAATGAGCCAAATAATATTTATTAATGTGACTCATTCTTGCTAAACTATCTAAATTTATTTCCTCTCTAAAAGAGTTTTCTATGTATTTTTTAATTTCCGCAATATCTTTACTTAATTTTTGGTTTTCAGTCTTTTCAACCTTTAATGTATTTCTACGCAAGACTTTGATTAATAAGATGTCCAACAGACTTTGAGCGATAACCGCATAATTTTTTTTCTGATTCTGAACTTCTTCTACTAGTTTTTTTAAATAAAATAAATATTCGCCATCTGTATCTTTGTATCTATAATAAGGGATAGGTGTATCTTGGTCAGTAGAAAGTGAAAAAAAGACTCCTTGAATGCCTAGAGCGATGTATTCAAGAGGGTCGTCCATTGAAGATTTTTCGGTGTGTTCGACATAAGAATTTATGATAATGAGATCCTTTGCACGAACAGTTATTTCTTTGTCCAAGATAAAGACCGAACCCTTTCCTCTAGTGATATACAATAATTCTGTAAAGTGATGAGAATGGTTTAAGCTATGCCAATCATTTTCATACATCGATTTTGTAACATAAAGTAAAGGCGTTGATAGATCGTACTGGTGACTACAAGGCATTTCATAAACAATATTTGACACGTTGAGGCCTCCATTCAAATAAGAATCCTGTATTTAGTATAAAGTTTTTAGTTAATGATTTCAATTAAAACAAGAAACATAAAAAATACAGCAAGATAACGATTGTGAAAGCGCTTTTTCAACCGTATAATTTAGAGGCAAAGAAGATAAGAGGGGGATTTATGATGAACAAGAAATTTTTATTGGCAAGTTCGGTCGCTTTATTTTCAGTAGCTTTATTGGCTTGTGGCAACGATGATACAAACAAAGAAGAAGCAGCAGGCGGCGACAGTGAAGGGAAATCTACTCTACACATAGCTGCACTTGAATCAGCTTATGGTTCAGAAATGTGGGACAATATTGTTGCATCATACGAAAAAGCTAATCCAGATGTAGACGTAGAATTAGCTGTTGACAAAAATTTAGAAGAGGTCATTAGTCCAAATATGAAAGCAGGAAAATACCCTGATGTTGTTTTACTTGGAACGGGTCGTAAATTAGCTCTTCCAGAAACAATGATTAAAGATAATGCTTTAGAAGAATTAACAGATGTATTAGATATGGGTGTTTATGGTGAGGAAGTAAAGGTAAGCGAAAAATTAGTACCAGGATTTACTGACACATTAGTAACAAATCCATACAATGATGGAAAAACGTATCTTGCACCAATGTTTTATAGTCCAACAGGTTTATTTTTCAATCAAAACTTACTAGCTGAAAAAGGCTGGGATGTTCCAGAAACATGGGATGAGATGTGGGAATTAGGCGACAAAGCTAAAGCAGAAGGAATTTCATTATTCACTTATCCTCATGCAGGTTACTTTGATGCATTCTTCTATTCATTATTATTTGAAGTTGGCGGATCTGATTTTTATAACCGTGCAATGAGCTATGAAGACGGTATCTGGGAAACACCAGAAGCAACGAAAGCCTTTGAAATCGTTGGTAAATTAGCACAATATACAGAGCCAACAACTGTCGCAAACGGGAATGACCGTGACTTCACTAAAAACCAACAATTGATTCTTGATGACAAAGCACTCTTCATGCCTAATGGAACTTGGGTTGTAGGCGAGATGGCAGAAGCTCCAAGATCAGACGGATTCGAATGGGGAATGACAGCATTACCCGCTATTGAAGAAGGCGGAGATCGCTATGCCTTTACATTCTTTGAACAATTATGGGTTCCAGAAGCAGCTGAAAATAAAGATGCAGCTAAAGAATTTATCACGTATGTTTACTCTGACGAAGCAGCAACTATTTTTGCTGAAGCAGGAGCTGTACAACCCATTGAAGGAATCTCTGATAAATTATCAGGCGATAACCAATTATTCTATAGTATCTATGATACTGGTGCAAAAGCCGGTATGGGCGGATTTGCTGCAACAGATGCTGTTGAAGGTGTTAGCATGGCAGATGAGTTATTCGCAACAGTAGATAGTATCGTTACTGGCGATAAAACAGTTGAAGAATGGCAAGCAGGAGTCGAAAAAGCTAGTGACCAATTAAGACCAGCTTTAAAATAAAAATAAATTAAATTTCACGAAGGTTGAACGGTGAGGTCAATCCCCTCATCGTTCTATTTATTAAATTGAGGTGATGAGAATGAACAAGAAAAAAAGAAAAGAATTTTTTTATTATAGTTAGTATCCTTCCAGCACTCATTTTGCTAGCGACATTCATTTTACTGCCAACCGTTGAAGTATTTAGGATGTCACTATATAAATGGGGCGGATTTTCAAATAACCAAGAATTTGTCGGTTTAGCTAATTTTAAAATATTATGGAATGATATGAACTTCTTCAGAGCTTTCCAAAATAGTATTTTATTAATTGTGGTTGTGACGTTAATTACAATGGTTTTTGCTATTTTATACGCAACGTTACTTTCTAGAGAAAAAGTTAAAGGCGATAATTTATTCCGTATTATTTTCTACATACCCAATATTTTATCAGTCGTTGTTATCTCTGGTATCTTTTCAGCTATTTACGATCCAAATACAGGACTATTGAATAATTTCTTTTCAGCTTTGAAGCTAGAAAATTTGCAACAACTTTGGTTAGGCGATCAAAAAATTGTCATTTATAGTATCGCTGGAGCGTTAGTCTGGCAAGCGATTGGGTATTACATGGTCATGTACATGTCTAGTATGGCAAGCATTCCAGAAAGCTATTACGAAGCGTCAGCTTTAGAAGGTGCCGGTCGTTTTGTGCAGTTTTTCAATATTACTTTACCGTTAATCTGGAACAATATTCGTACAACGTTAACATTCTTTATTATTAGTACAATTAATTTAAGTTTCCTTTTGGTACAAGCGATGACAGGTGGCGGACCAGATGGATCAACTGAAGTATTTTTGAGCTATATGTATAAACAAGCGTACACGAATTCATCATATGGCTATGGTATGGCAATTGGAGTGGTGATTTTCTTATTCTCATTCGCTTTAGCAGCTATTATTAGTCACATTACTAAACGCGAAGTACTTGAGTACTAAGGAGGACTACATTAAAATGAAAAAGATAAAAAATATGAGTGTCGATAAGCTTTATCGTTTATTTATTTATATGGCTTTGATCACTTTAGCGGTTACGATTTTCGTTCCTGTAGCCTGGGTCTTCTTAGCCTCAATCAAAGAAAATGCTGAATTTTACAATAATCCATGGGCAACGCCCAAAGGGTTTTATTTCCAAAACTTTATTGATGCTTTCCAAAAAGCAAGTATGGGAACGTACTTATTGAATTCCTTTATGGTAACGGCACTTTCATTAGTTATTTTACTGATTGTTGCTTTACCAGCAGCCTACGTTTTAGCACGCTATACCTTTAAAGGCAGCAAATTAATGAATACCTTTTTCAAAGCAGGATTATTTATCAACGTAAACTACATTGTTGTGCCTATTTTCTTGATGTTGCTAAAAGGCGATACGTTCCTTCGAACCTATTTTGGTGAAGGATTCTTATTGGATAACTTGTTTGTGCTTTCAATTGTCTATGCAGCAACAGCCTTACCGTTTACAATTTATCTGTTATCGAGTTATTTCCAAACGTTACCTACAACATTTGAAGAAGCGGCTTTTATTGATGGAGCAGGCTATTTCAAAACAATGATTCAAATTATGATACCAATGGCGCGTCCAAGTATTATTACCATTATTTTATTCAACTTTTTAGCGTTCTGGAACGAATACATTATCGCTTTAACGTTGATTCCAGGGAAAAACAAAACTTTACCAGTAGGACTAATGAATTTAATGGCTGCTCAAAAATCAGCTGCTAACTACGGTCAGATGTATGCCGGCATGGTTATTGTTATGCTTCCGACGTTGATTTTATATGTGTTAGTACAAAAGAAATTGACTCAAGGGATGAGCCTTGGAGGATTAAAAGACTAGAAAGAGGTTAATCAAATGAAGAAAAGCACTGGAAGAGTGACGTTACCTAGTGAACAAAATTTTTTAGCTGAAACAAAAGAAATGATGGAGCGTTGGGGTGCTGACGCAATACGAGATAGTGATGGAACAAAATTAGATGACGAAATCAAAGAGTTGGATGCAAAAATTTATACAACTTATTTCGTTGCTCGCGCTCACAATGAGTTTGCAGAAAAACACCTAGAAGAATGCCAACAAATTTACTTAATGAGTTTATTTCAAACAGCACTTTCAGAAAAAATCAGTATTTCATTTATGGATGGCTACTTTGCTGAGCAATTAAGACCTGATTTTATTCATGACCCTAAAAAATATTGGGAAGTCATTGACCGTACAACAGGAGTGATTGTTGATCCAGCAAATTGGGAAGCGAATGAAACAGACGAAACGGTTACGATTTTGACTGCTATTCCATTTCATGAGTACACCGTTTCATTCTTAGTTTACGCGATATGGGATCCAACCCAAATGTATAACCACATCACCAACGATTGGGGCGATAAACCCCACGATATTCCTTTTGATGTTAGACAACCTTATTCGAACGAAATTATGAAAAAATATTTAAAACAGTGGTTAATCGATAATCCTGCAACAGATGTTGTGCGATTTACGACGTTCTTCTACCATTTTACACTTGTTTTTAATCAGTTAGGTAAAGAGAAGTTCGTTGACTGGTTTGGCTATGGAGCAAGTGTTTCAGTAGCTGCACTAGATGCTTTCGAGCTAGAAAAAGGGTACCGCTTAAGACCAGAAGACATCGTCGATTGTGGGTATTACAATACTGCTTTTCGTATTCCAACAAAAACGTATTTAGACTATATGGATTTCATTCACTATTTTGTTGCTAAAGAAGCCAAAGAACTCGTTGATATCGTTCACGAAAGTGGCAAAGAAGCCATGATGTTCTTAGGTGACAACTGGATTGGCACAGAACCTTATGGCAAGCACTTTGAAATGATTGGATTGGATGCAGTTGTTGGAAGCGTCGGTGGTGGAGCAACATTGCGTATGATTGCTGATATTCCACACGTTAACTACACAGAAGGCCGTTTCTTACCTTACTTTTTCCCGG
This sequence comes from Carnobacterium iners, assembly GCF_900177385.1. Taxonomy (NCBI): domain Bacteria; kingdom Bacillati; phylum Bacillota; class Bacilli; order Lactobacillales; family Carnobacteriaceae; genus Carnobacterium; species Carnobacterium iners. Next base: position 1,749,602 of record NZ_FXBJ01000002.1, read on the forward strand.
ATACATTTTTTGAAGGCAACGATCCTGTTATCGAAGCAAATGAAAATTGGCTAACAGCACGTAGAGCGATGTTGCGTAGCCCGGTTGATCGTATTGGTTATGGTGGGTATTTGAGTTTAGCTTATAAATTCCCTGGTTTTGTTGATTACATTGCTGACATCACAGATGAGTTCCGTGAAATTTATGATACAATTAAAGACGTTAAACCATACACGGGTGTTAAAGTAGCTATTTTAAACTCATGGGGTAAACTACGAACATGGCAAACACACATGGTTGCTCATGCTTTATGGTACAAACAAATTTATTCTTATTTGGGTGTGATCGAATCATTAAGCGGAGCAGCAGTCGACGTTGTCTTTGTTAGTTTTGAAGATATTGTTAAAAATGGTGTAGACAAAGATATTGATGTTATTATTAATGCTGGAGATGAAGGAACTGCCTTTTCAGGAGGCAAAGAATGGATGAATGAAACACTCATTACAACGATTAGACAATGGATTCACGAAGGTGGCGGCTTTGTTGGTATTGGAGAACCTTCTGCTCATCAGCATGAAGGGCATTATTTCCAACTGGCAACGGCACTTGGCGTTGATAAAGAACTAGGATTTAGTTTATCAACGGATAAATACTTTACTACGGCTTTAGAAGAGCATTTTATTTCAGCAGATGCAACAAGTTTTGATTTTGGCGAAACGATGAAAAATGTTTATGCTTTATCAGAAACTACTGAAATTATTGAATACTCTGACGGAGAAGTCCACCTGTCAAGTAACAATTTTGGTAAAGGACGGGCTGTTTATATGGCAGGACTACCTTATAGCCAAGAGAATACACGGCTGTTAATGCGAGCGCTGTTCTATGCAGCCAATAAAGAAAATGAGTTTACTAAGTGGCATGCAAGCAACATTCAATGTGAAGTTCATGTTTATCCGTCTATTAAAAAAATGGCGATTGTAAACAATTCAATGGTGGAGCAACAAACAACCGTTTATGACGGAAGAGGACAGGCTTCGCAAGTAACATTAGCACCTAGCGAGATTCGGTGGGAGGAATACACATGAAACAGCGTACGTGGATAATCATTAAGCTCATTATTTTTGTCATTAGTTTAGCACTAGTTATTATTGGACAAAGAAATACGGGTAAAATCGAATTAGGTATCATGCTCGTTGGTTTAACTGGATTACTAGGCCTGTTGTACAATTACAATCAAAAATACGTTTAAAAAAGTTGAAGACTTTATTGAAGCAATTTTCTTGCTTTGATAAAGTTTTTGTTTTTACTAGATAAGAAAAGGGGAGTGTACAAATGAAAAAAGCTATTGCTTTAGATATTGGTGGAACAAAAATTGCGGCCGCACTAGTGACAGAAGCAGGTGAATGGTATCATCGAATCGAAGTAAAAAGTGATGTAACCAATTGTGAAACGCTTTTTGAGCAAGTGGTTCAATTAATGAATCAGGTATTATCTGATTCAGCTACTTCTTTAAATGAAATACCGGGTATAGGAGTAGGTGTTCCGGGTAAAGTAGATAGAATCAACGGAATAGCCGTATTTCAAAATAATATTCCTTGGAAAGATTTTCCAGTTGTCAGTCGACTAAAAGAACGATTTGATGTGGAAAAAATCGTGATTGATAATGACGTTTACATGGCTGCTTATGCAGAATGGAAAATGGCACAAATGAGTCAAGAAGAAACCTTTGTCTACATGACGATTAGTACAGGCGTTTCTTGTACGACAATCCATAATGGTGAATTTCTCAGAGGAGCAGGTTTTGCTGGAGAATTAGGCTTAATTCCTGTCCTTTCAAAGTCTAAAGACTCAAAAAATCAACGCTTAGAACAAGTTGGATCTGGGCCAGCAATTCAACGTTTAGCAGAAAAAAATTAGGATTAAAAGAAATAACGACTAAAGAAGTTTTTGAACAGTATTTTAAAGGTGTGGAAGGCTATCAAGCAATTATTGAAGAGATTGCCGATAATCTAGCGCAAGGTATTTATGCAGTAGGTAGCTTAGTTGACCCACATAAAATTGTTTTTGGTGGCAGCGTAATTGTTCATAATCCTTTTTTACTGACAAGTATAAAAGAAAAGCTGAACCATTATTTGATTGAAGAACAAGAGACTCTTTTAGAACGGTTATTTATTAGTCAACTAGCCCAGGATAACGGAATTTTAGGTGCTGGTTTAAGTGTCTTTAAATAAATAAATAAGTATTTTTACCTTATTAGTCGACAGCTATGAGGTAGAAATACTTTTTATTTTGAAAAAGATAGCGTTTTCTATTGACAGTCTTGCTGATTTGATTTATATTTAATTTAGCTGGTAGTTACCAGTAGTTACCAGTTGAGTTGGAGGGATATGAAATGATTGAAAAAAATAGTGCAACGCCTTTATATGTCCAACTTGTAGATATTTTAATCGCTGATATTACTCAAAAAATGCAGCCAAATGACAAAATGATGTCAGAAAGAGAAATCTGTCAATTGTACGATGTGAGTCGCACAACGGTTCGCTTAGCTTTAGCAGAATTAGAAAATTCGGGGTATATCTATAAGAGACATGGACGAGGAACGTTTGTATCTGGAGCGTTAAAGGAACGGAAAAATTTAATGGATAATTATAGTTTTACAGATCACATGCGCCAACTGGGTAAAGAGCCAAAAACAATTGTTGTGACGTTTGAACTAGATGCTGTTAATCCGATACTTGCCAAACAATTGGGATTAAAAGAAGGAGAAGAAATTTATCGACTAGAGCGAATTCGTTTAGCAAATGCAGAACCGATGATGTTTGAAATCAGTTATATACCTGCTTATTTATTTCCAAATTTAACTAAAGAAAAATTATCTACTCGGCCTTTATATGAAATTTTTAAAGAAGACTACAATCAAACGGTTAAAATTGCTGATGAAGAATTCTCAGCTAGCCTTGTCACAGACGAAGAAGCAGAGATGTTAGAAGTTGCTTTCTTTTCATCGTGTTTAAGGATTCAACGGACCTCTTACAATAAACAAAATATCGTTATTGAGTATACGAGTAGTGTGGCAAGAAGTGATCAATTTGTCTACAATGTTCGACATTCTAAATAAAAGAAAGAAGGAATAAAATGATTGGAATCGTTTTAAGTGGACACGGAGAATTTGCAAGCGGATTAAATTCATCTATCCAACTCATCGCTGGAAAACAAGCAGGTTTTCAAGTGGTTGATTTTTCAGAAGGAATGAGCTCAGATGATTTACAAGAGGCATTAAAAGTAGCCGTTGAATCAGTTGAGCAAGGTCAAGGAACGGTTATTTTTACCGATATTCCTGGTGGAACACCGTTCAATCAATCGGTTATTCTTTCTACAAAAAAAGAAAAATTAAGAGTCGTTTCAGGAACGAATTTACCAGCTTTGCTGGATGGTAGTTTTAGTCGAGAGTTAGTTTTAGGAGAGTTTGTTTCCAAAGTTTTACTGTCGGGTAAAGAGGGTTTACAAGAATTTGTCCAAAAGAAAAAAATTAGCGTCGATTCAGAAATGGAAGACGGAATATAAAGGGGAGTGTTCAGACTTGTTCACATTAAATGAAGAAGAATTAGAAAATTTAGGTGCAACAATTACGACAAGAGAGATTGCACAACAACCTGATTTATGGGAAGAAGCTTATACAACTTACACAGAAAGAAAAAAAGATATTGAAGAATTCTTCGAGAAATTAACAACAAAAAATGATAATATGCGCGTTATCTTTACAGGAGCAGGTACTTCTGCTTATGTGGGAGAAACAATTATCCCTTATTTAAAAGGCAAAGTTGACGGAAAACAATGGGATTTAGCTGCTGTACCTACAACAACACTGGTTTCTAATCCTTATCAATTTTTGAAATCAGATATACCAACTTTATTGGTCTCATTTGCAAGAAGTGGGAACAGCCCAGAAAGTGTAGCTAGTGTCGAGTTAGGCGAACAAATAGTAAAAGATTTCTATCAACTAACCATCACTTGTGCCAAAGAAGGCGAATTAGCAAAACGAGCAAAGGGCGATAAAAATAATTTATTGTTATTGATGCCTGAACGCTCAAATGACCAAGGTTTTGCTATGACAGGAAGCTTTTCATGTATGACACTAACTGCCTTATTGGTTTTTGATACAGCAAAAGAAGACGAAAAAGCAGCTTATGTTAAGACGATTCGTCAAATGGGTTCATCAGTTGTTGAGAGAGTATCAGAAATTCAAGAAGTGATTGACGGCGATTTTGACCGTATTATTTATTTAGGTTCAGGAAGTCTCGAAGGTTTAACAAGAGAAGCACAATTAAAAGTGCTTGAGTTAACAGCAGGGAAAGTTGTGACGGCTTTTGATTCATCATTAGGATTTAGACATGGACCAAAATCATTTGTAAATGAAAAAGCATTGGTTTTTGTATTTGTTTCTAATCAAGCTTACACACGTAAATATGATTTAGATATTTTAAAAGAATTAAAATTAGATGGTATTGCTCAATCAGTTATTGCAATTGAAACAACAGGAGAACAAAACTTTGATGGTGCTGCATTCTCATTTGGTAAAGAAGGCAAAGATGTACCAGATGCTTACCTAGCTCTACCATATGTGATCTATGGTCAAACTGTTTCACTGCTTTCCTCTATTAAAGTAGGAAATAAACCAGATATACCATCACCAACTGGAACGGTTAACCGTATTGTTAAAGGTGTAACGATTTACGATTACAGCGAATAAGAACCAACACTAATAGGAGGAATAATCTATGGGAACACCAAATATTTTATTAACACGAATTGATAACCGTTTAATACATGGTCAAGTCGGAATGACTTGGACCAACACCCTAGGGGCAAATTTAGTCATTGTGGCTAATGATGAAGTAGCGACAGACGAGGTCCAACAAAACTTAATGGACATGGTCTTACCAGAAACAGCTCAAAGCCGTTTCTTTACTATTGAAAAAACCATTCGCATCATTGGTAAAGCTGCACCACATCAAAAGATTTTACTTGTTGTGCGCACACCCGAAGATGCATTGAGACTTGTCGAAGGAGGAGTACCGCTAAAAGAAATCAATGTTGGCAATCTACATTTTTCTGAAGGAAAGAAACAAATATCTCCAGTTGTATCTGTCGATGAAAGTGATATTGCTATATTTAAAAAACTTGCTGCTTTAGGAGTTAAGCTAGAAGTAAAAGGCATACCTAATGAACGTGGTTTCGATTTAATGACAAAAATTTAACTAGCAAAAAGATAAGGGAGGAAACAACATGTTTATTCAAGCATTACTGATTGGCCTATGGGCTGGAATTGCCGGAATTGACCAATTCAACGGCTTAACACATATACACAGACCCATTGTTACAGGGGCAGTTGTAGGACTTATATTAGGAGATTTTACAACAGGTCTAATTGCAGGTGCAACACTAGAACTTGTCTGGGCAGGAATGGTACCGCTTGCTGGTGCTCAACCACCTAACGTTGTAATCGGTGGAATTATTGGTACAGCTTTTGCTATCTTATCAGGTCAAGCACCAGAAGTAGCTGTCGGAATTGCGGTTCCTTTCGCAGTTGCAGGTCAAGCTCTTATTACATTATTATTTACAGCTTATTCTCCAATTATGCACAAAATGGATACGTACGCTATGGAAGGCAATACAAAAGCCATTGATCGTCTGAATTATATGGGGCCTTTATTCTTGTTCATTTTCTTCTTTACTATTTCATTCTTACCTATTTATTTCGGAGCAGAACAAGCAGCAGCAATCGTTGGATTATTGCCAGCTTGGTTAATCAGCGGCTTAGGTGTTGCGGGTGGTATTATGCCAGCAGTTGGTTTTGCAATGTTGCTTAAAATCATGTTCAAATGGTCTTATGCGCCATTCTTCGCAATGGGATTTGTCGCAGCAGCCTATTTAAACTTACCGATTCTAGCTGTAGCTATTCTAGCAGTTGCAATTGCTGGATACGACTACATGTCCCAAGGAAACACTCCAAAGGCTACGCCTGTTGTAGCCAACGGTATTGACGAAGAGGAGGACTACAGTGATGGCATCTAAAGAGACAACGACAACACTAAACAAAGAAGATTTTATTAAAAATACGTACAATGATCCGACAATTGAAAAGGTGATTACTAAAAAAGATTTGAATAAAATGGTTTGGCGTTCTCTACTTTTACAAGCTTCATTTAACTATGAAAGAATGCAAGGTGGTGGTTGGACTTTCGGTTTGATACCTGGCTTGAAAAAAATCCACAAAGATGAGGGTGACCTTTCAGTTGCTTTATTAGACCATATGCAATTCTTCAATACTCATCCATTTTTGGTAACGTTTATTCAAGGAATCATCATCGCAATGGAAGAAAATAAAGAAGATAGAGCAACGATTCGTGGTATCAAGGTTGCTTTAATGGGACCATTAGGTGGTATTGGTGATGCAATGTTCTGGCTCACACTCTTACCGATTGCAGGTGGAATAGGGGCTTCACTTTCTTCACAAGGAAACGTCGCTGGACCAATTATTTTCTTAATTGCATTTAATATCGTTCACTTTGGCTTAAGATTCTTCTTAATGCACTATGGTTACAATACAGGTACAAAAGCTATTTCTTCATTAAAAGAAGGCACAAAGAAAATCTCTCGTGCAGCTTCTATTGTTGGTTTGGCTGTTGTTGGAGCTCTAGTTGCTTCTTATGTTAACTTTAAACTGGGCTTAGTTATTCAAGCGGGTAAAATTCCAGTTAATATTCAAGAAGGTGTTATTGATCAAATTATGCCTAAATTGCTTCCATTAGCGTATACATTCTTCTGTTATTGGTTATTGAAAAAAGGAAAATCTCCTTTAACATTAATCGGAATGACTGTTCTAATTGGTTTGCTTGGTAGTTTAGTAGGATTATTCTAAAAACTTATTGGGGAATTTATTCCCCTTTTTGTGTTACAAATATATTATGAATAAAAATTAGAGGTGGAAAAAGTGATGTCAAAATATATTTTTGCAGAACAATTTTTTCTCGAAAATAACGTTACAGGACCAGGTTATTTAGAAATAATAGAAGGAAAATTTGGGGATTTTTATCAAGAAAAACCAAGCACGGGTAATGAGATACTCGATTATACGGGCTATAGTGTTGCTCCCGGGTTAGTAGATACGCATATTCATGGGTTTAAAAACCATGATTTAATGGCAACAGATGCAGCAGGTCTGAATGTTATTTCAGAAGGCTTACTTTCTTGTGGGGTTACTTCCTTCTTAGCAACAACATTAACTTCTTTAACAGAAAAATTAGATCAGGCTGTTAAAATGGTTGGAGATAATTATAAACAGGTAACTGGCGCAAAAATAAAAGGGATTTTTTTAGAAGGTCCATTTTTTACTGAAAAGTATAAGGGTGCTCAAAATCCGAAATATTTTGGTGATCCAACGATTGAAAAATTAAAAAAATGGCAAGAGTTATCTAGTGGCACAATTAAAAAAATTGCGCTTGCACCAGAAAGAACAGGAGTAAGTGAGTTTATTGAGTATGCCGCTAAGGATCATATTAATGTAGCATTAGGACACAGTGATGCAACCTATGAAGAAGCGAAGTTAGCTGTTGAAAAAGGAGCATCCATTTTTGTTCATACCTACAATGGCATGCGTCCATTAAATCATCGTGAACCAGGCATGGTTGGAGCAGCAATGGATTTAAAAGGTGTTTTTGCTGAACTGATTTGTGATGGCCACCATGTTCATCCGGTAGCTGCTAATATCCTAATGAATGCTAGAGGCAGAAAAGAAACGGTTTTAATAACAGACTGCATGATGGCTGGTGGGATGCCTGAAGGACACTATGAGTTAGGTGAATTCCCTGTCGAAGTCAAAGATGGCGCAGCTCGTCTTGAAAGCGGTTCTTTAGCCGGTAGCGTATTAGAATTGAAAGATGCTGTGAAAAATGTTGTTGAATGGGGAATCGCTACTCCAGAAGAGGCGATTCAAATGGCAACAATAGTACCCGCTAAAAGTGTAGAAATAGCAGATGACTGTGGCAAGATAGCTCCTGGTTATGCAGCTGACTTTATTGTCTTAGATTCAAGTTTAACGTTGAAAGCGACTTTCTTAGATGGAAAATGTCGTTACCAAACCAAGTAGATAGGGGAGATTATATGTTAAAAGTATCATCAAATAAAATGGAAGCTTTAAAACGTTTATCAGACGAAAAGGGTGTTATTGGTGCTTTAGCTATTGATCAACGCGGCTCATTGAAAAAAATGATTGCTGCTGGTAGTACAACAGATGTAGGAGACGAAGGTATTGTTCGTTTTAAAGAATTGGTTTCTGAAGAATTAACTCCTTTTGCGACATCTATTTTATTAGATCCAGAGTACGGTTTGCCCGCAGCGAAAGTGCGCGACAAAGAAGCTGGTTTGTTAGTAGCTTATGAAAAAACAGGTTACGATGCAACTGAACCAGGTCGTTTACCTGATTTGCTGCCAGAATGGTCAGTAAAAAGACTGAAAGCTGCTGGTGCAGATGCCATTAAATTCTTACTTTATTATGATACCGATGAAGATAGAAAAATAAACGAACAAAAGCATGTCTTCATGGAACGCGTAGGATCAGAGTGTTTAGCAGAAGATATTCCTTTCTTTTTAGAAATTGTCACTTATGATGCAACGAATGAGGATGTCAAGGGAGCAGCATTTGCTAAAGTAAAACCTCATAAAGTGATTGAAGCAATGAAAGAATTTTCTAAAGCTGATTATAAAGTCGATGTATTAAAAATGGAAGTTCCAGTAAATATGAACTTTGTTGAAGGTTTCGCTAAAGAAGAAACAGTCTACACAAAAGAAGAAGCAACTGCTTACTTCAAAAAACAAAGCCAAGCAACAGACTTGCCATTCATTTTCTTAAGTGCAGGAGTTTCGGCTAAGTTATTCCAAGATACATTAGTTTTTGCTAAAGAAGCTGGTTCGACTTTTAACGGTGTTTTATGTGGCCGTGCAACTTGGTCAGAAGGCGTAGCACCTTATGCAACAAAAGGAGAAGAAGTAGGCCGTGAGTGGTTAAAAACAACAGGTAAACAAAATATTGAAGAATTAAATGCTGTATTAAACACAACTGCATCATCTTGGTATGATAAAGTTTCTAACGAATAATAACGTAAAAAATCACTCTCGCATCTTGTGAGAGTGATTTTTTTGAATAATAGTAGCCGTTTTGCGCTAATCTAATGACACAGAAAATAAAAATGTGAAAACAATCAAACTAAAGAGTTTAGTGCTATACTCTTTTTAGTAAAAAATTATTTTTTAGATGAATGAGTTCATTCAAGGAGGACAAAGATGGAGATAAAAAAGAATCAGTATCCGACAAATTGGGTTGGATTAAAATCAACACGTTTTAGCAAATACCGTTCATGGATTAACAATGAAAAGCCAGGTATCTGCGGGACGTATGTTTGTGCAGTTCTATTGCATGACTTGTACCAAAACCGTTACGGAAAAGACTTATCTAAAAGTTTGTTAGTGGCAGGATTAAAATCAGTCGTTGATGAAACTTTTATGTACCGTGGGACCTTTCCTTGGGACTTGAAACATGGTTTAGCTGTTGTTTTAAAAGGAAATCCTGATTACAAAGCTAAACTATCTTTTATTCCAGATAGAGTGGTAGTAGAACAGTTAAATAAACCAAATCCGTTACCTATTACAGTCGGAACAACGAGAGTATTAGGAAGTCCATACCAAAATCATTGGGTACTGGTTTATGCATATGGATACAATACAAAAGGAAAATTATTTTTTGAAGCTTATGATAACCATGGCAAAAGTGCAGCGATTTTGCCAGCTTCTCAAACATTTGGGTGTGTTTGGTTAGAAGAAAATAAAAATAAGTAAGCAAAAAATGCTTACTTATTTTATTTAAACACTTATTTTATTTAAACGAACATCACTCAAGCGTTTTGTAACTAAGTCCATAATGATTTGTGCATCAGCGGGATTTTCTAAATCATGGTTATCAATATCAATGATCAGTGTTTCACTCTTATCATAAGAATCAAACCAATTATCGTATTGACTATGAAGATGCGTATAGTAATCTAATAAACCTTGGTTGCCTTCAATTTGTTCGAATGAACGACCTCTTTTTTCGATACGACCTAAAACCGTATCCAATGAACCACGAAGATAGATTAATAAATCAGGTGATTTCTTTTTCATGCCATCTAATTCTTCCATCATATTATCTAATAAATCTAAATAAGTATCCATTTCAGCATCACTCATATTGCCTTCTTCGTAATTAATTTTTGTAAACAAGGCATCTTCATAAATTGAACGATCCAATACGTTGTTCTCATGTAAAAATGCTGCTTTAATACTACGAAAACGGGTATTTAAAAAATAAATTTGTAAAGAAAAAGCCCACCTTTTTGGATCCTCATAAAACTTTTCTAAAATACGGTTATCATCAACACTTTCATAAAAAGCATCGCTTCCTAATGTTTCAGATATTAATTTTGTGTACGTGCTTTTACCAGCACCTATCATTCCTGCTAAAACAATCACTGCGTTATGTTCCCCTTTCAATTGACGGTCACTCTCCTATCAAAGACCGGTGTCGTCTTCGGTTAATTTGCACTTCTTAGTATAGCATAATTTATAAACTGAAAGGGAACAAGTGCTAAATATGTCTGTGTCAAGTTTTTCTCGGGTCCCTTATTATCCTGCTAGTTTAGGCGTTCTATTTTTGTACACTCATCAGCTACCGCACGGCTATGCCGTTTGCTGGCCCATCTTTTTGGAGAAGGTTTCTAAAACCAGAAACCTTCTCCAAAAAGACAGGAATTAACGAAAAGTTTTAAATAATTGCCCCATTGCCGATGAATGAGAGGCATACAACGGAATTGCTCCATTCTTTGCTCCAACTGACTGTCGTGTCTTCTCATGCAATAATGACGATAAACGAATGGTTTGTTTCAGCTTGCGTTGTTGTCTCGCACTTCTATTTTGTTGGTGAAGATAAGCTTCGCGTAATGTGTGATTTAACATGCCTTGTTTTACCTTTACCATAGCTTCGCAACCTTCTTCGCTCCAATGCATCCCACGCTTTTTCATCCGAAAAGAAATGTGCCGTTGATTTGACTCCATTGCGCCTAAACCTCTAGCGTCCTTCGGCGCCTGTTCTACTTTTTCACGCCAATCGAAAATCCGATCCCAATTCCGCAATACGTATGTCCTAAAAATTTTCAGTTTTTCCAATGCTAGTGTCTCGTCTAGCGTGCTTTCATACGTATCCAACCAAACAGTTAGGTCATCTAAATTATGCGCTTTTAGTGCTTGTTTAACCTGCCGTTTAAAGAGAGTCGCTTGTGCTCCAAACGCACGATTTAAGCCTTGATAGACATGATAGGAGTCTAGCTGGTTTAAAACAGGGTAGTTCGACTGAGAAAAAGCTTCTTGGAATTTGTCTGCTGTATAGCCTTGTCCACCATCGCTATTGGTAATGACTTGGGCTTGTTGTAACGCATAGTGATTCGCCGTAAAAGCTTGAACTTCTGCCCAAAAACCAGCGGTTTTTTTAGTCGTCATGATGGCTTTAGGTTCCTTTAAAGAGACTCTCTTTCCGTTTTTTTCCCAGCCTTCGTAAACGATGGCATGACGAACTTCTAAGCTTTTTTTCTTTTTCGTCCCACGAACAAAAACACCATCAGCCTCGGCATAAAAATAATTCACTTTTTTTCCTTTTGGTAATTCGGCTGCTTCTTCTAGTTCCAATACGCTTTCTTCATCTTCACGTGATTGTGCTGTTCCAACTCGTTTAAGAAGACTGCCTACTGTTTGATGACTAATCATGACTGCCGTCCATTCTTTTAATAGGTCAGCGGTGTCACGGTAAGTACACTTACTAGCTAGTTCTGCCACTTTTACTTCTACGAGTGGACTATGGCGTTGGTAGTTTCGAATGCCTAGGCATTCATCTAGCGGATAATGGTTTTGACTCTCATGATCTACCATCAGGGTACGATGATAGCGAACAGGACCAAAAAGAAACTGAACAGTTTTCCAATCTGCTCGTTTCACTTTCCAACCTTCACTTTGTTTTTGTTCTTTAGCAACCTGATTTAGATGCGTGAAGATATCTCCTACTAATTCAGCGAATGTTTCGTACATGTAAAGTTGTATAGATTCTTCTGTAGCAATTAAATCGCTTGATTCCTTTATTATCTCATATAATTTTGTTATAATTTTATCCATAAGAAGGCCTCTTTCATTTATGTATTTGCCGCTCAAGCATACATTTATGATAGAACGTCTTCTTTCTTTTTGCTAGTAAAAAAATAATGTTATCTCGAGAACTATTTTACACATACCTAAACCTGAATAATTCATACCTTTAATTTTTTGTTGTTTTTAATCAATTAACACACTTTTTTCAAAATTTTTCAAATTAACGTTTAATAGTTTTACTTTTTGGTACTTAATTCATTTATTTATTGGTTTCTCATTAAGAAAGTACGAATTTTGGGCATGGTTGGTCCTTGGTTTTGATTGGTTTTTTAAAAAAAATTAAGGAGTTTTTAAATGTAATGCCGAATCCTTTGGATTCGATTAAAGACGGCATAAAACTCCGCTTGATAAACATGCGAACTAGAAATTTTTAGATACATTTCTCTCGCAGTACTCACTAGTTTGCCAGCTACTTTGAATAAGCGAAGACGAATCGTATTAATTTGAAGTCCTTTATAATTTTTATCAAAACAAGTTGTACGCAAAAAATTGATTAGGTTGTATGCAAGGACACTTATCATCATACGTGCATGATTTTCAATAAATTTAGGGCTATCTGTCTTATCAAAATAGAAACCATTTTTTGCTTCTTTAATGTAGTTTTCCATAGCACCACGCTTTTTATACGTCTTAAAAACTTGTTTTGATGAAATGTTTTCTGAAAAATTTGTGACAATAAACGTATGCTTGAAAAGTAATTCACCCATTTCTCGAATGGATTGAATGCATACTCTACGCGGTTTAGACCAAGACGCTGCTTGATAGGAAACGGAATAATAGTATTCTTCTTTTTCATTCCAAGGATAATTATCGTCGTAATACACAAACTCTTCTGCTAATCGGTATAAATTATTATTATGTTTTAGGCGAATGACAAAGTTTGACCCATATTCTTCGCATAACTCATAAATATCAGGTGTTGCAAATCCACTATCTCCACGCACTAAAATATCTGTCGTAGGGACTGCTTGATTATAATGATCTAATAACGGTTCAAGAAACTCTTTAACTCCTTTAGACGTGTATTGATTTCCTGAACGAAGTTTAGCTTTTAAAAAATCGCCCGTTAATCCATCGAATGCGACTAATGGATGATAACCGTTTGTTCGATAGTGGGCATTATAATCTGTTTGTTCCTGAATACCGAAGGTATCAGAGTGTGTAGAATCCAAATCAATAATCATATTCATATCATTGCGAACAAATCTCGCTTGGTCAATTAATGTTTGATTAAAGGTTTGTAAATCATTAATCGTTTGGTCTGTAATGCGATCAAGAAACCGAGAGATAGTCGGTTGAGAAGCCAAACACTCTTCTTGTGACAGAGTTTGTAATACTGGATCATACTGTAAGATAGTCGCAGACGAATCAGCTTTATAGCCAGCAATTAGTTGAAGAATTAGTTGTTTTAAAATTTTATGGTTAGTGTGTTTCCAATAGCGACGATTTTCATTATATGAAATGAGTTTTTTTGACAATTCTTCAAAATGAAAAGTATCCATTAATTCATCAACTAAAATTAATCCTGAATCACTCGATAAACGACCACCTGTATGAGAGACATATAAATGGTTATTGAATTTCATTGCTTTTTCTTGTAAAGTAATCATTGAGAGAACCCCTTTCTATTGGTTGGTTGTGATGATATAACCATAGCAGAAAGGGGTTCTTTTTTCATCACCTAATGGGTGATAAAGCAAATTAGTTTAAACGCTGTAAAATCAACATCGATTAGTATTTTTAGAAAAGCTATGAATTATTCAGGCTAAATATAAATTATTTTATCTTCTTATTTGAACAAAGCTAACTCTTTTTATTGAAACAATAAAGCTAAGGTTTTTTTACCTGCAATCCCATCGCAAATAAGGTGGCGTTCCTTTTGAAACAACAGAATAGCTTGCTTGGTTGAACGTCCAGCTAGTCGATTTGGTATTCCCACAATTTCATACCCTCGTCCAAAAAGCATCGCTTGCACAGCATAAACATCGTTTCCGCTTGTTCCTAATTGGATATTTCTTACTAAGGATGCTGTTTTAGGTCCCCATAATCCGTCTATTTCGGTACGGATAGTCTCTTGAAATAAACAAAGAAGAGCTTTTTTAGTATTTGGTCCAAATACTCCATCAACAATTGTTCCGCAGTTCTTTTGAATTTGTTTTATTATATCTCTGCGCTCTTTTAGAGAATGGTTTGCACTAGGCAAATGGGCTTGATGTTTGGTTAACAAAAGTACGGTCCCAATTTGAATTTGATCAGAAGACAGTTGATTTAATTTTTTTAACCAAGTAACAGTCGTCTTATTTTTTTTAGCGATGCTCCATAGGGTGTCACCAAATTTAACGATATGAGTTTCATTTTTTAGGTTTGATACTAGTGAATCTTCTTTTTTGTAATTATCTAGATCAAAAGCAAACTGATTAAGACTGATCCCAAAACTAGCTAAATAATCATCAGGGTCACGATGATTTGTTCCTCCAAGATGAATAGAAACCCAATGGTGTGTTTTAATGCCTTTTTCTTTTAATGTCTTTCCTGTATTTAATGTCCTTGGTATCCCAGCTTCATTAGCTAGTTTTTTTAAAAGCCAAACATAAGCAAGATAGTCTTTTTTGAAAATTAAAGGATCCGATGTGCGAGCTAACTCTACTTGAGCATACGCATAGGCGTTTGCATTTGCTCCTGCTCCATATTGAACGAATCCAGTCTTACTTAATTGAACTATTTTTCCTCCTCCACCAACCCAATGGCTAACAAAAGCGCCTCCTTTCAAAGCTTGTTGAGCCATAAAAGTTAGTTCGTTTTCCAATGCATTTTTACCAGTATTAAGGGCATTGCCTGATTCGTGGGCAATAATAATAGTTGATTTAATTAGTGGGTATTGTTTAAATACAATGAGTCTTTTTTCGATTTGATTAGACATCTAACTCCTCCATTTTTTATTATCTCTTTGATAAACGGTCGACGGTTTATGATGAGATAACGAAAACGAGCGAATGAACGTTACATTTTCAAAGAATAAGTCGGCGCTGAGGGTTCTTCTTTGATTGAGTATTTAGTTTTTGCTATCATTAAGGTAGTTAGACAAATGAACAGGTAGTTTAGTTGATTTAAAAAGCTAAATGATTTTAGAGAGGAAGAGTGAAGACCATGCAAAGAATTGTAGAAGGAACGTACGCATCAACTGAAGAAGCAATAAAAGCAGTAGAGCGCTTATTAAATGAGGGCTATCTAGCTGAAGAACTACTCATTATAACGGATGAAAAGCATGAAGATGAGTTAGAAGATTTAACTTTAGTAGACGTCGAATCGGTTGAAGACGATGAAGATAACGATGAAGATGACGAAGAAGAGTCGCTTTGGGATAAAATCAAAGAAACATTCCGAATGGGCGACTATACGAATGATAATGAGTCTAATACGTTAGTTGAACATGGTGTTGATGTCGAAACAGCAGAGCATTTTAGCGAGTCCTTAGAAAATCATGAGATTATTATTCTAACAAACAGCACGGCTCCTGCTCATTCAAAGCAATTATCATCGGTAAATAAAGATGTGTTAAACGACGATGAAAAAAATGAAGCTAGTCTATCTGCTAAGGAACAAGTAGAACCTAGTGAAACAGAAACAAAAGAAGCGATGAATCCGGCAACGGGAGAAGGCGAGCTATTTGATCCTTCTAAATCTCAGTCTGCAAGAGAAGACGTACCCGGAACGTCAACTGCATCTTCACCAGATAAAGAAGTAAACCATGATAATAGCGAACGAGATTTACTTAAACAAGATAGAAAAGATGCACCTCATCTAACTGGTGATGAAGAAACAGTTAACACAGAAGAGGGCAACCATGTTTATCCCGACAACATTAGCACAGGTGTTGTTGGAGAAGGTTTAACAGTGGAGACAGAACCTAGAAAAGCAGAGCATCCCAATCCGCACAACGATATTCCTGAAAGTGATGCTTATTACAGCAATAAATATGAAAATGCTGGTGGGAAAACAATTAAAGATGACGAAGAGCAATAAAACTTACTTGGCCCGATGAATGCAACGTTTTATTCGGGCTACTTATTTTAGCCACGTATGTATCCGCTTTATTAATAAATAAAGTAAGGTGATTCCTATTATTGACTGACAAACTAAAAAATAGAAAGAAGTGTATAAAAATGAGTAAAGTAGTTGAATCCTCTTACAACACAGTAGATGAAACAATTTTTGCTGTAGAACGCTTATTAAGTGAAGGCCGTATGGTGAACGATATTATTATTGTGACAAGCAAAACAAATTATTCGGATATTCAAAATCGAACATTAGTTGAAGTTGATAAGGTTTCTACTGATGGAGATTATAATATGTGGGAAAAAATAAAAGAGATGTTTACAGACGTTAGCCCAGAGTTAGCATTAGAGCATTATGGAATTGATAAACAAACGGCTCTCCAGTATAATGATGTTTTAAAATCCGGTAATTATGTTATTCTTGTAAAAGAAGACAATGGTATTCCAATTCGTCAACAGCTAGAAAACGGTCCTAAAGAACTGGGTAAATCAAGCAAGGAAGAAAAGAACAATAAACCAATTGGACGAGGCGGAAGTGGCTCGAAAGTTATTTCAAATACTTCGGAACCTACTGGTAAATCAGCCGTTTATTATGATAAGGATGTCGGTCTATTAAATCAAGAAATTGATTTTTTAAGTGAAAAATATTCTGGTAGACCAGAAGATAGAACGGACGAGAATGCCGGTTTTAGTAAAGCGAGACAACTTAAACCAGTCGGACGAGGCGGCAGTGGCGTTAGAAAAACGAAAGATACAACGCTACCCGAAGGAGAAAGTGCGATGCCTAGTTTCGAGGATAGATACTTGAGTGATGGCACGCTTCAAGATAATACGAAACCGATTACAAATGAAGCGAAAAGAAAACAATCTGTTAATACCTATGATCCAACAGATAATCCGTTGCAAGGAAATCCAACAGATGAAACAGGAAACCAAATAAACGATAGACACGAGACGGCAGTTGAAGATTCTCAAGATTTACCCCGTTTTACTGGCAATTCAATCACAGGGCAACCGGTTGTTGATCCGCTAGCTGATAAAGAATAAAAAGGAAAAATCAAAGTAACCGATAGAAGGAAGTTTTTTGCTTCTAATCGGTTGCTTTTTTTTAGTGTTAGTAGGCAAACTTCTGTTCTATTTTTTGAAACAATCTATGGTATACTAGGACAACCGATACAATTATAGGAGGCGAATACCTGTGACAGACGATTCATTTAAAAAAATAGTTTCTTCAAAGGATCTAACGCCTGATGAAGATTTACCAAAAATAACCAAAATTGAGACACAAAAAAGAAAAGGACGTTACAATATTTATTTAGATGAAGATTATGCTTTCCCAATAGATGAAGCTATTCTGGTAAAGTATGCTTTATATAAAGGAATGGTTATCTCTGATGACTTCAGAGAAGAATTAGAATCAGAAGATGGCTTTAGAAAAGCGTATACGAGGTCTTTAAATTATTTGAATTATGGCTTGCGTTCTGAAAAAGAAGTGCGTGATGATTTAGCTAAACATGAGTTTTCAGACGTGGCAGATGAGGTTATCGAAAAGCTAGAGGAACAAGGCTACTTAGATGATTTAATGTATGCAGAAAGTTATACACGTACGGGAGCCAATGTTGGAGGCAAAGGTCCTCGTGTCATCAAGCAAGAATTAAAAAGACGAGGCATTGCTGAAGAAAATATTGAAAAGGCAAGTGAGCAGTATCCATTTGACCAAATGGTTGAAAATGGGATTCAACTAGCTGAAAAAGTTATTCGTCGTTCTTCCCAACATTCTACTCGTGAAACCAATAATAAATTGCGCCAAAACCTGATGCAAAAAGGATTTGACTCAGATATTATTACACAAGTATTAGAAGAAGTGACCGTTGAAAAAGAAGAAGATGAAGAATATGTAGCAATAAAAGCGCAAGGAGATAAAATCTGGCGTAAGCAAGCTAAATTAAAAGGCTATAAAAAAATTCAAAAAGTAAAAAGTAGTTTGTTTCAAAAAGGGTTTACAGGAGAATTAATCAATCAATTTATTGAGGAAAAAGAATTGGAAGATCAAAACGAATGACAAAAAAAAGAGAGCAACAAAATGAGACAAGAGCATTACTAGATCAGCATGGTATTCAAATGTGGTCAGAAGAAAAAATTGAACGATTCAGAGCAACGCTATTAAGTTGGTATGATATTGAAAAAAGGACGTTGCCATGGAGAATAAGCAATGACCCTTATCGTATCTGGGTATCTGAAATTATGCTACAACAAACGCGTGTAGACACTGTCATTCCTTATTACCTAAATTTTATGGAGCAATTTCCAACGATTAAAGACTTGTCTCAAGCGCATGAAGACAAGTTATTGAAGGCTTGGGAAGGATTAGGTTACTACTCACGAGTTCGTAATATGCAAAAAGCAGCTAAACAGATCATGACCGACTATGAAGGTGAAATGCCTCGTGATCCAAAAGAAATCATTAAATTAAGTGGTATAGGTCCTTACACTGCAGGTGCGATAGCGAGTATGGCTTTTGATTTACCAGAACCGGCAGTAGACGGTAATGTGATGCGAGTGGTGAGTCGTCTTTTTGAAATAGAGGTAGATATTGCTAAACCAGCTAGTCGAAAAATTTTTGAAGCAGTAATGAGAGAAATCATTGATCCTTATAAGCCTGGTGATTTCAATCAAGCCTTTATGGATTTAGGCTCAAGCATTTGTACACCTAAAAATTATCACCCAGAGCTAAGTCCAATTAAAGAATTTAATGCGTCCTATATAAATGAAACCTGGGCGAACTACCCTGTGAAGAGTAAAAAGAAAAAAGCCGTTCCAGTTTATTACGACGGGTTCTTAATCGAAAATGAGCACGGTGAGTTTTTACTAGAAAAACGACCAAAAGAAGGCTTATTAGCTAATATGTGGATTTTTCCATTGTTAGAAGAACAGGAAAAAGAAAGAGAAAACACGATTAAACTCCAGAAGAAACTAAAAGAGGACTATTCCATTGAAATTAGGTTAATGGAGAAATCTTTTTCAGAAGTAACTCATATTTTCAGTCATTTGAAATGGACCATCGCTGTCTATTACGGCAAACTTTCTTGCGTTGAAAAAGTACTACCAGAAAAGTGTCAGTGGGTTCATCCTGATAATTTTAACGAGTATACCTTTCCCGGTCCACAAACAAAACTATGGCAAAGTTATTTGGCGTATCAGAATATGCAATAAAAATTAGTTTCTCATTATTCTTTCATTTTATCTGAGCTTTTTCTGTTATACCCAGTAGAATTTATGATATAATACTCTTGAGTCGAGTGCAAATAGCATTCTCTGATTGTTAGATTATTTTCTTGTTGGGTTTTCATGAGAAAAAGAAAGTTGGGTTAGGATGCAAGTTCCAAAAGAAGGAGAATACATCACAATCCAAAGCTATAAACATAATGGAAGTTTGCATCGTACCTGGAGAGACACGATGGTTCTCAAAACAAGCGACCAATCGTTAATCGGTTGCAATGACCACACGCTTGTAACCGAGTCAGATGGGAGACGTTGGTTGACGAGAGAACCAGCAATTGTTTATTTTCATAAGCACTATTGGTTCAATATTATTGCAATGATTCGCGACAATGGAATATCGTATTATTGCAACCTTGCTTCGCCATATGCTTTAGATGAAGAAGGATTGAAGTACATTGATTATGATTTAGATATAAAAGTATTTCCAGATGGCGAAAAGCGACTATTAGATGTAGATGAGTATGAAGATCATAGTGAATTGTGGGGCTATTCCGATGATATCGACCATATTTTAAAAGAAAATGTTAAAGTTCTTGTTGAGTGGATCAACGAAGAAAAAGGACCATTTTCCAAAGAGTACGTTGAGTTGTGGTACGATCGATACCGTCAATTAGCAAACAAGCAATAGGACTTCTACTTAGCGAGCGATGTTTTTTCTCTAATAATGAATAAAAGGGTGCCTTTATTAATTAAGGTGCTCTTTTAATTTGCTTTTAATAATGGTTGTTTTTTTAATAAATAGCAGTAAATAAATTAGAACTTTCTTTAATCAAACGTGCTATGTTATAATAACAAATGAAATATTGGATAAAGGAGTGGGTTTATTTGACAAAAAAAAGTGGGCTAATACTTTTTGCATTACTTATTTTGACAGTTGGAGTAATTTTTATTGGCCAAAATTATCAAAAAAAACAAAAATCAGAATTATTAGCAGCGAATAATTCTTATCAAAAAAATGAAGAGAAAGAAATGAAAGAAACATCAAAAAGTGAGTCATTTGAAGAGAATAGAAATCAAAAATCAGTGATAGAATACTTGTCTAGTTTGCCAACAGATGATGAGATGAGATCTGTTAGTTTTTACGGAGATTTTTCGGAATCTGATGAGTGGTTTCTTTCAGTTGGAGACTACATTAAGGAGCAAGTAGATGATCGCATAGAGATTGGTTCTGTTGCATTACCTGAGTTTGACTCTTATCGCTTATTTGAAGAAAATACAGCTTCCTCGCTGATAGAAAAGAAGCCAGCAATTGTTTTCTTTCAAGTTCCTGTTTATGGTGATCAAGTGAGAGACATTAGTTTATCTGATTCAAAAGATTACACGATGAAAGCCTATGAAACAATCAAACAAGCCTTACCTGAAACGCTGATTGTTTTCGTCACACCTCATCCAAGTAGTTCAAGAAAAGAAGAGTATAATTCTAGAACGTTAGATTATACAAGTTATTTAAAAGTTATTAAAGAAATTATTGAGGAAAGCAACCTTCCCCTTTTCGATTTACATGAAGCCTATGAGACTGAATTACAATCAACGGATCTGGCTCTTGAAAAAACACTAGCAGAAGATGGAAAAACACTAAATAATGAAGGCAATGCTATCTATACTACTCTTTTTAATGAACAACTGACAGTGCCTATTGACACAACAAGCGGAAAATAAAAAGAAGCGAATAAAAAGTCTTTGATTGGTATTTTGCTTACCTAATCAAAGACTTTTTTTATTGTTCGATATGTTGGATATTATCGATTGTTGTTTGAGGATTCTTTAAGTCCTTTTTGTAACTAGTTACTAAAATATTTAGGCGACTTAGAAATTCTTCGTATTTTAATATACTGGACATAATATGAATAACAGCATTGCTTTGAGTGACATCTTTATTTACTTCAGCTTCCATATTAGCTTCATCGAAAAAGGAATGCATAAATTTTGATCTAAGAGATTCTTTATAATCGATAAAATTTACTTCATCTGGAGAGACACGCCCGTTAAATTTCAATAAAATTTGTTCGTGAGCACTCAAGAGAGTTTCCAAACGTTCTCTTATTTGAATTCTGAGTTCTTCTGGAAAATGATTAAATGAATTTTCTTGGCGATGTAAAATACTAGCTAAGTTATACGCAACTTTAGTTGTTGAAATAATTTGACGATAAACAACAATTTTTCTTAATATCTGGGAGCGATTTTTCTTGCGAGAATATGTTCCTTCATCTTTAAACAACGAATAGTAAGTCTCTAAACGGTCTACTTCAGATTTGACCCATTTTAAATCCTTTTTTAAAATAGCATACTCACTATTTTTTCGTACGCTAGCTCTAATCCATTTCATGATCTCAGAAGTAGTATAATCAATTAAATGATACAATTTTTCTTCATATTTAGGAGGGAAAAAGAGTGTATTGACTAAAAATGCAATAACAACACCTAATAGTGTAGCTAGAATGCGGATAGTAGCTGAGAACATAAAATTTGTACCTGGGCTCATCATGATGACAATCAGTGTTACGGTTGCTAAGCCAATAACGGGGCCAAGATTAAATTGATTCAAGATAGCAATCAATAAGATTGATGCAAGTCCGACAAATATAAAGTGATTTCCTAAAGTTAGATTGACAATAATAGCTAAAACACCACCGACAATATTGGCAAATACTCTATCTTTTAGTGTTTTAACAGATCGCTTTAAAGAAGGTTGTAACGCAAATATTGCTGATATAGCAGCTAAGACCGCTGCGGTTTTCATATCTAATAAATAAGGTATGGCTAAAGCAAGAGTAATGGCTAGACCAGTTTTCATAGTCCTTGCTCCAATTTTCATAAACGATATCCTCTTTCCCAAAAAATATTTTTAATTGGTTTGCTAAGTTTATTGTTCTAATAGGTTCATTTTAGCAAATAATCATAGTAATGAGAAGAGGTTGTGTAACGATAAGTCTATTTTCAGTAAATTAATTTATTGTAATCGTTTTTTTTGTATTTTTGAAAAACAGCAAAAATATCTATTAGAAATACAAATTTAAGAATTTTTTTATTTGTAACCGGTAAATAGTCTCATTTGATAAGATTGCATTCTTATGTGATAAAAGTTATTATTAAGGGAATAAAAAAGACAAATTAAAATAGTTTATTTTTAAAGATAAACGAATTAGACTAAATAGATTGAATGAGGAGGGATTTATTTATGGTTACCAACCAAATGGTGAGCCAAACAATTGAGAAACTAAAAGCATCTAATATTCGAATAACACCTCAGCGATACGCAGTTTTAGAATATCTAATAGAGGCAGATAGTCATCCAACGGCAGATGATATTTACCGTTCTTTAGTCGAACGATTTCCTAATGTTAGTGTGGCTACTATTTACAATAATTTACGTTTATTTACTAAAATCGGGTTCGTAAATGAAATGACTTATGGAGACGGTTCAAGTCGGTTTGATTTTGCGACAACGCAACATTACCATGCTATTTGCGAAAAATGCGGTAAAATAGAAGATATTTATTACCCAGGCCTTGAAGACATTGAAGAAACAGCCCATAATTTAACAGGGTATAGAGTAACCAATCACCGGATGGAAGTTTATGGGATTTGTCCTGATTGTCAGGCATTATTAGTTAGCGAATAAATAACTCGTTTATCCGTAACCTGTTTAGTCAGGCACCGTCAATGAGTCGAATAATCAATTAATGTGACTTTACCCTATCTTGTCTTGATTTATACTGTTTTTCTAAAATGATGATTGCATTAACGATACATGACTTAAACGAATAGACTAAAGAATAAGAATTAGAAAAGGAGGTATAAACTATGACAACTTTAAATGATGTTGCTAAAAAAGCAAATGTGTCTAAGATGACGGTCTCACGTGTCATTAATCATCCTGAGCAAGTGACGGATGAATTAAAAGAACTTGTTTTTAAAGCAATGGAAGAATTAAATTACCGACCGAACGTAGCAGCCAAGGCATTGGTCAATAATCGAACTCAAATTATTAAGTTGTTTATCTTAGAAGAGATGGATACAACGGAACCTTATTATATGAACTTATTAACCGGAATAGCCCAAGAGCTAGATGCGCGCCACTATTCTTTGCAACTTGTTACAAAAAATAACTTTGATATCGGTACTTGTGACGGTTACATTATGTGCGGCGTCCGTGAAAAAGATTATGATTGGATTAGCGGTGCAAACAAACCTGTTGTTTTATTTGGCGAAAATCGTCATGGGTATGATTTTGTTGATTCAGATAATAAAGCAGGAATTTCGTTAGCCACTCAATATGCAATTGATTTAAAGTATCAAAACGTTATTTTTATTGGAATCGACATCGATGAATTATTTGAGCTATCAAGAGAATCAGGTTACCTGCAAAAAATGGCAGAAAACCAGATGAATGCTCAAATTTTTCGTTTTGGGAACCATTCTAGACAAGCGGCTAAATTTATTAAAGAGAATTGGTCTGATTTTTCACCAAACACTATTTTTGTCTGTAGCTCAGATCGACTAGCCTTAGGAATTGAAAGAGGGATTATTGAAATGGGTGGTAATATACCGAATGATTTTGGCATTACCGGCCATGATGGGATTTTTCTAGATCAAATTGCTTTTCCACAATTAACGACAGTAAAACAAGCAGTCATCGAAATGGGAGCTGCTTGCGCCAAAATGTTGCTAAATAAAATTGATCAAGATGGTATATCTCAAGGTTCGGTTTTGTTTGAACCAGAGTTAGTTATTAGGGGAACAACAAAACGAGCTGAATAAAGTAAACTAAAGTAAGGGAGGTTTTAGAATTGATGAAAGCAATGATTGTCGTTAATCCTTCTTCAGGTAGTGCAGAAGCAAAAGAATACGTTAGCCAATTAAAGACTCGCTTAGAGGAAAAGTTTGATGAAATCGCCATAAGAGAAACGGAAAAAGCTGGTGACGCATTGAAATTTTCTGCTCAAGCATCTAAAGAAAAGTTTGAGGCTGTTTTTTTAATGGGTGGAGATGGGACAGTTAATGAAGGAATTAATGGTATTGCAAAACAAGACTATCAACCAGATGTTGGGATTATTCCATTGGGAACGGTAAATAATTTTGCCCGTGTTTTGGGGATGTCTATGAAGCCAGAAGAGGCAATTAGCCAATTAGATCTTAATCATAAAAAGAACGTCGATATCGGGAAAGTAAACGATCAGTTTTTTGTCAGTACCGTTTCGATAGGTTCCATACCAGAAACCGTTCAACATGTTGATGAAGAATCTAAGGAGAAGTTTGGCTCGTTAGCTTATTTTTTAGAGGGGGTTAAAGCCCTAAATAATGATGAAACGTCAACGTATCAAATGACGTTAGATGGTCAGGATTTTGAAGAAGAGTATAGCATGGTATTAGTAGGGCTAAGCTCATTTGTTTTCGGAATAGAGACTGTATTTTCTTTGGCAAAAATGGATGACGGTTATTTTAATATGCTTTGTTTAAAAGAAACTACAGTAACTGAAAAAATAAAATTGATTCCAGAACTTCTTAACGAGGATGAAAATTATTCAGATAAGTTAAGCGTCAAACGCTTTAAAAGTGCAGATTTAAAAACAAAAAATGATAAAAAATTTAATACAACGGTAGATGGAGATAAAGGACCGGCCTTTCCCGTTCATTTTGAAATCTATCCACAATTTTTAACATTATTTGTACCTAATGACTAACTAAAACCTCTTACTAAATCAGGGATACTCATATTATTGAGCGTTTCTGGTTTTTTTTCTAAAAATAAAGAGTTATTTTTTCAGATATAAAGTCTTTATTTTAGCTATCCCGATGATATTTGATTAAACTAAAGGTACGAATGAAAGAGTTGGGAGGAATAATCAAATGAATGAAGTTAAATCAAAATGGTGGGAAGAAGCGATTATCTATCAAGTTTATCCGCGAAGTTTTAAAGATACGAGTGGTAATGGGATCGGAGATCTGAGAGGAATCATTCAAAAATTAGACTACATTAAACAACTTGAGGTAAACGCAATTTGGTTAAATCCAATCGTTAAGTCTCCACAAGTTGATAATGGGTATGATGTTTCTGATTATTATATGATCGACCCACTCTTTGGTACAATGGAAGATGTTGATGAACTGATTGAAGAAGCACACAAAAGAGATTTGAAAATTATTTTTGATTTTGTCTTAAATCATACATCCGTTGACCATCATTGGTTTCAAGAAGCAATCAAAGGACGGGATAGTCCATACAGAGATTTTTATATCTGGTACGATGCTTTACCTAATGGTGATTTACCAAACAATTGGGCTTCTATTTTTGGTGGTTCAGTATGGGAAAAAGAACCTCTAGGCGATCAATTTTATTTTCATTTATTTAAAAAAGAAATGCCTGATTTGAACTGGGATAATCGCCATGTAGGAAATGCCATGCAAGATATTGGGAAATTTTGGTTGGACAAAGGAATTGACGGTTTTCGTTTAGATGCCTTTATTCATTTAGATAAATCAGATGATTTTTCAAGTAAAAGATTAATAGATAATCGTGAAATTGTCTCCGCGCAAGAAATCAATGAAAATTTGCCGAATATAAAAAACTACATTCAAACACTATCTAGTGAATTACGAAAGGTAAATCCAACTGTTTTTATTTTAGGTGAAGCTGCTTCTGTAGATGCTGACTTAGCTGTTACGTATACGGATCCTAAAAACGATATGTGTGATGCAATTATTTCATTTATGCTTTTTCCAGAAGATCATTCGGTTAAAGACTCACGTTTGCCGTTTAATATGCAGCACGCTATTTTAGATAAAAATGAGTTTAAGAAAACAATGACAGAGTGGCAAGAGAAACTAGCTCCTTTTGGTGGTCCAACTCTTTATTGGAATAACCATGATATGCCACGTGCAGTTTCTCGCTTTGGGGATGAAAGCTACTACCGAGATAATAGCAGTAAAATGCTAGCTACGTTAATGTATTTACAAAAAGGCATACCCTTTATTTATTACGGAGAAGAACTAGGAATGTCTAATTTAAAACACGAGAATGCACAAGAGTTTGAGACACCTGGTGCAACTGCTTTTTATGCAAAGTCTAAAGAATTAGGCTACACAGAAGAACATATTTTAAAAGAACTTAACAGTACCGCACGAGATGTAAGTCGAGGAGTGATGCAATGGGATGATTCTGACTATGCTGGATTCTCAACTCATATTCCTTGGAGTGGTGTAAACAAAGAAAAAAAATACACGGTTTATGAAGAGGAAAAAGATCCTAATAGCATCTTAGCTTACTATCGAAAAGTTTTAAAGTATAAAAAAATGCCTATTTTTACTAAAGGAAGCTTTCATATGTTTGAAGTCAAGGGGAGTTTATATAGCTATGAACGTGTATTAGATAAACAAAAAGCGATTATTATCTGTAATTTTTCGGATACAAAAGAGCAATTGCTTCAGATAGGAATGACTGAAAACAAGTGGCATGTTCTTTTACAAAATGAAGGAAACTGCATTAATGGTAATTGTATTACACTAGGGCCATATGGTGCTATTGTATTGTTAGAAAATAAATCAGGTGAAATAAAGAAACAAAATTAGCGAACAGCCTCTTAAAAAAAGGGGCTGTTTCATTCTTGTTACCGTTAACATCGTGAATGATATTGTAAGTGTTTCCTTATTTGAGTATCCTTAATTCAAGTGTATGAAACGAAAAGAGGAGGTCCAACACAATATGACAACAGAATGGTGGAAAGAAGCCATTGTTTACCAAGTCTATCCAAGAAGTTTTCAAGATAGTAACAATGATGGAGTGGGAGATTTAAAAGGGATAATTAGTCGTCTTGATTATATCCAATCATTAGGCGTTAATGTGATTTGGTTAAATCCAATTTTCACTTCTCCACAAATTGATAATGGCTACGACGTATCTAATTACTGTGAAATTGATCCTCTTTTTGGTTCAATGGAGGATACAAAAGAACTGATTAAACAAGCACATAAACGTGGGATAAAAGTAATTTTTGATTTCGTTTTAAACCATACATCAGATCAACATCCATGGTTTCAAGAAGCGTTAAAAAATCCAGATAATACTTACCGAGATTACTATCTTTGGGCTGATGGAAAAGCGGCTGACCAGTTGCCAAATAATTGGGCTTCTTTCTTTGGCGGGTCGGTTTGGGAAAAAGAACCTTTAGGTGAGCAATATTATTTCCATTTATTTGCTAAAGAAATGCCAGACTTAAATTGGGGAAATCCTAATGTGCAATCAGCAATGTTAGAAGTTGCTTCTTTTTGGATGGAAAAAGGGATAGACGGTTTTCGTTTAGATGCCTTTATTCATATGGATAAAGAAGAAGGTTATCCAGACGTCCCTACTGCAGTCGATGGAGAATTGGTTTTAGCCGAAAATTATTATGCTAATTTACCTAAAGTAAATGAGTATATGAAGATATTTGCTCAGGCTTTGCGTACCCGCTATCCAGATGTTTTTCTGGTAGGTGAAGCGTCTTCAGCTACTATTGATTTAGCTGTTAATTACTCAGACCCTGCAAATGAAGCTTGTGATGCAGTTATTACCTTTCGTTATTTCCCAGAAGACGAGACACAAAAAGATGCTCGCTTGCCGATGTCAATGCAATCAGGTAATTTAGATATCAAACAATTCAAAGAAACAATGGTTGAATGGCAAGAATGTCTAGCCGATTTTGGTGGCCCAACTCTTTATTGGAATAACCACGATATGGCGCGCGCAGTTTCTCGCTTCGGCGATGCTATCCAGTACCGAGAAAACAGCAGCAAGATGTTAGCAACATTGATGTATTTACAAAAAGGGATGCCATTTATTTTAAATGGCGAAGAAATTGGGATGAAAAATCTAGAAATAAATACAATTGAAGGCTTCTTCGCTCCTGAGGCAAAAGTTTTTTATCAAAAAGCTTATGACTTGGGCTATCGTTCAGACCATATTCTTAAAGAATTAAACGCAACCAGTAAAGATGCTAGTCGAGGAGTCATGCAATGGGATAATACTCAATTTGCAGGCTTCTCAACGGCTGCTCCATGGAGTGGTGTAAATAGCGAACTGAATTACAACGTAGCTAAGCAAGAAGAAGATTCCTCTAGTGTCTTAAATTATTACCGGAGTTTATTGACGCATAAAAAAACACCCTTATTCACCAAAGGAAGTTTTAAGTTAATTAAAACAACGGATTATATGTATTGCTATGAACGAAAACTTGGTGACCAAGTGGCTTTAATTTGCTGTAATTTAAGTGAGCAATCTTCAATTTATAAAGATACTCGTTTTTCAGATGAAACAGTTAAGATTTTATTAACGAATGGCGATAACTCTCTAGAGCACCAACAAATTACGATGGAACCTTATGGCTCATTGGTTTTGATGCTTAATAAAATGGATGAACAAAAGATTTCGGGTGAAAAACGGCTAAACGTTATCTAAAAAAAGTTGTTTAATAAATGAATAGAAATGAGGAATAAACTAAATGGAAACATCAGCAATTTTTCATAGGCCAGAAAGTGAATATGCCTACCTATATACAAAGGATGAAATGCACATCAGGATACGCACTAAAAAAGGCGACGTCTCTAATGTAATGTTAATTAGTGGGGATCCTTATTTACATGAACAGAAAAAATGGTATTTAGATAATACTCCAATGGACTTAATTTTAACTACAGATGTCCATGATTATTGGTTCATTAAGATCAGTGCGGAGTTTAAACGCTTATCTTACGGTTTTCATGTTATTGGAAACGATGGGACAGAAGTACTTTATGGCGATAGAGGAGTGTTTCCTTATGAGGAGAAATATTTAGCTTTTGCCAATTCATTTTTCCGGATGCCTTATTTTCAAGAAATCGATCGGTTTAAAGCACCAGATTGGGTAAAGAAAACGGTTTGGTACCAAATTTTCCCAGAACGCTTTGCGAATGGTGATACGAGTAATGATCCAGCAGGTACATTGCCTTGGGGCAGTAAAAAACACCCCACGCGTGATGATTTTTATGGAGGAGATTTACAAGGCATTATTGATCATTTAGATTATTTGGTTGATTTAGGTATAAACGGGATCTATTTTTGTCCTATTTTTAAAGCAACCTCGAATCATAAATATGATACAACAGATTACTTCGAAATTGATCCGGATTTTGGTGACAAAGAAACGTTTAAGAAATTAGTAGATGAAGCACATAAAAGAGGCATACGCATTATGTTGGATGCGGTCTTTAACCATTTAGGGATGTTATCTTACCAATGGGCAGACGTTGTTGAAAACGAAGAAAAATCTAAATACGCCGATTGGTTCCATATTCATCAATTTCCAGTAAAACTAGATGAAAATTTATCAACTGAAGAATTAGAAAATGTCGGTCAAGTTCCCTATGACACGTTTGCTTTTACTGGACATATGCCTAAATTAAATACTGCTAATCCAGCTGTTCAAGATTATTTGTTAGAAGTAGCAGCGTATTGGATTCGTGAATTTGATATTGATGCTTGGCGCTTGGACGTTGCTAACGAAGTAGATCATCACTTCTGGAAAAGATTTTATCAAGTAACAACCGATTTAAAAGAAGATTTTTATATTCTAGGAGAAATTTGGCATTCTTCTCAAAATTGGCTACAAGGCGATGAATTTCATGCTGTCATGAATTATGCCTTCACGGGAACGATAGAAGATTACTTTATGAATAAACGCATTTCAGCTAATAAAATGGTTTCAGGATTGAACGAACAACTGATGTTGTATCGTCAACAAACAAACGAAGTGATGTTCAATTCTTTAGACTCACACGATACAGCTCGCATTTTATCCATTAGTGCGGGAAATAAAGATGTTGTGAAATCTAGTCTTGCGTTTACATTTATGCAATACGGTTCCCCTTGTATCTATTATGGTACTGAGATTGGAATGGATGGATTTGATGATCCGGATTGTCGTAAATGTATGGTTTGGGATGAAGAAAAGCAGGATTTAGCGATGTTAACTTTTACAAAAGAATTGATCGCCTTTAGAAAAAATTATCAAGCTATTTTAAGCTTTGGAAAATTAGAGTGGTTTGATGTGAGAGATGAAGAAGATGTTATTGGGTTTAAGCGTTCATTTGGGAAAGAAACCCTTGTTGCTTACTTTAATCAAGGAGAAGAAGAGTTAGTATTACCGACTGTTCCTCAAATGGAAAGGTTGTTAAACCATTTAACGACTGAAAAAGGCGAACGTTTGATTGTCGAGAAAAATGGTTTTGTTGTTTATAAAGAAACAAGTCTATCGTAAAAAAGTCGGATTAGGTAATTAAAAAAGAGTAGTCCATATACTCTTTTTTTGAGGGATTTAATTGATTCTGAGAGTAGTAATTTGACTGGAATTCTTAGGATTTAAAATGTGTTATAGATGAGTATTATTAATAATCGCTTCTTAAAATATTTGTTTGAGAAATAAAGGTATAGTTATAAAAAGTTCGTTTAGTTGCCGCTAGTGCAATCTAATCTAAAAAGTAAATGATAAATGGGCTTTTGTCTAGTGTTGAATAGGGATAAATGATTCTGTTACCGGTAACAGTGATAAAACGATTGCAAGAAAGCGGTTTATCGTTAATAATAAGAATGTAAAGAGAAATAACAAAAAGCAAAACATTAGAGGAGGATATTAAATTGAAGAAAAGTAATTGGAAAAAGTATGCTGTTGGATTGGTTTCTGCAAGTGCCTTATTATTAGTTGCATGTGGTGGAGGAAGCGGATCAGATACTGATGCATCTGATTCAAAGGATGGCGCAGGTAGTACAGAACTAAATATCGCTGTTGATACAGGTTATATTGATTACATTAACGAAATCAAAGCAGACTTTGAAAAAGAACACGATGTAAAAATAAAGATTACTGAAAGAGATATGTTTGAACAATTAGAAGCTTTGCCATTAGATGGACCAGCTGGAAGCGCTCCTGATATCATGATGTCAGCATACGACCGTATTGGACCTCTAGGACAACAAGGACATTTAGCTGAAGTAACATTAGGAAACGAAGCACAATTCAACGATACAGATAAAGCACAAGTAACGATCGATGGTAAAATCTTTGGTGAACCTGCAGTTATTGAAACGCTTGTTTTATATTACAACAAAGATTTAATTGAAAAAGCTCCAGAAACATTTAAAGAAGTTGAAGCATTAGCAAAAGATGAGAAATACAATTTTGAAGGCGAAGCTGGAAAAAATACTGGTTTCTTAGCAAAATGGACTGACTTCTACTTCTCTTACGGATTAGTTGCAGGATATGGCGGATACGTATTTGGTGAAGACGGAACAGATGCTTCAGACATTGGTTTAAACAGTGACGGAGCAGTTGAAGCGATTACTTATGCTACAGACTGGTTCCAAAATGTATGGCCTCAAGGAATGTTAGATATCACAAGTTCTGATGCTTTCATTACCGATCAATTCTTAGCTGGTAAAGTTGCTGCATTTATTGGTGGACCTTGGCAAGCACAAGCACTACAAGAAGCAGGCGTTAATTACGGCGTAGCAACAATTCCTACTCTAAACAATGGCGAAGAATACCAAGCGTTTGGCGGAGGAAAAGGTTGGGTTGTTAGCAATTACTCAAAAAATAAAGAAGTATCACAAGCATGGTTAGATTATGTTACAACAACTGAAAATCAAAACAAATTCTACGATGCTACAAATGAAATTCCAGCAAACCAAGAATCACGCGAATATGCAACAGGCAAAGATGATGAATTAACATCTGCGGTTATTGCACAATACAAAGAAGCACAACCTATGCCAAACATTCCTGAAATGGCTGAAGTATGGGCAGGAGCAGAAAACCTAATGTTTGATGCAGCTTCTGGCAACAAAACACCAAAAGAGTCAGCAGATGAATCAGTTAAAATGATTTCTGAATCTATTGAACAAAAATATACTAAAGAATAATAATAGGGATACTTTTTATCGGCAGAGAATGAGTCTATTCTCTGCCATTATTATTAAGTGAAAAGAGGAGAGAGACTATGTCTAAGGATAATCAGCCAAAAAAGCTGAAGGATGAAAGAAAAGCTATGCTGTATTCTATCGTTCCCGGTATTGGACAATTTTATAATGAACAAAAGTTTAAAGGAATCGTATTCTTAGGAATTACATTAATATTTATTTATGAAATGATTGTATTTGGCGCAAATGCTATTACAGGTTTGTTTACGTTAGGAAGTGTGCCCGTTGAAGATCATTCTTTGTTCATTATGATTGGTGGAACATTGCAATTGATTGTAATTGTTATCTTTTTAGCTTTTTATGCATTGAATATCTACGATGCTAAAACAGTAGCAACCAGATGGAATAGACAATTACCAGTAAATACAACAGCAAAATCTGTTCTATACAACGTTTACAATCAAGGTTTCCCTTACTTATTAATTGTGCCAGCTTATCTAATGATGGCTTTTACGATTATCTTTCCAGTTCTCGTTACATTGTTCATGGCCTTTACGAACTATGACTTTTATCATATTCCACCAGCAAACTTAATTGATTGGATTGGTGTTAAAAACTTTACGAATATTTTATTCTTGAGTTCTTATCGCGATGCCTTTACTTCAGTATTCAGTTGGACAATCATTTGGACACTTTGCGCAACAACTTTACAAATTTCTTTAGGCATTATAACTGCGGTTATTACGAATCAATCGTTCATAAAAGGCAAACGTTTCTTTGGAGTTATTTTCTTACTACCTTGGGCTGTCCCTGCATTTATCACCATTCTATCTTTTTCAAATATGTTTAATGATAGTATTGGTGCAATCAATACCCAAGTTATTCCTTTGTTAAACAATCTTCCTTTTGTTGAAATCGGACAAGTTGCTTGGAAAACACAAGCACTTTGGTCAAAAGTAGCTATTGTATTGATCCAAGGATGGTTAGGATTCCCGTATATTTATGTTATGACAACGAGTATTTTGCAGTCTATTCCAGAAGATTTATATGAAGCAGCTAAGATTGATGGAGCAAACGCTATTCAACGCTTCAAAGAAATTACGCTACCTATGATCTTCATGGTTGCAGCTCCAACTTTTATTACTCAATATACCGGTAACTTTAATAACTTCTCAATGATTTATTTGTTCAATAACGGAGGTCCTGGAAGCGTCGGCGGTGGTGCTGGTGCGACAGATATTTTGATCTCATGGATTTATAAATTAACAACAGGTACTTCACCACAATACTCAATGGCAGCTGCGATTACATTAATCATCTCAACACTTGTTATCTCAGTTTCTTTAATCGTATTCCGTAAAACAAAAGCTTTCAATATGGAGGATGCTTAGGATGAAAAATAAATTAAAATCCCAAAAAACGTCTACTTTCTTAAGTCATTTTTTTACGTATGCATTTATGATTGGTCTTTCTATTATTATCATTTACCCACTTCTCATTACGACTAGTTCAGCTTTTAAATCTGGAAATATTACAGCTTTTTCTTTAGATTTCAACGCCGATTGGACATTAGCTAACTTTCAACGTCTTTTCAGTGAAACGTTATATGGAACTTGGTATATGAATACGCTGATTGTAGCGACTTCAACAATGGTCGTTCAAGTTGCTTTAATTACTTTAGCCGGTTATGCGTATAGTCGCTATAACTTCATGGGAAGAAAGAAGAGTTTAATCTTTTTCCTTGTTATTCAGATGGTGCCGACTATGGCAGCACTAACAGCGTTTTATGTCATGGCTTTATTGCTAGGAGCATTAGACCAATTTTGGTTCTTATCTATGCTTTATATTGGTGGCGGTATTCCAATGAATACCTGGTTGATGAAAGGGTACTTTGATACAGTGCCGAAAGAATTAGATGAGTCAGCTAAACTAGATGGAGCAGGACATATCCGTATTTTCTGGCAAATTATCTTGCCGTTAGTTCGTCCAATGATAGCTGTGCAAGCTTTATGGGCCTTTATGGGGCCATTCGGTGACTTTATGCTAGCTCGTTTCTTATTGAGAAGTCCAGAAAAAATTACTGTTGCGGTAGGACTTCAAACTTTTATCAGTAACCCGCAAAATCAAAAAGTTTCTTTATTTGCTGCTGGTGCAATTTTGATCGCCGTTCCCATTTCAATTTTATTCTTTATGCTACAAAAGAACTTTGTTTCCGGCTTAACTTCTGGCGGAACAAAAGGATAAATATAATTAGTTAATATGTATGTGAATGCTATAAAAGAGTAGAGGTACTAAATAGAAATAGTGAAGAAAAAGAAGGAGTTCCTATGAAAACAGACGTATTTCCACTGACTTATTTTAAAAACATTTGGACGCCTAGAATAATCTTTAAAAAGCGTCACGAATTAAATTGGTTCCAACTTATCCTTGTTTTATTTTTTTTAACAAGCATACTCATGGTCCCTGTATCCTTGAATTTCTTAAAGATGGAAACTTATCCTATTGAAGAGAGTTACCCAGATACACTTGCATTAGTAGACGAGTCTGTTGTTGCAGCTTTTCAAGCAGCAATAAATGAAGATGGAGTGTTAGTTACTGATCCTGGGTCACAGGTAGTTAAGGAAAATGGTGTAGTGAGTATAACAAACTCAGATTCTATTATTAAAGAAAATTTGAAAGCAGAAAATGCGCTTATCTTTTCAGACAACGAACTTTATTTAAAAAATAAAGGTGTACCGGTTTCCGACGTACGATACACAAAGGATTTTAATCCTAGTCAACTAAACTCTGTCAAAGATATGAAAGCAGCTATTTCACGTCAGTGGTTTTTTCAAAACCGCGTCTATGTGATAGGATCTTTGTTGTTGTTGGTGTTCAGTATATTATTTGTCAGTACTATTTTAATTGTTTTGGGATCTGCTGTGTTTTTATATTTAACTAGAAAAAATTCTTTTTCATCTATTAAAACTTACAAGGAATCCGTTAATTTAATTCTCAACGCATTAGGCATTCCTTCTTTACTCGTATTAATTTCAGGTTTTATCCAATTTGATGTTGTTGTCATGCTAACCATTCAGTCAATTGGTTTAGCCTTAATGATCTTAGCAGTTTTTTATACAACACGTTTTAATGATAAAGTCCCAGTTAAAAATAATAGAAAAGCTACTGGAGGTAAAACAAATGACTAAACGTTTATTTGAAGTAGATCCTTGGAAAATTAAATCTTCTTCTTTAGAAATAAAAGACAAACGTCTACAAGAAAGTCTGACATCCATCGGAAATGGTTATATGGGGATGCGCGGGAATTTTGAAGAGGGATACTCAGGAGATAGTCACTTGGGTACTTACGTTGCCGGTGTCTGGTATCCTGACAAAACCCGTGTTGGTTGGTGGAAAAATGGTTACCCAGAGTATTTTGGAAAAGTCATCAACTCAACCAACTTTATTCCAATAGAAATTGCACTAGACGGCATCAAAATTGATTTAGCTAAAGATACAGTTAAAGATTATTCAATAGAACTAAATATGAAAACGGGTATTTTAGCTCGTTCTTTCATAGTAATAAAAGAACAATTAGAAGTCCAATTTTGTTTTAAACGCTTTGTTAGTATTGTTGTAAAAGAATTGGCCTTAATTAATGTCTCTGCAAAAGTATTAAAAGGGGAAGCAAAAGTTACCTTTAAGCCTTTGATGGATGGAAATGTAACCAATGAAGACAGCAACTACGAGGAAAATTTCTGGTTAGAAATCGATCGTGCTACTGGTGAGAAAAGTCACCTAACAACACAAACAATCCCAAATCCTTTCGGAATCGAACAATTCACTGTGACAACGATGATGCAGACTCTTGCTGAAAAAGCTGATGCTCGTCAAACAAATGAAGATTTTATGAAAGTTGAAGAAAAAATTGATTATCACTTAGCTACTGGTGAACAAGCAATGGTGACTAAATTAGTAAGTGTCGTTACGAGTAGAGACATTAAAACAGACAACCAAATCGCTGTTGCAACTAGTATTTTAGATGGGGCTATCGAAAAAGGTCCTAATACCTTAGAACAAGAACACGTGGCTGCTTGGGCTGAACGTTGGCGTAAAGCAGATGTAGTTATTGAAGGAGACGATGAGAGTCAACAAGGTATTCGTTTTAATATTTTCCAGTTGTTCTCAACTTACTATGGGGAAGATTCAAGATTAAATGTAGGTCCAAAAGGATTCACAGGCGAAAAGTACGGTGGAGCAACCTATTGGGATACAGAAGCATACATTATACCCATGTATCTATCTGTTGCGGATGAAGCTGTATCAGAACAATTGTTGAAGTACCGCTATGATCAATTAGATGGAGCTTTTCACAACGCCAGACAACAAGGACTAAAAGGTGCTCTTTATCCAATGGTTACGTTTAATGGAGTAGAGTGCCACAATGAGTGGGAGATTACGTTTGAAGAAATCCACCGTAATAGTTCCATTGCTTTTGCTATCTATAACTACACAAATTACACTGGAAAAGAAGATTACTTGTTAACAAATGGAATCGATGTTTTAGTTGGTATTTCGCGTTTTTGGGCTGATCGTGTGCATTTTTCTGCAAGAGAGAATTGCTATATGATTCATGGTGTAACAGGTCCAAATGAGTATGAAAATAACGTGAATAACAATTGGTACACGAATAAGATGGCTACTTGGACATTGAATTATACTTTAGAAAGTTTAGGGAAAATTTCTGATGATAAAAAACAGGCTTTAGGTGTATCAGATGAAGAAATAGCTCAATGGTTGGAGATTATTGTTAAAATGTATTACCCATATGATAAAGAATTAGACGTTTTTGTTCAGCATGATACATTTTTAGATAAGGATTTACGGCCTGTTTCTGCATTAAGCAAAGAAAATCTACCAATCAATCAAAACTGGTCATGGGATAAAATCTTACGTTCTTGTTTCATCAAGCAAGCAGATGTATTGCAAGGCATTTATTATTTAGGAGATACATTTACGATAGAAGAAAAAGAGCGAAATTTTGATTTTTATGAACCAATGACGGTTCACGAGAGTTCTCTATCGCCCTCTATTCATGCTATATTAGCTGCAGAATTAGGCAAAAAAGAAATAGCTGTTGCATTTTATGCCCAAACAGCTCGTTTAGATTTAGATAACTACAACAACGATACCGAAGATGGGCTCCATATTACGTCTATGAGTGGCGGATGGTTAACCATTGTTCAAGGATTCGCTGGTATGCGCACAGCCCAAGAAACGTTATCGTTTAAACCATTCTGCCCAGGTAATTGGGATGGTTATAACTTTATGATCAAATATCGCTCACGCTTATTACACATTACAGTAACGAAAAAAGACGTTACAGTTAAGTTAAGTGAAGGAGAAGCGCTAAGCATTGAATTGTACAACCAAAAAATTAAATTAATGGATACTGTTACCGTTGCTATCCAATAAACTACCATGAAATGAAGAGGTGTCAACGTTGATAAAAGGATTTATTTTTGATTTAGATGGCGTGTTAACGGATACAGCAGAGTATCATTACCTAGCTTGGCAGGAATTAGCTAAAAAAATGGGTATTTCTATTGATCGCGTGTTTAATGAACAATTAAAAGGAATTAGTCGAATGGATTCACTAGAACGAATCTTAGCTTATGGCAATAAAAGTGATGCCTATACTAAAGAAGAAAAGTTGCAGTTAGCTGATGAAAAAAATGAAGAGTACAAAAAATTAATAACTAAAATTTCTCCGAGGGATTTATTACCAGGTATAAAAGAGTTTATGGCGGAATTAAAACAAGCAGATATGAAATTAGCCTTAGCCTCTGCAAGTAAAAATGGACCAGATATTTTGAATCAACTTGGAATCGCTGACTTATTCGATACGATTGTTGACCCAGCAGCATTAGCTAATGGGAAACCAGATCCAGAGATTTTTATTAAGGGTGCCAAGCAATTAAACTTAACTCCTGAAGAATGCATTGGAGTTGAAGATGCAAAAGCAGGAATTGATTCTATCAATGCAGCTGATATGTTTTCAGTTGGGGTGGGAACTCCAGAATCAATGAAGTTTGCAGATATGTTTGTAGTGGATACTGCTCAATTAAACTACGCATCTATTTTAGCTAACATAAAAGATAGATAAGGAGGAAACGAGTCGATATGGAAAAAAAATGGTGGAATAATTCTGTCGTTTACCAAGTTTATCCCAGAAGTTTTCAAGATAGCAATGACGACGGCATTGGGGATTTAAGAGGAATTATTCAACGACTAGATTATTTAGCTGATTTAGGAATCGATGTTATCTGGTTAAGTCCAATTTATCAATCACCAAATGACGACAATGGATACGATATTAGTGATTACGAGGCTATTTCGTCAGAATTTGGAACAATGGCTGATGTTGAAGAACTGATTAAACAATCTGGAGAACGCGGGATTAAAATTTTAATGGATTTAGTTGTTAACCACACTTCTGATGAACACATCTGGTTCAAAGAAGCTTCAAAAAGTAGAGAAAATCCTTATCGTGATTACTATATTTGGCGTGATCCATTAGAAAATGGAGAAGTCCCTAATGACTTAACGTCTGTCTTTAGCGGTTCTGCATGGGAACTAGATGATCAAACCAATCAATATTACTTGCATCTCTATAGCAAAAAACAGCCAGATTTAAACTGGGAAAATCCCAAAGTTCGTGAAGAAATCTATGAAATGATGAATTTTTGGCTAGAAAAAGGTATTGGTGGTTTCCGGATGGATATTATTGATACTATTGGAAAAATCCCTGATAAACTTATAACAACTAATGGACCTAAATTACATGACTATATCCAAGAAATGAATCGTGCTACTTTTGGCCAGTATGATGTTTTAACAGTAGGAGAAACGTGGGGAGCAACGCCAGAAATAGCAAAACTCTATTCTGATCCAATAAGACAGGAATTATCAATGGTTTTTCAATTTGAACATATTGGGCTAGATCAATTACCTGGTAAACCTAAATGGGATACAAAAAAACTTGATTTTATTGAGTTAAAAGCTGTCTTTTCCAAATGGCAAACAGAATTGGGAAATAAAGGGTGGAACAGTCTATTTTGGAATAACCATGATATTCCAAGAATTGTTTCTAACTGGGGAGATGATTCACCGGAGTATCGTATTGTTTCAGCGAAGATGTTTGCGACTTTCTTGCATCTTTTAAAAGGAACACCGTATATCTTTCAAGGAGAAGAAATTGGGTTAATAAACACACCAGTTACCTCTATAGAAGAAATAGATGATATAGAGACGGTAAACTTTTATAATGAGCGAGTAAGTGAAAATTATTCTAACGATGCTATTTTCTCTTCTATCAATAAAAAAGGTCGCGATAATTTAAGACGACCAATGCAGTGGGATAGCACAGAAAATGCAGGATTTACTAAAGGTAAACCCTGGCTAGCACTGAATCCGAATTATTCAAGCATAAATGTATTACAGGATCAACAAAGTAAAAATAGTATTTTTACATACTACAAAAAACTTATTCAATTACGTAAAGAAAATGAGTTAGTTGTTTATGGAGAATACAAAGAGCTAGTGCCTGAGGATAAACAACTCTACGCCTATGAACGAAGTTACAATGGAGAAACCTGGTTAATTGTCTTAAATTTTTATAAAAAAGAAACCGTCTATAAAGATAGTCAACAAAGGACTGCTTCAATTGTGATAAGTAATTATCCAGATAGTTCTGATAATCTTTCAGATTTAAAGCTTCGACCATTTGAATCGATTGTTTTCAAATTAAACGAAAGATATCAAAAGTAAACGAAATAAAGTCAGACACCTCATAATATTATTTTCGAAAACATG
The DNA here is from genome assembly GCF_900177385.1 of Carnobacterium iners. NCBI lineage: Bacteria > Bacillati > Bacillota > Bacilli > Lactobacillales > Carnobacteriaceae > Carnobacterium > Carnobacterium iners. Next base: position 1,789,985 of record NZ_FXBJ01000002.1, read on the forward strand.
AACGTTGAAGATCAATTATTGTTAAATGTTCATTTATTACATTTCCTTTGTATATATATACGTGAATAAAAAATATAGCTTTGAATAAAATGTTCGCTTATCTTTATAGATGAGTAAACATTTTATTTTTTTGTTGACCGATTATTAAAATATTGTTATAGTAGTTGTTGTTAGCGATTAGTAGCGAATGAACAGCAAAATAATTTTTAGTTATTTGATAAACTCTTTGACATTTGTTAAAGTCTTGTGCTACACTATTGAGTGTTCAACAGTACAGAATAAATTTATTTATTTGGATATTTATTCAAATGGAAAAATATTTATTCAAAAAAATGTTGACATACTAAAATAAAATTGTTATTATTTAGAAGTTGTCAAAACGACAGCACAAACAAATTAGACCTTTGAAAACTGAACAAAGTAAAATAATAAACTGTGAACGGCGGTTCGGCCAAGGGTCGAACCAAAAGAAACAAAGTGAAAGGAATTTCGCTAGCAAGTCATTTTAATGAGCTTCAAGCATCGTTAAAAAGCGAAACAATCCTAACGGGTTGCTTCAACTTTTATGAGAGTTTGATCCTGGCTCAGGACGAACGCTGGCGGCATGCCTAATACATGCAAGTCGAACGCTTCTACTATTGAGTGCTTGCACTCGATAGTAGAGGAGTGGCGGACGGGTGAGTAACACGTGGGTAACCTGCCCATAAGTGGGGGATAACATTCGGAAACGGATGCTAATACCGCATAATTCTGATTGCCGCATGGCAGACAGATGAAAGGTGGCTTCGGCTACCGCTTATGGATGGACCCGCGGCGTATTAGCTAGTTGGTGAGGTAATGGCTCACCAAGGCAATGATACGTAGCCGACCTGAGAGGGTGATCGGCCACACTGGGACTGAGACACGGCCCAGACTCCTACGGGAGGCAGCAGTAGGGAATCTTCCGCAATGGACGAAAGTCTGACGGAGCAATGCCGCGTGAGTGAAGAAGGTTTTCGGATCGTAAAACTCTGTTGTTAGAGAAGAACAAGGATGAGAGTAACTGCTCATCCCCTGACGGTATCTAACCAGAAAGCCATGGCTAACTACGTGCCAGCAGCCGCGGTAATACGTAGATGGCAAGCGTTGTCCGGATTTATTGGGCGTAAAGCGAGCGCAGGCGGTTCTTTAAGTCTGATGTGAAAGACCCCAGCTCAACTGGGGAAGGTCATTGGAAACTGGAGAACTTGAGTGCAGAAGAGGAGAGTGGAATTCCATGTGTAGCGGTGAAATGCGTAGATATATGGAGGAACACCAGTGGCGAAGGCGACTCTCTGGTCTGTAACTGACGCTGAGGCTCGAAAGCGTGGGGAGCAAACAGGATTAGATACCCTGGTAGTCCACGCCGTAAACGATGAGTGCTAAGTGTTGGGGGGTTTCCGCCCCTCAGTGCTGCAGCTAACGCATTAAGCACTCCGCCTGGGGAGTACGGCCGCAAGGCTGAAACTCAAAGGAATTGACGGGGACCCGCACAAGCGGTGGAGCATGTGGTTTAATTCGAAGCAACGCGAAGAACCTTACCAGGTCTTGACATCCTTTGACCACTCTAGAGATAGAGCTTTCCCTTCGGGGACAAAGTGACAGGTGGTGCATGGTTGTCGTCAGCTCGTGTCGTGAGATGTTGGGTTAAGTCCCGCAACGAGCGCAACCCCTATTATTAGTTGCCAGCATTCAGTTGGGCACTCTAGTGAGACTGCCGGTGATAAACCGGAGGAAGGTGGGGATGACGTCAAATCATCATGCCCCTTATGACCTGGGCTACACACGTGCTACAATGGATGGTACAACGAGTCGCAAGATCGCGAGGTCAAGCTAATCTCTTAAAGCCATTCTCAGTTCGGATTGCAGGCTGCAACTCGCCTGCATGAAGCCGGAATCGCTAGTAATCGCGGATCAGAACGCCGCGGTGAATACGTTCCCGGGTCTTGTACACACCGCCCGTCACACCACGAGAGTTTGTAACACCCGAAGTCGGTGAGGTAACCCTTTTGGGAGCCAGCCGCCTAAGGTGGGATAGATAATTGGGGTGAAGTCGTAACAAGGTAGCCGTATCGGAAGGTGCGGCTGGATCACCTCCTTTCTAAGGATATAACGGAACCGTCACAGTTGTTTTACTTTGTTTAGTTTTGAGAGGTCTAATCTTCTCAGAAAGCAAGTAGTTGTTCTTTGAAAACTGGATAGTGTTTAACATGTAAGAAAAGCAAGAAACCAAGAAAACATCGCGTTTTATTTTTTAATGTATTTCTTCACCTTAGGGTGAATGGAATAGTTAACATGACCATAGGTTAAGTTAATAAGGGCGCACGGTGGATGCCTTGGCACTAGGAGCCGAAGAAGGACGGGACTAACGCCGATATGCTTTGGGGAGCTGTAAGTAAGCTTTGATCCAGAGATTTCCGAATGGGGAAACCCAACACTCTTTATCGGGTGTTACTATTGACTGAATACATAGGTCAATAGAGGTAGACGCAGAGAACTGAAACATCTAAGTACCTGCAGGAAGAGAAAGAAAAATCGATTCCCTGAGTAGCGGCGAGCGAAACGGGAATAGCCCAAACCAGAAAGCTTGCTTTCTGGGGTTGTAGGACTGAACACATAGAGTCATAAATGAACGAAGTAGGAGAAGCGACCTGGAAAGGTCCGCCGAAGAGGGTAAAAGCCCCGTAACTGAAACTTTGTTCACTCTGATCAGTATCCTGAGTACGGCGGAACACGAGAAATTCCGTCGGAATCCGGGAGGACCATCTCCCAAGGCTAAATACTCCCTAGTGACCGATAGTGAACCAGTACCGTGAGGGAAAGGTGAAAAGAACCCCGGAAGGGGAGTGAAACAGCACCTGAAACCGTGTGCTTACAAGTAGTTAGAGCCCGTTAATGGGTGATAGCGTGCCTTTTGTAGAATGAACCGGCGAGTTACGATCCCATGCGAGGTTAAGTTGATGAGACGGAGCCGTAGCGAAAGCGAGTCTGAATAGGGCGAATGAGTATGTGGTCGTAGACCCGAAACCAAGTGATCTACCCATGTCCAGGTTGAAGGTGCGGTAATACGCACTGGAGGACCGAACCCACGTATGTTGAAAAATGCGGGGATGAGGTGTGGGTAGCGGAGAAATTCCAATCGAACTTGGAGATAGCTGGTTCTCTCCGAAATAGCTTTAGGGCTAGCCTCGGAATTAGAATCATGGAGGTAGAGCAACTGTTTGGACTAGGGGCCCTTCTCGGGTTACCGAATTCAGATAAACTCCGAATGCCATTGATTTATATCCGGGAGTCAGACTACGAGTGATAAGATCCGTAGTCGAGAGGGAAACAGCCCAGACCACCAGCTAAGGTCCCAAAGTTTATGTTAAGTGGAAAAGGATGTGGGGTTGCTTAGACAACTAGGATGTTGGCTCAGAAGCAGCCATCATTTAAAGAGTGCGTAATAGCTCACTAGTCGAGTGACCCTGCGCCGAAAATTTACCGGGGCTAAACATAACACCGAAGCTGTGGATAGAACTTAGGTTCTATGGTAGGAGAGCGTTCTAAGGGCGTCGAAGCTAGACCGTGAGGACTGGTGGAGCGCTTAGAAGTGAGAATGCCGGTATGAGTAGCGAAAGACGGGTGAGAATCCCGTCCACCGAATGACTAAGGTTTCCTGGGGAAGGCTCGTCCTCCCAGGGTTAGTCGGGACCTAAGTCGAGGCCGATAGGCGTAGACGATGGACAACAGGTTGAGATTCCTGTACCAGTTTGTTTTGTTTGAACAATGGAGGGACACAGTAGGCTAAGGAATACGCACTGTTGGATATGTGCGTCCAAGCAACAAGTCTTGAGGTGAGTCAAATGCTTGCCTCTATTAAGGACAAGTTGTGATGGGGAGAGAAATTAAGTATCGAAGTTCCCGATGTCACACTGTCAAGAAAAGCTTCTAGTTAGAAACAATCTGCCCGTACCGCAAACCGACACAGGTAGTCGAGGAGAGAATCCTAAGGTGTGCGAGCGAACTCTCGTTAAGGAACTCGGCAAAATGACCCCGTAACTTCGGGAGAAGGGGTGCTGACCAATTGGTCAGCCGCAGTGAATAGGCCCAAGCAACTGTTTATCAAAAACACAGGTCTCTGCTAAATCGAAAGATGACGTATAGGGGCTGACGCCTGCCCGGTGCTGGAAGGTTAAGAGGATGGGTTAGCTCTCGAGCGAAGCTCAGAATTGAAGCCCCAGTAAACGGCGGCCGTAACTATAACGGTCCTAAGGTAGCGAAATTCCTTGTCGGGTAAGTTCCGACCCGCACGAAAGGCGTAATGATTTGGGCACTGTCTCAACGAGAGACTCGGTGAAATTATAGTACCTGTGAAGATGCAGGTTACCCGCGACAGGACGGAAAGACCCCATGGAGCTTTACTGCAGTTTGATATTGAGTGTTTGTACAGCTTGTACAGGATAGGTAGGAGCCTATGAAGCCAGGACGCTAGTCTTGGTGGAGGCAATGGTGGGATACTACCCTTGCTGTATGACCACTCTAACCCTCAGCCATGATCTGGCTGGGAGACAGTGTCTGACGGGCAGTTTGACTGGGGCGGTCGCCTCCTAAAGTGTAACGGAGGCGCCCAAAGGTTCCCTCAGAATGGTTGGAAATCATTCGTAGAGTGTAAAGGCAGAAGGGAGCTTGACTGCGAGACCTACAAGTCGAGCAGGGACGAAAGTCGGGCTTAGTGATCCGGTGGTTCCGTATGGAAGGGCCATCGCTCAACGGATAAAAGCTACCCTGGGGATAACAGGCTTATCTCCCCCAAGAGTCCACATCGACGGGGAGGTTTGGCACCTCGATGTCGGCTCATCGCATCCTGGGGCTGTAGTCGGTCCCAAGGGTTGGGCTGTTCGCCCATTAAAGCGGTACGCGAGCTGGGTTCAGAACGTCGTGAGACAGTTCGGTCCCTATCCGTCGCGGGCGCAGGAAATTTGAGAGGAGCTGTCCTTAGTACGAGAGGACCGGGATGGACACACCGCTGGTGTACCAGTTGTTCTGCCAAGAGCATCGCTGGGTAGCTATGTGTGGACGGGATAAACGCTGAAAGCATCTAAGCGTGAAGCCCCCCTCAAGATGAGATTTCCCATCACGTAAGTGAGTAAGACCCCTGAGAGATGATCAGGTAGATAGGTTGGAAGTGGAAGTACAGCGATGTATGGAGCGGACCAATACTAATCGGTCGAGGACTTAACCATTTTTAAACGATGAAGAAACGGTTTTATTGTCTTATAGTTAAACACTACCCAGTTTTGAGAGAACAACGTTCTCTTATAACTAAAAGATGTGTGGTGGCGATGGCAAGAAGGTCACACCTGTTCCCATGCCGAACACAGCAGTTAAGCTTCTTAGCGCCGATGGTAGTGAAGGGTTTCCCTTTGTGAGAGTAGGACGCTGCCGCGCATCTTTATTTTTCCGCAATAGCTCAGCTGGTAGAGCGCATGACTGTTAATCATGATGTCGCAGGTTCGAATCCTGCTTGCGGAGTACATAGATATCTATGGAAATAAATGAATAGAGAGTTCTATTAGAACGACCTTGGAGAGTTGTCCGAGCGGCCGAAGGAGCATGATTGGAAATCATGTAGGCGGTGCACACTGTCTCAAGGGTTCGAATCCCTTACTCTCCGTCATCCTAGTTTGGCCCGTTGGTCAAGTGGTTAAGACACCGCCCTTTCACGGCGGTATCACGGGTTCGAATCCCGTACGGGTCATGTTGGTTACTGGAGGTTTAGCTCAGCTGGGAGAGCATCTGCCTTACAAGCAGAGGGTCGGCGGTTCGATCCCGTCAACCTCCATGTTTAAAATTTAAAGGTCTCGTGGTGTAGGGGTTAACATGTCTGCCTGTCACGCAGAAGATCGCGGGTTCGATTCCCGTCGAGACCGTTGCAACAAATTAAGGCCTGGTAGCTCAGTTGGTAGAGCACTTGATTGAAGCTCAAGGTGTCGGCAGTTCGATTCTGTCCCAGGCCACCATTTTTTAATAGCGGAGGGGTAGCGAAGTGGCTAAACGCGGCGGACTGTAAATCCGCTCCTTCGGGTTCGGCAGTTCGAATCTGCCCCCCTCCACCATTTTTTTAAAGAGTGACCTTTTTTTATAGGGATATAGTTCAATGGTAGAATTATGGTCTCCAAAACCATCGATGTGGGTTCGAATCCTACTATCCCTGTGTTGTATTTTTAAAAAAACTACCCTTTTATTATGGCGATTGTGGCGAAGTGGTTAACGCACCGGATTGTGGTTCCGGCATTCGTGGGTTCGATCCCCATCAGTCGCCTTTTTTTATTGGGCTATAGCCAAGCGGTAAGGCAAGGGACTTTGACTCCCTTATGCGTTGGTTCGAATCCAGCTAGCCCAGTTTTATTTTTTAACCAATCCAATTTAATGATGGCGGTATAGCCAAGTGGTAAGGCAGAGGTCTGCAAAACCTCCATCACCGGTTCAAATCCGGTTACCGCCTTATTCGATAGATTGATTGTTTACCTATCATGCCGACGTGGCGGAATTGGTAGACGCGCTGGACTCAAAATCCTGTGCCCGCGAGGGCGTGCCGGTTCGATTCCGGCCGTCGGTATAAAATAGACATCAAACGTTTCTGTAACGTTGCGGTGTTTTTTTTTGTGGAAAAATAAATTAATGAAGTTTTTAGGTTCTATAATCGGTTATGAAGCAAAAGGAGTATAATCCATTTAAAATGATTGATAAGCTTGTATTTCAGTGTTTAAGTACGTTATACTTGTCTTGAAAATGGTAGTAAAAAATATGAAATGAGGTATTCAATTGACTAAAATAACAGATCAGTTCGAAGCAATATTAAAACAGAAACAAATCCCTTTAGCTAAAAGAGAAATTGAAAATGGCCAAGTTTCTTATAATGGAAAATTTCAATTAACAAACGAAAAAGCTTTACCTTTTGGTATTGTATTTGATAAAGAAGACGAGAGATCAGATTATCAAATCGTATACCATCATTTAGCTTTTGTATCAAACTTTAGTAAAAAAGTAACTGTGTTAGAGTTGATTAACGAGTTAAACGAATTACAATCAGGTTATTATCGTATTTGTCTAGGTTCTGATGGCGAAATTTACATGAGATTATTAGGCAGAACCTCAACGGACGTTATGCCTCTTTATGAAATGCTAGTAACAGGTTCAACTATTGCTAAAGCTATTTTACCAAGAATTGAAGAAGTTCTTAATGACAAACAAGTAAAATAAAGACGATAAAACTTGTCTAAAGGAGATAAAAATATGACAGCTCCCAAAAGTCTATTCCATGCTGAAATGGTTAATGAAAATGGTGTCGATGGAGTAGCTTATGTAAAAAATGATGGCTTAAAAGTAAGTCTATCTAGTCCGACTTCAAGTGCTCCTGGGACAAATCCAGAAGAATTGTTGGGTCTTTCTTTAAGTACTTGTTTAAATGCTACAATTCAATCCGTATTAAAGGCTAGAGGCAAACAGAATAAGAGTAGAGTCGAAGTTCAAGTAGATTTTGTAAAAGAAACAACAAAACCTGGTTATTATTTTGATGTACTTGCTACAGCACAAATAGATGGATTAGGATTTGATGAAGTACAAAAACTTGTAGAAGTAGCAGAGCGACTTTGTCCAGTATCTAAATTATTAATGGGCAGTCAAACTGTTATTGTCAAGGCTATCGAAGGTTACACGAATTAAAAAATAAAAAACCTGTTGCTCACATCGAACACTGCTGAGCAACAGGTTTTTTTAACGGTAATTAGTAAATTGTAATGCGATTGGTAAATTAGCTTCACGTAATAGAGCCATTACTTTTTGCAAATCGTCTCTATTTTTACCAGTGACCCTAATTTGGTCGTCTTGAATTTGTGTTTTTACTTTTAGTTCAGCTTGTTTAATGAGTTGTATTATTTTTTTTGTATTTTCTTTATCAATTCCATTAACTAAATCAGCTGTTTGCCTGATATTTCCGCCAAAGGCTTTTTCAATTTTTTCGAAGTGAAGATTTTTTGAAGAAATGTCTCTTTTAACTAGTTTATTAGTCAAGATATCTTTCACTTGTTCTAATTTAAATTCGCTTTCTGAAACAATAACTAATTGATCTTTTTCTAATTTAACTTCACTAATTGTGCCTTTGAAATCAAAGCGGGTATCAATTTCTTTTTTGACCATTTGGATTGCATTTTTTACTTCTTCTAAATTTGTTTCTGAAACAATATCAAAACTAGCTTCTTTTGCCATTATTTTGCCTCCATTAAATTTATGAAATTGGTTACATTAGTTATATTGTACCATAATTTGTAGCGTGGCTAAAGATAGCATAACAAATAAAACAAAGACATAGAGTCATTTCTTTATGACTTATCAAAATCTTGTTAAACGGTACAAACAATAGTCTCAGGAGGGTACACATTGAAACAACTAAAAACACCGATTTTTTGGAAAGAGCAAGCTAAAAAAATATTTTTCGTTTTATTTGCATCTATTACAAATTCGTTTGCCTTAAATAATTTTTTGATTCCATCTCAAATATATGCTCCTGGAGTAAACGGGATATCTCAATTGCTCTCACATCTTTTTAAAAATGGATTTCAAATCACAATCGATACGGGGATATTTATATTACTTATTAATATTCCCATCGCTTTATTAGGTTGGTTTAAAATTGGTAAAGATTTCACTCTTTATAGTTTTATGACTTCTGTCTTGATTTCTTTTTTCACTATTATCTTACCTATTTCGCCATTAACAACTGATCCAATTATGAACTCACTTTTTGGAGGAGTAATTGGTGGAGCGGGTATCGGGTTTGCACTAAAGTATGGTTTCTCTACTGGAGGATTAGACATTATTTCAATGGTTTTAGCTAAAACAACTGGTCGCTCAGTTGGGAGTCTATTATTGACTATAAATGGAATGATTGTCGTTGCAGCTGGCTTTATTAACGGTTGGCAGTATGCGATGTATACCTTGCTTTCTATCTATGTTATGACCAGAGTAGTTGACATGATTCATACTAGTGATCAAAAAGTAACGGCGATGATTGTTACAAATGATCCTGATGCTTTAATCAAAGCTATTCATGCCAAACTGATACGAGGTATTACCGTTATTCCAGCTAAAGGTGGTTATACAGGACTTGATCGATCTGTTTTAATGATTGTCATTAGCAATTATGAAATGTATGATTTAGAACAAGCGGTTAAAGAAGCTGATGCAGCAGCTTTTGTTAACTTCATAGGAACAAACAAAGTAGTAGGAGAATTTTTAAGTTCGGATCAACAAAAAGCTAGAAGAACGAATCAATAAAAAAATAAAAAAGTTACTCATTATTTTATGAGTAACTTTTTTATTTATAAACGAAGAAATTTTTCTAAATATAGAGCTAATCCATCATTATCATTTGTTTCTTCCGTCATATCATTAGCAATATCCTTTAAAGCTTGAATCCCATTTTTCATTACGATACCGTTACCAGCGTATTGAATCATTTCATAGTCGTTGTCTTCATCTCCAAAAGCGATGACGTTTTGTTGTTTTATACCATATGCACTAGCAACTCGCTCAACACCAAGAGCTTTTTGAACACCAGCAGAAACGACTTCCAAGCAAGGAGTATGACCACCCCATGTTCTAATTTCGACTAAATTCCCATAACGCTGCACGATTTTATTAATAATTTGTTCTTGGTTTACCTGTGCTGTAAAAACGCAAACAGAAGTAGGATTTTGTTTCAGATTAGTTGATGATAATTTGAGTACGTCTTTTTGTCCGTGTGGGAAAAAATCTGGGTAAGGTAAAAAAGATTCATCAGTGTAGACAGAATCAAGCAATTCAGCTGCAATAAGTTGAATATCGAAATCTTTTTTCAGATCAAGCATATCTAGTGCAATGTCACGACTGATTGTTTTATGGTATTGATTAGACCAATCTTTTTCATTTGGTACATGACACAACGCTCCATTAAAATTGATCATAGGTGTAATCATTTCTAATTGATCATAATAATGCTTACTATTTCGATAAGGTCTTCCTGTTGCAATCGAAATGATATGACCAGCTTCTCTAGCCTTTTGGAAAACTTGTTTTGTTTTATCTGAAATAAGAGATTGTTGGTTCAATGTTGTTCCGTCTAAGTCAACGGCAATAAGTTTTTTATCCATTTTTTGCTCCTTCTATTACAAAGTAATGCGTTTTTTATGTTAGAATAATATAGTAACTACATGTTTACATACTGTACCATAAATAAGTGTCTTACGAAAAGAGGGAAATGAATGATTTCGATAAAATCTGTAACAGTTGAAGGAATACCTTTATTAGAGATAAGTCCTAAAGGGAAAGAATTAGAATTATTGCCAACAGTTATCTTTTTTCATGGTTGGACGAGCAATAAAGAGAGTTCATTAGTTAATGGGTATGAGTTAGCTAAAAAAGGGTTTCGTGCTCTATTACCCGATGCTTATCTACACGGAGAACGAAAAGAAAAAGATTTATCAACTCAAGGACTTGAATTTTGGAATGTTATTGCAAGAAATTTAATTGAATTGCCTTTAATGAGAGATTATTATGTGAATAAAGGACTGAGTGATTCTAATCGTTTCGGCGTATCAGGTCTTTCGATGGGTGGCTTTACAACGTGTGCTGCTTTAACGCAGTTTCCTTGGATTAGAACAGCAGTTGTTTTGATGGGAAGTCCAGATCCAGTTAATTTTACGAAATGGTTGTTATCATCCAAATGGACAGAAGGAATGGAAATACCGATTAGTAAAGAGATTCTAACTGAATCACTGACAGCTTTGACGCCTATTTCTTTAACCAAACACCCAGAAAAGATTGCTAATCGTTACATCCATTTTTGGCATGGAACCCAAGATGATTTAGTTCCTTATCAGCCGACATTTGATTTTTATGAGAAAATAAAGCAGCAATCTTACGGATTAAACGTGAGCTTTTCAACTAGCAAAGGTATAGGCCATAAAGTTCCTCATGCAAAATCTGTAGAAATGGCTGATTTCTTTTCAGATCATTTGTAATGAGTTTAAGGGGATAGATTTACTTTTTAACTCAAAACAAGTAAAATAATCTTACTAATCGGAGGTGTTCGCGGTATGGAAAAAGATAGCTCATTATGGAAAGAAGAAGAAGCAGTAGAAATAAAGGAACGTATCATTGCTGCTTTAGAACAAGTGATAGATCCAGAACTGGGAATTGATATTGTCAATCTAGGTCTGGTCTACAATGTTCATTTATATGAAAATGGCTTTTGCCAAATCGATTTGACCTTAACAACAATGGGTTGTCCTCTTGTTGATGTCATTACAGACGATATTATACATGCCTTGAAAACCGTACCAGAAGTTACTTCTTCCGAAGTAAAACTAGTCTGGTATCCTGCATGGGATACGACCAAAATGAGTCGTTATGCACGAATTGCATTAGGAATAAGATAAAAAAGTTCTGACAAAATGTCAGAACTTTTTTTATTAAGAAGTTATATATAACTTCTTAATAAAAAAAGAAACATGAAATATTTGACCAATCCTAACCAAAGATTTATAATAGAGTCATAAATAAATGAATACATTGTAGTCAAGGAGGAATTGAAAATGGATAGTGAAAAAATGACTTCTACGATGCAAGAATCATTAGCGGAAGCACAAAATGTCGCAATAAATAGACACCATCAGGAAATAGATATTGTCCATCTATGGAAAATATTTATGACTCCAACCAATTTTGCTCGTGGTTTTTACCAGAGCGTTGGTCTAGATGTGGATAAATTTAACCAGATTATTGACCAAGAATTGGATCGAATGCCAACAATAGAAGGCAGTTCCGTAAACTATGGTCAAAACTTAAGTCAAAATCTATTTCATTTATTGTCTGAAGCAGACAATTTACGTAAAAAGTTTCAGGATGACTATTTAGCTACGGAGATTGTTTTGCTGGCCTTAATGAAGTTAAAAAACCATGTGTTAACAAAATATTTATTATCAAATGGGTTAACTGAAAAGCAATTAAAAGCAAGCATAGAAGGATTGCGAGGAGGCGATCGTGTGACTTCAAAAAATCAGGAAGAGAGTTACCAGGCTCTTGAAAAATATGGCATTGATTTGGTGAAAGCAGTAAAAAGTGGCCAACAAGATCCGGTAATTGGGCGAGATGAAGAAATTAGAAACATTATTCGTATTTTATCAAGAAAAACTAAAAACAATCCAATTCTAATAGGTGAGCCTGGTGTTGGTAAGACAGCCATCATTGAAGGGCTAGCTCAAAGAATTGTTCGCAAAGACGTCCCAGAGAATTTGAAAGATAAAACCATCTTTTCTTTGGACATGGGAGCCTTAATTGCAGGAGCAAAATACCGTGGTGAATTTGAAGAACGCTTGAAAGCTGTTTTAAAAGAAGTGAAAAAGAGTGATGGAAAAATTATTCTCTTTATCGATGAGATTCATAATATTGTTGGTGCTGGTAAAACGGAAGGAAGCATGGATGCAGGAAACTTATTGAAACCGATGTTAGCTCGTGGTGAATTGCATTGTATTGGAGCAACAACCCTAAATGAGTACCAGCTCTATATGGAAAAAGATAAAGCACTGGAAAGGCGTTTCCAAAGAGTGATGGTCGAAGAGCCAAACGTAGAAGACACGATTAGTATCCTGCGTGGCTTAAAAGAACGATTCGAAATCCATCATAGTGTAAATATTCACGACAATGCGTTGGTAGCTGCTGCAAATCTATCTAATCGCTACATTACTGACCGTTATATGCCAGATAAAGCGATTGACTTAGTCGATGAGGCTTGTGCAACCATTAGAGTCGAGATGAACTCTATGCCAACAGAATTGGATCAAGTGACACGTCGATTGATGCAACTAGAAATAGAAGAAGCTGCACTGAAAAAAGAAAAAGACGAAGCAAGTAAACGTAGATTAGAAATCTTACGTGAAGAGTTAGCTAATTTACGTGAAGAAGCCAACTCTTTAAAAATGAAGTGGGAAACCGAAAAAGAAGAAGTTGCTAAATTACGTGACAAACGCTCTGAAATAGAACAAGCTCGTCGCGAATTAGAAGATGCTGAAAGCAACTATGATTTAGAGCGAGCAGCTGTCTTGCGTCATGGCCAAATTCCGGCTTTAGAAAAAGAATTAAAAAAATTAGAGTCCAAAAATCTAAAAGATCAAGAAGATAAACAACGATTGGTTCAAGAATCTGTAACAGAAAATGAGATTGCGATAGTTGTAGGCCGTATGACTGGTATCCCTGTTACAAGATTGGTTAAAGGTGAAAGAGAAAAACTGTTGCATCTAGCTGATACTTTACATGAACGCGTCATTGGACAAGATGAAGCAGTTGAAAGTGTCACTGATGCGGTTATTCGTGCAAGAGCAGGGTTACAAGATCCTAATCGTCCAATTGGTTCATTTTTATTCCTTGGTCCAACAGGTGTTGGTAAAACCGAATTAGCTAAAGCACTTGCTGAAAACCTGTTTGACTCACAAGAGCGTATGGTACGTATTGATATGAGCGAGTATATGGAAAAACATTCTGTTTCTCGTCTAGTTGGAGCTCCTCCTGGGTATGTTGGATATGAAGAAGGGGGACAATTGACAGAAGCTGTTAGACGTCACCCTTATAGTATTATCTTACTAGATGAAATTGAAAAAGCTCACCCAGATGTTTTTAATGTTTTATTACAAGTATTAGACGATGGACGCTTAACGGACGGAAAAGGTCGTTTAGTCGACTTTAAAAATACGGTTTTGATTATGACGAGCAACATAGGTTCTACTATTTTATTAGATGGAACAGATGATAAAGGTCAAATTGATGAAGCGGCAAAAGAAGGAGTTTTTTCTTTATTGAATGCCCACTTTAAACCTGAATTTTTAAATCGGATTGACGACACGGTGCTCTTTGCGCCTTTAACAATTGAAGTCGTAAAACAAATTGTGCTTAAATTAACGAATGATCTAGCTAAACGTTTAGTCGAGCAAGAAATTGAGTTAGCTATTTCAAAAGAAGCTCAAACTTGGATTGCTGAAAATGCCTATGACCCAACGTATGGTGCTCGACCATTGAAACGTTATTTAACAAGAAGCATAGAGACACCTCTTGCTAAAGAGATTATCGCTGGAAAGATTTTATCTAAGTCTAAAGTAACGATCACACTTAAAGACGGAAAACTCGCGTTTGAAACAACCGAATTAACTGAATAAACAATGGATTTTAATATAAAAAGACATAAAAGACCCTCTGGATTAGAAGTTATAATCCAGAAGGTCTTTTTTCGTTAAAGAAAAGGATGTTATTTTTGAAGAAGCGTAAAGAATAAAAATATAGGTAGATTTTTTTTTGTTCTTGGCACAAATGATTTATCTAATTTATTTGATTTCATCAGTATGGATTGTTTTTGGAATAACTTGTCCGATTATCAAAATAATTCCTGCCGAAACAAGTCCAATTAAAGTGGCTGTTACAAAATCATATGAACCGCCAGTTAAAGAACTGCCAATGTAATTAATTGCTTGACCGATACAAAAACCCCACAATAATGTTACGATAATTTTCATACTACAACACCTCTCTTATACAAGACAATTTTATCACATTTAGAAAAATTGTAAAGGAAACTGTGAAAAGACTGCTTTTCAACTATTTGCGCATCCTTGTAAATTAAGGGTATAATATACGAGATGAAGTAAGAATGGAGTGACTAAAATGCCCTTTGTACAGTTGCAAGTTATCAGTGCCTATAGTTTATTGAAAAGTACATTATCAATCGAAAAACTTGTCGTTTCTGCAAAAGAACGAGGGTACAAAGCACTAGCTTTGACGGATCATAATGTCATGTATGGCATTATCGATTTTTATAAAGCTTGTATCAAACACAACATTAAACCAATTGTTGGAATAACTTTAGATATTCAAGGTGTAATAAATACGCAACAGGAATATCCTTTAATCTTGTTAGCCCAAAATAAAACCGGTTATACCAACTTGATGAAATTATCTAGTAAAAAAATGTTAATGGAACACGATGAAAGATTAAGTCTTGAAGAGATAAAAGAGTATAGTCAGGGTTTAATTGCTATCACGCCAGGAAGAGATAGCGAATTTGACTTATTTTTGCTTAATGAAGAACAAGAATCAGCGATAAAAGTATTAAACGCACAGCAACAAGTATTTACTAATGAACAGTATTTTATAGGGTTGCAACTACAGGAAAGTATCCAGAAGGTTCAAGCTAAATTAAAAGGATTGCAAAATCAGTTATTTATTAAAACAGTTGCGCTAGGCGACGTGCGGTATCTAAACCCTTCTGATCATTTTAGCAATGATGTTTTAAAAGCCATTGGTTCAGGAGAAAAAGTTTCACTAGCTGAAGTAACGACAACAACGGGACCTTATTCTTTGCTTGAAGAAAATCAGCAAGTCGAGAAATTTGTTTCTGTTGGTTTACAAAAAGCTATTGAACAAACGAATTTGATTGCTGAGACAATAAATGTTGAGATTGAATTGGATCAGCATCTATTGCCTCGTTTTGATGTACCAGAACAAATAGATACAAGTATGTATTTAAAAGAGCTTTGTTTTAAAGGACTAAAGCAAAGAAAAGTTGACTACACAAAAGAATACCAAGAACGGTTAGAATATGAATTGGCGATTATTCGTAAAATGGGATTCGAAGATTACTTTTTGATTGTTTGGGATTTAATGGCTTATGCTCATAAAGTGGGTATTGTTACTGGAGCAGGTAGAGGCTCTGCTGCAGGTTCACTAGTTTCTTATGTTTTAAGCATCACGGACGTTGATCCGATTCAATACAACTTGTTGTTTGAGCGATTTTTAAATGAAGAACGTTACACAATGCCAGATATTGATTTAGATTTTCCAGATAATCGTCGAGAAGAAATGTTGGAATACACAAAAAATAAATATGGCCAAGAACATGTTGCTCAAATTGCGACGTTTGGTACATTGGCAGCAAAAATGGCTCTACGTGATGTTGCTCGCGTGTTTGAACTTAGCCAGGCTGAAGCGACAGAGTGGTCTAACACGATTCCAAAAATACTTGGAATTACATTAAAAGTAGCCTATGAACAATCAAAATCTCTAAGAGAACTTGTTCAAAAAAACGAAAAAAATACCTTGCTTTTTGATACTGCTAAAAAAATAGAAGGATTGCCAAGGCACGTATCCACCCATGCAGCAGGGGTTGTTATTAGTAATCAACCGTTAAATAAGTATCTTCCGCTTCAAAAAGGTAGTGGATCAATTCATTTAACTCAATACCCAATGGGAAATGTAGAAGAAATTGGTCTTTTAAAAATGGATTTCTTGGGATTGAAAAACTTATCCATCATTGATAACGCACTTAAATTAATCAAAAAGCAAACACAAGAAGACGTTAATCTGTTGGCTATTCCAATGGATGATCCACAGACGCTAGAATTATTTGCTAAAGCAGATACGGTTGGTATTTTTCAATTTGAATCTAGTGGTATTAAAAATGTCCTTCGTAAATTAGGACCAACGTCGATTGAAGATGTAGCTGCCGTAAATGCTTTATATCGTCCAGGCCCGATGGAACAGATCGATTTGTTTATTAAACGCAAAAAAGGTGAAGCACCAATCGTTTATCCACATGTTAATCTAGAATCAATTTTAGGTGTCACTTACGGTGTAATGGTCTATCAAGAACAAGTCATGCAAGTAGCTTCCAAAATGGCCGGTTATACTTTGGGACAAGCGGATATCTTAAGACGAGCGATGGCAAAGAAGAAAAAATCGTTAATTGACATCGAGCGAGCTCATTTTATTAAAGGGGCTATAGAACTAGGATACGAAGAAAAAGTTGCTACTGAAGTGTATCGTTATATTGAGCAATTTGCCAATTATGGCTTTAACCGGTCACATGCCGTTGCGTATTCTTTTATTGCATATCAAATGGCTTATTTAAAAGCCCACTATCCAGAAGCTTTCTTTGTAGCCTTACTTAATTCGGCATCAAATAACCCAGTTAAATTAAAAGAATTTGCTTTAGAAATAAAGAAACGAAAAATTACTATCCTAGCGCCAGATATTAATAAAAGCTTTTATGCTTTTTCATTAAAAGACCATTCTATTCAATTTGGACTAGGTTCAATAAAAAAATTAAGAAGAGATATGATATTGGATATTATTCGTATTCGAAAAGAAAAGGGTCCATTTAAAGATTTGATTGATTTTTTAAGACGCATCGATTCTAAATGGCTGAAAGAAGAATACATTAAACCACTTATTTATGTAGGTACTTTTGATCACCTTGGTTATTCAAGAGGAACATTGGCTGCGTCTTTAATGGGTATTTTATCTAGCTTAGAATTGAGTGGGAATAATATTGGCTTATTTGATATTTTGAAACCAAAATACACCCAAACAAGTGATTTAAGTTTGGAAGAAAAGTTAGAATTAGAAGAATTTTATCTTGGTGTTTATTTATCTGGTCACCCAGCAGAACAGTACGAAAAAGTCGCGACAATGAAACAAACAGTTTTTATTCAAGATCTACAGATTGGGCAACACGAAAAAATTATTGGACTCATAAAAAATGTAAGACGTATTCGAACAAAAAAAGGAGAAATTATGGCTTTTGTCACATTGAACGATTCTTCTGGAGACTGTTCCTTAACACTTTTCCCAATCAAATATAGACAATACGGAAAATTATTAGAAAAAGGTGAATTGCTTTATGTAGAAGGAAAAGTTGAAAGTAGTCGTGATGAAACCAAACAACTAATTGTTTCTTCGTTAGAAGACATCAAAGTATTAGCAGAACTAGCAGAAATAGCCCGGATTTTTATTCGTATTCCTACTGGAAAAATGGACAGTGAATTATTACAAGAGTTGAATCAAATCTTTAAAAAACACCGCGGTTCTATTCCTGTCATTTTGTTTTATGAAGAGACAAAAAAGAAACTTGCCCTAAATGAAACGGAGTGGGTAGACGGAACACAAGCGCTTAAACTAGCTTTAGAAAAAATAATGGGAGTAGAAAACGTTGTCATTCAAAAAAAAACAATTTTTTAAAGGTTTTTCTCATTTTACTAAGACAATTCAGGCTAAAAATGGTAGAATAATTTAGTAAGCTTAATAATTGAATTAGTCATTATCGACTTTTTCAAGAAAACGCTAGTAAAGTTATAAAAATGAGATTGAGTATTTGCCCAATATCATTTTTATGCTAAATACACTGATAAGGTGGGTTATTAACATGAAACGTATCGCTGTTTTAACAAGTGGAGGAGACGCTCCTGGAATGAATGCGGCTGTTCGTGCAGTTGTCCGTAAGGGTCTCTACGAAGGAATGGAAGTTTATGGTATAAACTATGGTTACGCTGGTTTGGTAGCAGGTGATATCCGTAAATTAACACGAAGAGATGTAGGAGATAAAATTTCACGCGGTGGAACATTCTTATATTCAGCACGTTATCCAGAGTTTGCATCAGAAGAAGGACAATTAAAAGGAATCGAACAATTAGAAAAATTCGGTATTGAAGGTTTGGTTGTCATTGGTGGGGATGGATCTTACCGAGGAGGATTAGCTTTAACAAAACATGGCTTTCCTACAATTGGTTTACCAGGAACAATCGATAATGATATTCCAGGAACTGATTTTTGTATAGGATTTGATACTGCTATTAATACGGTTTTAGACTCTGTCGATAAAATTAGAGATACTGCAACGAGTCATGTAAGAACCTTTATTGTGGAAGTTATGGGACGCAATGCTGGAGACATCGCTCTTTGGACTGGTGTAGCAGGTGGAGCAGAACAAATTATTATTCCTGAAAAAGAATTTAATATGGCAGAAGTAGCCGATACGATTCAAAAAGGGCGCGAACGTGGCAAGAAACATAGTATTATTATCCTTGCTGAAGGCGTAATGAGTGGAAACGATTTCGCTAAAGAATTAGCTGAATTTGGAGATCATCATGCGCGTGTAACTGTTTTGGGACACGTTCAACGTGGCGGCTCACCAACTGCAAGAGACCGTGTATTAGCCAGCATCTTTGGTGCAAAAGCTGTTGACTTATTAAAAGAAGGCAAGGGCGGTTTAGGTTTAGGTATGATTGGCAATAAGATTGCTGAAAATAACTTTGAAGAGATTTTAAATAATCAAAAACATTTACCAGATTTATCTTTATACAAATTAAATCAAGAAATTTCATATTAACCAACTAAATTTTTTTAAAAAATGAATATTGGGAGAGATTAAAATAATGAAAAAAACAAAAATAGTATGTACAATTGGACCCGCAAGTGAATCAGTAGAATTCTTAGTAAAAATGATTGAAGCAGGAATGAACGTAGCTCGTCTAAACTTTTCTCATGGTGATTTTGAAGAGCACGGAGCCCGTATTCAAAATATTCGTGAAGCTTCACAAATTACAGGTAAAATGGTTGCTATCTTATTAGATACAAAAGGCCCAGAAATGCGTACGCACAACATGAAAGACGGACGTGTTGACTTCTCTACAGGAGATGTCGTTCGTATTGCTATGGAAGAAGTTGAAGGAACAAGAGAAAAATTCTCTATCACTTATCCAGAATTAATCGATGACGTTCATGTCGGAACACATGTATTATTAGACGATGGCTTAATTGATTTAGAAATTACAGAAATTGATTATAAAAACAAAGAACTGATAACATTCGTCCATAATGCTGGAGTATTGAAAAATAAAAAAGGCGTTAACGTTCCAGGAATAGTTGTTAATATGCCTGGTATTACTGACAAAGATGCAGCTGACATTCGTTTTGGTTTAGAAAATGATATTGATTTTATTGCAGCTAGTTTCGTTCGTCGTCCAAGCGATATTTTGGAAATTACTGAAATCTTAGAAGAACAAAAGATGGAACATGTTCAAATTATTGCTAAAATTGAAAATCAAGAAGGCGTTGATAGAATTGACGAAATCTTAAAAGTTGCTGATGGCGTTATGGTTGCTCGTGGAGATTTAGGTGTAGAAATTCCTACTGAGGAAGTTCCGATTGTTCAAAAATCATTAATCCAAAAATGTAATGCACTAGGAAAAGCCGTTATTACAGCTACTCAAATGCTGGATTCAATGCAAGATAACCCACGTCCAACACGCGCTGAAGCTAATGACGTTGCAAATGCTATTTTTGATGGTAGTGATGCAGTCATGTTATCAGGTGAAACAGCAGCTGGTAAATACCCAATCGAAGCTGTTCAAACAATGGCCCGTATTGCTGTTCGTACTGAAGAAGCATTGGTTAATCAAGATGCATTTACTTTGAAAGCTTATAGTGAAACAGATATGACAGAAGCAATTGGACAATCAGTTGGTCATACAGCTCGCAACTTAGGTATCCAAACAATTGTAGCTGCAACGGAATCTGGTCACACAGCTCGCATGATTTCTAAATATCGTCCAAAAGCAAACATTGTAGCTGTGACGTTCTCAGAACGTGTGATGCGTGGTCTAGCACTTTCATGGGGTGTTTATCCAACAGTTTCAACTAAGCCAACATCTACTGATGATATGTTCAACTTAGCCACAACTATTGTTCGCGAAAATGGCTTTGCTACAGAAGGAGAATTAATTATCATCACTGCTGGTGTTCCTGTTGGTGAACGTGGAACAACTAACTTGATGAAGATTCAATTAATTGGATCAAAATTAGTCAGTGGACAAGGAATTGGTTCAGAATCTGTTATTGGTAAAGCGATTGTTGCTTCATCTGCTGCAGAAGCAAATGAAAATGCAGTAGAAGGCAGTATCTTAGTTGTTAAAACAACAGATAAAGATTACTTGCCAGCAATCGAGAAATCTATTGCTATCGTAGTAGAAAATGGTGGATTAACAAGTCACGCTGCTGTTGTTGGAATTGCAATGGGAATTCCAGTTGTTGTAGGAGCGGAAGATGCAACAACTTTAATTCGCTCAGGCGAATTGCTTACAGTTGACTCACGTCGTGGAATTGTCTATCGTGGAGCAACAACTGCAATTTAACCGATTCATTAACTCAAAAAAATGTTAAAGCTGGGACTTTTGAAAAGATGGTATTCATCTTTTCAAAAGTCTTTTTGCATTTTAATGCTAGGTGGCCTATTGTAATTATGGTAAACTCATAAAGAAAGCTAAACTATACTCAATGAGTCTTTTTAACAAATGCTTATAAAAAAAGTACGATAATTAATGGAGGAAAAAATATGAACCAATCACTAGGAAATATTATTACAGGATTAGTTACAGATATAAACGAAAAAGCTTATTTCATTCAAAAAGATGGTGTTACCTACAAGCTGTCAAAAGATGAGTCAACAAATTATGAATTAGGAGATACAGTTGAAGGATTTGCTTATGTATCTTTAAATAAAGAAACAATCTTAACACAAGAGATCCCTACAATTCGGATTGGAACATTTGCTTGGGCTACGGTTATAGACACACGTAAAGATTTAGGTGTCTTTATGGATGTCGGCTTACCAGATAAAGAATTAGTCGTTTCTTTAGATGAATTACCTGTTTTGAAACATCTTTGGCCTAAAAAAGGTGATCAGTTAATGATTACCATAAAAGTAGATGAAAAAGATCGCATGTGGGGAACATTAGTACCTGAAACGGTTTTTGAATCTCTTTCTGAAAAGGCGAGTCCGGATTTAAACAATCAAAATATTACGGCCACTGCCTATCGTCTGAAAATGGTTGGAACTTTTGTGATTACTTCAGATAATTACTTAGGTTTTATTCACCCCTCTGAAAGAAAAGATGAGCCACGTATGGGAGAAGTTGTATCCGGTCGTGTTATTGGCGTTAGACCAGATGGTGTGCTAAATATTTCGTTGATGCCTCGTGCACATGAAGCAATAGGTGATGATGCTGGAATGTTATTAGCTATTTTGGAACGTACAGCAGAGGGTAGTTTTCCTTATACAGATAAAAGTGATGCAAATGAAATTAGAGAGCGTTTTGGTATAAGCAAATCTCAATTCAAACGTGCCCTTGGCAATTTGATGAAACAAAGAATGATTATTCAAGAAGATGGCGAAACAAAATTAGTTGAACAAATGATTGAATCAGAACCAGAAGTTGAAGTTGAAACAACCGATGCTGTTTCAAAAATAGAATAATAGAGAAAAATTGTTGAGTTAGATGAGGGATTACTAATGGAGACGGCTAAGTCCATGTTGATAAAAATAACAGAAAAGTTGCATAGTGCTGGGTATAAACTTACTCCACAAAGAGAAGCGACGATAAAAATTGTGCTTGAAAAAGAAACAGAACACATGAGTGCAGAAGAAATTTATTTGGCAGTTAAAAGAAGAAACTCAGATATTGGGTTAGCGACTGTTTATCGAACATTAGAAATTTTATCGGATATTAAAGTTGTTAATAAGATTAGTTTTGATGACGGTTTAGCTCGTTATGATTTAAAGCAAGAAGGCGATAAACATTTCCACCATCATCTTTTGTGCTTAAAATGTGGTGGAATAGAAGAGATCTTTGAAGACTTACTAGAGGATGTTGAAGAAGATGTTGAAAAGAGATTTGGTTTTCAAGTTAAAGATCATCGTTTAACATTTCATGGTATTTGTAAAAATTGTCAATAAATCTATCTTAAATAAAAAAGAGCAGATCACTTAATGTGTTTCCTGCTCTTTTTTCAATCGTATGAAGGAGAGAGAGAAATGGAAGAAGATTTAGCTGAGTATATCCGCTTTTTAACCATCGAACGTGGGCTTTCTAAAAATACAATTGAGAGTTATATGCGCGATATTAAAATCTATTTGATTTTTTTGAAAAAAAATCAACTAACAACTTGGGACACGATTGATCGTTACGCTATTTTATCTTTTTTGCAGCAATTAAAAGAAGAACAAAAATCAGCGGGTTCGATTATAAGGATGGTTTCAAGTTTAAGACAGTTTCATCAATTTTTAAGACAAGAAAAAATAGCAACGGTTGATCCCATGACTCATATTGATACACCTAAAAAAGCTCAAACGTTGCCTAAAGTGTTGTCTATTAAAGAAGTAGAAAATTTAATTGAAACCCCTGATACTAGCAATACTTTAGGAATTAGAGACCGTGCGATTCTAGAGGTGATGTATGCAACTGGATTACGTGTGTCTGAATTAACCGAGTTGAAACTAGATGATTTGCATTTGTCTTTAGGTTTGATTCAGACAATTGGTAAAGGAGAAAAAGAGCGCATTCTTCCATTAGGCAACTTAGCTGTCCAATGGACTGAGACCTATTTAAATCATAGTCGTAACCGATTAGAGCGGCCAAATCAACGTTCAAAGTATGTCTTTTTAAATCATCATGGCCGTAAACTGACTAGACAAGGCGTTTGGAAAAACTTAAAAATAATTGTTAAAAAAGCGGGTATCGAAAAACAAGTAACCCCTCATACCTTGAGACACTCCTTTGCTACTCATTTATTGGAAAATGGAGCAGATTTAAGAACTGTTCAAGAATTATTGGGTCATTCTGATATCTCAACCACACAAATTTACACTCATATCAGTACACATCGGATGTCGATGGTTTATAAAACCTATCATCCGCGGGCGTAACCGTTTTATATTTTTACCTTTTCTCTCGCAATACAACAGATTATTGACTATAATGAGAAGTGTAGAAGATAAGAATGAGGAGGAAAAGAGAATATGTCTTATAAAAGAGTGCATTTAATTGTAATGGATTCAGTTGGAATCGGCGAGGCACCAGATGCCGCAAAATTTAATGATATTGGTAGTGATACATTAGGTCATATTGCTCAAGAAGCGGGATTGTCTATTCCGCATTTAGAAGAATTAGGTTTAGGCAATATTCGTCCGTTAAAAGATGTTCGACATGTACCGGACAATATTGGCTATTATACTAAACTAGAAGAAGTTTCGGTTGGAAAAGATACCATGACAGGCCATTGGGAAATAATGGGATTGAATATTCAAACGCCATTTAGAGTTTTCCCAGAGGGATTTCCTGATGCTTTGCTCAAAAAAATTGAAGATTTCTCTGGTCGCATAATCGTAGCAAATAAGCCCGCCAGTGGAACGAAAATTCTTGATGAATACGGTGAGCATCAAATGAAGACGGGAGATTTAATTGTTTATACGTCTGCAGATCCAGTACTACAGATTGCGGCACATGAAGAAATTATTCCATTAGAGGAGTTATACAAAATCTGTCAATATGTAAGAGACATTACTAAAGATGATCCTTACATGATTGGTCGTATTATCGCTCGTCCATATGTAGGAACACCAGGCAACTTTACTCGGACAAGCGGCCGTCACGATTATGCACTAAATCCTTTTGGTAAAACGGTCTTGAATCATTTAAGTGATGCCGGTAAAGATGTTATTGCTATTGGTAAAATCAACGACATTTACAATGGCGAAGGTATTACAGAAGCTATTCGTACTACTAGCAATATGGATGGTGTTGATCAATTACTAAAAGTTATGACACAAGATTTTGAAGGATTAAGTTTTTTAAACCTTGTTGATTTTGATGCCTTATTTGGCCACCGTCGAGACGTAGCTGGTTATGCAAAGGCTATTGAGGAATTTGATAATCGTTTAGAAGAAATTGTCGGACAGTTAAGAGAAGATGATTTATTATTGATCACAGCAGATCATGGAAATGACCCAACTGCTCCAGGTACTGACCATACACGTGAATATGTTCCGTTATTGGCTTATTCACCTTCTATGGAAAAATTTGGCAGTATCCCGCAAGGCCACTTTGCGGACATAGGCGCAACAATTGCGGATAATTTTAATGTAAAAGATACCGGTTTTGGTGAAAGCTTTTTAACTCATTTAGTGTAATAAAAAATAAAAGTACTATAAAAAGGAGAACATCCATGACTTCAACATTACAAGAAAAAATTAAAAGTGCAGCGGAATATATTAATAAAAAAGGGGTTAAGCAACTTGATGTTGGTTTAATCTTAGGTTCAGGGCTAGGCGAATTAGCAGACGAAATTGAAAACCCAGTCGTTATTGCTTATAACGATATTCCTCATTTTCCTGTATCGACTGTCGTAGGTCATGCTGGTCAATTGGTTTATGGTGAATTAGGTGGAAAACTAGTTTTAGCTATGCAAGGGCGTTTTCACTATTATGAAGGTTACAGCTTAGAAGAAGTGACTTTCCCTGTTAGAGTGATGAAAGAATTAGGCGTGCATTCTTTAATTGTCACAAATGCTGCGGGTGGAGTAAACACAACCTTCACACAAGGAGAATTAATGATGATTACGGATCAGATTAACTATACTGGAGCAAATCCATTGATGGGGCCAAATGATGAAGCATTAGGCGTACGTTTTACCGACATGAGTGAGCCTTACGATAAAGATTATCAAAAAATTGTTAAACAGGTTGCATCAGATATGAAATTAGATTTAAAAGAAGGGGTTTATATGGGATTCTCTGGTCCAACTTATGAAACACCTGCTGAAATTAGAATGGCTCGTTTATTAGGAGCAGATGCTGTTGGAATGTCTACTGTTCCTGAAATCATTGTGGCTAAACATGCATCACTAAAAACAATTGGCATTTCTTGTATCACAAATCTTGCAGCTGGCATGCAAGAATCTCTTAACCATGAAGAAGTTGTAGAAACAACGCAACGTGTCAAAAAGACCTTTAAACTATTTATTAAAAATATTTTAGAAGCGATTTAATAATAATCCATTCTTGAGTAATAAAAGATTGTGCTTTTATTACTTGATAAAATCGCTTGTTTACTTGAAGTAACGTTCAAGTAAACAAG
This sequence comes from Carnobacterium iners, assembly GCF_900177385.1. Classification (NCBI taxonomy): domain Bacteria; kingdom Bacillati; phylum Bacillota; class Bacilli; order Lactobacillales; family Carnobacteriaceae; genus Carnobacterium; species Carnobacterium iners. The sequence goes on from NZ_FXBJ01000002.1 coordinate 1,815,814, forward strand.
CGATTTTTATTTTTTGGAAAATAAAGTAAAAAATAAAAGAGAGTAATCATTGAAAAAATGAGCCTAGTGGGCATCTCTCAAATAATGGTAACAAAAACCCTATTCAAATACCTGTTAAAATCAGTAGGGAGCCTTCAATTAGGTCTGAAAGAGTTGTTAAACAGCGACACGTTAAATCAGCGAATCGGTCCGTTGGATAGGAATAAAATACATCGTTTTATAACTTTTATTGATAATCTAAACATATAAATCTGCAAAATTATTCTAAGACTCAGTTGACTGCAAGAAAAAAGTTAGTGAGTTTTAAAAAGCACTTTTCTTTTTTCACCAGAAGATAAGAGGATATCTTTTTATAAATGACTAACTAATAAAGTCAGGAAAGATCATTTAAAAAATTTTCTATAAAGACCAGTGTATCGAGTCGTTAGCACTTTTGTTACGTTGAGAAAATGCTTTTTTTATGTTATGGTAGGGAAAGAAAAAAATCGGATAAAGTTGAAATGAGGACCTTTAATGGACGAGCGCTTACTAACAGGTACAATGAAAATAAACGAAAAGAACCATCTTGAAGTTGGCGGCATAGACACAATCGAGTTAGTCAATAAATACGGTACACCATCATATGTATATGATATAGAAGCGGTTAAACAAAAAGCTAGAGCCTTTAAAGCTGTTTTTTCTAAAAGAAAAGTAAAAGCTCAGGTTGCCTATGCAAGTAAAGCCTTTTCTTGTTTAGCCATTTATCAACTGATGGCAAAAGAAGGTTTATCATTAGATGTTGTTTCAGGTGGAGAACTTTACACGGCCATTAAAGCAGAGTACCCTAGTGAAAAAATTCATTTTCATGGCAATAATAAATCGGATGATGAAATGTTTGCTGGATTGGATTACCAAGTGGGTTGTTTTGTAGTAGATAACTTCTACGAATTAGATCGTTTGAATCAATTTACTTCCGAACGCAAACAAAGAATGAAAATTTTGATTCGAGTTACACCTGGCGTAGAAGCACATACACATGATTACATTTCTACTGGGCAAAATGATTCTAAATTTGGTTTCGATCTTGAAAACGGTCAGGCTAAACAAGCAGCTATTTTAGCGAGTCAAATGCCTTATATTGATGTGATAGGTTTACACAGCCACATCGGCTCACAGATTTTCGAACTAGAAGGATTCAATCTAGCCATTAATAAAATGTTAACTTATTCAAAAAAATGGAAGGAAGAATTTGGTTTTGATTTAAGCGTTTTAAACGTTGGTGGAGGCTTTGGTATTCAATATACCGTTGAAGATGAACCTTTATCGATTGCTGAATACATTGATTCGATTATTACTGAAGTTGAAAATGTAACGGATGCATTAGGCCTAAATATGCCTGAAATCTGGATTGAGCCTGGCCGTAGTCTAGTCGGTGATGCAGGGATGACTCTTTATGAAACAGGTTCCCAAAAATCAATTCCTGATGTTCGCCATTATTTAGCGATTGATGGTGGAATGTCAGATAATATAAGACCTGCATTGTATCATGCGAAATATACTGGTGTTCTTGCCAACCGCGCAAATGATCAAGCAAGTGACTTGTATTCAATAGCCGGTAAGTGTTGTGAATCTGGCGATATGCTGATTTGGGACTTGCCGTTACCTAAACCACAGAAAAAAGATATTCTAGCCGTATTTAGCACAGGAGCTTACGGATATGCAATGGCCAGTAATTATAATCGCATTCCTCGGCCACCAGTGATATTTGTTGAGAATGGCAGTGATTTTTTAGCTATTCAAAGGGAAACTTACAATGACTTAATGAGATTAGAGCACTCATTGTTATCAAACAACTAAGCAAGAGGTTGTTACATGAATAAAATCTTTATGGGGGGTAAACAGAATATGTTACTCGATTATAAAAATAATTATGAGAAGATTACAATGGGTCTATTATCATTTATACCTGATTTTAAAGATGTTGATCGACTTAAATTTGAATTAGATTGGTATCAACAAGAAGAAAACCGGAAAATTTTTTTATGGCGTGGAGAAGAAACACAAGATATGATAGCTGTAATAGGTGTTGAGGTTGATGATGAATTCGTTTTATTGCGTCACATTTCTATCAATCCCTCTTTTCGTAATGAAGGGATCAGTTATAAAATATTAGAAGCACTAGATAGTCATTTCTCCAATCAAAAAATTATCGGAACAATAGAAACAGCTCAGTTAATTATTAAGTGGGAGCAAGAAAAAAATAAGAGGTCTCACTTATTAGCTGCTGATACTAACCAGGAAGAAGAATAAGCAATGTCTAAAATTAATGTGAAAATTGACGCTTTTGAAGGTCCGTTAGATTTGTTGCTTCACTTAATCCAGCGAATGGAATTAGATATTTACGATATTCCAATTGCTGAAGTAACCGCACAATACTTTGCCTATATCAAAACGATGAACGTGTTGAAATTAGATGTTGCTGGAGATTATTTAGTCATGGCAGCAACTCTAATGGCCATTAAAAGCAAACTGCTCTTGCCTAACCAAGAAATAATTCTGGACGATGACGCATTAGATTATTTTGAAGAAGGACAAGATCCACGTGATGCTTTAGTTGAGCAATTGCTAGAATACCAAAAATATAAAAAAGCCGCGGTTGTATTAAAAGATAAAGAAGAAGAGCGGAATCAATATTACACGAGAGAACCACAAAATCTCGAGTTTCTCCAACAAAATATACCCTTAGAACCAATGGAACTGACGACAGATGATTTAGTTGTTGCTTTCAATAAATTATTAACAAAACGTTTAAATAAACGGCCCCTTCAAACCCGAGTTATGGCAGAAGAAACAACGATTACTGAGAAGATGGCCTTTATTTTAAGTCAACTTTCTTTGACGACTCAAAAAGATGGGCTATTATTTTCTAATCTCTTTGTTGAGCCGACAAAAAAAGAGATGGTTGCAACCTTCATGGCCATGCTTGAATTAATTAAAGAAAAATCAATTGTTTTTAAACAATCTAAAAAATATGGAGAAATTTTTGTGTACTCAACAAAAAGTAAGGATGAGAGGGATTAACGGATGAATGAAACAGCAGCCATTGAAACTTTGCTTTTTGTAGCAGGAGATGAGGGGTTAACTTTAAATGAGATGGCTGCCCTTTTGGGTTGTTCGACGCAGCATGCCTATCGCTTATTAATGGAGTTACAAAAAGAATGTGAACTGTCTGAGAAACGTGGTCTAACTTTGTTAGAAGCTGGTGAACAGTACCAACTAGTGACTAAAAAAAATTATGCTGATATCATAAGAAGCTATGCTATTTCGCCGCTATCGACTAATTTGTCACAAGCGGCCCTTGAAACGTTAGCTATTATCGCTTATAAGCAACCTTTAACACGAATGGAAATTGACGAAATACGTGGTGTTCAAACGAGTGGTTCACTTCAAAAACTAGTCATTAGAGGGTTAATTGAAGAAAAAGGTCGTGTAGAAGGTCCTGGACGTGCTATATTGTATGGGACCTCTCATTATTTTTTAGATTATTTTGGCTTAAAAAAGTTAACTGAATTGCCAAAATTACCAGAGATAGCAGAAATGGAACAAAATTTTTCAGAGAAAGAATCAGATTTATTTTTTGAACGATTCAACGAACAATTTTCATAATACACAAAACAAAAAATTGAAATGTTAAGGAGTAGTTAAAGACGATGGAAAGATTACAAAAAGTAATGGCACATGCAGGAATAGCTTCTAGAAGAAAGTCTGAAGAACTAATTGTTAAAGGCCATGTAAGAGTGAATGGGAAACTTGTTACAGAATTAGGTGTTCAAGTAGGAAACTCAGATAAGGTAGAAGTTGATGGTGTACCGATTGATCGTGAAGAGCCTATTTATTTTTTATTAAATAAACCAAGAGGAATGATCTCAGCTGTTTCAGATGACAAAGATAGACGAGTGGTAACCGATTTGTTTACTCACGTTGAGCAGCGAATTTATCCAGTCGGTCGTTTAGACTACGATACAACGGGTGCTCTTATTTTGACTAATGATGGTGAGCTTTCACAAATGTTGATGCATCCTAAGTTTCACATCGATAAAACGTATGTGGCTAAAGTCGAAGGAATGATAGACAGACGCTCACTAAATAAGCTTGAAAATGGTATTACAATTGAAGGTAAAAAAACATCTCCAGCGAAAGCAAAAATTCTTTCAGCAGATAATGATAAAAAAATGTCTATGGTTGAATTAACTATCCATGAAGGTAAGAACCAGCAAGTTAAAAAAATGTTCAGAGCTATTGGATATCCTGTACAAAAACTTAAAAGAGAAACTTACGGAACATTAAACTTAAATGGTCTACGTCCAGGCGAATGGCGCGAACTTAAGTCTTTTGAAGTCAACCAACTTCGTAATTTAGCAAATGAAAGTAAAAAAGAACTAAATTAAACGATAAGCTTCAGATGACACTCTTGTTGTTGTCTGAAGTTTACTTCTGCATACATAATTCATATCTCTGTATGCGGACTAGAAATCGTGTATAATATAATGAATAAAGAACAATTTTTTAAAAAATAGGAGGTGCAGTATCGTTGGAAAACGAGAGACTTAACTTATTAGTTGTTGATGACGAAGAACGGATTCGACGCTTATTAAAAATGTATCTTGAAAAAGAAAATTATATCATCACTGAAGCAGATGACGGAGAAAAAGCATTAAATTTAGCAATAGAAAATGAGTATGATTTAATTCTTTTGGATCTTATGTTGCCTAAGATGGATGGCCTTGAAGTGGCTGAAAAATTGCGAGAGGTTAAAAATACCCCAATTATGATGTTAACAGCAAAAGGGGAAGAAATGAATCGGATTCAAGGATTTGAAGCCGGCGCAGATGACTATATCGTAAAGCCGTTTAGTCCTAGAGAAGTTGTTTTACGGGTATCTGCAGTATTAAAAAGAACTCACGTTGAAAAAGAACAAGAACAATTAAATCCAGATTTAATTGTCACATCTAATATTGAAATTGATAATCAATCTCATCGTGTACTAGCCGACGGTAGTCTAGTTAATCTCACTCCAAAAGAATACGATCTTTTGTTATATCTCATTCAATCTCCAAATCAAATTTTTGGAAGAGAACAATTGTTGAGAGAAGTCTGGAAGTATGAATTTTTTGGAGATCTAAGAACAGTAGATACACATATCAAAAGATTGCGAGAAAAATTAACCAAAGAATCAGAAGCAGCTGCAAAAATGATTGTAACAGTCTGGGGATTAGGCTATAAATTTAATTCTTATTCTGAAGGAAAAAAGTAGGTTAGACGATGAATAAAGTAAATAACTTAACCATTCGGATTTGGTTAATTACGGTACTACTTTTAGGATTTTGTTTTATTGCCACAACAGAGCTGTATAGTCATGTGTATCAAAATAATATACAAATGAACTATATTTCTGATTATGAAAAAATGATTCAAACAATCGAAAAACGGCTGGCAGATGACCAAAATGTTACCACTGCAAGTATGGATAATTTTAAAGCGCACGATTCTCATCTATTTATGTCTCTTCACATTGAGGGAGAACCCGTTTTAAATTTTTCTAAAGAGTCACAGAGTTTTTTCTTGAGCTACAAAGATAGTTTGTTGACTGATGCAAGTATAAAAGAAGCTTTTATTAATAAAGAAGATACACAAGTTGTTAGCGATAAAATTCGTTTTGAAAATACAAGTGGCTTGTTTATTTTTAGAGTTAAGAATCTGGTCATTGAGGGAAAAAAAGCTGTTCTTTATTCGGTTGTAGATTTATCTTTTTTAAATGAGGCCGAACAAAAAATGAATAGTTGGATTTTAAGTATTTTTGCTGTTTATGGACTTTTAGCTGTTTTATTCTTGTATTTTTTACAAAAAAATTTAGGTGAACCGCTAAATAAGTTGAGAGATATTGCTTTTGACTATGCAAAAAATGATTTCAATCAAAAAGCGTCGGTAAAATACAAAGATGAACTATCACAATTAGCTTTAGCAATGAATAAAATGAAAAAATCGTTTGAGACAACAGGAGCAGCGACTAGACAAGAAAAAGAACTTCTAGAGAAAATAGTTGCTTCTATTTCAACCGGAATATTGTATTATAATCAAGAAAAAACACTTTTAATGTCCAATCCATTAGGGGAAGAATTTCTGCGTAATTGGGATGCCTTTGAAAATGTAAAAGATTACCAATTACCTGAATTTTTAGCAGATAAAATAGATAAAGTTATTGAAAAATCAGAAAAAGTTTATGATGACCTTATGATTAATGATTTTTATTTCCAACTATCTTTGGTTCCTTTATTTGACGAAGATATGAAAAATGTTCGTGGAGTCTTAGTTTCATTAAAGGAATTAACAAAAGAACGACACTTAGATAAAATGAGGGTAGACTTTATTAGCAATATTTCTCATGAATTGCGTACGCCTTTAGTCATGATTCAAGGGTATAGTGAAGCGATTATTGATAATATTGCTGAAACAGATGAAGAAAAGCATGAAATGGCGATGATCATTAGTGATGAAGCGAAACGAATGAATCGTCTTGTTAATGAAATGCTTGACTTATCTCGTATGGAAGCTGGTTATATCGATTTAATTATTGAAGACATCTTTTTAGAAGATTTCTTTAAAAATATATTATCATTATTTAAGCGATTTGCTAATGAAAACCATGTAAAATTATTACTAGAAATTGATCCAGAGATTCGCACTTATCCAATGGATGGCGATAAAATGAATCAAGTTTTTGTTAACCTCGTTCATAATGCTATTCATCACTCATCGACAACTGAACGAGATGGTGCAGAAGTAATGATTCGAGTCCAACTAGATAAAATAATCGACGAAGTCCAGATGGAGATTGTTGATAATGGCCCCGGTATTTTAGAAGAAGATATGCCTTACGTATTTGACCGCTTTTATAAAGCAGACAAATCTCGAGTGAACAACAACTCTAATAAGGTTGGAACAGGTATTGGGTTGTCTATTGTTAAGACCATTATCGAAGAACATGGTGGTTATATTGAAGTTTCAAGTATGATAAATAAAATAACAACCTTTAGAATTCACTTTCCATATTCAGATAACACTATCTAATAGTAAGTGGAGCTTGCAAATAAAGATAATATAGCTTATACTAAAATAGTACAAATGTTGTACTAATAAAATAGACGATTCGTCTTCAGGGGCAGGGTGTAATTCCCGACCGGTGGTATAGTCCACGAACTAGATAGCATTTCTAGTTGAACTGGTTTAATTCCAGTACCGACAGTAAAGTCTGGATAAAGAAGATGGGGCTTATTTGAATATAATACTGTTCACATGCTCTGTTTAATTTTTCTGAAGAGAAATTAGACGAGCGTATTTTTTATAGTGTTTTTTTTGGTAGGCCCAAGAATGCTCAAGCTGATGAGTCCTTTCAGGAGGATTTTTTATGCAAACCCGTAATACAAAAAAATTAGTCGGTGTATCTATGCTTGCTGCAGTTGCATTCGTACTAATGTTTTTCGCTTTTCCAATCATACCAGGCGTCACTTTTTTGAAAATCGATTTTAGTGATATTCCCGTTCTGTTAGGTATGTTTTTATATGGACCAGTAGCAGGAATAGCCGTAGCGGTTATTCGAACCATTCTTCATTATGTGCAAACGGGCGGAGATGCGGGTTACCCAATAGGAGACACAGCTAGCTTGATAGCTTCCTTGGCGTATACATTACCCATTTACTACATTATGAACACGAAAGCTGAAAAAGCTAAAAATGTTGTTTTAGCTAACGTACTAGGAACGGTATCATTGACCACCGTATTATCTTTATTAAATGCTTATGTCTTAATCCCACTATACTTTTTAGTGTTGAACTTTAGTGTTGGACCAATACAAAAGTATGTCTTTTATGGGGTTGTACCTTTTAATTTAATCAAAGGTATCGTCGTTAGTACAGTCTTTATTGCCTTATACAAAAAAATGAAACCTTGGATAATTAAAAACCAAGTGAGTCAACTTACAGAAACGAGCTACCTAACATTAGAAAAAAAATAACAAGGAAATGATTTCGTATCTCTTACGAAATCATTTTTTTATTTACTTTAAATAAATTTTTAAGGAATTTATAGTGATTTTTTGGTATATTAAACGTGTATTATAAAGAAAATTAAAAAGGAGTTGTGCTGTTTTGAATAGGCTATCTTATCTTGATTATTTTTATTTATCTTTGTTTTCAAAAACGTATTCAAAAAAAGCTTCTACTATTTACCATATTTTTACTGGTAAAAAAACGGCATCAATCCTTTATAGCGCTGAAAGGTATCACCTAACTTATGTTTTTGCCTTATTTCCAAAATTAAATCGCAGTCAATTTAATAAGAGTATAGAAAAACTAGCTCATTTGAATCACCTTTCACAATCAGGAGAAAAAATGGAGTATTATTTATCAGATAGCGGAGAAAAAGAATCTGTTGGGTTTTTTAATAGCCACTATTATCCTAAACAGTTAAATTACCTTCAAAATGGGCTTGCACTCAACCATTTTTGGCGTACACTTCAATTGATTACACAAGTTTTATCTGAAGTTAGGCATAAAAATAAACTGTATACTCCAATAGAAAAAGAATGGGAAAAACAATATTGGCTCAAACTTTGGCTCAAAAAAAGCAATAAGGATAAACAAGAACTAGCAGTAATATTTGGTAATGAATGGATTTTGATTTTGAATGAACTGCCTTTAATTAACGCTGAAATACTAACTGCTAATTTATCTGGTCATAATAATACGGGCAAGACTCAAAATCAGTTAGCTGAAGCATATAAAAAAGAGGCGATTGAAGTTCATTTGATTGTGCTTGATTCGCTAGCTTGCATCGGGAAAATAATAGAGCAGTATCCTAAAAAAACGCCATTATTTTTTTCAATCTATAAAGAGATGTTGCAAACTCATGTTGGGACAACTACTAGTGCTATTTTGACGAAGCAGTATTTATTAGGAGGTTATTCAGTTGAAGATACTGCAAAGTATCGGCAACTAAAACTAAGTACAATCAATGAACATGTTATTGAAATAAGTATTATGGATCCTTTATTTGATTTATCAGCAATTTTACCATTAGATAGATTTAAAGAAATTGAGCAACTGTTAAAAGAAACACCTGCTCTTACATACCAAGAAATGCTTGAAAAAAAGCCGGAAGTTCTTTTTTTATGGTTTCGCCTAGCTCAAATAGAAAGGAATCGAAATAGTGACGAATGAGGAAAAGATTAAAGATATTTTGCTTCACCAGTTTGGTTATACTTATTTTCGTGAAGGACAAGAAGAAGCTATTTTAGCAGCTTTGGATGGAAAAGATACACTAGTTATGTTACCGACAGGTACCGGTAAATCAATTTGCTATCAAATAACAGGATACTGCTTAGAAGGGATTGTCTTGATTGTTTCTCCTCTGCTTTCATTAATGCAAGATCAAGTTGATCAAATGAAACGGATGGGAGAAAAAAGAGTCACTGCATTGAATAGTTTAATGAGTAGTGAAGAAAGAAAATGGGTTATGTCTCATTTAACTGACTATAAGTTCATTTTTTTATCGCCAGAAATGTTGCAACAAAAGTATGTTTTAGCTAAACTCAAATCGTTAACGATTAGTGTAATGGCTATTGACGAAGCTCATTGTATCTCTCAATGGGGAATGGATTTTAGGCTAGAATACTTAGGATTAGGGATGGTCCGTAAAGAATTAAATAATCCATTAACGATGGCTTTGACAGCTACAGCAACTGAAGTCGTTCGCGAAGAAATTTTAACCTCTTTATTTTTAGAGCAAGATAAGACGACTCAAATTCTATACTCTGTTGATCGTCCTAATATCGCCTTAACAACAATAAATTGTTCCCACGATAAGGATGAACAATTATTAAATCAAATTAAAAATTTATCTAAACCTGGTATTATTTATTTTTCAAGTAAGAAAAAAGCAGATCAAATAGCTTCATGGTTAAAAAAAGAAACAAGCTACACTGTTGAAAGCTACCATTCAGATATCATTAATGAAGATAAAATTAAGATACAACAGCAATTTATACAGAATGAAATCGAACTTATCTGTGCAACAAGTGCCTTCGGAATGGGAATCAACAAAGAAAATATCCGCTTTGTCATCCATTATCATATGCCCGCTAGTGTAGAGTCTTATTTACAAGAAGTAGGAAGATGTGGCAGAGACGGACAGCAAAGCATCGCTGTGTTGCTTTTCGAAGCAGGTGACCAATTCTTGCAAAAAAGGCTGCAAGAACAAAGCTTACCGAATAATGCGATGTTAGAATATGCGTATCGCCATAAAAAAATACCTGAGGGAAGTTGCAGTGAGACCCAACAACAGTTGTTAGAAAATTATCTCTCATCAGGAACACCGATTAATCAAGCTAAATCTCAAATACTTGGTAGAGAACGTCAAAAAGATCGGCAATTAGAGTATATGGTGCACTATAGTCAAACCACTGACTGCAAAAGAAGTTTTCTTCTTTATTATTTCAATGAGAAATTAATTAAGAACCCATCCTATTGTTGCTCTAGTTGTGGCTTAGACCAAGAGTTTTATGATAAAATAAAAGAAAAAGAAAAACTAACTCATTTTTCTATCTCAAAAAGTTGGAAAGAAAAGATAGAAGAGTTGTTTTTACTATCGGAATAAGGAAGACAAGATTCTTTAAGTTATGGTACAATAAAATCTAATATATTTAGGAGGAGTACTTTATGTCTAAAAAAGATTCTAAAAATAACAAAGACAATGAGGTCTGGACACGGAAATTTGAAAATAATGTAGACGATGAAAAAGATACTTCTTTAAGAGGAGCCAGGAAAAAAGCTGAAAGAGGTATTTCTCCAGTAGCTACGTCTCTTATTATTTTTTTGGCCTTATTGTTTATTTTACCAATAGCTACTTATACGTTCATTCTAAATGAACGAAGCGATGAAGAAGGATTCAAAGCTAATGAAGATAGAGTAACTATCACAAAAAGTAGCAGCAGTGAAAAACTAAGTTCCAAAAAGAAAGATTCTGCTTCTGAAAAACCGACATTATCTGTATCAACAGAAGAAGTTATTGAAAAAGCACCAGAACAGCCTGCACCAGTAGAAGAAAAGCCAATAGTTACGGAACCTGTAGCCCCTGTGACTCCAGAACCTGAAGTAAAAGAGCCTGTTGTAGAAGAAACTAGTAAGACCTATACAGTCGTTGCGGGAGATAACCTCTATCGGATTGGATTAAATCACGGGATGACAACTGCTCAATTAAGAGCCTTAAATGGTTTAACTAGCGATAGCGTGAGTGTTGGAACGGTGTTAAAAGTAAAATAGGGGAATAACTTAATTAACTAAAGGCCGTCTTTGGACGGTTTTTATTTTGAAAATAGAAAGAAGGTAGTTTTAAGAATGACGAACAAAATGATGATTGCGATTGACGGACCAGCTTCTGCTGGTAAAAGTACGGTAGCTAAACTCTTAGCAAATGAACTAGGTTACATCTATTGTGATACTGGTGCAATGTATCGTGCATTGACTTATGAAGCTTTACAAAAAGGAATAAATTTAGAAGATGAAGAAGCTTTGATTATTTTATTAGAAAAAAATGCTATTTCTTTTGAACCTACTGAAAAAAACCAAAAAGTTTATTTAAATAATAAAGAAGTAACGGAGGCCATTCGTCAACCTGACGTAACAAATTCTGTTTCTGCCGTAGCTGCACACAGTCAAGTCAGGAAAGAATTAGTAAAAAGACAACAAAAAATAGCAGATAAAGGTGGGGTCGTTATGGATGGGCGAGATATAGGTACAACGGTCTTACCCCATGCAGAAGTGAAAATTTTTCTAATCGCCAGTGTTGAAGAAAGAGCTGAAAGACGTTACAAAGAAAATAAATTAAATGGGATTGATACTCCTTTGGAACAATTAAAAAAAGAAATCTCAGATCGAGACTACAAAGACTCACATAGAGAATCTTCTCCTTTAACTAAAGCAGAAGATGCCGTCTTATTGGATACAACTAGTTTAGATATCCAACAAGTTATCGGAAAAATTAAAGAAGTTGTTAGTTCAAGAATTAGTTAAATTTTTTTAAATTAAATCGTCTCTTTCTATCTCAAAATGAGTGAACAGCAGGATAATAAAAATATTTGGTTAAAAAACAACTTGTAAAGATAAGAGTCAGGTCTATTTTTGTAGGCCTTATTCTGGCATTTTTTTATGATATTAGGTAAAATGGAATAAGAAAGAGTTATTTGGGTAAATTAGGAGGACAAAAACATGACAGATCAAAAAGACAAAAACGAAGGATTAGAACAAGAATCAATGTTGGAAGCTTTAGATAGTGTGCAAGAAATTCACATTGGTGATACTGTTAAAGGGGAAATTTTGAAAATTCAAGATAACAAACAAGTAATTGTTGGGATTCTTGGTGGAGGTGTAGAAGGTGTAATTCCTAACAATGAGTTATCTGCCGCACCTTTTGAAGATGTTACAGAGATTGTAAATGTTGGCGATATCGTTGACTTAGTTGTAATCAAAGAAATTAAAGAAAAAGAAAACGGCAGCTTTTTACTTTCTAAACGTCGTATTGATGCTAAACAAGTATGGGAAAAAATTCAAAAAGATTTTGAAGAAGGCACAATTATCGAAGCACCTGTGAAAGAAGTTGTTAAGGGTGGATTAGTTGTTGATGCAGGCGTTAGAGGATTTGTACCGGCATCAATGGTAGACATTCAATTTGTAGATGATTTTTCAGCATATAAAGGAAAAATACTTGCATTTAAAATAATGGAAATAGAACCTAGCGAAAATCGTTTAATTCTTTCACATAAAGCTGTTTTGCAAGCTGAAAGTGACTTGAATAAAAAGAAAGTTATGCAAGAATTGAAAGAAAATGATACCGTCAAAGGGAAAGTCGCTCGTTTAACAAACTTTGGTGCTTTTATTGATTTAGGTGGAGTTGACGGATTGGTTCATATTTCCCAAATTTCCTATGATCACATTAAAAATCCAGCAGATGTCTTATCGATAGGACAAGAAGTAGATGTTAAAATCCTTTCCGTTGACGAAGAAGCTGGCCGTATCTCCCTATCTATTAAAGATACGTTGCCTGGACCTTGGGATAATATTGAAGATCGTGCAGCAGTAGATACTGTTTTAGATGGTAAAGTTAAGAGATTAACAAGTTTTGGGGCATTTGTTGAAGTCTACCCAGGTGTAGAGGGACTTGTTCATATCTCTCAAATTTCTCACAATCACATTGCTACACCTCACGAAGTTTTAAGTGAAGGCCAAGAAATTAAAGTCAAAGTGCTTGATTTAAACACTGAAAATCAACGTTTATCATTAAGCATTAAGGCATTAGAAGATAAACCACAACAACAACCAAAACCACGAGAAGAAAAGTATGAGATGCCAGAAATGGACTCAGGATTTACTATTGGGGATATCCTTGGAAATCAACTTTCTGATATTACTTCTGGCAAAGAAGATACTGACCAAAACTAATTTAATCTAAACAAACAATAAGACATGTGGCAGATTCTTTAGCTACATGTCTTTATTTTCCTGAAAATAAGAATAAAAGGATGAAGTTTGTTAATTAAAGCGGTTTCATTAAGCAAAAGCTTGCAAATTCAAGCTCTGTTCTATAAACTAACTAAAGAAATAAGAAATTAATTAGAAGGAGGCTAAAGCAATGGCAAAACCAGTTATCGCCATCGTTGGTCGTCCAAACGTAGGAAAATCAACAATTTTTAACCGAATCGTAGGCGAACGTATTTCAATTGTAGAAGATATTTCAGGAGTAACTAGAGATCGTATTTACTCTCAAGCTGAATGGCTAGGCAAAGAATTTAATTTGATTGATACAGGTGGAATTGATTTAGGAGACGAACCATTCCTTGATCAAATAAAATACCAAGCAGAAATTGCAATGGAAGAAGCAGACGTGATTATCTTTATTACAAATAGTCGAGATAGTGTAACAGATGCTGATGAAAATGTCGCAAAAATTTTGTACCGTACAAAAAAACCTGTACTATTAGCAGTAAACAAAGTAGATAATCCAGATATGCGTGCCGAGATTTTTGATTTTTATACGCTTGGATTAGGTGAACCATACCCTATTTCAGGAAGCCACGGATTAGGTATAGGAGACTTACTTGATGCAGCAATCGGTCATTTCCCTGAAGAAGAAGAGGAAGAATACGATGACTCAGTTATAAAATTCAGTCTTATCGGCCGACCAAACGTTGGTAAATCTTCTATTATTAACGCTATGTTGGGTGAAGAACGTGTTATCGTATCAAGTGTAGCAGGAACAACTCGTGATGCTATTGATACACAATTCACAGATAACGAAGGAACAGAATTTGTCATGATTGATACAGCCGGTATGAGAAAACGCGGTAAAGTATACGAATCAACTGAAAAATACAGCGTCATGAGAGCACTTAGAGCGATTGAACGTTCGGATGTTGTTTTAGTTGTATTAAATGCTGAAGAAGGCATAAGAGAGCAAGACAAAAAAGTTGCTGGCTATGCACATGAAGCTGGTAAGGGAGTTATCATTGTTGTAAACAAATGGGATACTCTTGATAAAGACAACAATACTGTCAAAGATTTTGAAAGAGACATTCGTAGCGAGTTTGCGTACTTGAGCTATGCACCAATCGTATTTGTTTCAGCTGTTACAAAACAGCGCCTAAACAAATTACCTGAAATAATCAAACGAGTAAGTGAGAATCAACGTTTACGTATTCAATCATCTGTTTTGAACGATGTGATTTTAGATGCTGTGGCAATGAATCCTACTCCAACAGATAAAGGTAAGAGATTGAGAATTTTCTACGCAACACAAGTAGCAATAAAACCACCAACATTTGTTGTATTTGTAAATGATCCTGAGATGATGCATTTTTCTTATTCACGTTTCTTAGAAAATCGAATCAGAGACACCTTTGTTTTTGAAGGAACTCCTATACGAATCCTTACACGTCAAAGAAAATAATGGTTAAAAAGAAGAAATGAAAAAGCAAAAAAAGACATTTTAACATATTTATCAAGGTGTTACAAATAATAATCTATTTTATGTAAAAAAGCTAATAAAATAGCAAGGAATAGATTAAAATCATTGCAGTAACAGTATTTGTATGATATCTTTTTAGATGAAATGTAATTTGCAACATCTAAAACAGCATTTCGACTATCTTCATTTTTGGACCACTCAAAAATGATATTATGATTTTTATTTGCTTCGTAAAAAAAGCATCTATTTTTCTTTTCGAGGAGGTGAAATATACATGGCTAACAAAGCAGAATTAATCGAAAACGTAGCAACTTCAACAGGTTTGACTAAAAAAGATGCAACAGCAGCAGTAGATGCTGTCTTCGAAACAATCCAAACAACTTTGAGCAAAGGTGAGAAAGTTCAAATTATTGGTTTTGGTAACTTTGAAGTTCGCGATCGTGCTGCACGCAAAGGACGCAACCCTCAAACAGGGGAAGAAATCCAAATTGCTGCAAGCAAAGTTCCAGCATTCAAACCAGGCAAAGCACTTAAAGACGCAGTTAAATAATAAAAAAATAAAGACCCTTGAGAAATCAAGGGTCTTTATTTTTTTATTATTTAACTAGCAAAAAACTAGCAGAATTTTAACCTGCTAATTTTGAACGAGTACATTAGTCTAGTTTTCATAGAAGAGGATTAATTTCATTATCTTTTGACCAATACAACCTAGAACAACTTTTATGGGTATTCTCTTTTTGGATAATAAGAAGAGATAAGCTTGTTTAAAGATATGAGTGGCTAAACTATCATTGTTTCGTTTAACTCGTTCGAGAGCGCGCTTAAATGCCGAATTAGATCGATTCTTATCTAAGAGGTCTATTTTTAATACCGAAAAGGTCACTTCTTTTCAACTGGTCAGTTTTTTTGAGTTGAACCAACTAATTTATCTGATTTCACAAATGGCTAAAGCGCTATTTATTTAAAAAGATCAAATATCGAAAAGCTCGTTTTCTTATAAACTTTATTGTAAGCAGCTTTCTTAGGATTCTTTATCCAGCCCATTCCTTTTTTGCCGTAACCAGGTATAACAGCTTTTTTAAAAGCTCGTTTCGCTCTACCTGTCGTTCTAGCTGAAATAGATTTTTTAATGCTTGGCTTTCTTAATCCGAATTTCATTTTCCTCACTCCTTTTCTTCAGTTACCTTTTCTTCAGTTACCTTTTCTTTGATTGTTTGTAGTGGTAATAGAGTTCATTAGGGTACAATTACGAATTGCATGTTGTAAAATAAGTTTGCCTTAAAAAACAGGACTAAAAGGACTGCTCAAGAGAGGTTTCAAAATAATGGATTTTATTTTTCAATTAGTAAAAGAGCCAGCAAAACAGATCATTTGCTGGCTACAAGTTAGTAGAATTATTTGTTTGAAAGCATTTATTCAAGAGAAAGAAGCTGTTAGGTCGTTTTATTCGAACTCTAATTCAACTAACATCTCATCTAAATTCTCGATAGATTCGGTCTTTTCGATATATTCAACCCATGATTTGTAAGGATCAGAAGAATTTTCTTTGACGACCCATTTAAATTTATCGTAAACATTTTTCATTAATTCTAACCATAATTTGTCAACGGCCCGGTCCAACTTTGTTTCGTTCCATTTTTTTGCAGGTGCTCGTCTACCATTTCGAGCTTCTTGATCAACTAAAGCTTTTTGATAAAAAGCATCTTTAGCACTTAAATTTTGTTCCATATATTCTACAAATTCTTTAAAGTTCATTCATATTCACCACCTAGTAGATTTTAGCATTGTCGCTAACTTACATAAGTTAACTACATCTTTTAGCCCATTAGGAAAAATTTAGCTTACACTATCCTTTAATAATTTTAACATAAAATAATTAGCTTTATACTTGAATTTAAAAATAAATAAATGAATGAAAATCTATTGATAAAATTAAATCTAAGTAAAAATCCTTTGTACTAAGTATTTAGATTGGTTCAATATTAACTAAATTACGAGAGGATAGATCATAAAAAGAAGTTACTGATTTAGCAGAAATAAAGGAGTGGCTACTAATTGATACACTACAAAAATGATCAATAAACTCTGTGGAAGAAAATTTTAAAGATAGTTTAAATGTTGTATGCAACTAATTAGTAGAGGGAGATAGAGTTTACTAATTCAAAACAAAAATCCTTTTTAACTAGTAAGTTTTCCTATCGTAAACATTTGTTCCCAAATGAAACAGGAATTATGTTAAAATCAATAGATATAAAATGAATGAAGGTTTATGAAAGAGGTGGGGTTATATGCATAATGGAAATAAAATGATTGAAGCTTTAGAAAACAATCAACTTGAAGAAGCAAATGCATTTTTTGCACAATCTTTAGAAGTGGATTCTGATGAACAACTTTATGATTTGGCCGATAACTTATACCATTTAGGTTTTTTAGAAGAAACAAAACAGATTTACAAACAATTATTGGAAACATACACTGAAGATGATGAATTAAAGATTGGATTAGCTGAAATCGAAATTGAGTCGAATAATATCGATGAAGCAATGGAATGGCTTCTACAAGTATCAGAGATGAGTGAATCTTACCCGCAAGCGCTATTGGTTCATGCTGATTTGTATCAAGTACAAGGATTGTATGAAGCTAGCGAACAAAAATTATTAAAAGCAAAAGAACTCTTACCTGAAGAACCGGTTATTTTTTTTGCTTTAGCAGAACTTTATTTTTCAATGGGAAAATACACTCAAGCTATTCATGGTTATGAAGAATTACTAGCTCAAGGATACAACGAATTCTCAGGCATTACATTAGCTTCTCGCTGTGGTGCTTCTTATAGCGCGCTAGGAGACTTAGAACAAGCAGCTTTATACTTTGAACAAAGCGTAGAAGAAAATGAGACAGTCGACGCTTTATTTGAATTAGGGATAACGTATTATCAGCAAAAGGAATTTAAACGTGGCAATGAATTATTTTTCAAATTAAAAAAATTAGATCCAAGTTACACTTCTGTTTACCCAAACTTAGCTAAAGGGTTAGAAGAAGAAAATCAACTTGAAAAAGCCGATGAAGTTATTCGAGAAGGTTTGCAAATGGATCAATACAATGATGAGTTATTTACTGTGGGAGCAGAAATTGCGATTAAGTTAGAAGACGAAGAGACGGCTGAAGAGTATTACCTAAAGGCTCAAGCATTGGCACCTGATAACGAAGGGTTGCAATTAGCTTACACTAACTTATTATTAAAACAAGAACGATTTGAAGATGCGATTAAACTTATTGAAGAAGCTTTGTCCCATGAACAAGTCGATCCTCAGTTTTATTGGAACGCTGCTTTAGCCTATGATAAGCTAGAAAATTACGAAAAAGCAGAGTACTCATTTAAACAAGGTCATTCTTTCTTAAATCAAAACAAAGAATTCTTGAAAAGTTACATTTATTTCCTAAGAGAAGCTGGTGAAAGAGTTGTTATTAAGACTGTACTAGCTGAATATTTAGTTTTAGAACCATCAGATGAAGAAATGTTAGAGCTTTTAGAATCAAATAATACAAACTATTAGCCCAGTAGGCTATAATAGAAGTAAGCTTGGAATAAGGAGGTTTTAAAATGGACATCAAAGTATCTTTAGAATCAAAAAAAGAATTTCTTGGTTGGTTTTTAGATTGTCATCAATTGAAAAGAAGAGAATCGATGTGGATATTAAATTATTTGTTAAATCATGATATTGTTTTAGGTAAAGTTCACTTTGTTGAAAATGTTGAGACCACACCTAGAGGAATACTGATGTCAACTATTGAAACAGATAGTAAGCCATTTTTATTTTATAAAGAAGGTATCTTATTCGAAGATCCTGAACAGGCTTTTCATGAAATACGATTAAACTGGCACGAAGATATTTACCTAGAATTAATTTTTAATGACCCTTGGAAAGCTTATCAATATTTGGGAGTATTAGAAGATAATCCTTATCACAAATGGAATGACTCTCTTGACGTAAATTTGAAAACAGAAGTAGAACAGGCATTAGCTGCACTAACTTTAAACAATCAAATAGAGATGATGATGAATCAGATAGATGCTGCTCTAGAAAACGATGACAAAGAGAGCTTTATCCAACTGTCTAACCACTTAAAAAGAATCAAAAAAAATGAATCTAAGACCGAAAAAAAACCAAATCATTAACTGGTTGGTTTTTTTTTGACATTGATGGGCTATCAAACGGGCTGCATGTCTTGCAACTTAGTGACTTTTTGGTGCTATTAAATAGAATTAAGTTAGTAGGATTACTAGTGGATTTTTTTGAATGAATAAAGAAACAAGTAGCTAAAAAAATGAGTAGGAAAAGAATCGTTTAAAGAAGGGGTGGAAATAATGATTAAAGTAGTAGTAGCAGGATTTAAAGGTAAAATGGGTTCAACAGCAACAAAAATGGTACTAGATAATGAGAATTTTACTTTAGTTGGTGTTTTAGACCCAATAGTTGAACAAAAAAATTTGAGTGGTATTCCAGAGTTTTCTTTTGCAGATGTGCCGATTTTTAACGACAAAGAAACAATGGTTCAAACAATTGATGCTGATGTCTGGATTGATTTTACAATCCCAGATGTCGCTTACGAAAATACTCGTTTTGCATTAGAAAATGGCATTCGTCCAGTAGTAGGAACGACGGGTTTTTCAGAAGAAGGTCTCAAAGAATTAACAGAATTATCGCTTTCCAATAAAACGGGGGGATTGATTGCGCCTAATTTTGCCGTTGGAGCGGTATTAATGATGCAATTTTCAGCCAAAGCTGCACGCTATTTCCCAGATGTAGAAATTATTGAACTACACCATGATAATAAATTAGATGCACCAAGCGGGACAGCTATTAAAACAGCCGAAATGATTTTTGAAGAAAGAGGCGAACACCGTCAAGGACATCCTGATGAAAAAGAGAGCCTAGCGGGTGCTCGTGGAGCTGATTATAAAGGCATGAAAATTCATAGTGTGCGTCTTCCTGGCTTGGTAGCTCATCAACAAGTTCAATTTGGTAGTATTGGTGAAGGATTGACAATCCGACATGACTCTTATGATCGTTCTTCATTTATGACTGGCGTAGCATTAGGCTGCAATAAAGTTATGGAGCTAGAAAAGATAGTTTATGGCTTGGAAAATATTCTATGATCCACGAAAATCTCCTGTTTGCGAAGGCATTACCTATCATTGCAGAAATAAAAAAGGCAGGTTATGAGGTTTATTTTGTTGGTGGGTGTGTTCGTGATGCGTTATTAAATAAAGAAATCAATGATGTTGATTTAGCTACTAGCGCGTTTCCAGCGGAAATAAAAGCTATTTTCCCTAAAACGATTGATGTGGGGATTGAGCACGGTACCGTGATGGTATTAAGAAATGATGAAACTTATGAGGTAACAACTTTTAGAACTGAATCGACTTATCAAGATTTTAGAAGACCCGATCAAGTTATTTTTGTTCGCTCATTAAAAGAAGATTTAAAGCGTCGCGATTTTACAGTTAATGCATTAGCAATGACTGAAGATGGCGAAATCATTGATTATTTTGGTGGTGTTAAGGATTTAACCAATGGATTAATAAAAGCGGTTGGTTCTCCAAGGGAACGTTTCTTTGAGGATGCCCTTCGGATGATGAGAGGGGTACGTTTTGTTAGCCAATTAGATTTTAGCATGGACTCTGAAACGAAAAAAGCTATCTTTCTTCATCGAGCCCTACTGGAGAAAATCGCTATCGAAAGAATTCAAGTTGAGTTTATGAAACTATTACTTGGTGAAGGACGTCAAAAAGGGTTAAATTTATTTGTAGAATCAGAATTGTATTCCTATTGTCCTGGATTAGCTGAGTATCAAAAAGAGCTAACGTATTTTTCTACTTTAAAAAACAAACAAAACCACAAATTGCTGTCTTCATTAGCTGCTTGGACGTTGTTGTTATTTATTTTAGGAAAACAAGAAGAAGATGTTGATTCATTTTTAAGAGCATGGAAATGTTCAAAAAAAATGATTCAGCAAGTAAAAGTAGCTTTAAGAGCCTTAACTTTAAGGGTAAAGCAACCGTTAGATAAGTTGTTATTGTATCAATCTGGCTATGCTATTATTTTAGAAGTAGAGGAATTATTAACCTTTTTAGATAAACCAGCGGACTTAACTAGACTCGAGGAGTTAACGAACCGTTTACCTATGAAAGACAAAAAAGAAATGGCAGTTAGTGGTTTTGATTTACTAGCCTATTTTAATAAAAAACCTGGCAAATGGCTAGGTTCAGCCTTAGATAAAATAGAAATAGGCATAGTATTAGGTGAAATCACTAATGAAAAAGAAGCCATTTTAAACTGGCTATCAGAAACTAATGAAATAAAAAAAGAAGATTTCTGATACGAATTAGTTGGGTGCTTACGAGTGTCAGTAACTACAGGTTGAAAAAATAAGCGCCATTACTCACAGTTTATTGACTTTGACTGAAAGTAAGGACGCTTTTTATTAACTTTATTTTTTTCAATTCAAACAACTACTAGTTACTCAGAATCGTTTTCTTTATCTTTCTCATTAGATTCATCAGAAGAATCTTTCTCAACATTGCCAACATCGTCATAGTGGGTAGTATCACCGGCTAAATCACGATCAACATCATAAGGACCAGCTACTTCAGAAAAGTAACGGTTGTACCGTTTTTTAAACTGTTCTAATAGATACTCTAGTATGACCTTAATCATTGCGAATAAAGGTACACCTAAAATAACTCCGATGATTCCAAAAATATTTCCCATTACCAACAAAACAATGATAATAGTTAAGGGATACATTTTCAGATTTTTACCCATAATGGTTGGTTCAATAATATTTCCTTGGACAAACTGACCTACTCCCCAAACGATAGCCATTTTTAATAGCATGCCAGGTGAAGTGAAAGCAGCGACAATTAAGGCAGGAATAATACCAATTGTTGCGCCAATAAAAGGTACAATAGCTGTGATAGCAGCGATAGTTGCTAAAACAAAGGCATAGTCTAAACCAATAATTAAATACCCAAAGAATAATAAAACGCCTAAACTAAGAGCGACAATAATTTCTCCTTGAATGTAGGATCTGACAACACTTGAAATACGCGTAGAGACTGTTTGAATAGCATCACGAAAAATAGGAGGAATAATTTTCATCATAAAAGGTTTAAACTTTCCTTTATCTGCTAGCATAAAAAAGAGAATAACTGGGAAAGTAACAATAACTGATACAACTGTTGATATCGTCGAAAAGACGCTAACGATTTCTTGAGAAGAGCTTCCAACCCAATCCATCACTTTTGCAGGGACATCTCCGACGATTCTATCTAAACTATTCATAGCATTTTTATAATAACTTTCAAATATACTTCCAGAAACAATTTCTTCCGACCGCTGTTTCAATGCATCTACGTAATCTGGGAAGGCTAAAACAAATTCACTGATTTGTTCGGATAAAATAGGAACTAATAGAATGATTCCGTATCCAATTAAAACTATTGAAAGAACAAAAACAATTGCTGTACCAAATTTTCTTTTGAGACCTCGTTTTTCCATCCAAGAAATCAAGGGATCTAGTAAATGATAAAAGACTACCGCAAGAATCAAAGGAGCGACAATCGTACTAAAAGTAATTTGCAATGGCTTAAAGATAAAAGAGACTTGGTTAAAAAGCATGATAAGAAGAGCAATTAAAATAAATATGACTAAAGTAAAAACTAATTTTTTACCACCCCAGAAATGAATAAAGCGACTATCTTTATCGGTCTTCGTATTTTTATTATTATTTTCCTGCATAAGTACACCTCTTTTAAATAGTAATTGTCTTTATTTTAGCATACAACTACTAGAATTATCTTCTCTTAAGGTACGAAGATAAGCTTATAAATAAAAAAGTTTTTTTTATTTATAAGCTTGAAGTTGCTATCTCCCAAAACCATACTAGTAGACTAAGAGATATTTTATTAGACGTTGGACTGTATTCGCCCAACTTTGAATACTCGCTTTTATTAACTAAAAAAGATTCACTCATTTAAAAAATAAGAAAAGATTATTTTTTAACTAATGACTTTTTTAAGAATGGATTAAAAATGATTTAGATATAACGTTGTTTATTAAATAATTATAGATACTGTGAATTCTATCACAAATAAATAACAGAAACGTTTTCTTTTCATATAGTTTATGATAAAATGAAAGTGCTCGAAGAGTACAATCATAAACAAAGGAGAGATAATTATGAAAAAAGAAGTAACTGCTTTAAAGTTTTACTTGCGTAATGGTGAAACATGGACAATTAAAAAAGAATACATTGGCGATTTATGGATCAAGCAAATTAGTAAAAGTTTTGGCCGTATTGGAGACGGTGAATTAGAAGAGATTTATCCTTGTGAATCTTTAAAAATTGAAATCCTCCCAAATGCTGATCAAGTAAACTCTGCAGATATTAACTTAGGCGGTTTAGAACTAGGAATGTTTGAAAGAATAACAAAACAACCAGATATTGAAAAAATGGATATTCTTTATGCTATACCAAATGATAAAGATGCAACTGAAGTAAATGAAAAAGACCGAGTTTATTTCCCATACCTAGCTGGTGATGTTGATGGGAATGACAATGAATACCAAACAGGACTTATTTCTGAAGATGGACATTTGTTTATAGTGATTGATCCAAATAAAACAGCTCAAGAAGTTTATCCAGGTAAATAAAAGAGTAAAAAACTACGACTATAAAAGGTCGTAGTTTTTTTGTGTTTTTAAATGGTTCATAGTATGATAGACAAAGAGATTTATTATTAAGAAATGAGAATTAGGTGACTAAAGTGAAGGAAAAAGTTACATACGCAGTTGTAGATATTGAAACAACTGGAGGCAACGTAGCAAATGGAGATCGTATTATTCAATTTGGCTGCGTATTGATAGAAGAAGATAAAATTGTCCAGCAATTTGCTATTGATATTAATCCTTTGGCGAATATACCTAAAAAAATTGAATTATTAACAGGAATTACAAATAAAACTGTTGCAAACGCACCTTATTTTGAAGATGTTGCTCCAACAATTTTCAATTTATTGGAAGGATGTATTTTTGTCGCGCACAACATTCAATTTGACTATGGTTTTTTAAATGAAGAGCTGAAACGATGCGGCATGCCTTCATTAAGAAATAAAGGCATTGATACAGTAGAATTAGCACAGATTATCTTACCGACAGAGCCAAGCTTTCGTCTCAATGATTTAGCTATGACGTTTAACTTCTCACATCAAAATCCTCATCAAGCCGATAGTGATGCTTACGTCACAGCAGAATTATTTTTACTATTGAAAAAAAAATTAAAACAGTTTCCGCTAATAACAATCGAGCAATTAATTGAATTGGCTGAACATTGTACAATGAATACAAATTTATTTTTTAAAGATGGATTAAATGAAATGCGTAATGAACACCAGTTATTGCCTGAAACGTTAGTTGTTAAAAAAGGCTTAGCTTTGCGTAAAAAACAGGTAAACATGGAGCAAAACTCCCACCGTGTTCGGTCGACCTATCCAATTAGTACTGTGGACAAAGAAAAATTATTCCTTAATCATTTAACTATTCGGACATTGCAAAACACTTTAATGGATGAGGTCTATCAGTATTTTTTTGAATCCCATTCAGATCATTTTGCCATCGAAGCAGCTACTGGAATCGGTAAGACGCTGGGCTATCTATTGCCTATATCTTATCTGGCAACGCCCGAAAATCCAGTTATTATTAGTACTTACACGACACTTTTGCAAAAACAATTAATCGAAAAAGATATCGTCCAACTAAACTCAATTGTGCCGTTCACAGTGCATGCAGCTATTGTGAAAGGTAAACACCATTATTTGCATTTGTCTAAGTTTCAGGAAGTTTTAAAGGGGCCACATGAGAATTTAACTGATACCCTATTAAAAATGCGCACACTAACGTGGTTGACCCAAACAGTCACAGGGGATATTGATGAGCTGAACTTAACCAATTATTTACAGCCTTTTTGGGAAAAAGTGCGTCACAGGGGATGGACGGACAATTGTCCGCAAGATCCATTTTTTGAGCAAGATTTTTACCTGCATGCAAAGGAGCAAATCAAGCATGCTAGTATGATTATCACGAATCACGCCTTTTTATTTCATGATTTGAAACGTGAAGAGCCTATCTTACCGGCCTCACAACGAATTATCCTTGATGAATCTCATCACTTGCCAGACGTAGCTGCAGAGACCGCTAGTGATAGTTTTTCTTATTACACTAATCAAAAGTTGCTAAAAAAAATCGGGAAACTTTCTGATGATAAAAGTATGATAAGTCAATTAAACCAACTAAGCTTAAAAATAAAGACGATTAATCTATCACAGCTCAGATTGATAGAAATGAGTGTCTTAACATTAGAAGAGGCACTCTCTGATTTTTTTGAAGCTATCTTGTTGTATACCCAACAAGAACTAATGGATACAACTAGTGTTACGGATCAAGTAGATTTGCCATTTACCAAAACAGAAAAGTGGCCTTTAGAATTAAAAAAACTGACTAAAAAAATCAGTACCGTACTAAACGACTTAGTGTTTTTTGGCCACAATATTGCCTATCTAAATTCCTCTCAAAGGGAATCGTTTACTTATTTAGAAAGGCACTTATTAGATGACTTTTTAGATTTGGTAACTAGAATAGAAGAGCAAAAAAATAGTTTTATTCGATTATTTCAAAGAACCAACCAGAATGAGCTAATTTGGTTTTCGTTTAAACAAAAAAACCCTAAGAATAGTTTTATGATCAAACAATCTGTCATTGATAGTAGTTTGTTTATAAAAAAATATTTAGTAGAAAAAAAGCATTCTATTTTATATATTGGTGCAACGCTGTCTATTGATTCAGACTTCAATTATTTTGAAAGTCAATTGGGTGAATCTCATTTGCGTAAGTTATCTATTGCCACTCCTTATGATTATAAAAACCAAGCAAGGTTTTATATTCCAGCAGATTTAAAGCCTATCAAGCAGTTGTCAAAAGCACAGTATGCTAAGATGATTGTTGATTATTTAGAGTTAATAGCTCTAACGACCAACGAAAATATGATTGTCTTATTTACCGCAAATGAAACCTTACAAGAGGTCTATGATTTGCTTCAACAACAGCCTTCGCTTTTGGGAAGAGAGTTATTAGCGCAAGGAATTTCAGGTAGTCGAGACCGAATGTTAAAACGATTTTTCAATGCGACTGGTGGTATTTTATTGGGAGCGGATAGTTTCTGGGAAGGTGTCGATTTACCAGGAAAATCATTGAAAGTCATCGTCGTCACTCGCTTACCGTTTGAGCCTCCTGAACGCCCGTTGGTTAAAGCGAAATACCGTTGGTTAGAAGAACAGGGATTGAACCCGTTTATCGTTGATGCTCTTCCTAAGGCTATTTTAAGGATGAAACAAGGATTAGGACGTTTGATTCGTTCAGAAAAGGATAAGGGCATCATGGTTGTTTTAGATGACCGGTTAGTTAAGGCCTCTTATGGCAATAAGATCATGAGTTCTTTACCAGATAATTTAACAAAAGAAATCGTCTCAAAAGAAGAACTAAAGAATAAAATTGCTCTTTTTCTTAACGAACATGAAACGAATAATAAAGTAAATAACTAATTAAAGTGGGGATGAAATGAAAAAAGGCCTAATTAGTCTCTTGGTGATTGTACTAGGAGTGATTATCTTTTCTATTTTTATTTATATGAAAAGTAGACAACCTTTTATGCAAGCTAGAGACGAAGCAATAAACATTGCTAAAGAAAGCACTGATTTAGTAACGGTAGAAAAATTTTACTGGTACAACAATAAAAAATCTTATTTTAGTGTTTCTGGTATGAATGAAAAAGAAGAACCTATTATCGTAATCGTTGAACAGGATGGCGGAAAAGTCGTTGTTCTAAATCCGGGTGAATTTATTAGTGAAAGTGTCGCTAAGAAAATAGCCACAACAGAACTAAAACCTAAACAGATATTAGAAACTCGTATTGGCTTGGAAGAAGGGGTGCCCGTTTGGGAAGTAACGTATGAGCAAGATAATGGAAAGTTAGGTTATTATATATTATCTGCTAAAGAAGGCAACTGGCTTAAAGACATTAAAAATATTTAAACTAAACGAATAGAAGAAATAAAAGAATTAAGAAATTTTATTGATTTTTAATGCTAACTTACGTAAATTTAGTTATACTTAAGTAGTATAGGTATCATTTAAGAGAACGAAAATAGATTGATATGACATTAAAGGAGTTTAGAACTGTGAAAAAAATTTCAATTATAGAATCTAAAGATAATGTAGGAAAAGAAGTCACGATAGGTGCTTGGGTAGCGAATAAGCGTTCAAGTGGAAAAATAGCTTTTTTACAATTACGCGATGGTTCAGCTTTTTTCCAAGGAATTGTAGTGAAAAGTGAAGTTGGAGAAGAAGTCTTTCAATTAGCGAAAGGTTTAAATCAAGAAACGTCTATTTTAATTACTGGTACGATACAAGAAGATAGTCGTTCAAAATTTGGCTATGAAATTGTTGTTAAAAACCTTGAAGTGATTGGTGAAAGCCATGACTATCCTATTACACCAAAAGAGCATGGAACAGAATTTTTGATGGATCATCGTCACTTATGGTTACGTTCAACTAGACAACATGCCATTATGCAAATTCGTAATGAAATTATCTTAGCGACCTATAAATTCTTCAATCAAGAAGGATTTATTAAGATTGATCCACCTATTTTAACAGCCAATGCAGCGGAAGATTCAACAGAGTTATTTCATACAGAATATTTTGATGAAGAAGCTTTTTTATCGCAAAGTGGCCAATTGTATATGGAAGCCGCAGCAATGGCTTTTGGAAAAGTATTTTCGTTCGGGCCAACTTTTCGTGCAGAAAAATCTAAAACACGTCGTCATTTAATTGAGTTTTGGATGATGGAGCCTGAGATGGCTTTTATGGACCACGAGCAAAGTCTAGAAGTTCAAGAAAAATATATTGCTTATATCATTCAAAGTGTCTTAGATAATTGTGATCATTCGCTGGGTGTCTTAGGACGCGATAGAGAAGTCTTAGAAAATTATACTAAATTGCCATTCCCAAGAATTTTTTACGATGATGCGATAGTGTTATTAAATAAAAATGGTTTTGATGAGATTAAATGGGGCGATGATTTTGGTTCACCTCATGAAACGTTTATTGCTGAGCAATTTGATAAGCCAGTCTTCATATTAAACTATCCTAAAGCCATTAAAGCCTTCTATATGAAACCTCACCCAGATCGCGATGATGTGGTCTTGTGTGCTGATTTAATTGCTCCTGAAGGCTATGGAGAGATTATCGGAGGCAGTGAGCGTGAAGTTGATTTTGAAGCCTTAACCGAACGTATAGAAGAATTTGGGTTGACCCAAGAAGACTATGCTTGGTATTTAGATTTACGTAAATACGGTTCCGTTCCACATTCTGGTTTTGGACTAGGATTAGAAAGAGCTGTAACTTGGATCTGCGGCACAGAACATATCCGCGAATCTATTCCATTCCCACGTTTATTAAACCGTATTTACCCATAAATTAAAAAAAGACAGTGACTTAAGAAAACTTAAGTCACTGTCTTTTATCAGATAATGCGCACCTATTCTTAGATAAGAAAAAGGACGAAATGAAAGAGAATTAGGAGAGTGAGATAAAATGGATAATCAACTTTTAAAAGAATGGTTAGCAGCTGGTAATACAACTATTTCAAACATTCTTTTAAAAAAATACAGAGATATTGGTTTAACTAATGAACAATTAGTTTTATTATTGCAATTAAAATCATTTATAGATAGTGGAATATTTTTTCCTGATACAGAAGAAATTGCCAAACGAATGGGTGTTTCATCTGCAGATATTTTTCAAGGTATCCATGATTTAATCCAAAAAAATGTGCTAACCATTGAAACCGAAAAAAATGCTGAAGGAAAAACGAATGATCAATATAGTCTTTCTTTGCTTTGGGATAAACTAGCTTTATTATTAGTGCAAACGCATAAAAAAATTCAAAGCGAAGAAAAAGAACTAGATGAAAAAGAGTTGTTTCAACGTTTTGAATCTGAATTCGGTCGAGCTCTCTCACCAATTGAAATTCAAACGATAGGAATGTGGTTAGACGATGATCACTATTCTGCTGAGTTAATCGAAATGGCTTTACGAGAAGCCGTCTTGAGCCAAGTTTATAATTTAAAATACGTTGATCGAATATTATTAAACTGGGAACGCAAGAATATTCGTTCCAAAGCTCAAGTAGAAAAAGAAGCACAAAGTCGTAGGCAAGTGAATAAACCAGAAACCAAACGTCAAACGGAAAAGAAACCGACGATGAAAGTGCCGCTCCACAATTGGCTAAATGATTCAAACTAATAAAAAGGAGGATTGAATTTGCTAAGTAAAAAGAAAACAATTGAGTGTATTGAAGCGATGGGAGAGCTTTTTCCAGATGCAGAATGTGAGCTAGTAAGCGATAATGCATTTGAATTGTTGATATCTGTTATGTTGAGTGCACAAACAACTGATATTTCGGTTAATAAAATTACGCCACTATTATTTGCTACTTATCCAACTCCAGAGGCCTTTGTGAAAGCATCTATTGAGGATATTATGGATAAAATAAAAACAATTGGTTTATACCGAAATAAATCAAAATATATTAAAGGTTGTTGTGAAAAATTGGTTGAAGAGTTCAATAGTGAGGTTCCTCATACAAGAAAAGAACTAGAATCTCTTCCTGGAATTGGTAGAAAATCTGCTAATGTTGTATTAAGTGTTGCCTTTGGTGTTCCGGCAATAGCAGTTGATACACACGTAGAACGAGTAAGTAAACGATTGGGTATTTGCTCTATGAACGCCTCTGTTCGTGAAGTAGAAGAAGTATTAATGAAAAAGTTACCCTCAGAAATGTGGAGTATTGCTCATCATCGTCTTATTTTTTTTGGTCGCTACCAATGTACGGCTAGAAATCACGATCACACGATTTGTTTAAAATTATTAGGTTTAAATTAAGAGCTAAACTAAAAATAGACTACGTCACCTTTGGCATAAAGTGACGTAGTCTATTTTTAGTTTGAAAAGAGGCTACTATTTTTTATTTAGCAATAGAAGATCCTCAATTAGCAGAATTAGCTGCTGGTTTTTTCGAAGATTGGAGCGCAGAACTACTTTCTACACTGCTTTGAATCTCCGATTCGACCTGACTTTCTGAGCTACTTTCTGGTTTAGAAAGTTCTATAGAACTTTCTTCTGAACTCTCTTCTGAACTTTCTGACGAACTATCTTTAGAACTACTATCTTTTTCTTCCTCTTTTGAAGGAACAGTGATAGTTACCGCAATTTTTGAACTAACTTGATCTTTGATTTTAACAGCTAAGGTTATTTCGATTTCTCCTTCAGTAGGTTTTTGAACGATATAAGATAAGTTTTTTGTCTCAACTGTTTGACCAGCAATCGTCAATAGATAATTAACAGTCTCTTTTTTATTAGCAGTGTCATATTTATCCCATTTAACCGTAATTTCATCTTTTTCTTTATTGTATTTTGCTGTTAAGCCACTTGGGGCCTTTAATTCTTCACCAAAAGCAGCTGAGATAGCGGTTGGTTGTGTTCCTTTAATAAATAACTCGTTAACAATTTTTTCAATAGGCGTATTTGGTCCTGGAAGTTTTACTGGATTTGATCCATCTTCTACCGCAACCTCAACAACTGAAGAAGGTTTTTTCCAGTCCGTATTCTCAACAGATTGAGAAACATAAGACATTAATGAGCGATAAATTTTTCTTGGCAGTTGTTGAGAACTAGTACTTAACCAATTTCCATCTTCAAACTTTTTATCGTATCCTACCCAAACTGCGATAGAGTAATTGCTTGAATAACCGTTAAACCAAGAATCTGGAACACCATCATTTGGGATATTGTATTTTACTTTTTCTTCATCAGTATAGTTTGTTGTTCCAGTTTTTCCAGCTTGTGGTACACCTTGAATGGGTACCAAGTTTTGGTTCGAACCAGAATTAACTGTATCTTTTAAAATGTCTGTAATCATATATGCGGTTGAATCTTTCATAGATTGCTTTGATTTCGGAGTTAAATCAATTTCTTCACCATCTTGAAGG
The DNA here is from genome assembly GCF_900177385.1 of Carnobacterium iners. NCBI lineage: Bacteria > Bacillati > Bacillota > Bacilli > Lactobacillales > Carnobacteriaceae > Carnobacterium > Carnobacterium iners. The sequence continues at coordinate 1,847,033 of NZ_FXBJ01000002.1, forward strand.
GTGACTTTTGAAACCGTATAGGGTTTAGTGTATATTCCCCCATTTGAAAAAGCAGCATAAGCAGCTGAAAGTTCAATTGGCGTAACTTCTCCACCAATTGCATTAGATTCAACTAAACCAGTATTATTATTCCATTTAGTTGGATCAATACCTAGATTCTTTAAGAAAGAAGTCGAATCAGCATAACCTACTTCTTGAAGGGTCTTAGCAGCTGGAGGGTTACGCGAATCAATAACAGCTTTTCGCATAGTAATTGGGCCTAGATATTTTCTATCATAGTTGTAAAGAGAGCCACCACTTTTATACTCATACGGCTCATCAACGACTTGTTGATAGGTGGAATAGTTCAAATATTCTATTGCTGGACCATAAACAGAAAGAGGTTTCATTGCGGAACCAATACTTCTATTCATATCTGCAGCACGATTCGTACCCATTCTTACTTCCTGATTTCGTCCGCCACCAATTGCTTTTAATTGTCCGGTTTTAGCATCAACCATGGATACGGCAGCTTGTAGATTTTGATCTGGAAAATTGACGTATTCATCTGAGTTTAGAATATCAAACAATCTTTTTTGTGCATCCATATCCAAATTAGTTTGAATTGTTAAACCCGCTGTATGAGGATTTAATTTAGTTTGTTCTTCAACTTCTAAAATAACTTCTTTTAAATAAGAATCAAAAACCAAATCATTCGATTGTTCTTCAGTAAGACTAACAAGGTTTTCTTCGACAGGAACTACTTTTGTTTTTTGTGCTTCTTCAGCAGATAACTTATTGTTTTCTACCATCATATCTAATACTAAATCTCGTCTTTTTTTAGCTTGTTCGGGATTTGTTTTAGGATTATAAGCGTTAGGCAATTGTGGTAATCCAGCTAGCATTGCTGCTTCTGGTAAAGTTATTTCATTTAGTTCTTTACCATAATAATAGTTACTAGCCGTACTTATCCCGTAGTTATTATCAGACATATAGACTTTGTTAATATAGAAGGTAAGAATCTGTTCTTTGGAATAGTCACGCTCTAATTTTAATGCTAACCAGGCTTCTTGAGCCTTTCTTTTCAAAGTCTGATCGGCTTTGTTTGTAGAAAAAACGGATAACTTAATGAGTTGCTGTGTGATTGTACTTCCACCTTGGGAACCAAAACCACCGGTTATGTTAGCTAGTGCAGCACCAGCAATACGAATCGGGTCAATTCCATTGTGTTCGTAAAATCGTTGGTCTTCAATAGAAATAATCGCATCTTTTAAAACTTGTGGAATTTGATCTTCCGTAGCAATTTCACGCTTTTGTCCTCCCAGAGTATAAATAACATTTCCTTTATCATCTAAAATATCAGATGAAATTGAACCGGTAATATCCTTTTCAGTTAAATCTGGTGCTGAACTAACGTAATAAACAAATAAACCAGCACTCCCTATGAAAATAGCTGCTACAAGAGCTAAAGCAATCCACAGAATTTTTTTAAATGTAATCTTAGAAACCTGTTTTTTATTTTTCGTTGGTTTAGAGCTCTTTTTCTGTTCAGATTGTTTTTTAGAGACTCGTGACATATTTTCTTTTTTCTCTGACATATATCTTTCTACTCCTTAAATTTCTATTTCTATTATCTACTTATTCTCATTCATTATCTTTAGCAATCAATTGATCAACAATAGCTAGATAAGGAATTCGTGGCGATAACCCATAATACATCTCGTAACCTATTTTTTCAAGGTCTTTTAGAGGGATGGATTTTCGACCATTTTTTTTTTGTTTTTCCCAATAGGTAATTAAATGACTTGCTTCTAAAATAAAGAGTCTATTGCTAGATGAAAAGCGTAAAATCACAAAACAAATACCTGACTGCTTGAGGCAATCTTGCATATGTGAAATCTGATGTTGATGAAAATTTTTCAAAGGAAAAGACAATTTGTTTTTTGTTTCTTTCGCTTCAAAATCCAAATAAAAGCGATTATAAACACCATTATAGTCTGTAGTAGACGCTTGACGAAAATAGGCCTCTTTTATAACCGCCGCGCTTCTTCTAGGGTAATCAACCTTAACAATCTGCACAGGAGTCGGCTTTTTGTGAATAACAGCCTTGCTAAGGGCTAGGTAATACGCGTTACTTTCATTTATTTCCTCTTCTAAAGTCATCCCTCTTTTACTAAAGGATATCTCTTTCTTTTTCGATTGCTTTTTACTGTTTTTTTCGGCATCATGAGAGTAACTCGTGCCATTAGGGTACCTTATAATCAAACCTATCACACTCCTGTGATTCATTATATCAAATACTACACTTGAAAGAAAAGGAGAATGAGACTGCGTGGCAATAAATTTATTAGTTAGCGGCTATCGATCGTTTGAATTAGGTATATTTAAAGACGATGATCCAAAGGTGGCAATTATAAAAAAATGTTTAAAAGAAGAAATCAAAGCTTATATTGAAGAAGGCGTTCAGTGGGTACTAACTACTGGACAATTTGGTGTCGAACAATGGACGATTGAAGTTGTTGAAGAATTAAAAATAGATTATCCGGAAGTAAAACAAGGCATCATCTTTCCTTTTACTGAATTTGGCTCAAATTGGAATGAAAAAAATCAAATGGCCTTGATACAATTAAAAAAAACAGTCGACTTTACAGATTCTGTTTCCCACCAACCTTATAAAGATCCAAGTCAATTAAAAAATCATCAATCTTTTTTGCTTCAAAAAACTCAAGCAGCGTTACTGGTTTATGATCCAGAGAATGAAGGGAAAACAAAATGGATCTATCAAGCTATTTTAAAAAAACAAAGGGCGGGTGAGTACGATTGTCGCTTAATTGATTTTGATCAACTGCAAAATACAGCTATAGAGGAATAAGGAGCAAATAAATTTTAATAGCTAATTTAAAACGGATAGTGTAAATTAAATAAATAGTAGTTTATATTTTTACTTATCTTTGCTATAATAACGTTATGGCCATTAAAAGATAATACCGTATTATCAATGAAAGTTAAAAGAGGTGTAGTCATGGCAGATAAAATATTGACAACTAAAGATATTTTGCAAAAAGAATTCAAAACGGGTCTGCGAGGATATAACCCTACGCAAGTAGATGAGTATTTAGATGATGTGATTCGTGATTATGAATTATATAATAAAGAGCTTACGCAGTTAAAAGCTGAAAATGAACGGTTACTAAGTAAAGTAGACGAACTAACCAAACAAGCTACTTTAACTAAACCCACTTATTCAGCACAACCAAGTAACACCGTAACAAATTTTGATATCTTAAAACGTTTGTCTAATCTAGAAAGACATGTTTTTGGTTCGAAACTAGACGAACATGATGAAGATAATTAACGAACAAGTTCAACGACTATTTGTAAATTTCGGGTAATTGCAGTCTAGCTTAACTAGATTGAGGAAAGTCCATGCTCGCACAAGCTGCGACGCTTGTAGTGTTCGTGCTTAGCGAAACAATAAGCTAAGGCCTTTATCTTTAGATAAAGTGACGGCAGAAAAAAAGTCTAAGGTTTTTTAAAACTATGACTGAGTATTCTTGAAAGTGCCACAGTGACGAAGCAATGTTGGAAACGGCATTGGTGGAACGCGGTAAACCCCTCGAGCGAGCAACCCAAACTTTGGTAGGGGCACTTTTCCTAGGGAATTGAACCGATGGAAGAGGCAGTAATTGCAGACAGATAATTACCTCCGGATAATATGACCCTGACAGGTTATCTGAGACAGAACATGGCTTACAGAAATTTACAAATTCAGGTATAAACCCTCCTTTTTGGAGGGTTTTATATTTATTATTAATGTGTATAAAAAACAAACAAAAAAGAATTGGAGCAAATAAAATGAAGCAATTTAAACTGGTTGCAACTGCCGCTAGCGGTATAGAAGCATTAGTTGGAAAAGAATTACGCACGATGGGTTACGAGTGTGAAGTAGAAAATGGGAAAGTGTTTTTCAATGGAACAGAAGAAGATATTGCGAAAACAAATGTTTGGTTAAGAACTGCTGACCGGGTTAAGATTATCGTTGGTGAATTTGAAGCTGTTGAGTTCGATGAATTATTTGAAAAAACAAAGGCTTTGCCATGGGAAGATTTACTGCCAATGGATGCTAACTTTCCTGTCGCAGGAAAATCAATCAAGTCAACATTATATAGTGTATCTGACTGTCAGGCATTAGTAAAAAAAGCTATTGTAGATCGCTTAAGTGCGGTTTATCATCGAAAAACAAGATTGCCTGAAACAGGATCATTGTATCAACTAGAAGTTGCTTTGCTAAAAGATAAAGTTACATTAACTCTAGATACAACTGGATCAAGTTTATTTAAACGTGGATACCGAATCGCAAAAGGTGGCGCACCTTTGAAAGAAAATATGGCTGCCGCGTTGGTTTCTTTAACAACTTGGCGCAAAGATCGTCCGTTTTACGATCCAGTGTGTGGTTCTGGGACAATTCCTATTGAAGCAGCATTAATTGGGCGAAACATTGCACCTGGAATTAGTAGAGGCTTTGCATTTGAAGATTGGGAATGGTTCAATACAGCAGTTATTAACACTGTTCGTTCTGAAGCTAGAGCCGCAATTGATCATGAGGTTGTACTAGATATTATGGGATCAGATATTGATGCTAAAATGATTGAAATAGCTAAACAAAATGCTATCGAAGCCGGTGTTGGCGATAGTATTATTTTTAAACAAATGCAATTAAAAGATTTCACTACTGAAAAAGAGTATGGTGTTATTTTAGCTAATCCTCCTTATGGTGAACGACTAGGTGAGGAAGAGGAAATACAAGCACTTTATAAGCAAATGGGGCAAGTGTACCGTCCATTAAAAACTTGGAGTAAATACATTATAACAAGTGATTTAACGTTCGAATCTATTTACGGAGAACGAGCAACTAAAAAGCGTAAACTATACAATGGTGCGCTAAGAACGGATTTATTCCAATATTGGGGAACGCGCCCGAAACGTGTACCACGTAACTAAATAAATTACCTTAATGAAGCGAAGAAGAGTAGGTTTTAATCTTCTTCGTTTTTTTGATAGAACGACCACTTTTTCAATCGTTTATGTAGAGCTTGGCGGGCGAAGTGATCAGCTTCTTTATTTTGATTCTCTGAAATCCATTGAATAATAAAAGATGGAAAAAGTTCCAGTTGTCTATGAATAGCAGACAGATACTCATTAAAAAGGGTATTTTTTACATAGTTACGTTCAATAGCAGAAACGACGATTTTACTGTCTGAATAGATAACTAATTCATGATGCGTTAATTGGTTAGCAATTAAATAGCCTAAACCAGATAAAACAGCATCAAATTCTGCTTGGTGATTGCTCATCTCTTTTTCTAGTGGAAAGGATAATTGGATATGAATTCCATTACCAATAATGATAACACCGGCTCCACTTGGCCCGGGATTTGATTTAGTTGAAGCGTCTGTATACATTCTTAACATGTCTTTTTGTCCTTTCAGCGTATTAGTTGTTTTTTTTTAATCTTATGCTATGATACATTTAAAATAACTATTGTGAGATAGAGGATGAAAAATGAATAAAGTGAAAACGTCAAAAGTCCGGCTTTCTTTAGAACCGGCATTTCAATTAATTTATTGGTCAATTTGCTGGCTTGCTCTTTTTTTAAGCTTGATTTTTTTTTTAGAAAAGCAACGCCTTATTTTTAGTTTTATTGGAGTTTTTTTTTGGATTTTATTTTTGTATTTTGGATTGGGTTCCGCTCTAAAAATGACAAAAGACACTCTTTCTATTCGCTATTTTAGAGGAATGAAAAAGAAAAGCTATTCTATATCAGAGGTTACGCAGTTATTTTTTTCAAATCACCGTCTGATTGAGCTTGAAATAAAGACTATAAAAGAACCATTAATTTTTTATATGAATAAAAAAAATAAGAAGAAGTTCGTATCACTGCTTCAAGAACATGTGCCAACATTCGAAGTGGGAAAAACACTTTTTCTCAATAAAAATGAACGACAGCCTAAAGAGTAAAAAAACGATACCTTAAAAGAGGGTATCGTTTTTTTTGAAATGGAAAGTTTGTTTAAAAATTTAAAGAGATTCAATAACAACAACACCGGTAGCCTGTGGACCTCTTGTTCCTTCAACGATTCTAAACGAAACGGATTGACCTTCAGACAATGTTTTAACATCGTCTCCTTCGATTCCTGTAAAATGGATAAAAACATCATCTTGATCATTGTATTCAATAAAACCGTAGCCTTTTTCGTTACTAAACCATTTCACAATTCCTTTTTCCATTTGTCAGTCCTCCTTAATTATTTTTTCGACAATATTTAGCCAACTTATGCGTAATAATAAAGAGGAAACAAAAAGTAGTGGCTTAATACCATTATAGGAATGTTAACTGCTTTCGTCAACAATTGTTAACGCTAGATTTCTTATCCAGTAAAGTTTTACTAGTAACGAAGCGCATTAATTTTTTTAGCTATCCATTATATAATTAAAAATGAAAAAAATGGCTTTGAAGCTTGTGTATAAAAAACACTTATTTTAGACTTAACGATAAGATTATCTATTAAAATAAGTCATTAAAATGAAAAATAAGAAATCTACTAGCTCATCTCTTTATGTTATTTTTTAATGTTTTTACAAATGAATGAAAAAATCTATAAATAAAGGAGGGATAAGTATGGAAACTATTTTATCAAAGTCCTTAATAGAACTAGTGAAAAAAAGAAGTAAAGATTTTCCAGTCGAAGGCTTTGTCTTGGGAGTTGGCCCAGTGAAGCCATGTTTTTTATTGCTAGGTGAAGCACCTGGGGAAGTAGAATCACTTAATGGTATCCCATTCACTGGCCGAGCTGGAAAGGAATTAATGACATTTTTTGATTTTTTAAACGTTACTCGAGAAGACGTATTTATAACGAGCACCTTTAGAAGTCGTCCTTTTATGGAAAAGGAAAAAACAGATAAAAAAACTGACGAAAAAATTATCCGAAAATACAATCGACCACCAACTAAAAAAGAAATTATAGCTCACGCTCCATTACTAGATAGTGAAATTAAAACAACCGATCCGCCTATTATTTTAACGATGGGCAATATTGGTTTGTAACGATTAATCGGCAAACAAGCAAAAATCATGCAGGTTCATGGCCAATTATACGAAGGTCCCATACTAGCATTGGACTCAATCGATGCAACTACTTTTTCTTTTACTGAAAAAAAATATCGCATCTTTCCAACCTTTCATCCTGCTGCGATTTTTTATAATCGTAAACTATTGGATTTGATTTACGAGGATTTATCCCTATTTAAGGAATACATTTGAAATAATAGGAAGTCTCTAAGTGGCTTTTGTGTTAGAATGAAACAGATTTAAAAAAATGCGTGCTTACTATGGGAAAGTGGAGATTAAATATGAAAGAAATGAAAGTCGTTAATTTAACAAAAACATATGGAGAAAAGGTTTTATTTGATGACATTAATTTTTCAATTCAAACTGGAGAACGAGTCGGGTTAATCGGAGTAAATGGGACTGGTAAGAGTAATTTATTAAACGTCATCACAGGGAAAGATAGTGGTGAAAAAGGTGAGATTCAAACACCAAAAGGATACACAATGGGCTATTTGTTGCAAGAACAAGAATTCAACGAAGAACTAACGGTTTTTGATACCATCTTTGAAGGAGATACTCCTGTCTTAGTAGCGTTGAGAAATTATGAAAAAGCCTTAGAAAACTTGATCTTAGATGCAATGAATGAAAAACACCAAAAGGCCTATACTAAAGCAGAACAAGCCATGAATGATCACGATGCATGGTTAGCTGAAACAAATGCTAAAACGATTTTAAGTAAATTAGGGGTTATTGATTTAGAACAACCGATTGCAACATTATCTGGTGGACAAAGAAAACGAGTTGGTTTAGCTCAAGTATTGATACAAGAGCCTGATTTGTTAGTTTTAGACGAGCCAACAAACCACCTAGATTTCAAAACCATCACGTGGCTAGAAAATTATTTAAGTTCATATCGCGGTGCGTTGCTCTTAGTAACCCATGATCGCTATTTCTTAGATCGCATTGCAAACCGTATGATTGAATTGTCTCATGGCAAAGCCATCATGTATTCTGGTAATTATGAAAGCTACATTATAGCTAGAGCAGAACGTCAAGAAGCTTCTATTCGTGCAGATCATAAAAGAAAACAACTATACACAAAAGAGTTAGCCTGGATGCGAACGGGAGCTAAAGCTCGTTCAACTAAACAACAAGCTAGAATCAATCGTTTTTCTGATTTAGAAGAAAACTTACAACAATCAAACGTAGACGATTCAGTTGAAATGAATTTAGAAGGCTCGCGGATTGGTAAACGAGTCTTCGATTTAAGAGACGCTTCATTAACTTTTGTTGGACATCCTATTATCGAGAAGTTTAATTTATTGATTCAAGCAAAAGATCGAATTGGTATTAGTGGGAAAAATGGTGCAGGAAAGTCAACGCTATTAAATGTTCTTGCTGGACGTATCTCATTAGATTCAGGTGAACTTGTCGTTGGAGAGACCGTAAAAGTTGCTTACTATACACAGATGACTGAAGAAATGGACCCTAAAAAACGAGTCATTTCATTTTTACAAGAAATCGGTGAAGAAGTAGAGACGTCAAATGGTGAACGCATTAGTGTAACCAATTTGTTAGAACAGTTCTTATTCGAAAAATCAAGTCATGGTACATTGATTGGCAAATTATCTGGTGGAGAAAAAAGACGATTGTATTTATTAAAATTATTGATGCAAAAACCAAATGTTCTGTTATTAGATGAGCCAACAAATGACTTAGATATTGCGACATTGACTGTTTTAGAAGATTACATTGAAACGTTCCCAGGTGCGGTTATTTCTGTCTCACATGACCGTTATTTCTTAGATAAAACAGCAGAAAAGTTATTGATTTTTGAAGGGGAAGGAAAAATTATCCCTTATTTTGGAACTATTACAGATTATATCGCTGAAGAAGAGGAAGAAAAAATGGAATACCAAGAAAAGAGATCTTCTGATAAAGGTTCGAATAAAGAGACAACCGGCTCTAATAAAGCCGTTGAAAAAGAAGAATCCAAAGAAAAGTTTACTTACCTAGAACGCAAAGAATGGGATAGTATCGAGCAAGAATTACTTGATTTGGATACGGAGATTGTTGCTGTTCAAAAAGAAATGAGTGAGAACGGAAGTAACTCGGCTTATTTACAAGAACTACAAGAAAAGCTTTCTTCTCTTGAGAAGACACTTGGAGAAAAAATGACAAGATGGGAATATCTCAGTCAATTTGAAAACAATTAAAACAGCCAGGAGGAATTATTTTGGAAACGGAGTATCTAAATTTAGGAGAAAGAGTTCTTTTAGAAGGCGTATTAAAGCAAGATAGAACGGGAACAGGAACTAAAAGCTTGTTCGGCTATCAAATGCGTTTCGATCTTCAAAAAGGTTTTCCTTTATTGACAACAAAGCGTCTACCTTTTGGTTTAATCAAAAGTGAGTTATTATGGTTTATAAAAGGCAATACCAACATTAACTATCTTTTGCAACACAATAATCATATTTGGGATGAATGGGCTTTTGAGCGCTTTGTACAGAGCGAAGATTATTCAGGTCCAGATATGACTAACTTTGGACAAAGAGCGACACAGGATGCTGAATTTAACCGTGTATACAAATCTGAAAAGGATTTGTTTTGTCAGCGAGTATTAGAAGATGAATCCTTTGCCAAACAATATGGGGAGTTAGGCAATGTCTATGGCTCTCAATGGCGCAATTGGAAAACGTCACAAGGAGAAACGATTGATCAATTAAAAGATGTTATCGAGATGATTAAAAAGAATCCTGATTCTAGAAGATTAATTGTAACGGCGTGGAACCCGGAAGACGTACCAACAGTGGCGCTTCCTCCTTGCCATACACTATTTCAATTTTACGTTGCAAATGGAAAATTAAGCTGTCAGTTGTACCAAAGAAGCGCGGATATCTTTTTAGGTGTGCCATTTAACATTGCAAGCTATGCTTTATTAACTCACCTAATTGCGCATGAAACAGGATTAGAAGTAGGTGAGTTTGTCCATACGCTAGGGGATGCACATTTGTATTCAAACCATCTGGAGCAAATGACGAAACAATTAGCAAGAGAACCTAAAGCCTTTCCTAAGTTGAAATTAAACACTGAGAAAACAAGTATCTTTGATTTTGAAATGGAAGATATCCAAATAACAGATTACCAGCCACATCCAAGTATCAAAGCTCCAATCGCTGTTTAAAACTAGTAGAAAAATGAGGGATATAAATGATTGCATTTTTATGGGCGCAAGACGAAAATGGACTAATTGGAAACCAAGGAACCCTTCCTTGGAGCTTACCAAATGATTTAAAATATTTTAAAAAAATGACGCAAGAAAAAGCTGTCGTGATGGGAAGAAAGACGTTTGAAGGAATGAATAAACGTCCTTTACCGAATAGAGTAAACATTATTTTAACCACTGACGAAAATTATCAAGCAGATGGTGTCATGGTCATGCATAGTGTTAATGAAGTAATGACTTTCGCTAAACAATACGAGAATGATACCTTTATTACTGGTGGAACAGCTGTTTTTGAAGCTTTTCTACCTTTCGCAGATAGTTTATATCGGACTGTTATTCATGCTGAATTTGAAGGCGATACGACTATTCCAGTGATTGATTGGGATAAATGGAAACTAACTGATTCTCAAGTTGGCCTGATGGATGACCGCAATAAATACCCACATGACTTTGAAACCTTTAATAAAAAATAACAAAAGCAGACTGCTCATTTTTGAGTAGCCTGTTTTTATTTATAACTGTTACGAAAAAGATTAAACATAAAAGAGTATCGAAAAATACATGAAAATTGTTCCTGCTAATACGAATAAATGCCAGACAATATGCATGAATCGTACATTTTTTAAGCTGTAAAAAATAGCGCCAATCGTAAAAGAAAGCCCACCTAAGAGCAACAATAAAAACCCATTGAATCCTAAACCTATATAAATAGGTTTTAAAGCAAAAACACAAATCCATCCCATTATAATATACAACCACGTTGAATATTTTTGAAGGTGATTGATCCAGAAGGCCTTATAAAGGATTCCAATAAAGGCAATACTCCAAACAATACCAAACAAAGTCCATCCTAAAGATCCGCCAATAGCTATAAGGATGTAAGGGGTATAGGTTCCTGCGATTAAAAGAAAAATACTCATATGGTCAAATACCTTAAAAAGCTTTCGAGCGCGTGTAAACGCTAAACTATGATAAAGAGTTGAACAAAGGTAGAGCAGAATTAACGTCGAACCATAAACAGCATAAGAAAACATTTCAATTGCGGTCCCATTATTAGCAACCTTATACAAAAGAATCACTAAACCTGCAATACTTAGACCAAGGCCAATTCCGTGCGTAATCGCGTTGAAAACTTCATTGATAATTAAATACCTTTTTGAAAAATGAGTCTGATTTGGTATGCTTTTTTCATTCATTAAGTTAGCCTCCTATTTTACGTTATTCTCTAATAAAACCTTCGCAGATAAGTATACGAAGAATCGAGAATCTGTTATACTATTTTATGTGTACTACCTATTAGTTATTAGAAACACAATCTGAACAAAAAGAAAAAAGATGGTTTGATTATATCACGGTTGCAAAAGAAATTGCATGTAGAAAGATGGGAAAAATAAGATGAGAAAAATAACGATAGTAACTGATTCGTCTGCTCAGTTAAGTTCAGATGAAATTAAAGCATTAGATATACACATTTTACCAGTAAATATTTTAATTGACGGCATAACTTATATTGACGGAGTAGATATTGGAAAAGTTGAGTTTATGGAATTAATGGAGAAATCTGCTCATCTACCAAAAACAAGTCAACCACCACTTGGTAAATTCATTGAACTATACGATAAGCTTGGAGAAAATGGCGGGGAAGTTATTTCTATCCATATGACGGAAGCTTTTAGTGGAACAGTCAATGCAGCTAGACAAGCGGCTGAAATGACTAATACAAAAGTTACTGTTGTGGATAGTACATTTACTGATCGTGGACTTTCCTTTCAGGTTATTGAAGCGGCACGATTAGCAAAAAGCGGCGCTGATGAAATCGCTATTTTAGCTGAAATCGAAAGAGTAAAACAATATACGCGTTTATTTATCTGTATCCGAACCTTAGATAACTTAATTAAGGGTGGAAGAGTTAGCCGCGTAATGGGGGTCGTTTCTCATTTAATAGATGTAAAATTAATGTTAGAAATGGTAGATGGCAACTTACAGACTCGTGTTAAGTGTCGCGGAATGAAGTCTATAAATAAATTCAATCAAACGGTTAAAGAAACGGTTATGAAAACAAAAAATTTAGCAGAAATTTCATTTTCATATGCTGGTGATTTTGATTATGCCAATGAATTGAAAGAAAGCTTCCAGCTTGCTATGCCAGACGTTCCAATGACCATTAGCCACACCAGTCCAGGTGTGGCAACTCATACAGGAACAGGCGCATTTTCTATCATTTATTATGTAAAATAGAAAAAACTATTCTGTTAATTAGTGGAGGTGAATCATCCAATGAAATTCGTTCGTTCGTTTTTGCTCACGTGTTTAATCGTCACTTTAGTTACATTTATCGTATTTCAAGGTTTAAATGTAATGACCGACAAGAAAGAAACAGTAACAACAAAACAAAGTCCTGCTACACTAGAAACAATCCATCTTTTAGCCATTGGTGATTCATTGACAAAAGGTGTAGGAGACAGCACAAAGAATGGCGGATATGTTCCCTTAGTTGCTACTCAGTTAGAAGAAACTATGGGAATAGCCAGCGTGATAACAAAAAATTACGGTGTTACTGGTGAGCGAAGCGATGAAATTTTAGAAAGAATAGAACAAGAAAAGGAAATCCAAAAAGAGATAAAAAAAGCTGATATTATTATTTTAACTGCAGGTGGAAATGATCTCATTGAAACCTTTAAAAAAGAAAAACTTAAAATCAATCAAAAAAGTTTCGTTCAACCAGAAAAAGAATATAAAAAAAATCTATCGACTATTTTAAAAAAAATAATGAAACAAAATTCAAAAGCACAAATTTATGTTTTCGGTTTGTATAACCCTTTCGAAGCTATGTTTCCAGAAATAACTGAAATGAAGACCATACTACGTACCTGGAATGACGATACAAAAAAAGTAGCAGAAGAAAATAATGCAACCTATCTTTCATTAAGTAAGATTTTTAATAACAGTGAGCAATCAAGTATCTCTAATCTAACTAATCCGTCTGATAAAACTGATAAAAGTGCTTTATTATATGAGGAAGATTTATTTCATCCAAACGATAAGGGCTACCAAATGATTGCTGATAAATTATACCGTATTATCATGGACAATAAAGAGTGAGTTAATTAACGATGAAAGATTACTGGAGAGGATTTTAATATGAAAGAAAAGAATGGAAAAAGTAGACTTAATTATTGGAAATGGGCGTTTTTAATGCTGCTATCCATTGTATTAGGAATTATTATATGGTTAACAACTCAGTTAACGCCTTTTATTCAAGGTGAGCCCAGTTTAACTATAGACGAATCTGAAAAAAAAGAAATCACTTTCCAAATTCAAGCACGTAAAGAAGATTTAAATCAATTGGTTACAAATTATATTGATGAAGAACTATCAAATAATCAAGTAGCTTTTAATTTTATCTTAGACCAAGAGGCTCAATTATCCGGAACCTTTCAATTATTTAATCGTGATGTAGGCTTTTCATTATTTCTAGACCCTTTTGTGATGGAAAATGGCAACTTGCAGTTTAAGGCGACTAAAATTTCAGTGGGTGCGTTAGATTTACCCATTTCTTTTGCAATGAATTTGATTAAGTCCCAATTGAAAGTTCCAAATTGGGTTGCTATTGACACAGAAAAAGAAATAATTGTTTTTAATTTAAATGAATTTTATTTAAAAAATGGTATGCATTTTACTGCAGATAAGATTGATTTAGAAAATGATGATATTCGCTTAAATGTTTTTTTACCAAATAATTAAAAAAAGCTACAGGCATTTTTGGATTCACTTTAAAATACAAAAAAGAAGGAGCGCAACAGATTTATGCGAAGTTCATTTTATCACTACTTAATGACAGAAAGAGACCCGCACAAAAAAGATGTGATTACCTTTTTTGCTAATGACGCCTATCTTGACGTTGGCTTTCCGAAACAGTCAGAAGATTACCAAGAAATCAGTCACTACCTAGAATTAAATGGGGAATATATATCAGAAATGGCTATTTTTGATGAAGCATGGGAACGGTATTTAGAAAAAGAAAACTAAAAAAAACAAATTGGAGGAATAAATAATGAGTACACATATTAATGCAACAGAAGGTCAAATAGCTGAAACAATTTTATTGCCAGGGGATCCCTTACGGGCAAAATACATTGCTGAAACATTTTTGACAGATGTTGAACAATACAACAGCGTTCGTAATATGTTTGGGTATACAGGAACGTATAAAGGCGTAAGAATCTCTGTGCAAGGGACTGGGATGGGACTGCCTTCAATGATGATTTATGCAGAAGAATTGATTACAAAGTACAATGTTCAAAACTTAATGCGCGTTGGTACTGCTGGTGGAATGAAAAATTCTATAAAAGTAAGAGACGTAGTTTTAGCACAAGGAGCGACAACCGATTCTAGTATTAACCGTCAAACGTTCCACAATCAAGTTGATTTTGCACCGCTTGCAGACTTTGAATTATTAAAAACCGCTTATGATATTGGAATGGAAAAAGGGATGAGCATGAAAGTTGGAAATGTTTTATCGGCTGATCGTTTTTACAATGAAGAATTAGATAAAAAGAAACTAGCTGATTATGGTGTGCTCGCTGTTGAAATGGAAGCTGCAGGTTTATACACTTTAGCAGCTAAATACGACCGTAAAGCTTTAACCATCCTGACAATCAGCGATCATTTGATAACGGGAGAAGAAACCACTTCAAAAGAGCGCGAAACAACGTTTAATGATATGATGATTTTAGCTTTAGAAACAGCAGTTAAACTAGCTAAAGCTTTATAATAAAATGAGAAGATAGTTATTACGAACTCGAAAGGAGTTAACCCTATGCATGAAGAACCAGAAAAGAAAAAACAAAGTCATGTCAAGGTGAAAACTTTTCTAATTTCTTTGTTTGTTGTTGCCGCTATTTCAATTAGTGGAACGTATTTATTTACAACACAAGCAAATCAAACTGTTCCAGATAAAGAACAACTGAGTATCAAATCAGGTGAACTTTCTAAAATAGAAGCCGTATATGACCAACTTCTTAGTCAATATTTTGAAGATATAGACGAAAGTAAACTTGTTGAAGGTGCATTAGCTGGAATGGTTGATGCTGTTGGCGATCCTTACACTCAATATCTAGATGTGACAGAAGCTACTTCTTTAAATGATACAATTTCAGCGTCGTTTGAAGGCATTGGTGCTGAAGTGATGAAACAAGGCGAT
Source organism: Carnobacterium iners (assembly GCF_900177385.1). NCBI lineage: Bacteria > Bacillati > Bacillota > Bacilli > Lactobacillales > Carnobacteriaceae > Carnobacterium > Carnobacterium iners. The sequence goes on from NZ_FXBJ01000002.1 coordinate 1,862,549, forward strand.
GCCATTATGATTGTTTCTCCTATAGCTGGATCTCCAGCAGAAAAAGCTGGATTAAAGCCTAATGATGTCTTATTGAAAGCCGATGACAAAGAGTTAACGGGTTTATCTTTAAATGAAGCTGTTTCATTTATTCGTGGTGAAAAAGGCTCTAAGGTCTTATTAACCATTCGACGTGGCGAAATTCAATTTGAAATTTCTGTTACTCGAGATACGATTCCTGTAGAAACGGTTGTTTATAATTTAGATAAAGAAAATAAAACAATTGGCTATATTTCAATCAATAGTTTCTCAAATCCAACTTATGATGAAATAGTTACAGCAATAAAAGAATTGCGTGCACAGGGAGCGAAATCCTTTGTTTTTGATGTTAGACAAAATCCTGGTGGATTATTAGAGGGTGCTTTGAATATTTCTAATCTATTTGTTAAAGATGGTTCTGTTATCATGCAAACACAAGAAAAAGATCAAGAACCCGTTAAATTACTAGCCGATAAAGAAACAATGGGTGAATTTAAGGTCACAGAGCCAGTTGTTCTCTTAGTTGATGAAGGTAGCGCAAGTGCATCTGAAATCCTTGCAGGAGCACTAAAAGAATCTGCTGATATTCCTATTATTGGAACGAAAACATTTGGTAAAGGAACGGTTCAAACGGTTGCTAGTTTCTCAGATAATAGTGAGTTAAAATTAACGATTGCCAAATGGTTAACACCATCTGGTAAATGGATTCATGAAAAAGGCGTAGAACCAACTATTTCAGTTGAATTACCAGATTACACCAAACTATTGCTTATTGATAGCACAAAAGAATATCAATTAGGAGATGTTTCAGCTGAAGTTGAAAACCTCGAAAAAATATTTGATGCGTTAAATTACAAAACAGGTCCAATCGATGGATATCTTGACGAAACGACTGTTTCAACTATCAAAAAATTCCAAACAGAACAGAAGCTAGCGGCAAACGGTGTAGTCTCTGGCGACACAGCAACAGCAGTGATTGAAGATTTACGCCAATTAATAAAGGACAATGATACACAATATGAAAAAGGAATCGACTATTTGAAAAATAAATAGTCGATTAGATAAGATTAAAAAAGGGAATGTGAGACTTATTTCCCTTTTTTAATCTTGCTTTTATTGGAAATAAATAGTTATTTTAGTCCTTTTCTTGTATGATAGAAACAATTAGATTAGTTTGGAGCGAAACTTATGGAGAAAAAAACTTGGAAGAGCCATTTGTGGGATTGGTTTAAGCCCTTTTTATTTGCAGTGGTACTAACAATTTTCTTTCGGGATCTCATTTTTTTGCCAATGACTATTGAAGGTTCGTCAATGATACCAACATTTCAACAAAATGATGAAATCATCGTAAGAACAGTGTACCATATCAATCGGTTTGATTTAATCGTTTTTAAAGATGACTCTGACCGAATATTTGTTAAGAGAATTATTGGTTTACCTAACGAGACATTATCTTACAAAAATGATCAATTGTATGTAAACGACGTACTAACAAAAGAGCCATTCTTAGCGAATTCATTTGTTGATAAAGCTAGTGGAACATGGACATCTGATTTCACATTAGAAGAAATAACAGGCCAGATAACCATTCCTGAAGATGAGTATTTTGTTCTTGGAGATAATCGTAGATCTAGTAATGATAGCCGTTATTTTGGTTCTATTTCTGCAACGGATATTATTGGTGAAACAAGGATGATTTATTATCCGTTTAAACGTTTGTCCATTGTTCAATAATTTAATAGAAGGTAGTGGTAATAAGTGAGAAAAACAACTTATTCAGATGGAAGAGATACACAAACAGAAAATTTTGAACCTAGAAAAGCTCGCTGTACAAAAGACAGAGAATTAAAAAAGCAGAATGAAAAAAAGAGTTTTATTTCTGAAGTAGGAAATACCTTGATATATATCGCAATTGCTTTAGCTATTTTTTTACTTATTCGTCATTTTTTATTTGTGCCGGTTAGTGTTGATGGAGATTCGATGTATCCAACCCTCCATGATAAAGATCGTTTAATTTTAAATAAAATTGAGAAACCAAATCGATTTGATATCATTGTTTTTCCAGCCCCGAGTAATCCAGAGGAGCCTATATTATCAGGTAAACAATACATTAAGAGAGTCATTGGATTACCCGGAGACGAGCTAATGGTGGTTGATGAAACCTTATATGTGAATGGAGAAGAAGTTAAAGAAACTTACTTAGAGTCTGTTAAAGAAAATTTAGTTCCTGGCGAAATATTAACCGATGACTTTACTCTAGCATCTGTAGCTGGTGTTGAAGAAGTCCCAGAGGATAGTTATTTTGTAATGGGTGACAATCGAACAAATTCTTTAGATAGTCGCGTATTCGGGTTTATTGATGAAACGACTGTTTCAGGGACAACAGATATCCGTATTTGGCCTTTAAAACATTTTGGTAAACTAAACGAATAAAATAAAAAAAGATACCCCAAAAAAAGGAAGAGGCCTTTTCGCCCCTTCCTTTTTTTGGATGGTCAAAGGAGAAAAAATATGCCAACAATTCAATGGTTTCCAGGACATATGGCTAAGGCCAGAAGACAAGTTACAGAGAAACTTACACTAGTAGATGTTGTATTTGAACTAGTGGATGCAAGAATTCCATTATCCAGTCGCAATCCAATCTTGGATGAGTTAATTGGAGAGAAACCGCGAATTGTTATTTTAAACAAAAGTGATTTAGCCGATGCTGTTTTGGTTCAAAAATGGGTTGCTTATTTTAATGATCAAGGTATTTCAGCCGTTCCTATTGTGGCGCAAGAGGGTATCGGGATGAAAAAAGTTATGAGTGAAGCAAAGAGGTTATTGAAACCTAAATTTGATCGAATGGCAGCTCAAGGACGCAAACCTCGTCCAATAAGAGCGATGAGTATTGGTATTCCTAACGTAGGTAAATCAACTCTTATCAATCGATTTATCAAAAAAAATGTTGCTCAAACGGGCAATCGGCCTGGCGTAACGAAAGCCCAACAATGGCTTAAATTAAATAAAGAACTCGATTTATTAGATACACCAGGAATTCTATGGCCAAAATTTGAAGATCCAGAAGTAGGCAAGAAACTAGCTTTAACGGGTGCAATCAAAGATACTATTTTACAATTAGATGATATTGCACTATATGGTTTAGAGATTATGAAAGAAAAATATCCAACAAATCTTGCTGCCCGTTATCGCTTAACTGAGACAGAAATGACTCTAGCACCTGCCGATTTATTAATGCTCATCACAGAAAGAAGAGGGTTTATCGATGACTATAGCCGAGCAGCTGAAATGATTATTTATGAAATACGCAGTGGTAAAGTTGGTCGTTACACACTAGATGAGGTCCCTAAAAATTTAGCTAATGAAACGAGTAAAAAATAAATGGAGAAACCCTTGTCCATTGCTGCAATTAAAGCGATACTTAACGAAATTAATCAACCACTAGATGAGCGCATCTCCATTTTTCGATTAGATCAACGAAAAGGTGTTAGCGTAGCTTTAAAATCATGGGGAAAGCGATTAGAAAAGCAGCGCGAAAAAGAAAGAAAACTAAAAGTTATGCTAGAAAACGAAGAACTTATTTGGGCGAACGGATTATCCTGGATTGCTGGAATCGATGAAGTTGGTCGTGGACCACTAGCTGGTCCTGTAGTAGCAGCTGCTGTTATTTTACCAAAAGATTTTCAAATTTTAGGAATCAATGATTCAAAACAATTATCTAGTGAAAAAAGAGAACAGCTTTTCATTGAGATACAAAAACACGCTTTAGGGATAGGGATAGGAGTAAAAGATCAAGACATCATTGATGATGTGAATATTTATCAAGCAACTAAGTTAGCAATGTTGGAGGCTATTCAACATCTGCCACAGGTACCTGAGTATTTATTAATTGATGCAATGAGACTTCCAACACCTATTCCGCAAGAAAGTTTAATCAAAGGCGATAGTAAAAGCTTATCCATTGCTGCAGCTAGTATTGTTGCAAAAGTAACTCGTGATCGCATGATGGTTGAATATGACCGTTTATACCCAGGCTACGGGTTTGCTCAAAATTCTGGCTATGGGACTAAGCTTCATTTAGCCGGTTTAGAAAAAATAGGCGTTTGTCCAATACACCGTCATTCTTTTGCACCTGTTAGACAAACATTAAACAACTCATTTTAAATAAGCAAAAACACTATCCTTCAAAATAAGAGATAGTGTTTTTTTTGTAAGAGAAAAAATGAATGAGGTCCTACAGGGCGGATACTCTATTAATGAGTCAAATTATAAATAGAGTAGGTTAAAGGAGAAAAAATGGAAAAACAACTTATAGAACAGCGTATATTTCATTTAGCACACTGTCGAGGAATAGGCCCTATTAGTCAGGTTAGAATGGTTGCAGCACTAGTAGATAACTACAAATTAACAGTCTACCAACTAGCTCAATTAGCTAATCTACCGAGTAAAAATAAAGAGGCATTTTTAAAAAGTTATGCTCTTATAGAACTAGAAAGTTTAAAGAAAAAATACGCTAGCCAAGATATTCAATGGATCACTATTTTAGATAATTATTATCCAGAGTATTTAAAACAAATTTATAACCCACCAGCACTTTTATTTTATCGAGGGAATGTACGTTTATTAAGAGATAATTCATTAGCTATCGTAGGCTCAAGGAAAAATACCCCCTATGGTTCTATGGTTTTAGACCGTTTATTGCCTGAGTTAATTAAAAAAGAGCTTGTAACTGTGAGTGGTTTAGCAAAAGGAATTGACTGTGCAGTTCATGAAAAGACTATCTTATTGGGTGGGAAAACAATTGCGGTAATTGGAACAGGATTAGACTATTCTTATCCTTATGAACATAAGAAATTGCAAAAAGAAATTGGTGATCATCATCTTGTTATCTCGGAATACCCAATAGGTATAAAACCATTGCCTTATCATTTTCCAATGCGAAATAGGATTATTGCTGGAGTGTCTTTAGGCACCTTGGTTGTAGAAGCACAAAGCCAGAGTGGTAGTTTAATTACAGCTAATTTTGCTTTGCAAGAAGGACGAGAAGTCTTTGCCGTTCCGGGACCCATTACAAGCCTTTATTCAGAAGGAACCAACCAATTAATTACGCAAGGAGCAAAATGTGTTTTAGCGGCTTCCCACATTTTAGAAGAATTTATTTTTGATACAGAATAAGAATAAAATGACATTGTTTATTTATCGGAAGTAAGCATTTTTTCTTCTATATTACAGTCAGTAAATACACAATAAAAAGTAAGAGTTTTTTATTTATAACTTTCTATAGTTGACAAATGGGTATAAGATGGCATAAGATGATTAACGATTTATGTTTCGGTTAAAACTAGCCGAAGACAGAAAATATGAGCTCACTTGAAAGGAGCATTTCATTGGCCTATAAATACCTGGTAATTGTTGAATCACCAGCTAAAGCAAAAACAATTGAAAAATATTTAGGTAAGAATTATAAAGTCGTTGCTAGTTTAGGTCATATACGTGATTTACCAAAAAGTCGTATGGCTATAGATGTAGAAAATAATTATCAACCCGAATACATTTCAATTCGAGGGAAAGGTCCACTGATTAAAGAGTTAAAAAAATTCGCAAAAAAAGCTGAAAAAGTTTACCTCGCGGCTGACCCGGATAGAGAAGGGGAAGCAATAGCGTGGCACCTTAGCCATTTATTAGGACTAGATATCAACGATAAAAATAGAGTTGCGTTTAATGAGATTACTAAAGAAGCGGTTAAAGGAGCGTTTAAAGAACCTCGTTCAATCGATATGCAACTAGTGGATTCCCAACAAGCCCGTCGAATACTTGACCGTCTTGTAGGTTACACAATCAGCCCTATTCTTTGGAAAAAAGTTAAAAAAGGCTTGAGTGCTGGACGTGTACAATCTATTACACTTAAATTAATCTGCGAAAGAGAACAGCAAATAACTGAATTTGAGCCTGAAGAGTATTGGAGCATCGAAGCAAACTTTAAAAAAGGGGCTAAAAAGTTCAAAGCTCATTTCTATGGTCTAAATGGTAAGAAAATGGATCTTAAGGATGCTGCAGACGTAAAAAAAGTTATCCAAGCCATTAAAAGTGAAGAATATGACGTAACAAAAGTGACGAAAAAAGAACGTAAACGTAATCCAGCTTTGCCATTCAAAACAAGTAGTATGCAACAAGAAGCAGCTAGAAAATTAAATTTTAGAACACAAAAAACGATGATGATTGCTCAACAACTCTATGAAGGCATTTCTTTAGGCCGTGGTGGAGCTGTTGGTTTAATTACTTACATGAGAACTGACTCTACGCGGATAGCCGATTCTGCTAAAAATGAAGTTGTAGAATATATTACAAAAGAATTTGGCTCAGAATTCTCTGCTTCAAAACCACGTCTAGAAAAGAAAGTAGCTAGTTCCCAAGATGCTCATGAAGCAATTCGACCATCAAGTACAATGCGAACACCAAAAGATATTGAAAAATACCTAACAAAAGACCAATATAAGTTATACAATCTTATCTGGTCAAGATTAGTTGCGAGTCAGATGACGCCAGCAATTTTTGATACGGTAAAAGTTGATATTACTCAAGATACTGTTTTGTTTAGAGCGAACGGTTCAACCTTAAAATTCCCTGGATACCAAAAAGTATATGTTGAAGGAACAGATGATGGCAAAGAAGAAAAAGTGAATAGTTTACCTGAACTTGAAAAAGGCGATACAGTGATAGCTGTTGATGTTGAACCAAATCAACACTTCACTCAGCCTCCTGCTCGCTATTCTGAGGCAACGCTCATTAAGACACTAGAAGAAAACGGCGTTGGGCGTCCTTCAACGTATGCTCCTACACTTAATACGATTCTTAAGAGGTATTATGTTAAGATTCAAAGCAAACGCTTTGAGCCAACCGAATTGGGCTTAATTGTGAATAACTTAGTAGTAGAAAACTTCCCGCAAATTGTTGATATTCACTTTACAGCCGAAATGGAAGAAGATCTAGATGCCGTTGAAGACGGAAAAGAAGAATGGACTAACGTTATTGACCGTTTTTATAAACCCTTTATTAAAGAAGTAGAAAATGCTGAAGAAAATATAGAGAAAATTCAAATAAAAGATGAGCCTGCCGGCTTTGACTGCGAGTTATGCGGTCATCCAATGGTGATTAAATTAGGACGATACGGAAAATTTTATGCCTGTAGTAATTTTCCAGAATGCCGAAATACAAAAGCGATTGTCAAAGAGATTGGCGTTCTTTGTCCATTGTGTCAAGAAGGACAAGTTATTGAGCGGAAATCTAAGAAAAACCGCTTATTTTATGGATGCGATCGTTACCCAACTTGTGAGTTCGTTTCATGGGATAAACCCATTGGCAGAAATTGCCCTAAGTGTGAACATTATCTAACGGAAAAGAAAACAAAAGGTAAAACACAAGTCATTTGTAGTCACTGTGACTATAAAGAAGAAACACAACAATAAGGTTTCTGTAAACAAGGTATAAGATAAAAATTATTTGTCGGTTAAAAAACTAATAAAATACAAAATACAATGAAGTTAATCAATTGTAATCCTTTTACTTCTATGATAAGGTGATTTTGTCATAGGAGTGGAGGGGTTTTTTTGACAAACCTTGAATTAAAAAAAATATTTCTGCTGTACTTAATTACTGAACGACATTATTCTGAACTTACTAAAAAAGCTTACGAGGAAGACATCAATGAATTTACAGATTTCTTAGAGGCCACTGGTAAAGCAGATTATGAATCCGTTGGCTTACAAGATGTTCGTATTTTTTTAGGTGAACTAAGCGAGCGTCAATTGAGTCGAAATACGATTTCTAGAAAAATATCGAGCCTTAGAGCTTTTTATCAATTTCTTTTAAAAAATCAGCTGATATCAGAGAATCCCTTTTCTTATATTCATCTAAAAAAGAAAAATCTTCGTTTGCCTCGTTTTTTCTACGAAAAAGAAATAGCGGTGCTATTTGAAGCAGTTAAGGGCAAAGAACCACTTGATTTTAGAAACGAAGCTCTTTTAGAAGTATTGTATGGAACTGGAATCAGACTTAGCGAATGCAAGAATATCGTTATGAATGATATTGATTTTGATTTGGGAATTCTACTCATTCGCGGCAAAGGAAACAAAGAGCGCTACGTTCCATTTGGCCATTATGCCGCAGCAGCGATACAAGAATATCTTGAAAAAGGGCGAGATATCCTAATGGTAAAATATGAAAAACAGCACAATTACTTATTTGTTAATCAATATGGGACACCTATATCTTCATCGGGTATTGAATACGTCTTAAATCAAATCATCAAAAAAAGCAGTCTAACCTCTAAAATCCATCCCCATATGTTGCGCCATACCTTTGCAACCCATTTATTAAATAATGGAGCGGATATGAGAACGGTTCAAGAATTATTAGGACACGCTAGTTTATCTTCAACACAAATTTATGCCCATGTTACGAAAGAACACTTACAAAAAAACTACCGTAAGTTTCATCCAAGAGCTTAAGATAAAAAGAATAAGCGGTAGGTTAACGGAGGAAAAAAGATGACAACATTTCATGCAACAACTATATTTGCTATTCAACACAATGGAACTTGTGCTATGTCTGGAGACGGGCAAGTTACAATGGGCGAAAGCGTCATCATGAAAGGAACGGCTCGTAAAGTTCGTCGCATCTATCACGATGAAGTACTCGTAGGTTTTGCCGGAAGTGTCGCAGATGCGTTTACTTTAGAAGAACGGTTTGAAGGTAAGTTGAGTGAGTACAAAGGAAATTTAACCCGTGCGGCAGTCGAATTAGCTAAAGAATGGCGTTCAGATCGGGCACTTCAAAAATTAGAAGCGTTGCTTATTGTGATGAATAAAGACGAGATGCTTATGGTCTCTGGTTCGGGTGAAGTTATCCAACCAGATGATGGTATTTTAGCGATTGGTTCTGGTGGGAATTTTGCTTTAGCCGCAGGAAGAGCCTTAAAAAAATATGGCAAAGATCTCACCGCTGCAGAAATTGCAAAAGAGAGTTTAACAGTAGCGGCTGATATTTGTGTTTACACGAACCATAATATTATTGTGGAAGAATTATAAGGACGTGATGATAGGATGAACACAGTAGAAAATATGACACCTAGAGAAATTGTGAGTGAATTAGATAAGTACATTATCGGTCAAAAAGAAGCTAAAAAATCAGTCGCAGTAGCTTTACGCAACAGGTACCGACGTTTACAATTAGACGAAGCAATGCGAAAAGAAATAACACCTAAGAATCTATTAATGATTGGGCCGACCGGAGTAGGTAAAACTGAAATTGCTAGACGCTTAGCTACGATTGTCAAAGCACCATTCATTAAAGTCGAAGCAACCAAATTTACAGAAGTTGGTTACATTGGACGGGATGTTGAATCAATGGTTCGTGACTTAGTGGAAGCTGCAATTGTCATTGTTGAAAAACAACAACATTCTAAGGTTTATCTTCAAGCTGAAAAGAATGCGGTTAATCGTTTAGTCAAGATTTTAGTGCCTGGTATAAAAAAAGAAAAGAAACAATCAAACGCATCCAATCCATTTGAATCGATGTTTCAAGGGATGAATTTAAATCAAGAAAAACCTGTTGAAGAGGAAGAAGAAGTCAACGAAACCATTACGCTTAATCGTGAATCAATCAAACAACAAATTCGAAACGGTCAATTGGATAACAGAGAAGTAACTATTGAAATAAAAGAGCATAAAAAAAGTATGAACTCGCCTATGAATGCAGGCTTAGAACAAATGGGCATTGATTTAAGTGAAACACTAGGTGCGTTACGTTCAAAAAACAAAGTTAAACGAGCCGTTACAGTTAAAGAAGCACTAGATATTTTGATTCAAGAAGAATCAGAAAAACTAGTTAATCAAGAAGATATTTATTCAAAAGCTATTCATTTAGCGCAAAACTCAGGTATTATTTTTATTGATGAGTTTGATAAGATTACCTCTAAAAGTAGCCAGTCTGGTGAGGTATCTAGAGAGGGTGTACAAAGAGACATTCTGCCAATCGTCGAAGGCTCACAAGTATCCACTAAATATGGTGCCATTCAAACAGATTACATCTTGTTTATCGCTTCAGGTGCCTTTCATATGTCTAAACCAAGCGACTTAATCCCTGAATTACAAGGACGTTTCCCAATCCGTGTCGAACTAGATGATTTAACAAAAGAAGATTTTGTCAAAATTTTAACAGAGCCTAATAATGCCTTAGTTAAACAGTACATCGCTATGATTGCGACAGATAATATTGATGTTACCTTTACATATGAGGCGATTGAAAGATTAGCTGATATTGCTTATCGTGTAAACCACGAAACGGATAATATCGGTGCTAGACGCTTGCATACTATTTTAGAAAAACTACTAGAAGATTTGTTGTTTGAGGCACCTGATATGCAGATGGGTGATATCACAATTACAAAAAGTTACGTTGACGAAAAGATTGCGCACATTGTTGAAGACAAAGATTTAAGTAGATATATATTATAATGACGCTAGTTACGTGGAGGAATAAGCCATGAGTGGATTGCTTCAAAAGATGCGTATGATTAATCAAATGCTCCAAAAAAAAGGTGGCGTAGTAAATACTCAGCTAGCTATAGAAGGGCAACTTCCTTTTAATGATATGGCTAGTATTTTAGCCGATGTTTTAAACGTAAATGCTTATTTAATTGATGAAACCGGAAATCTATTGGGTTTTAATGAAAAGCATGAAATTAATAACGAGCGTGTAAAAGAAATGTTGAAAGCAGAAAAATTTCCTTTTGACTATTCCTTGAGCATGCTCGAAATTAGCGAAACTCGTTCAAATATTGGTATAGAGAGTGATTATACTATTTTCCCAATTGAAACAAGAGATTTATTTATCAACGGTTTAACAACCATTATTCCTATTTACGCAGCAGGTGAGCGGTTAGGAACGCTAATTCTAGCCCGTCTTTCGCCAGAATTTGATGATAATGATTTGATTTTAGGAGAACACGCTTCTACGGTAGTCGGTATCGAAATTTTATTTAAAAAGTCTACTCAAATAGAAGAGGAAACAAGAAATAGTGCGATAGTTCAAATCGCTCTCAAAACATTATCCTACAGTGAAATGAAGGCTGTCAAAGCTATTTTTGAAGAGCTTAATGGAACAGAAGGACGTTTAACGACCTCTATCATTGCAGACAAAATTGGTATCACACGTTCTGTTATTGTTAATGCATTGAGAAAATTAGAATCAGGTGGTATTATCGAGACTAAGTCTCTTGGGATGAAAGGGACTTACATTCGTATTTACAATAAAAAATTTAAAAGTGCTTTAGATAGAGAAACGTTTTATTAAAACACTTAAGATGATAAGGGAGTTGGGAGCTTTGATTAAACTAGAAAACCAGTTTATAACGGTTGAGATTTTAGAAAAAGGTGCAGAACAAACCAGTTTAATAAACAAACAGACCGGCATTGACTATCTTTGGCAAGGAGATTCAGCTTATTGGAATAGACAGGCTCCTGTTTTGTTTCCTTTTGTTGGACGTCTGAAGGATAATCAATACCAATACAACAATAAAACTTATAGCATGAATCAACATGGTTTTGCTAGAGATCGTATTTTTGAGGTAACCAATCAGAATGAAACAGCTGTAACGTTGTCTCTTTTATCCGACGAAGAATCCAAGGAAATCTATCCCTTTGATTTTTGTTTAAAGATTACTTACCAACTAGAGGAAGCTTCTGTTAAAGTTAGCTACCAAGTTGAAAATATCAATGCCGATGAACCGATGTACTTCTCTATCGGAGGGCATCCTGGTTTTAATATGCCCTTGACTGATGAGACAAGTTTTGAAGATTATTATTTAAGCTTTTCACCAAAGCGTTCAAGGACACTTATCCCGTTAAAAGGGGCCTACATTGATTATGAAAACCGAACTTTAGGGCAAACAAATACGGATATTGCGTTAAGATGGCGCCATTTTGATGAAGACGCGCTTATCTATGAAACAAAGAATAAAAATGTTTTTTCTATTCTTTCAGATAAAACAACACATGGTATTTCTGTTAGCTTTACAGATTTTCCATATGTCGGAATTTGGTCTCCCGCAAAACTGAAAGCTCCTTTAGTTTGTATTGAGCCTTGGTATGGCATTGCAGACACAAGTGATGCTAGTGGACGCTTAGAAGATAAGTTAGGAATTCAATTCTTAAAACCTAGCGAACAATTTAACTGCGAGTATACTATTACTATTTTTTAATCTAAAAAAAGTCTGACAGATTATCCTGTCAGACTTTTAATTTGTTCTTTGCTTCTAGTGTTGCTACGAATCCTTTTTAGTTTTTTTGTATCCGTATCCAAATGGAACTTTGCTTTCTGTCCCAAGTCGAATTCGTTTGATGTTATCTTTGTGTCGATAGATAATAAAAACAGCTAAAATTCCAGCTATCGTTGTTAACACCCAATCATTCGTTACCAGACTAGAAGGAAGGATAATTAATAAGCCGAGAATACTTGAGAAGCTTACCATCCTTGAAAAATAGAGAATCACTAAAAATAAAACTACACAGAAAATAAAAAACGGCGGATTATAGGCTAATAAGACTCCAGCACTAGTCGCGACTGCTTTTCCACCTTTGAATTGAGCGAAAATTGGAAAGGTATGCCCAATTATCGCACCAAGCCCTACAACCATGGGGTTCAATTCGGAATTCAGAAAATAAGGAAGACTGCCTGCGAGTGTGCCTTTTAAAACGTCAGCCAATAAGACCATAACACCAGCTTTAAAACCTAAAATACGAAACGTATTTGTTGTTCCTGAATTGCCACTACCAAAATCTCGAATATCTTTTCCATACATCTTTTTACCAATCCATACGCCAGATGGAATTGAACCAAGCAAATAGGCTACACCAAACATAAAGATAATTTTTACCACTTTATTCACTCCTAACTTAGCAAATTAATTGCCAGTACGCTGTATTTTACCATTTTTTTTATTCTAAGGCTAGTGAAAGTAGAGCAGAACGATTATTAAAAATAGGTTAGATTTAAGTTTAAATACAAGCTTATAAAAAGGGTTTATCGATTTATTGCTTGCTTTTAAGGAATGGAACTAGTTTAATAGGAAGGCAGAGTTTAATCATTTAAAAACCGAACGTACTTTCGTTTTTTTTACCGAATAAACAATTTTTACTTTTCAATCACATAGAGTTAGAGTATTATTAAATAGATACTTAAAGGATCAAACGGATGTATACGAAGTGAAAAACCTAATTCAATAGCTAAAAACAGATACGGTTTCGTTGAAGGATTATGGAGTTTAACACTAAGTATCACGTAATAAGGAGTTTTTTAAATGCCAAAAAAAATAAAAACAGCGTATGATGATACATCCATTCAAGTCTTAGAAGGATTAGAAGCAGTACGCAAAAGACCTGGTATGTATATTGGCTCTACTGACACGAGAGGCTTACATCATTTAGTCTATGAAATTGTTGACAACTCAGTCGATGAAGCTTTATCAGGCTATGGCGATGACATTAAAGTTACTTTGCATAAAGACAATAGCATTAGCGTAAAAGACAATGGCCGTGGGATGCCGACGGGAATGCACGCATCAGGGATGCCGACTGTTCAAGTTATCTTCACTATTTTACATGCAGGCGGTAAATTTGGTCAAGAAGGTGGCTACAAAACATCTGGTGGTCTTCATGGTGTAGGAGCTAGTGTCGTTAACGCTCTTTCTGAATGGCTAACGGTCACCATTGTTCGTGATGGTGTTGAGTACCAGCAAAAATTTATCAATGGAGGAAAACCCTCTGGGACTTTAAATAATAAAAAGAGCACTCGTCAAAAAAACGGCACAACGGTTCATTTTAAACCAGATACATCTATTTTTTCAACGATTAAATACTCGTATGATGTGTTATCAGAACGGTTAAGAGAGTCAGCCTTTTTATTAAAAAATCTACGCATCGAGCTAATTGATGAAAGAAACGATTGCTCTGATATTTTTCATTATGAAGAAGGCATTAAAGAGTTTATTGCCTACTTAAATGAAGACAAAGATACGCTAACTCCCATTGCCTATTTTTCAGGAGAAAGCAATCAAATTGAAGTAGAATTTTCATTTCAATACAATGATGGCTACTCAGAAAATATTTTATCTTTTGTTAATAACGTTCGAACAAAAGATGGTGGAACACATGAATCTAGTATGAAAACAGCTTTTACGAAAACACTTAATGATTATGCAAGAAAAGTTAATTTATTAAAAGAAAAAGAAAAAAATCTTGAAGGAAGCGACTTTAGAGAAGGACTATCGGCCATTATCTCTGTGCGCATTCCTGAGGATTTATTGCAATTTGAAGGACAAACAAAGAGTAAACTCGGAACGGCACAAGCTCGTGGAGCCGTTGAAGCGGTTATCGGCGAACAATTGAGTTTTTACTTAGTGGAAAATGGCGAAACCAGCCAACAATTGATTCGTAAGGCTCTTTCGGCACGAGAAGCCCGGACTGCCGCTAGAAAAGCACGTGAGGAAAGTCGTAATGGAAAAAAGCGCAAAAAAAATGATTCCTTATTATCTGGTAAACTAACACCAGCACAAAGTAAAAATGCTAAGCGTAACGAATTATTCTTAGTCGAAGGAGATTCAGCTGGTGGGTCTGCTAAACAAGGTCGTGATCGCAAATTCCAAGCGATTTTACCTTTACGCGGAAAAGTTATTAATACCGAAAAAGCCAAATTACAAGATATTATGAAAAATGAAGAAATCAATACGATGATTTATACGATTGGTGCTGGTGTCGGGGCTGAATTTGATATTGAAGCTTGCAACTATGATAAAATCATCATCATGACCGATGCTGACACCGATGGAGCCCATATTCAAGTGCTCTTATTAACCTTTTTTTATCGTTACATGAAACCCTTATTTGAAGCAGGTAAAATTTATCTAGCGATGCCGCCTTTATATAAACTTTCTAAGGGAACGGGTAAAAAAGAAAAAATTGCTTATGCATGGACCGATGATGAGCTGGTAGGGGTAACCGAATCATTTGGAAAAAACTACATCCTACAGCGTTACAAAGGACTAGGTGAGATGAATGCTGACCAACTATGGGAAACAACTATGGATCCTGATACAAGAACGCTTATACGCGTCAGAATCGACGATGCTGCCCAAGCTGAACGTCGCGTCTCTGTTTTAATGGGCGATAAAGTCGAACCTCGTCGTAAATGGATTGAATCTCACGTAGAATTCTCTCTTGAAGAGGGAAGCAGTCTATTAGACAACGATCAACTTATGGAAACATCGCAATTAGAAGATGAAGGAAGTGTTAGAGATGGAGAGTAGGTCGGATATTCAAGAATTAACCCTTGAAGAAGTGATGGGCGATCGATTTGGTCGCTATTCAAAATACATCATTCAAGAACGGGCATTGCCGGATATACGTGACGGCTTAAAACCAGTGCAACGTCGAATTTTATATGCGATGAACGTGGAAGGCAATACTTCTGATAAAGGCTTTCGTAAATCTGCTAAAACAGTCGGAAATGTTATTGGTAATTATCATCCGCATGGCGATAGCAGTGTCTATGAAGCGATGGTTCGTTTGAGCCAAAATTGGAAACAACGAGAAGAATTAGTTGAGATGCACGGAAATAACGGGAGCATGGATGGTGATCCTCCTGCAGCGATGCGATATACCGAAGCTCGCTTATCTAAAATTGCAGAAGAGCTATTAAAAGATATCGACAAAGAAACGGTTGATTTTGTCTTAAACTTTGATGATACAGATGAGGAACCAACTGTTTTGCCCGTTCGTTACCCTAATTTGTTGGTTAACGGCGCAACCGGCATTTCTGCTGGATATGCGACTGATATTCCTTCTCATAATTTAAGTGAAGTGATTGATGCAACAGTTTACCTAATTGACCACCCACAAGCAACAGCAGTTGACTTAATGGCCTATTTAAAAGGACCTGATTTTCCAACAGGCGGAATTTTACAAGGAATTGACGGAATCAGAAAAGCTTATGAAACAGGTAAAGGAAAAGTAATTGTTCGCTCTAAGACGCACATAGAGGAATTAAGAGGCGGTAAGCAACAAATCGTTATCAATGAAATTCCGTACGATGTGAATAAGGCTGTTCTCGTTCGTAAAATGGATGAAATTCGTTTAAATAAAAAAATAGACGGTATTGCTGAAGTTCGCGATGAATCAGATCGAACCGGTTTACAAATTGTTGTCGAGTTAAAAAAAGACGTAAATGCTCAAGGTATTTTAACTTATTTACTAAAAAGTACGGACTTACAAGTTTCATACAACTTTAATATGGTTGCTATCGATAAGAAAAGGCCACAACAAGTAGGAATTGTGCGTATGCTAGAAGCTTATCTCGAGCACCAAAACGAGGTTATCGTAAGACGGACGCAGTTTAATCTAAGAAAAGCAGAAACGAGAGCACATATTGTTGTCGGTTTAATCAAAGCTCTTTCGATATTAGACGAAATCATTGCAGCTATTCGTGGTAGTAAAGATAAAAAGAATGCAAAGGATACTATTATAAGCAAATTTGGTTTTACAGAAGAACAAGCAGAAGCGATTGTTTCTTTGCAGTTGTATCGTTTAACTAATACAGATATCACGGCTCTAGAAAGTGAAGCTGATACGTTAGAAAAAGCCATTGCGTCTTTTAACAAAATTCTAACTAGCCCTACTGAAATGAAACGTGTCATGAAAAAAGAACTTTCTGAAATCAAGAAAAAATATGGCAGTCCTCGTCGCACAGTGATTGAAAACGAAATAGAGGAATTAAAAGTAGAAACAGAAGTGCTGGTTACTCAAGAAGAAGTGATGGTATCTGTTACTAAAGAAGGTTACCTCAAACGGACTAGCTTGCGTTCTTATGGCGCATCAAAACCGGAAGAAATTGGTGTTAGAGAAGGGGATTACCCTATATTTATCGAACAGCTAAATACTTTGCATCATTTATTTTTATTTACAACTAAAGGTAATATCATTTATCGGCAAGTTCATGAAATAGCTGATATTAGATGGAAAGATAGTGGCGAACACCTTTCTCAACATATTGCTCTTGGGCAAGATGAAACAATTTTAAAAGCATTCGGGTTGAAAACACTCGATCCTTCGGCAACGGTTACACTTATTAGCAAAGAAGGCTTTATCAAGCAATCGAGTATCGATAATCTTTTCGGTCGCAGTTATTTGACAAAATCATTTACAGTGATGAAATTAAAAACAGAAACAGATCGGGTTGAGAATATTATTTATACAGAAAATCAACAAGAAAAAGATGTTTTCCTTATCACTCAAAAAGGATTTGGGTTAAGGTATCCGCTAAGTGAAGTGCCAATAGTAGGTGCTAAAGCAGGTGGCGTTAAGTCCATCAACTTGAAAAAAGACGATTATGTAGTTAACGGCATTGTTTTTGATACAACATCTGCGAAAACAGATATCTTAATCGTTACCCAAAGAGGATCTATTAAAAAAATGACTATTAACGATTTTGATACTTTAGGAAGAGCCAAACGTGGTTTATTAGTATTAAGAGAATTGAAAAGTAATCCACATAGAGTTGCTTTCTTATTAGATGGAAGCAAAGGAAAAGAATACACTATACGAACAGAAAGAGAAAAAGAGATTTATTTAGCAAGTTCTTCCTATCAAGTAAGCGACCGTTATTCTAACGGTTCATTTATTTTAGATCAAGGAATAGATGGCAGTCCGGTAGATATCCAAACAGATATCTTTTATGATTTGAATAAGGCGTAAAAAAAAGGCAAACAGATTAGTCTGTTTGCCTTTTTTCTGTACTACATTAAACGTGTAAAACTAATTATGTATTAGTACAGTTTAACGAAAAAAGGTTAACTCATTTTCAAAACGCAAAACATGTGAATTGATAATCATTCTCAATTAGAAAATAAAAAAATCTATAAAACCTTTATTTAAAGGGATTTACAAATAATTTGTGACAAAAAGATGAAAAAAAGTTCTTTTTAGGGCGATAATTAGTTTGTTTTAATTTATTCATGTGTTATAATGAGCAAGAAGAAGCTGTTACAATCAAATGATAGTCAACTAATAAGGAGGTTCATTAAAAATGGAGCAATGGGTAAAATTTAAAGGTAAAGTATGGCAACAGGAAATCGACGTTCGTGATTTTATTCAACAAAACTTTAGTCAGTATAACGGTACAGATGAATTCTTAGCAGGTCCTACTGAGGCAACTTCAGCACTTTGGGAACAAGTAATGGATTTAAATAAACAAGAACGTGAAGCAGGCGGAGTATTGGATATGGATACAAAAGTTGTATCAACAATCACTTCTCATGCAGCTGGCTATTTAAATAAGGAATTGGAACAAATTGTAGGATTCCAAACTGAAAAACCATTTAAACGTGGATTACAACCATTTGGCGGTATCCGCATGAGTGAGCTATCTGCTGAAGCATATGGTTTTGAAATAGATCCAGAAGTTTCACACGTTTTTCGTGATTATCGTAAAACTCATAACCAAGGCGTTTTCGATGCTTACACTCCTGAAATCCGTGCTGCTCGTCGCAGTGGTATCATTACTGGTTTACCAGATGCATATGGCCGCGGCCGTATTATTGGTGATTACCGCCGTGTAGCTTTATATGGAATAGATCGTTTAATTACAGAAAAGAAACATGACTTATCTATTACTGGTTACGGTACAATGAGCGAAACAATTATCAGAGACCGTGAAGAAATCAATGAGCAAATTCGTGCTTTAGCAGAATTAAAAGAACTAGGAAATATTTACGGCTTTGATATTGCACGACCAGCAAACAATGCAACAGAAGCTTTCCAATGGTTATATCTTGGTTATTTAGCAGCTGTAAAAGAACAAAATGGAGCAGCTATGTCTTTAGGCCGCACGTCAACTTTCTTAGATATTTATATTGAAAGAGATTTAACAGCTGGAACGTTAACAGAAGAACAAGCTCAAGAAATTGTTGATCACTTTGTTATGAAACTTCGTTTAGTTAAATTCTCTCGCACACCTGAATACAATGACTTATTCTCTGGCGATCCAACATGGGTAACAGAAGCAATTGGCGGGATTAGTGAAGACGGACGCCATTTAGTAACGAAAAGTAGTTATCGCTTCTTACACACATTGACTAACTTAGGACCTGCACCAGAGCCAAACTTGACTGTATTATGGTCAACACGCTTGCCTGAAAACTTTAAAAAGTTCTGCGCAAAAGTTTCTATCGAGTCTAGCGCAATTCAATATGAAAATGACGATGTTATGCGCCTTGAGTGGGGCGATGATTACGGAATCGCTTGTTGTGTTTCTGCAATGCGCATTGGTAAACAAATGCAATTCTTCGGTGCTCGTGCTAACTTAGCGAAAACATTGCTATATGCTATTAACGGTGGAGTAGATGAGAAATCTAAAGCACAAGTAGGGCCTAAATATCAACCAATTACTTCAGAATATTTAGACCATGATGAAGTAATGGAAAAATACGACACTATGATGGAATGGATTGCTGACTTGTATTTAAATACATTAAATATCATTCACTTCATGCATGACAAATATTCTTACGAGAAATTAGAAATGTCACTACATGATACTGATGTAATGCGTACAATGGCCACAGGGATTGCTGGTTTCTCAGTTGTTATTGACTCTTTGTCAGCAATTAAATACGCTAAAGTTAAAACAATCAGAGATGAAAATGGTTTAGTTATGGACTACGAAATTGAAGGCGATTATCCTAAATTTGGAAATAACGACGATCGTGCAGACGAAATTGGCATCTGGTTATTAAAAACATTTATGGCGAAAGTTAAAAAGCACCCAACTTATCGTGGAGCAAAGCATACAACATCTATTCTTACAATTACATCAAACGTTGTTTATGGTAAAAAAACAGGTAATACTCCTGATGGTCGTCGTGCAGGCGAACCTTTCGCTCCTGGAGCAAACCCAATGCATGGCAGAGATACACATGGAGCACTAGCAAGTCTGAACTCTGTAGCAAAAATACCTTACAAATATTCATTAGATGGTATTTCAAATACATTCTCTATTATTCCAAAAGCTTTAGGTAAAGAAGATGACGTACAACAATCTAATCTAGCTAGCATGCTCGACGGCTATGTTAAAAAAGGTGGACATCATTTAAACGTAAACGTATTTAACCGCGAAACATTGTTAGATGCTATGGATCACCCAGAAGATTACCCACAATTAACCATTCGTGTATCTGGTTATGCTGTTAACTTCATTAAATTAACACGTGAGCAACAAATGGATGTTATTAATCGTACAATGCATGAAAGTATGTAAGAAAAAGATTACTAACAGAGACTAACTAATGAAGGAGCTAAAGATCATGTCTGATTCAGCTATCGGCTATGTACACTCAACTGAAAGTTTTGGTTCAGTTGATGGTCCAGGAATTCGTTTTATCGCATTTATGCAAGGATGTCGTATGAGGTGTGAATTCTGCCATAATCCAGATACTTGGAATATGGGCGGAGGAACACCCTATACTTCAGACGAATTACTGGAAGAAGCATTAGCTTACCGGGAATATTGGGGAGAAGAAGGGGGTATCACAGTTAGTGGTGGCGAGCCGCTTTTGCACATTGATTTCTTAATAGAATTATTCAAAAAAGCAAAAGCCGAGGGTGTACACACAACAGTAGATACTTGCGGCCAGCCATTCACTTATGATGAACCTTTCTTTAGCCGTTTTGAGGAATTAATGAGTTATACAGATTTATTATTATTTGATGTGAAACACATTGACGATGAAAAGCATAAAAAATTGACAATGATGTCAAATAAGAATATATTAGATATGGCTCGTTATTTATCAGATATTGGCAAGCCAGTCTGGATTAGACATGTTTTGGTTCCAGAACGTTCTGACTTTGATGAAGATTTAATAAGATTAAATAAATTTATTGAATCGTTGAATAATGTTGTAAAAGTTGAAATTTTACCTTATCATAAGTTGGGCGTCTATAAATATGAAGCCTTAAAAATACCTTACAAACTAGAGGGAATTGAAACACCAACTACAGAACGGGTAGAAAACGCTAAACGATTATTAAATACAGATCGATATACCGCTTACAAAACAATGTAACCATACTTTTAAACTTAACGAAAGAGTAACTTATAGTTGCTCTTTTTTTATTATACTCCTACTAGAAGCTAATTTTCGAAAATATGAGGTGTAAGGATGAGTCAAGAAAAAAATAAAATGTTTTCTTCAAAAGCACTAGATTATTTTTTGCAAATTGCCAAAACAATGAACTACACCAAAGCAGCTCAAATCTTAGGTATTTCTCAACCTGCTTTAACGCAACAAATAAAAAAAATTGAAAAAAAGATAGGTGCTCCTTTATTTTATTCAAGTGGAAAGAA
The DNA here is from genome assembly GCF_900177385.1 of Carnobacterium iners. NCBI lineage: Bacteria > Bacillati > Bacillota > Bacilli > Lactobacillales > Carnobacteriaceae > Carnobacterium > Carnobacterium iners. The sequence goes on from NZ_FXBJ01000002.1 coordinate 1,884,020, forward strand.
GCTGCACTTAACAGATGTTGGTTATTTGTTTTTACAAATGGCTCATTCTGTGAATACTATTTTTGACAATACAGCCAATAAAATTCAAAAGACCATTAGTTCGAACAGTGGTGAAATAAAAATAGGTTTATTATCATCGATAGAGGATAAAGTATTTACTGAGTTTATTAGTACTTATTATAAAAAAAATCCAGATATAAAAGTAACGTTATACAAGTTAAATCGTGGTGATATTTGGAACAATTTAGAAAATAATTCACTAGATTTAGCTATTATGTACTTACCAGATTATAAAATAGAAAATTGGCAGTCGTACGTGAGTAAAAAAATAATAGAGGAAGAGTTAATGTTTTTAAATCATAAAGCAGAAGAATTTAATCGAGACTCTATAAAGCTTAATGAAACTAATGACGAAAAGTGGACTATTTACCCGGATACATATTATATTAACGAATTACTAAGAGAAGAATTTAAAAACCAATTGACAAATTTACCATCTATTTCAGCTTATTTAACGACTCCAGAACAGCTTTACCGCTTTAGTAAGACAACTAAAACCTATACTGCATTACCACGTTCTTTTATCGAAACGAAGACGGTAGGGGCAGAAACTAAGGTACTGAGCTTTAATCCGCAAATACTTTTCCAGTTGTCTTATGTTTATCGACTTGATAAGGAACAAGTCCCGCGGGTTATTGATTTTTTAGATTTTTTTACCATTTATTTAGAAGAAGAAAATTATTATAGTAGACTAAAAAAGAAATTTAGTGAATAATAGAGAAAGAATAAAGAAAATAAAGGAGCGTTTATTGATGAGTAAAATTTTAATTTTCGGCCATAAAAATCCAGATACAGATGCAATTGCATCTGCTATTTCGTTTGCCTATTTACAAAATAAGTTAGGTACAGATTCTGAAGCGGTTTCATTAGGTGTAGTTACTGAAGAAACACAATACGCTTTAAATCAGTTTAATTTTAAAGCACCACGCGTGATAGAAACAGCAGTAAATGAAACAACTCAAGTTATGTTAGTGGATCACAACGAAGCACAACAAAGTGTATCAGACATCAGTGAGGTAGAAGTACTAGCTGTAGTAGATCACCATAGAGTTGCAAACTTCGAAACAACTAATCCGTTGTATTATCGAGCTGAGCCTGTAGGGTGTACGAATACGATCATCTTAAAATTATTTAAAGAAAACAGCATTGCTATTCCAAAAGGTTTAGCAGGATTAATGTTATCTGCTATTATTTCGGATACCTTGTTATTTAAATCCCCAACTTGTACTAGTGAAGATATCAAAGCAGCTAATGAATTAGCTGAACTTGCAGAAGTAGATTTAAACATTTATGGATTAAATTTACTTAAGGCTGGAACAAACCTTAGCGATAAGTCTGCAGTTGAATTATTAGACATGGATGCAAAAAGTTTCCCAATGGGAGAAAAAAATGTGCGTGTCGCTCAAGTTAATGTTGTTGACGTAAATGACGTATTTTCTAAACAAGCAGAATTAGAAATAACTATGGCAGAGTTAAGTGCAGTAAATCAGTATGATTTATTCATCTTAGTCGTAACCAATATATTAGATAGTGATTCAGTTATTTTAGCAACAGGGAATCCAATTAAAGCAGTAGAAGAAGCATTTAATATAACACTGGAAAATAATAAAGCGACTTTAAAAGGTGTTGTTTCAAGAAAGAAACAAATTGTACCACAATTAACAAAAGAATTGAGTAAATAGTCGCTAAATCTAAACTAGAGCAAATAATTATCGTTTTGCTCTAGTTTTTTATATTAAAGTGAATTATAATAACAACTAGAGAGATATACCAACGAAAAAAACTGAAACGAGCTTAAAATGCACCTAAAAATAGTAAGAATTTTAATAATTTTGTATTTCAATAGATTCATCTACTCCGTATAATATATATTATGTAAACTAGATAAAATTTATAGATGCCTGAAAACTCGTTGCTAGATCAGTTTTGTCTCTTATCTCTTTTATGAGTTATTTTATAGAAATAATATCTTTCGTAAATTATATTTATTTCTATTTAATATTTTTTCTAACGTATTATTTCTAACTTTTATTTTTATACTTTTTACGTTATTACTTAAATTAACGTAAATTAATTAGTTCGTTACTAAAAAATAATAAAATTTGAACATAAAAAAATAATCATTTTAAATTGCTTAACTCATTTAAAATGATTATTTTAATCTAACTAGTAAAAATTTGTTTTTTGCTTAGATTGTAAAGAAATTTTATAGCGATACAATTAATTGAATAAAGAAAGTTTTTACTATAATAAACTAAAAATGAACTAAAATAGTATATTTAATCGATTTATAACTAATTTTATCTATATTAAACTTAATTTGATATATTTTATTCCCGAATTTACTGATATCTGAGTGTAAAACATACTAATAATAAGCTTTTTTGCATCTGTTTACTCTTCTCTCCTCGTCTTTTCAAAAAAATGAGCAAAGAACAGAGAGAATATGACTTAAAATTACCTTTCATTTCCAAAATTTCCACTTGCTTTTTTTCTCTTCAGAAACTTCTTCTTCATTTTCCGGCGTTTTTTTTGATTTTTTTAAACGATTTTCAAATTTTTCTTTCATAAGTTTTTCAATATTTTTTAAATCTGGATATTTCCCATCTTTTTCACCTTTTGCAATAACTGTTAGGACCTCTATATAGCTCAATGCTAAAGCTGTAGTCATAATAGATGCAGTGGCTCCACTGATTACTCCTCCGACAATTGTTCCTACACCTGGGATGAATTTAATAACATTGGAAACAATGTACCTGCCGGCGTAAGTAGCTCCTCCAGTTCCTCCAACTGCAGCTAGCATACTTGTGATCGTTGCTTTATCCATTGATATACCAAAAATTGCTGTAATATGAGCTAGCAAAGTTAGTTGCATTGGGACTAACACTGAAGCATCTGAGAAAGGAATTGGCATAAAGCCTACTCCGAAAGAGGTAGCTATATATTTAGAGGCCCAACTTCGTGCAGATTTTGCTTTCCGTTCAATATCTACTTGTTGGGCGTTATTAAAAGCTCTTTTTTGTTCCTCTGGAATGATTTGAAAGCTCATTTCGATAAGTTTTTTCAATCCGAATGGCATGATTGAAACCTCATTTGATATAACAAGTTCTTGTGCCATGACATTTACTACTCCATAAATGGGTAAGTTTAAATTTTCGATATACTGCCTAAATTCTTTTGATTGGTCTCCAATAGATTGAGTTAATATGACTACTACTGGTATTTTAGTGCTTAATTTTTCGATTAGGTCTAATTCTAACGGTTCTATTCTTGAAGAATTTGCATTTATACAATAGTAGACAAGGTGAATTTCTTCATTAGAAGTATTCTTTTTGCCTTCTGATATCGTATCAAAAATTTCTTTTAATACCTTTTTTTGTGTTTCGTTATTTAGTTCTAAACCTCGTGTATCGTATAAGACAACTGGTACGCCATCTTTTGTTACCCTTCTTAAGTGTTTAGTAATAGGACGACCAATCCCGGTTTCAGCTAGATTTTCACGAAAAACGCTATTAATTAGCGTACTTTTCCCAACGCCAGTTTTACCAATTAATAAAATACTGATGGGTTTTATGCTCTTTAGTTCGTTTTCTGTTTTATTCATAATATCATCTACAATATTAAAATTCTTAGCCATTTTTTTCATAATACCCTCCTAAATCTGATGTATAAAGCAGCTGTTTAATACTTTTTTCAAATTAATTTGCTTGTAGTAGCTCAAATCAGATCTTTAAATGTATCGCCATTTTCTGAATATTCAGATTTAAATCCTCTGTCAAACCTGATACATCCTTTGTTCAGAAGTTCCATCCGTAAAGTTAACTGATACAATATACCCTTGTGCTTACTGTTGAAGACGCCTATCTCCACCGGCTCCAGCAGCGTGTATTGTTTCTTGGTAATCCCCCTCTTCTAAGTAAGCAATTCCTTGAGCTTGGTGAGCACAAAATCCTGCCAAAGAATCCACTTGAAGTCGAATTTAACTTGCTATTTATTGCATTCCGTTTCGCTTAACTGGTTTGAAAAACCTCATTGAGTTTGTACCTGATAAACAACTTCGTGAGCCAAAACAGATGCCTTTATAAAATCACTAGCTGCATTAAATGGTTAGCTTAATTTATTATAAAAACTTAAATCAATAAAAGGTTTGAATCTCCTGGACAATAAAAAGATCCTGTTAAATCTCCTTACTGTTCCACAAGCTGATTGAACTGACCCAGTGAAAAAGTACCAATGTTGATTCTTCACATTGGTAACTATAATCTTGAAAATCATATTAGTAGAATAACAATACCATCTACCCCACCGCTAATTAACGTCTTCCCTTCTACACTACTTCCTCTACGGTCTTATATCTTTTTAATGCATCGATGTCATCGTCCTAAATTAAATTTTTATCTATTAAATTAAAACTATCATATCATTTTTTATATTAAGACAATAAACGATAAGATGCTTTTAATGAATATTTGTAAAATTATTGGGTGATTTAGTCATGAATCACTCAGAAAAGTAAAATTTTTTAAATGACATCAAAAAACCTCAGAAATAGAAAACCTGAGGTTGTTCCTTAAAAAAAATTACTGTTGGTCATTTACTTTTAGTTGTTCTACTTTATTAGGCTGCCATCCTTTAGTGTCAATCCAACTTAAAAAGACACGATAAGTTTTTGTTTGCTGGGTGTTAGAAATTGTAGCAACTGCTTTTTGATTTCCGTTATTTTCTACACGCCATTCGATCATATCTGCTACAGAAAGACCGGTAGCAGTTGCACTTGCTTGTTTTATCTCTATTCTATCTTGTGATCCATCATTATAATCCGTTGTATGTGTGCCTTCTTGTTTTGTTTCTACCGGTTCCCAATTCCCAGTAACAGCTGATGTAACATTATCATCTGAAGGATCTGTTTTTTCAGTTTTTATCTTTTCTTTATCTTCTTTATTTTTTTCGCTATTTTTCACTTCGTCGCTTTCTTTTTCTACTTTATTAGATGAAGAAATAGTCGAAGACTCTTTCTCAACTGACTCTTCTTTCACTGGTAAAGAGGTACTCTCTATATCACTTGAAAAAGTTTCCATAGATTCATTTGAAGCTTTATCTTCACCACCACCAAGTACCCACACACCAAAGATAAGCAGCATAAGGACAATTGTAACAGAAATAATCAAGGTTACGACTCTCGAAATAGTACGGTTTTTCCCGTTTTTATTAGAGCGCGTTGGTTTATTAGCATTTTTCATAAAAGTACCTTCCCTTTCTATATCTACTTATAAGAATAGCATAGTTTTCATTAAAATGGCTATTGGTAATAGGTTACAATTGTATGCCTCTATTATTACATTTTATTTCATTATCATTTTTTTATCGTTTTTTTATTAGTAAAAATAAATACTTTTTCAACTTAGTACGTTATACTAAATATGCAACAAAATTAAGAGTTCAATGAATGGAGTGGTAAAATGACAAAAAATATTCGTATCGGTTTAGTAGGCTATGGGAATATCGGAAAAGGCGTAGAATTAGCGTTGGATAAATTTCCTGATATGGAAGGGATTGCCGTATTTACCAGACGTAATCCCGAAGAGTTAGATTCTAAATTTAAAGCCGTTAGTTTAGATCATATTCTAGATTATAAAGATCAAATTGATGTTTTAATTTTATGCGGAGGTTCAGCAACAGACTTACCTGAGCAAGGCCCAGCATTAGCAAAACATTTTTCAACAGTTGATAGTTATGATAATCATAATAATATTCCACATTATTTTAAAGAAATGAATACATCAGCTAAAATAGCTAACCAAGTTAGCATTATTTCTGTTGGATGGGACCCTGGTTTATTTTCTATTAACCGTGCTATTTTAGAGTCTGTTCTACCTGGTGGAGAAACATACACGTTCTGGGGTAAAGGTCTGAGTCAAGGTCACTCAGATGCTATTCGTCGCATTGATGGAGTAAAAGCTGGTGTGCAGTATACTATCCCGATTGAAAAATCATTGGAACAAGTTAGAAGTGGTGAAAATCCAGAGCTTTCAACTCGAGAAAAACATGAGCGTGTCTGCTATGTTGTAACCGAAGAACAAGCAGATAAAAAGCTTATTGAAAAAACAATTAAAACGATGCCCGATTATTTCGAACCATATGAGACAACTGTTCATTTCATTAATGAAGAAACATTTAAAAAAGATCATAAAAAAATGCCGCACGGTGGATTTGTTATCCGTACAGCTACTTCAGGCAATGAAAACAAACAAAAAGCTGAATTTCAACTTGAATTAGAAAGCAATGCTGAATTTACCTCTTCTATTTTAGTCGCTTACGCACGAGCTGCAGTTAAATTTAAACAAGATGGAAAAGCTGGTGCTTTTAGTGTCTTAGATGTGCCTCCTGCTTATTTGTCTGCTAAAACTTCTGAACAACTTAGAAAAGAATTGCTTTAAAATAAAACATAGCTTATTAGAAAGTAACTCTTATATTAGATAATTAAAAAGATGACCCACTTTTCTACTAAGAAAAGTGAATCATCTTTTTAATTTGTTTTAAATCGTTTTAACGGTCTAGCTACTATGGGAGCAATAATTCCTGCAGCAATTGCTTCAGCAAGCCCATTAGTCAACACAATCGCTCCTAAAGCTTTTGCTAAACTCGATACATCAACGTTTAAAGCCATAGCATAATCATCTTTATAAAAGATATAAATGAAAAATAAAACTAAGATAGTATTCGTTAAAGAAGCTAAGATTGAAGAAATAATCATGGCTATCGATTCTTTTCCTTTTCTCTTTTTGAGAAGATGAAAAACATAGCCGGCAACAAAACCGACAAGAATACGCGGAACGATAGAAATAATTGGATTAGTAAATAACAATAAATCTAACGGTGAAGCCGGTGCAACGAAGGCTTTAATTAAACGACTAAATCCCCATACACCACCAATAATCATGCCGTCTTTTGTTCCTAAAGTCAATGCTGCAATAATCACAGTGATGTGAATAATTGTAGGATTTAAGGGAGGAATAGGAATATAGCCTAAAAGTGGAACAAAGTTTTGAACTAAAATAATAGCTGATAAGATCCCTAGAATAGAGATGCGATAAGATTTTCTACCTCTTTGATACATTTAAATCCCTTCTTTCTGCTTAAATAGTTAAAATTATTATTTACTTAGTAAGTTTACAATATTTGAAAAGGAATAGCATCAAAAAAAATAGATATTTCATGAATTTTAAGAAAATTTAATTGTTTTCCCAATAGGAAAAGGAATGGAATTCGTTGAATGCCCTATTTGCTCTGTTTTAATAACAGAAAAGTCGTATTTTTTTGCAAAATACCTAATTAATGTGATTAATTCTGTTTCTTGCTTATTTTTTTCAATCGTCGTAAATTGACCTAATAAAACGGCCGTACAAGACTGGAATAGGCCCGTCTGCTCTAATTGATCTAAATAACAGCTTATCTGTTCTATTTTTCCTCCTCTTGCTTCTAATAATAACGTCGTATCAGATAATATAGGCCAATAAGGGGTTCCCGCAAGCTTTAATAAGCAACGAATATTGCCTCCTATTACAATAGTCTCAATGCTTTTAGGCTCTGTTAACCACTTATAAGCTAATGGATTGGATGCGGAATAACTCATGAAAAAAAGCTTAAAGAGATTCTTTTGTAAGTCATTCTTTAACAAATTTAGTAGTTGATAATTATAGCCTATAGAATTTGTCTGTGTAAAAATCGCATTTAGTACGACAGTGAGATCACTATATCCTACAAAAGCTTTATCAGATGCTTTAATTTGTTCATAATCAAGGAACGTTAAAACACTATTAGCTGAATCGCCACCAGATAAATCAAAAATCATTTTTATTGATTGATCTTTATAAAACGACATCAAAGCTTCGGCTCTTTTCCTTGGTGTTCCGCTAAAAATCGTATTACCTTCTTGGTAGATAGTTGGAGCTAAAACTGCTTCTAAATTAAACTCATTTTTCAAAAGTTGAATGAGCTTTTCTATCTGAGGTTTCTCTTCTAACTTCTTTCCATCAGAACAACAAATCAATCCAATTTTATCTTCTGCATTTAACATAGAGTAGATTCCCTCCTTATTTTATCCTAAAATAAAAAAACCGACAATCAAAAATGATGGACGGTTTTCTTACCATTGATTTTTATTCTTTAAAAGCAGCAATATAATGTTTCATGTATTCAGGTAAGTCTGGTGGCCTACGACTTGATATAATATGTCCATCTGTAATCGCTGGAATATCATGCCAAATTGCTCCTGCATTAATCATATCATCTTTTATACCAGGCGTACTTGTCACATTCACACCTTTTAATATACCGGCAGAAATTAAAACCCAGCCTGCATGACAAATTTGGCCAATTGGTTTCTTTTGTTCATTAAAATAAGTTATAAAATCAATGACTTCAGGAAAACGTCTTAACTTATCTGGTGACCAGCCTCCAGGTACTAAAATACCATCATATTCTTCTTTTTTTATTTCTTTAAAACTAAAAGAAGAAAACGCAGGAACACCATACTTACCGATATATTCTTTATTGGCTTCTTCACCAACTAAATCAACAATTGCGCCAGCTTCTCGCAAGCGGTAAACCGGATACCATAGTTCTAAATCCTCAAAGTCGGCACTTACCAATGCAATAATTTTCTTATTTACTAAGCTCATATCGATCACTCCAATTCATTCATTGTTAACTTAGTGTACCAATTAAACTTATGAATTGAAACCATTTCTACTTTTAAGATAAAAGACAAGATTATTGACTATTAGTTAACTTTTAATTCATTCGTCAAGCGTATGCGTCGATTCATTCGGCCTAAAAGAACCATTAATAATCTCTTTTCATCGTTCGGCCATAATTTAAATAAGTCATAAATATAAAATTCTATCTCATATTGGATAGCATTAATTAGCTGTTTGGCTTCTTTTGAGGTATTCAAATAAAAGACTCGTTTATCTGTTCCTGTTTCTTTTAAGATAAATCCTTGACGGACAAGTTCATTAACTTGTCTGCTCAAAGTTGATTTATCTAATGAAAAAAGACTGGTTAATTGTTTTAAAGTTAAGGGCTGGTCAATAAGTTGACTCATAATAGAAAAAGAAGAAGCGTTTAATTGATTCTTTTTTAAAATAGTTCTCTCTATTATTGAATAAAGTTTTTGGAATTCATCTAATTGATTAACTAGTTCACGGGCAGAAATCTCTTCATTCATCAAAAAGCTCCTTCACTATGGTATGTTTCATTATGAAACTAATTTAGTTTCATAATGAAACATACCATATAAAGGTCTTTAAATCAATGAAAGGCATCTTTTAAATTTTTTATTATCTTTCTAATTAGTAAATAAAATTAGTTTCAGTCAAACAGCAGCTCATCATTCACTAATTGATTCATCGTACTTTTTTGGAAAAGATTTAATACTTCTGAAACAGTTAAATCTTGTTTATCTTTACCTGAAAGATCGATAACAACTTTTCCTTTATCCAACATAATTAAACGATTTCCGTAATTTAATGCATCTTGCATATTGTGAGTAATCATTAATGCTGTTAACTCTTCTTCTTCTATTCTATTTCGGGTTAGCTCTAAAACAACACTTGCTGTTTTCGGATCTAATGCTGCAGTATGCTCATCTAACAAAAGCAATTCGGGTTTTTTCATTGTCGCCATTAATAAAGCAATCGCTTGTCTTTGTCCACCAGAAAGCAATCCCATTTCACTCGTTAATCTTTTTTCTAATCCTAAGTCTAATTTTGCTAGAAGAGTTTCAAAATACTGACGTTCTTCTAATGAACTCCCTTTTTTAAGCGTTCTTTTCTGTCCACGTCGATAAGCAATCGACAAATTTTCACTAACCGTCATTCTTGGTGCTGTGCCCATCAATGGATCTTGAAACACCCTACCAATTAAGGTTGCACGTTGTTCTTCTTTTAATTTTTTGATTTCCTTTTCATTAATTTTAATAGATCCTTTATCAATTAGAAAAGTGCCTGCGATACTATTCAATAAGGTAGATTTACCAGATCCGTTTCCACCAATGATTGTGATAAAGTCACCTTTTGTTACTGTTAAGTTTAACTCGTTTAGAACATTATTTTGATTAAGGGTTCCAGGATAAAACGTTTTTGAAATATCTTCTAAAATTAAAACATTTTTTTGTGTCATAGTTAAAACCTCTCTTTAGTAAAGAAATTTAAATTAAATCTTTGTCTTAAACTCGGTAATGCTAAGAAAATAGCTAAGATAAAGGCTGAGATTAATTTTAAATCATTTGGTTGAAGTCCAACTAGTAAAACAAACATAATAATCAATCGGTAAATAATTGCACCTAAGACAACACAGATTAGACGATTAACAAATGTAATGTTACCAAAGATTACTTCCCCAATGATAACTGAAGCTAAACCAATAACAATTGTACCAATTCCCATACTGATATCAGCATATCCATTATCTTGCGCGATTAAGGCCCCTGCTCCTGCTATAATACCATTTGAAAGCATTAATCCTAATATTTTAGTTTGATCAGTGGATATTCCTAGTGAACGAGCCATTTTTTCATTGTCTCCGGTAGCAATAATGGCTTGGCCAAATTCAGTTTTGAAAAAAAGAAACAAAACTACTATAATAAAAGTAACTAAAATTAAGGCCATTAAGATAGTATCGAATTGATTCGGTAATGAAAAAGACTCAAACAAATCAGTTATTTTATCTTTTCCTAATAAACTTAAATTTGCCCGATTCATAATTCTTAAATTAATTGAATACAAAGCTGTCATCGTTAGAATACCTGCAAGTAAACCAGGAATTTTAGCTTTTGTGATTAAGAAACCTGTAATTGAACCGGCTAAAGCACCGGCAAAAAAAGCAATCAACGTAGCGATTATCGGGTGTACCCCAGTCAATATTAAACGAGCACAAACGGCTGCTCCTAAAGGAAAGGAACCTTCAGCTGTCATATCTGGCAAATCTAAAATACGATAAGTGATAAATATTCCTAGAGCCATTATGCCAAATAGTAATCCTTGTGCAGTGGCGGTTGTAATTAAATTCATTTTTCTTCCTGCCTTCCATAAATTATTGGCTTTTCACTCGATCTGAGACACTTTTAGGAATAGTGATTCCTAACTTTTCTGCTTTTTCAAGATTAATAATAACTTCTCCTTCTTTTAAATACTGGATAGGCATTGTTCCTGGTTTATTATCACCCTTAAGGACTGTAGCAGCCATTTGACCAGTTAATCTTCCTAGCTCGTACTGATTTAATCCCACAGTAGCTAAGCCACCTTCATTCACCATCGTATCGACAGCTGGAAAAATAGGTATTTGACTGTTATCCGCTGCAGCAACTAGTGTGCTCATTGAGCTTGCAATCGTATTGTCTGTTGGAACCCAAACGGCATCTACTTGGCTAACTAAGGATGAACTAACTTGTGAGACATCATTTGTAGATGATACCGTAGACGTAATCGTTTCGTACCCCATTGACTCGGCTATTTCAATAGCTTGTTTTGCTTGAACAATCGAGTTATCCTCACTTGATGAATAAATAATTCCTATTTTTTTTGCCTCTGGAAGAATTTCTTTAATCAATTCAAATTGTTCTTTAATCGGTGTTAAATCGCTCACACCCGTTATATTCTGACCTGGATTCTCATTATCTTTCACTAGGCCAGCACCTTCTGGATCAGTTACTGCACCAAGAATGATTGGGATATCCTTTGAACTATTGGCTAAAGCTTGAGCAGAAGGTGTTGCAATCCCGATCATTAATGCGGCGTTACGACTAACAAAACGGGTGCTCATCGAATTCAAATTACTTTGATCTCCTTGTGCATTTTGAAAATCAATTGTTACCGTTTCTCCATCTGTAAAACCTTCTTTTTCTAATGCATCAATAATTCCTTCATAAATGATATCTAATGCTGGATGGCTAGTTAATTGTAAGATACCTACCACCGGTAAATTTTCTTTATCTTTTGCACTTGACTCTTCTTTCTCTTTATAAAAAGCAAAAGCTAATACAATACTTAATAAACTAATAAATCCAATCATTTTTTTCATTCTGTCTTCCTCCAATTGTTTTTTTGTTTTGTTTTAAAAAATCAGACTTATTTTTTTGTTTATTTTTTTATTAAAAAATGATAAAAAAATAAACAGCTACCACAAGAAGCACTTGTGGTAGCTGTTTACATACAACAACCCCACACAGAATAAATAAAAGTCTACTCTATGTGTGGAGTTGTTTCCAGTTTGCTTAAATAAACCAACATAGATACTCATTCAGAATACTTCCTGAAGGTTGTATCTATGAGACTATCTCATAAATCAACCTGTCTATCTTGGTTTTGCCAACGGCTATTTAATTTATTGCTAACAAATACAAAATGAATCATGATAGACACTCCTTCTGTTGGTTTATTTTAAAGCTATTTGACTCAGTGTACTAGGTGTTTTCTTAAGAGTCAAGCAGAAAGTAATAAATAATCAAAAAAGTTAATCCGATAAGTAAATAGTGCGATTTCTCAATGGTTGAAGTGGCCGATTCGTTTTGCCTACATTTTCTTTAAATGCTCGTAATAAACCCTTACGCATATACGTTTGGTTTTTGAAAACAATCCAATCGACTGGCCCTATGGTTGGAGGGGTCGTTAACGAACCGGTATAATGGAAATATTGCATTTTCAAAGGCAATAACTTCGCTACATCGACAGGTACAAATAATCCTCTTCCAGATATTCTTGGATTCAAAGCTAAGCTATCTAGACGATATTTTTCTAAATTAGCTGGCTCTTTATTTGGCAACACAGTAATTCCTACTACTAACAATTCATTATCTCTAGATCTATGCACTAAATGCATTTCTAAAGGAAAAGATTCATCATTAATTTGGTGTTCGCTAGGTAAATGGAAATGAATATCATCTAAAATATATTTCTTATAATCAAAAAATAGAACATTTAATTCTTCATTAGCTAACGGTGTCAAATGAACGGTATGATTAAAGAATGATGTTTCAAACTGAGTTAATTGATATCTTGTGGCAAGTGATTTTTGATAAATAAATTTTTCAGTAGTTTTTTCACACAATTGAATAGGAGATTGCAAACTCGTATTCTCTGCCTTTTTAAATGCTTCGCAAATATTTTTCCAATTTTCTGGCTTCCGTTCCCCTTCATAGTACCAATCCATTTTTTTCTCCTTTACTATCATCCATTTATAAAAATAAGATAATTAAATCATACCTTTTTCAATAGATCTTTCCAACTAATTTATCTTCTATCTAAATAATGGTATAATCAGAAAGAGAAAAATAAATAGGTAAATAAATCTCTAGTATTTTATTATTAAAAGTGAAATAAGCTAGTTTTTCGCTTAAGTGCTTAAGTATAGAAAGAAGGGCAAATAACATGTCATTTGATGGAGTATTCACTCATGCAATGGTAGATGAATTAAGAATGGGCCTTAAAAATGGCCGCGTATCAAAAGTACAACAACCTTACAAGAATGAAATCATTCTTGTCATGCGAGCAAATGGTAAAAATCATAAATTATTATTATCTGCTCATCCAAGCTACGCACGAATTCAATTAACAGAAATTCCATATGAAAACCCTAGTTCTCCTCCTAATTTCTGTATGGTTATGCGCAAGCATTTAGAAGGAGCCGTTTTGGAAGATATCCAACAAGTTGGCAATGATCGGATGATTCATTTTACGTTCAAAAGTCGTGATGAGTTAGGTGATATCCAAAATGTGATGTTGATTGTGGAATTAATGGGCCGACACAGTAACCTCTTTTTAGTCGAGCAAGATACCAATCGAATCATTGATACCATTAAGCATGTTCCAGTAAGTCAAAATACTTTCCGAACAATGATGCCTGGTTCAACTTACGTTAACCCACCTTATCAAGAAAAATTAAATCCTTTTGATGTTAGTACGATAAAAGCTATGCATAGTAGTGAAAATCAAGATGACTTATCCTTGCAACAACTTATTCAAACACAATACCAAGGTATTGGTTCTGAAACAGCTAAGGAATTAGCTTATCGCAGTGAAGGTCAGTTAGATAAAGTCAAACCAACAATCGAATCCTTCGTTGAAGTCATACGACAAAGAAAGCTTGAGCCTACTTTAATGACTCTTAATAAAAAGCTATTTTTCACACCTGTTCCCTATCTTAGTTTAGATGGTGAACCCGAAACATATCCTACTTTAAGTATTTTATTAGATCAGTATTATCAAGTCAAAGCTGAAAAAGATCGTGTACAACAACAGGCTTCTGATTTGATTCACATTGTTCAAGTAGAATTGCAACGTAATGTAAAAAAAATGAAAAAACTTGAAAAAACAATGCAAGAAACAGAATTAGCTAATGATTATCGGCTTCGTGGAGAAATACTAACAGCTTATCTACATGAACTATACAAAGGTCAAAAAGAAGTCACTTTACCAAATTTTTATGATGATGATCAACCTTTAAAGATTAACTTGAATCCAAGAAGTACTCCTTCTCAAAATGCTCAAAAGTATTTTTCAAAATACCAAAAGTTAAAAAATGCTATTATTTTTGTAACAGAACAGATTCGATTAACAAAAGAAGAAATTGATTATTTAGATTCCGTTTCTACACAATTAGAATTAGCTACACCAAAAGACGTTGCTGAAATTAAGGAAGAATTAGTTCAACAGGGTTATTTGAGAAAGAAATATAAAAAGAATCAGAAAAAGCAAAAGAAGCAAAAAGCTAGCAGTCCTGATAAATATATTTCTAGTGATGGCGATACCATTTTAGTAGGGAAAAATAATTTACAAAATGATTTATTGACAATGAAAACCGCTAGAAAGTCGGATATTTGGCTTCATACAAAAAACATTCCAGGTTCTCATGTTATTATCCAAAACAATAATCCTTCCGAACAAACAATTAGTGAAGCAGCAAATATTGCAGCTTATTTTTCTAAATCTCAACTTTCAGCTTCTGTTCCCGTTGATGTTGTAGAAGTCAAAAAAATTAAAAAACCCAATGGTGCAAAACCAGGATTTGTCATTTATGAAGGCCAACAAACGGTTTTTGTGACACCAGATAAAGAGTTAGTCAAAAATTTAAAAGAATAAGGGCTGTATGCTATATACTACTATCTCACAAGTCATCTTTTCTTATTTAACGCCTTTAAATCAACTTAAAACACTTGCTAAAGTCTACTTAATAGGCTTTAGCAAGTGTTTTTAATCTAATTAATCATTCCAGTGAATAGGATCTTGTTTCCATTTTTTCAAAAGTGTCATTTCCTCATTTGAAATAGCGCTAGTTTCTAACGCAAGCTCGGTCAATGTCGTATAATCTGTTAATGTCCTCATAGACACTTGATTCTTTTTAAAGTTCTCGATTCCTTTTGGTAATTCATAAGTGAAAATAGCTGCTACTCCTAGGACAATCGCCCCACTACTTATAAGCGCACTTGCTGCTTCTAAGACACTTACTCCTGTAGAAATTAAATCTTCAATAACGACTACTTTTTGCCCCGGTAAAAGTCTGCCTTCAATTTGATTTCCTTTGCCATGTTCTTTAGCTTTTCCTCGAATATAAATCATCGGAAGATCTAATATATCGGCAGCCCATGCCGCATGAGGTATGCCCGCTGTAGCAGTTCCCGCTATAACTTCTGCATCAGGGTAGTCCGTTTTAATTAGCTCAGCCATACTTTTCGCAATTTCTTTTCGTACAATTGGGTAGCTCATTGTAATTCTGTTATCACAATAAATAGGGCTTTTTAGACCACTTGCCCAAGTAAATGGTTTAGAAGGACTTAAGCTAACCGCCTCAATATCTAGTAAGTGTTTTGCGATAGATTGCTTGGTAGTCATTTAATTTTCGACTCCATTCCATTGATTTTTGATTGAATGATACGCTGCTACTGGATTTTTTGCTAGTGTAATTGGGCGTCCAACAACAATAAAACTTGCTCTGTTTTTTCTAGCAAAATCTGGTGTGGACATTCTTTTTTGGTCCCCATGTTCGTCAGTCTCTAATCTTATTCCTGGTGTAACACATAAAAAATTAGCAAAGGTTTGTTCTTTAATTAAACGAGCTTCTAATGCAGAACAAACTACACCATCTAAACCAGCAGCCTGCGTCAATTTTGCATAATGGACGACACTCTTTAACAAAGGAACGGTGATCAATTGCTCTGTTTGCATCGCTTCTTGAGTAGTCGACGTCAACTGAGTTACTGCTATTAATTTAGGCCGTTCTTTTCCAGCCGGTGTTCCAGCAATAATTCCTTCCATCGCAGCTTGCATCATTTCTTTTCCACCAGCAGCATGGACATTTATCATATCAATATCTAAGGCTGCTAAACCTTGCATGGAACGTTTAACAGTATTTGGAATATCATGTAATTTTAAGTCTAAAAAAATTTCATGCCCTAGGCTTTTAATGTATCGAACGATTTCTGGACCATTTTGGTAATACAATTCCATCCCAATTTTCACAAATAGCGATTCATCTTTAAATTCATTTAAAAATTGTTTGATTTCTGAACTTGTAGAAAAATCCAATGCAACAATTGGTTTAGTTTTCATTTAATCTGCCTTCTTTCACTTCTTTTATTAATCCTTCAATACTTTCTATTCCTAATTCTTTCATTCTGATAGGCAATCCTTCAATTAGTTCTTTACATACTAAAGGATTATTGTATTGAGCTGTCCCAATAGCAACGGCACTAGCTCCTGCTATAATCATTTCTAACACATCATCAACAGTCGAAACACCTCCCATTCCGATTATCGGTATCGAAACAGCTCTAGAAACCTGATAAATCATTCTTATTGCTATCGGTTTAATGCCTGGTCCGGATAGTCCACCAGTTTTATTTGAAAGAATTGGTTTTCGTGTCTCTAAATCAATGGCCATGCTAGAAAACGTATTGATCATACTAATGCCATCTGCACCACCTTGTTCAGCTGCTTGAGCAATAGCAACAATGTCTGTCACGTTGGGTGTCAATTTTACATAAACTGGCACAGTAGCTACTTTTTTAACAGCTTCAGTCATTGAACGGACAGATTCAGGATTTGAACCAAACGTTAACCCACCTTCTGCAACGTTCGGGCAAGAGACATTCAATTCAAGAGCTTTTACATAAGGGGACTGACATAATTTTTTTGTTACCTCAACAAATTCAGCCGTTGTATTTCCTGCTACACTAGCAATAACGGGCGTATCAAAATCTTTCAAAGCAGGTAATTTTTCATTCACAATCACATCAACACCTGGATTTTTTAAACCTATTGCATTTAAAATACCTGTGTCTAACTGATGGTAAGTAGGCTCTGGATTGCCCGTTCGAGCCTGACTTGTGGTTGATTTAATGATAATAGCTCCTAGAATATTGTAGTCAAACTTACCCATGTGCCTTTCACCAAAGCCAAATGTTCCACTAGAAGGCATGATTGGATTTTTAAGATGAAGTCCCGGTAAATTAACACTTAACTGATTCATTTATTTTCCCCCTAATAAGTTGTTCTATTTTTAAAATTCTCCTGTTTTTTTGGTACACTAATAAGAAAACTAGCCTCTATAAGGGTTGGGTTGTAAAAGTTCTAGCCTCTAGTACACTTAAGATGGCTGCGGCTGTATCTAATGAGGTTAATAAGGGAATTCCGTATTCGATAGTACTTTTTCGAATCAATTCGCCATCTTTTACATCTTTTTTAGTCCGACCGATTGTATTAATAACGAGTTGAACTTTTCCTCTAGCAATGACATCCAAAATATTTTCTTCTTTCATTTCATCCAACTTTGCTATCGATTGGACAAGTATATTTTTATTTTTTAAAAACTTCTCTGTTCCGCTTGTTGCAATAATTTGATAGCCTATTTGATGAAATCGCTCTGCAATAGCGTAAGATTCTTCTTTATCTTTATCTGTGAGCGTTAATAAAACTGTTCCATAATCGGCTAAATGTAATGAGCTCGCTTCAAAAGCTTTATAAAGAGCTTTTTCGAGTGTCCGATCACTTCCCATCACTTCACCGGTTGATTTCATTATCGGACCCAATAGAGCATCCACCTTTTGTAACTGAGCAAAAGAAAAGACAGGTGTTTTCACATGAACATCACTAGACTCTGTTGCTAGTCCTTCTTGATAACCTTGGCTTTTTAATGACTGACCTAAAATAGCATTAGTGGCTAGTTCTGCTATCGGTATGCCGGTTACTTTGCTTAGAAAAGGCGCCGTTCGACTAGCATGAAAATGAACTCTGCTAAGATAGACTTGATTTTCAAAGACAACAAATTGGCTCGTCATTAACCCAATACACCCTAAATGTTTAGCTAATTGTTTTGTATATTGAATAATCAGTTGTTTTATTTCTAGCTTTAACGATTGAGGAGGATAGACAGCCATTGAATCCCCTGAATGGATACGAGACCGCTCAATGTATTCGACAATACCTGGAATTAAAATAGCCCCGCCATCGCTTACTGCACTTACTTCTACTTCTATTCCATTTAGATATTGGGTAATAAAGAAAGCCGAATGATTAAGCGACCTATTCATAAATTTTTCTAATTCTAGTTGATTATCGATAATTTCTACCTTTTTTTCGTTGAACCTTGCGACTGATTGAATCAGTATCGGGTAACCAATTTGTTTCGCACTAAAAAGAGCCTCTTTTTTATTTGTTACACTAGCGCTTATTGCTATCGGAATTCCTGAATGAGTGAGTGCTTCTTCAAAAGCTATCGGATTTTGACTATTGAGACTATCTAAAACAACATTACCTAGTATTGAAACACCTAATTGCTGCAATGATTTCGCCAAATTAGCAGCTGTTCGTCCACCAAACTGAAAAATCACACCAATAGGTTTTTCCAAACGGATCACGTGCATGATATCTTCTAGTGTTAAGGGTTCAAAATACAATTTATCTGATATTAAAAAGTCAGTTGAAACCGTTTCAGGATTATTATTTAAAATAATCGCCTCATAACCCGCTTTTTGAATCGCTTTAATCGCATGAAAAATCGCATGATCAAATTCCATCCCTTGGCCAATCCGTGCCGGTCCAGAACCTAAAACTAAAATAGATTTCTTAGCAGTTGGCATGCTTTCATTTTCTTCTTCGTACGTACTATAAAAACCAGCAGCCTTTGTTTTACACTCTAAAGAGTATGGACCTAATTGCTTATAAACAGGTATAATCGTATGATCATAGCGAAAGTCTCTGACTATTGATTCAGTTGTTTGCCAAAGTAACGCAATAAAATCATCTGAGAACCCAAAAGATTTAGCATAGAGTAAGGTCTCTTGATCAAATAAATGACTACTCAGCTCTTTTTCAATTTCGATAATATGAGCTAATTTATCTAAGAAAAACAAATCAATCGCTGTTTTTTCAGCCAATGTTACAATTGGGTACTCTCTACGGATAATTTCAGCTAAATAAAACAGCCGATTGTCTTGCGCATGAATGACTTTTTGAAGTACTTCTCCATCTGAAGCAGAAGCTAATTCTGCTAAAAATATATGAGAAGCCCCTATCTCTAAAGAACGAACAGCTTTCAATAAGGATTCTTCTACCGTTCGTCCAAATGCCATTGTCTCTCCAGTTGATTTCATTTGTAGTCCAAGTTTCCGGTCGCCTTTTTCAAATGTATCAAATGGCCAACGTGGAATTTTTGAAACAATATAACCCATTACTGGTTCAAATTCAAAAATAAACTCGTCTGTTTCCGGATTTTTTATTTCATCTATTATGAATCCAACAGCTAACTTTGCTGCCGTTCTTGCGATCGGATAGCCGGTCGCTTTACTAGCTAATGCAGTCGAACGATTAACGCACAGATTTACTCCTAGAATAAAGTAATTTGAAGAGAATGGTTCAAGAGCGAAACGAATGGTACAGCTTCCTTTAATGTCTAAAGCACGGATAATATTTAAAGAAGCATCACGAAGCATTTGATGTTGTTTATCCGTTAACGTTTGACTTGGAACAAATACGATGGAGTCTCCTGTATGTATGCCAACAGGATCAAAATGTTCTAATTGGCAACTAACCATTGCTTGATTTTTTTGATCACGAATGACTTCGTATTCTATTTCTTTATAGCCAGATACTTGTCTTTCAACCAGACATTTATTAATAGGAGAACGTACCAAGCTTTTAATTAATGCGCTCTCTAATTCTTCTAAATTAGTGCAATTTACTTTAACGGATCCTACCTTGTTG
This sequence comes from Carnobacterium iners, assembly GCF_900177385.1. Lineage (NCBI taxonomy): Bacteria > Bacillati > Bacillota > Bacilli > Lactobacillales > Carnobacteriaceae > Carnobacterium > Carnobacterium iners. The sequence continues at coordinate 1,904,335 of NZ_FXBJ01000002.1, forward strand.
CTCATAGACATCACAATTAGCGGAAAAGGCACCTGTTCAGAGAAAAGTACAGCTTCTTTAATCGTCTGAACCACTCTGCTTTCTAATGTTGGCTCCTTTAATTTGTTCATTAATTCTTTGAATAAATCTGGGTATTCTGTCGTTTTTATTGCTTCAAGGGTTGCTCCTAACAATTCAATACCTAGCTCATTTAATAGCCCAGAATCTGCTAATTCCATTGTTGCATTTAAAGATGTCCGACCACCTAGAGTTGGAATCAACGCATCTGGACGCTCTTTTCGCAGTATTTTAGAAATAAACTCTACTGTCAGAGGTTCGATATAAACGCGATCAGCCATTCCTTTATCAGTCATAATGGAAGCAGGATTTGAATTAATTAAAATCACTTCATATCCTTCTTCTTTAAGCGATAAACAAGCTTGGGTCCCTGCGTAATCAAACTCTGAAGATTGCCCAATAATCGTTGGACCAGAGCCTATAATGACTATTTTTTTTAAGTCTGCTCGTTTTGTCATACGCCCTTTTTCTCCTTCCAATCATCGACTACTACCATAAATTGATCAAATACATGCGTGGCATCATGTGGTCCAGGTCCAGCGTCTGGATTAAATTGAACACTAAACGAGGGCAAATGGCGGTGTTTTATCCCTTCAATTGATCCATCGTTTAATTCAATATGACTAACCGCTAATACTGTTTGGTCAATAGAATCATAATCAACTAAGAAACCATGGTTTTGTGCTGTAAGGTAAAAATCTCCTGAAGCTAAATCTTTTACTGGATGGTTTAGACCTCTATGCCCTACTTTCATTTTTACAACCGTACACCCATTAGCTAAAGCCAACAACTGGTGTCCTAACCCTGTTGCAAATAACGGTACCTTACTTTGAATCGTTTGAATCATCGTTAAAACCGCTGGTAAATCATTAGGATTGCCAGGTCCATTTGTTAATAAAACCCCATCAGGTTCTAAGTTTAAAATAGACTCAGCCGATGTATCATACGGTAAGACGGTGACTTGGCAATTTCTTTTATTTAATTCCTTCAATAAACTGTGTTTTAAGCCAAAATCAATCACACTTATATTGCGCCCATTTCCTGGGCTAACGTATGCTCTTGAAGTCGATACTTGTTCGACCTGTTGAATCGGTAAAACTGTTGCTTTTAATTGATCAAAAGCATGCTTAAAATCATCTTGCGCATCAACGATGGTACCACGCATAACACCTTTTTTTTGAAGAAGATGCATCAATTTGCGAGTATCTACCCCTGTAATTCCTGGAATCTTTTTATTTTTTAAAAACTCATCTAAATTCATCTGACTATGCCAGTTAGAAGGAACACGCGCAAATTCCTTAACAATAACAGCTTTACATGTTGGTTCAATCGATTCATAGTCGTTTCGATTGATTCCTGTATTTCCAATAGAAGGATAATTGAAAACAATCATTTGCCCGTTATAAGATTGATCTGTAATAATTTCTTGGTATCCTGTTACCCCTGTTGTAAACACCACCTCTCCAATAGTATCAATTAAAGAACCGAATCCTTTTCCTTTAAACATTGACCCATCTTCTAACAATAGTATTCGATCCATACTTAGCTCTCCCTTTTATAAACAACTTTTCCACCAACAATGGTCATCACTGTTGTGCCTTTCACTTTCCATCCGATAAATGGCGTGTTGGTAGCTTTGGATAGAAAATCTTTTGCTAAAAGACTGTTTTCTGTTTTTAAATCAAATAAAGTAATATCTGCTGGATAGCCGGCTTCAAGAACGCCAGTATTTAATCCAAAAACTGTTGCCGGTTTAATCGTTAACCAGTCGACTAATTGTGCTAATGTGACTATACCTGGCTCTACTAAATAAGTATAAAGCAAAGAAAAAGCTGTTTCACTTCCTGTGATACCAAACGGAGAGTTTTTCATTCCGCCTTTTTTTTCTTCCTTTGTATGTGGAGCATGGTCAGTCGCTATTAAGTCAATTGTACCATCTAATAAACCTAAAATCAGAGCTTCTTGATCTTTTTTACTTCTCAAAGGTGGATTCATCTTATAGATACTTGTATCTGAGGGAATGTCTTCTTCCGACAGCAACAAATGATGTGGTGTAACTTCAGCCGTTACCTTTATTTGAGCGCGCTTGGCATCTCTTATGACTCGCACACTTTCTTTTGTTGAAACGTGGCAAACGTGGTAATGGGCACCCGTCGCTTCACTAATTAAGACATCTCTGGCGATTTGGCTAGCTTCTGTAATGCTTAAGATGCCAGGTAAGCCTAATTCTTTATTACGAGTTCCTTCATGCATCACTCCGCCAAGTAACAACGAGTCATCTTCTGTATGAGCAACAATGGTTGTTTTATTTCTTGCAGCTTCTAGCATTGCTTTATACATTGTTCCAGCCGTTTGTACTCCTACCCCATCATTTGTGAAAGCAAATGCTCCCGCATCTAGTAAAGATTGTTGGTCGGTTAGATCATCACTTTTTAGTCCTGTCGTTATCGGGGCATATTGTAATACGTTGATTTGTGCATCTGTTCTAATCTTTTCTTGAATTGCCTTCATTTTTTCGACTGTATCCGGTTCCGGATTCACATTAGGCATTGCACAAATCGTCGTGAACCCTCCTCTTGCTGCAGCCATCGTACCTGTTTTAATCGTTTCTTTATCTGTGTACCCAGGTTCTCTTAAATGAACGTGAACATCAATTAATCCAGGAGTCATTAAAGCGCCTTTTGCATCGATTGTATCAACAGAAGTCTCTTCTTCGCTTGCAAATAACGCTTGCCCAAATGCAATAGATTGAATAACACCTTTATCTAGTATCATTTGGGTTGGTACAAATTGTCCTTTTTGACTTAATGTAACAGCGTTTTTTATCCAGATTGCCATATTTATCGCACACTCATTTCTTTTTTTATTTTTTACTATTAGTTCTACTAAAATAATATTCCTTAACTTGTTTACTTCTATTGTTTTTTCTAATCGCTTTTTCTCTAAATAAAAACCCAACAGTATCGCTTAGACTGTTGGGTTCTATCATTTACTACTAACCATTGATTAAATTGCCGTAGTAAAATAGGATAGTGACCTTTTGTGTCTCTCGGGACTCCATTAAAGTTTCACTTTTATTTATTTAATTTTTGAATTAAAACATGATCTTCTCCGTCAATTTCTTGAACAGCAACTTTTATTTGCTCTTCTATTGAAGTGGGAATGTTTTTCCCAACAAAATCGGCACGAATCGGCAATTCTCTGTGGCCTCTATCTACTAAAACAGCTAGAGAGATTTTTATGGGTCTTCCAATATCCATTAAAGCATCTAGTGCTGCACGAATCGTCCGCCCGGTAAACAAGACGTCATCAATTAAAATGACTTGTTTGCCTTCAATGCTAACAGGAATACTCGACCCTTTCATTTCAGGCTCTGAATCAGTACTCGTATGGACATCGTCACGGTATAAAGAGATATCCAATTCTCCTACTGGGATGGATACTCCTTCAAGTTCTTTCATTCGATTAGCAATGCGCTGTGCAAGGTAAATTCCTCTTGTCTTTATCCCAACAAGGACTAAGTCTTCTAATCCTTTATTTTGTTCAATAATTTCATATGTGATACGTGTTAGTGCACGTTTCATCGCTGCCGCGTCGACTACTTCTACTTCAGATTTAATTGACATTTTATCGCTCCTTTGAGTACTCTTTGGTAGTTGCCTCTTTACTTAACCAAATATATTTGAAAAATGCCCTCTCACCTATTAGGTAAGAGGGCATCCAACATTACTTGTTGATATTACCTAAATAGATAACGTCAACAAGTGATGCTTACGTGTATGCTCCTTCTTAGTCTCACAGGACTGGAGTTAAAGGATTTCTTTCACTTGCTTCTATTTAAGACTCTACCTTGTTGATTATAAAATGTCAACGTGTTTCTCTTAATTCAGTAAGAGTATCTTCAAACAATTTAGGCAGTGGCGCTTCAAAAGTTAAGAATTCGTTTGTTTTGGGATGATTGAATCCTAAAACACGTGCGTGAAGATACTGTCCTTTACCAGGCAATGTTTTTCTTGGCCCATAGATAGGGTCGCCAGCTAAAGGATAGCCAATATATTTCATATGAACTCTAATTTGATGTGTTCTGCCTGTTTCTAATTTAAGAGAAACTAAGGTGAAGTCTTTAAATCGTTCTAGAACTTGGAAGTGTGTAATCGCAGCACGACCATCATCAATGATATCTTGTTTTTTACGATCATTCTTAGAGCGTCCAACGGGTGCGTCAATCGTTCCTTTATCGTGAGGAATAACGCCGTGAACCAATGCGTAGTATTCTCTTAAAGAAGAATGATCTTTTAACTGTGCGGCAAGATTTTCATGTGCTAAGTCATTTTTAGCTACCATCAACAAGCCACTCGTGTCTTTATCAATACGGTGTACAATACCAGGTCGAATGGTTCCATTTATTCCTGATAAGTCTTTTACATGAAACATTAACGCATTCACCAAGGTTCCTGATGGGTGTCCTGCTGAAGGGTGAACAACCATTCCTTGTGGTTTATTGATAACCAGCATATCTTCATCTTCAAAGACGATTGCAATGGGAATATCCTCAGCTTCAACATCAAGAGGAATTAATTCTGGCTCAGTAATATCAATAATATCACCTGTTTGAACTTTATAATTAGACTTTGCGCTATTGTTATTAACGGTCACATCGCCTTCTTTAATCCATTGTTGAACATGAGAGCGAGTAAACGTAGGAAGCAATTCAACAACCACTTTATCTAAGCGGCCGCTTTCGTTTTCTATTTTAAATTGATAAGTTTGAGACATGTAAAAACTCCTTTTTCATTATAAACTACTAATTTGCTTGTCTTTTTTTATCTTGTTCATCTAAAAATACGTACAAAATCATTAATCCAACTCCAACAGATAAAGCCATGTCAGCAACGTTGAATATGGGGAAATCGATAAATTCCAAACGAATCATATCTACTACATAACCTAGTCGAATGCGATCGATGACGTTTCCTATCGCACCTGCTAAAACGAGAGATAAAGCTAGTGATAAGAGACGGCTTTGGCGGCCATATTTCTGTAAATAATAAACCACAATAACCACCACGATGGCTGTAACAATATAAAAAAACCACATTTGTCCTTCTAAGATACTCCATGCTGCACCAGTATTTTGTATATACATCCATGACAAAAGAGATGGAAAAACTTCTACCACTTCGTATAAATCTATGTTTGCAACGGTCAAGTACTTAGTAAATTGATCAATTCCAATAATCAAAAGAGCCAAAATATAATATAAAAACATTTATAAACCTCACTTTATCACGATAGAATAGATGGATAGGGACTTTCTTTTCATTTTACATGATATCATCCATTAGGGATAGTTTTTTCTTATTTTTTCTAGCTTTTAAGCATTAATAGTTGGTATTTATCTAAAGGAAGGTGTATAATAGTCTTTGGATAAGGAAAGGAGATGATTAAAAAATGAAAAAACCAATGATTGAAAAAGTTTGGCTAATTAAAGAAATGTTGTTTAAAAATGAGGATTACCAACTAGCGCTTGATTTAGAAGATAGCGAAAACCGCGTAACCATGCGTTACATTATTATTGACACCACTTCTGTTTCGTATCACAACGATTTAGAAATTGGCTACCACCAAGAAGACTTCTTCATCTTTACTAACAAAGAAGATGCTAAAAAAGATTTGTATTCTATTGCATAGGTAGACTTTGTAATTCGTCCATAAGAGTTACCGTCTACCTTTTTTAAATCCCCTCCATTAAATGATGGATGAGGATTATTTTTTTGTCCTTTTTTTAAAAAATTATGAAATTATGATGAAAAATAAAGGTATTATTTGGGAATAATACTAACTTTTGGTATACTGATTTGAGTTGCTGTTAAAGAAACAGCGGCTTAATTTTCACTCATTTAAATTGAAAGAAAAAGGAGATAGACTGATGAAGAAACGTACTACAGCAGCTTATGCTATGATTGCCGCTTTCTTTTTATCCGGCTGCACAACTGACGGGATTGCAGATGCTACAAGGAGTACCAAAGAAATTGAGCCCATTGAACAAGCACTTATAACGGAACTAAACACGGTTACTAAACAAGAAAAAGGGTTGCAAGAAACCGTTGAATTCGCTTTGTCTAAGAATAAAGAAGAAAAACCCTTTACTGATAAAAATTCGACTCTTTTCAAAAATATTGATGAGCGCAAAAATTCACTCAAAGCTATTAAAGTATCTGTTAATGAACTAGATTTAAAACAAAAAAGTTTAGTTGAAAATGATGGAACAAAATTACCTGAAAAAGAAATAGATTCCTTAACAACTAGTATGAAAGAAATAAGCACCTCTCTTGATGACTATACTAAAAATTACGAACAAAACTTGGCAGAAGAAGAAAAATACTTTCAATCCCTCGGAACTAAAGAAGCAACTTATCAAACATTAATAGATGGAATAGCCGCTATTAATGAGCAAGATTCTACAAATAAAGAACAGTTAAAAAAATTAAACGAACAATTCAACCAGTTAAGAACCCACCGTAAAGAGGCACAAGAACAATTGAGTTCGTTATCAGAGTCAACAAAATAATAATTGGAGTGATAAAAAATGAAACATGCATTATCGTTTTGTGGAGTAACTTTAATCAGCGCCTTGCTACTAAGTGCTTGCCAAACAAATAATCCAACGGCTTCTAAAACAAATTCAATAACTTCTTCCCTTACTCAAAGCGATTCGAGTGCAACAAAAGCATCAAGTGATAGTGCTCTTGCTGAATCTGAAAAGATAATTGAAGAGAAAAAACTAAAACCAGTAGAGTATACATACAGCGTTAACCCAGCTATCTTCACTATTGAACCCTTGAAAAAAGAAGGCAATACAAAAGTGGCTTTATTAACTTTTGATGATGCTCCCGATAAATATGCTGTTGAGATTGCTAAAAAACTAAAATCTGTTGATGCGCCTGCGGTATTCTTCGTTAATGGCATGTATGCTGAATCGGATGAAGGCAAGCAAAAGCTAAAAGAAATCCATGATATGGGCTTTGAGATTGGTAATCACTCACAAACACATGCTAACTTAAGTGAAATTACACCAGAAGAACAACGCCAAGAAATCGTCAAAACAAATGAACTAGTTTATGAAATAACAGGAGTAAAACCTCGTTTCTTTAGAGCTCCATACGGTGTGAATACAGATGTATCTGCTCAAATTATCGAAGAAGAAAAAATGGTGTTTATGAACTGGACATACGGATACGATTGGGAAGCAGATTATCAAAACCCTGAAGCTTTGACGGATATCATGCTAAACACCGATTATTTGAGTGATGGTGCAAACTTATTGATGCACGATCGCTCCTGGACAAGCGAAGCTGCTATTGCTATTGCAGAAGGTTTGAAAGAAAAAGGCTACACATTGATAGATCCAGCATTAATCGCATCACCAGAAAGAGAGGAATCTACCCAATGATGACTACTAAAAAACTAACGAATAGTTTATTGCTAAGTTTTTTACTTTTTACTGCTTTTCCATTAGCAACACATGCAGCTGATCCTATCAAGAATCAACCTATCGAAGTCAACGATCAACCTCTTTTAAGCATCCCTAAAAAATTCCCAGCACAATTTGCTTATGATAGTGGAATTAATATTGCTTATCCTGAAAACGGGGTTAAAGGAGTCTATTTAACGGCTTATTCTGCTGGTGCACCAAAAAGAATGGCTGAATTATCTGAATTTGTTACCTCTAGTGGCTTAAATGCTATGGTTATTGATATAAAAGATGATATTGGCCACCTTACTACAGATATAAAATCCGATAACGAACTAATTCAAAAAAGCACTCAAAACTATATTGCTGATCCAGATTCAATGATGGTCAATTTAGAAAAAAATCAAATTTATCCTATTGCTCGAGTAGTTGTTTTTAAAGATACTTTACTTGCAGAAGCAAAACCAGAATTATCTTTCAAGCGTCCCGATGGAAGTGTTTGGAAAAACAGCAATGGCGATGCCTTTGTAAATCCATTCTCAAAAGAAGTTTGGGAGTACAATGTTGAAGTAGCTAAACAAGCTGCGAAAATGGGCTTCAAGGAAATTCAGTTTGATTATGTTCGTTTCCCAGAAGGTTTTGAAACGCAAAGCGATAGTTTAAGTTACACTCGTGGCGATTATCAAGACAGTGAATTGGATGAAGTGCAACAGCGTGTTACTGCTGTAACCGATTTTGTTAAATATGCACGCGAAGAGTTGCGTCCGTATGGCGTTGAGGTATCTGTAGATATCTTTGGTTATGCTGCTATTGTTCCAGAAGCTCCAGGAATTGGGCAAAACTTTGGTAAAATTTCTGAAAATGTCGATGTTATTTCTTCGATGATTTATCCTAGTCACTGGGGTTCTTATTTTGGGATTGCAAAACCCGACCTTGAACCTTACAAATTAGTCCAAGAATACATGAAAGTTGAAAATGAGTTACTAGGTTCATTAGAAACACCACCTAAATCAAGACCTTGGCTACAAGACTTCACGGCTTCTTATCTTGGTGCTGGTAACTACATCAATTATGGAGCCCCTCAAGTATCTGATCAAATCAAAGCTTTACACGAAGCTGGAATTGAAGAGTTTCTTTTATGGGATGCCAATAATACTTACACGCCAGGTGTAGAGTACAACTTAAAATAGAAACTTTCACCTTTACTTAAGGCCCCTTTATCGTCTCATATAACAGACGAAGAAGGGGCCTCTTTTAATATAAAAAAGATTGTCTATCTCGTACAGATTATACTTGTACGAAATAAACAAACTTTTATTTTTTTATTCCTTTTTATTCGTTTACTAGAACCAATTCATTGTTAGCTAATAAACATAAATAAGCTTCTACAACAGGTTTATTCAAACTAATTTCAAGTGCTTTTCGATATAAATTCATTTGTCCTTTATATTTTGCAAGCATCTTCTTACTAGCTTTCAAACCGTAGCGAGTAATTTGGTCTGTTTTATAATCAAATAAAATAATCTTTTTTTCAAATTCCAAGTACCCATCTACAATTCCGTGTATCAAAATATTATCTTTTGCAGTAGGATCTAAATCAGTAAAGATCTTATCTGCTTTTATTAGTAATGAAAAAGGGGCTTCTCTTTTAACTTGTTCGGGATGAGTTAATAATAACTGTCCTAATTTGTTTTCAAAAAAGCGAACGATTTTTTCCTCTTCTATTTTTACAGCTACTTCAGGTTGCAACATACCACGTTCAACTAGGTTCAGTATTAGTTCGCTAACTGAAATGGCAGTAACCGGTTCAAAAAGATTAATAGATTGCATCACTAAGTGTGTTGCTGTTCCTATTTCTGCACTTGTGGGAGCTGTCATCTCTGCCATAAATTTAGGTCGTGTCAACTTGTCCTCTACAAATCGATTTTGATTGCGTGGCTGGTTCACATCTATTTTGACCATGAACTCATCTTCTGGTTCTTCAAATAACCGCTTAATCTCTGAGACAGATTGATAACTAGTTGTGTGAGTTGATTTTTCATAACGGTAAGTATAATCCATGAGCGCTAACGCTTCTTCTAATAGCAGTTGTTCCTCAGCAACTAAGGTGTTTTTTGAAACAGATTCATCAAGTTTTTCAATCCACTTTTCGTCTGTTTCAAGATTTTCTTGAATTAATTCTTCTTGAATCATCCTTTCTTTATAAAAGTGAATAGAAAACTTAGCCGGATGATTTTTAATGTGCACATTATTAGCCGTGATCGAAAGAAAATCATTTATTGCATCTGAATGTCTCATCAACGAAAGTCCAATCCATTTCATTAAGCTATTTGCTGCCAGACGATCGGCATTAGGCAAAACAGTTGCTTCATGCCCACTTATGATTCCCCATTCTTTGTAAGCAGCTTCTTCATCTATATAGGAACCAACTAAAAAGAGTTTTTCTTCAGCGCGAGTCAGAGCAACATATAGTTTTCTCATCTCTTCTGATAGCAACTTAGCTTTTCTCTCCACTTTTAATGCACTATTAGACAATGAAGCATAACGGATGTGGCTCTCTTGATCTCTATATTCCGTCCCAATTCCAAAATCTTCATTAAACAAATAACTTTTTGTAATGTCTTGTAAATTAAACCTTTTAGTTAAATCTAACACAAAAACAACCGGAAATTCTAACCCTTTACTAGCATGAATGGTCATAACGCGCACCGCATCTTCATCTGCAGCAATGGCTTTAGGTTCAGCTAAATCTTTATCCTTTTCTTGCATCTTTTCAATAAAGCGAACAAATTGAAAGAGTCCTTTAAAACTCATTTTCTCATAGCTAGCCGCTCTTTCGTATAAAGCATGTAGATTTGCTTTGCGCTGACGCCCTGAACTCATCCCTCCTACGTAATCAAGGAATTGAGTATCTGTATAGATAGACCAAATCAATTCGACTAAATGATTTCTTCTCGCCTCTTCCCGCCATTTTTTTAAACGAGATAAAAACACATCAATTTTATTAAATAAGGCTGTCGTAAATCCACTAGCTTTATCTTCTCCTGGATAAGAAGAATAAAATCGATTAAGTGCTTCGTAATAATCACCTGTTTTTTGACTAATTCGAATAGATGCTAGTTCATTTTCATTTAAACCCACAATAGGTGAACGCAAAACAGCAGCTAAAGGAATATCTTGATATGGATTATCAATAATTTTTAGTAAAGACATCATAATCGTAATCTCAGTCGTTTGAAAATAATTTTGTGTGTTATTGACAGATAACGGAACCGATAGACGGTTAAATATCTCTAGTAAAACTAAATTATTTTTTTTAGTAGGGGTTAATAAGACAATGTCCTTGTATCTAATAGGACGGTTACTTTTTAATTTCTTATCATAAATAGGAAATCCTTCTTGAATCAGTTGTTGAATTTTTTGACCCACCATTAGTAGCTCGCCTTGCGTTTTGCCTTCTATTTGCATATCGTAATCTAAAGACTCTTCATCAGCCTCATCTTTTTTTGTTTCTTTTCCTTTTTCATAAATCAGAATCTCTGTAGCATGCTCAGTTGTTTCTGGAAAGTCAGTAAAACCTTGAATTAATTTAGCAGGCTCATTATAATCCATTTGGCCAACAGACTTATCCATCAGTTGTTCAAAGATTAAATTAGTAAATTGTAAAATCTCCCCTCGTGATCGGAAATTTTCAGCTAAAATAATCCGTTCGCCACCATTATTTTCACCGTACTTTTCGTATTTCTCTAAAAACAAACCAGGATCCGCTAATCTAAAAGAGTAAATAGATTGTTTGACGTCTCCTACCATAAAAAGATTGCCCGTATCTTTTTCGTCTTTTGTTAACCAGTGCATAATATTTTCCTGTAGTTTATTGATATCTTGATACTCATCAATCATAACTTCTTTAAATTTTTCTCGATAGTGACTAGATGCTTCTGTTGGTGTCCACTTTTGAGCTTCATTTTTAGCTAGAATTTCTAGTGTTAAGTGCTCTAAGTCATTGAAATCTAGTAAATTTCGCTCATTTTTTCTCTCGCGATAAGCTAGTGAATATACCTTTGCAACACGAGCCATCTCTTCAATTAGTGGCACTGTTTTTATCATGATTGCAAGTTGATTTTCTAAAGGCGCATTAAAATACTCTTCTTTCATTTTTTCATAACGAGTCTTTGTTTGTTTTCGTAAAATCGCCATTTCGATACCGGCTTCTTTTACACTATCATCGGCTGATTTTTTGACTGCCCTCCAATTAACGAACTTAAAGGATTGAACTAAAGGATAGACGTCTTGATAGTGATCAGCTTGAATAAGCGCAAGTACCTCTTTAAAATGGGCTGCTTCACTGGCAACTATTTCAGTCTGATTGACTAACTCTTGCTCGCCTTCGCCAATTTTAACAGCCGTTAAGTCTAATTCAATAAAATTTATCAAACTATCTGACAGTTGAGGTTTTACTAGTTGTTGAAATAAGATTCCTTTTGAAAAAGAATCTAACGTATCATTATATAAACCAGAAAGATTTTCCAACCAATAATCGGGATCAGGATTGGCTCTAGAGAATTCATATAGCGAAAAAATAAGTTCGGTTAATCCAGTATCACTACGATCGTTAGAATAAGCACGGGCTAAATCGAGAAATGAAGCTGTTTCATCTCCGTATAACGTTTCTCTAACCTCTTCCCAAACGGACTCTTTTAATAAAACGATTTCTGTTTCATCTGTTAACAATCTAAAAACAGGGTCTAGATCAATTAAATAATAATAACGACGGATAACTTGTAAACAAAAGGCGTGAAGTGTGCTAATAGAAGCTTGTGGCAGTAGTGTCATTTGTTTTATTAAATGTTGCTTTTGTTCTGGGAGACCTTCACCAGTAATGGCTTGTTGAATAGCTGTTTTAATTCGTTCTTTCATTTCTCTTGCGGCCGCTTCTGTGTAGGTGACAATCAACAATTCGTCTACATTAACACCCGCTTTTATTTTTTCAATCACGCGTTGAACCAATACGGTTGTTTTACCCGATCCAGCTGAGGCAGAGACCAAAATATTATGGCCAGATTTGTGAATTGACTGCCATTGGCCATCTGTAAATCGGCTATTTAATGGTTTAATTGGCAATTGACTCATTCATTTTCCTCCTTTTCTGCTAAAATTAACTTGAGAATATCCTCACGCTTTAATTTCTCTTCTTTTCGGTAGTTATTTTCAGGCAGCATATAATCAAACTGAGAGACTGCTTTGAATTCGCCGCTAACAGTAGAGATATGTTGTTTTTTTTCAAAAAATGGATGGAGCGTTGTGACGCCTTTTGTGATGGCATTTCCGGCATCCATGATTAGTTTTTGGTTGTGCATTCTTAAAGCCGCCATTTCTTCAAGTGTGACAAATCCACTTGATTTCAATGATTTATCTTTAAGCTGTTTGAATGGATAAACAAATGAAGCTGTCGTCGGTTCAATTGTATGATCTAAAGCTAATAATAATTCTTCTTCCTCTAGAAGAAGCCCATCTAATTTAAATTCTTTTAAAAATTCTGTGGCTATCGACTCTTCATCTGTTATCTTTGTTTCTTTAATAAAAGGGTTCTTTACATGCACATAAAATGCTCCAACAGGTTTAGCTGAATGCCCAATTAATTCTGTTGCGTTGCTTAAAGCCGTATCCAAATACGTAATCATTTGCATAGCTAAGCCATAATACGCTTCAAAATAATTAAACTTATGTGCACTTGATTTATAGTCAACAACGCTTAAATAATGTTGATTCTCTACTTCTACTGCATCAACCCGATCAATTTTGCCGCGGATAAAAAGAGTTCCACCATTATTTAAGGGAAAAGATAGCCCTTCAATTCCTTTTTGATTAGCTAGCTGACCAAATAAGACTTCTGTTTGAACAGTCTTCATATTTGTCCTTCTGCTTTGATTGCCTAGTGCCCACACCATTCTTTTAATGGTTTGGCTTAATTGACTGCGAATGAATTTCATTCGATTAGAAGCAGATAAAATAGAGAATTTTGGCTTTTTGAATAAAACAGCTAAGACCTCATCTGTAATGAGTTCAATCGTTTCAGTGTCTAAATTAGCTAACGTCAACTCTCTAGTTAATAAAGACTTGAATAGTTGATCCAACGCATCATGAAAGAATTCACCTGTTCCTGCCGGCGATAAACCGAATCGATCTCGTTCTTTTAATTTAAGCCCATATTGTAAAAAATGATTGTAAGGGTCTGCATAAAAGGTTTCTAAACGAGAAACCGATAAATAGAGATCTTTCCCATACAAACTAGTGGCAATCTCACTTTTTAACGGATGTGGAATATTTTTCTTTACTAAGCTCGTTAACAAATGATGAAAGGGTAATGCTAGATTTTTATCTCGTTTGAAATAGCAATACACTCCTTTCCAAAATGGGGACAACTCTCCTTTTTTATCTTGCTCTTTGCGAAGGACTAATAATAGTTGGCTCATTGTACTTTGCTTGGTTCCAATAAAACTTAGCGTTTCTTTAGGTGTTGGATTTTCTATTGAACTAATTTCTGATCCTTTAAATTGAATAGGAAGAGAAAATTGCTTTCCTATCCGCTCTAGATAAGGCGATAGTTTAGCTGTTTCTTTGGAATCACTGTTAAGCGGATAAGAAAAAATCAGTTGCTCTGAGGAATCTAAAAAGGCATTGTAAGCAATAAAAGGCTCAGAAGCCATTAAATCTTCCGATGACGGTTTTAAATATTTCCCAGAAGCTAAAAATTCAGAGAAAAAGGTGCGATCCTCATTTGTTAACATACTCTTATTTTCAGATTTAGCAGGCATATGGACATCTGTCATTCCTAATAAAAAAGTAATTTTTGCTGTAGCAATTCTTGTTCCTTCAAGACCTGAAAAGATAACTTGATCAATATTAGGCGGCACAATGCTATAAGACGCATTCTCAAAACCAGCTGATAGAATAGCTTGGAAACTTTCCATTTCAAAACTTTCTTCACCCAATACTTCTACATATTCATCTAATAACTGCAAAAGAACGGCCCAAATCTGTTCATGTTTTTTAGCCGTTTCTAAATCGTTGCTTTCAATCGCTTGGTCTCGCCAAAAAGTTAATTGAGTATCTACTCCTATTTTTTCTAAAAATAGATAAAGTATTTTTGCAGCATCAGCTCCAGTTTTAGCCTTTTCAAGCTGAGCAAAAAAAGGAAGCAGAGCATTTTTTAATAAAAATCTTACTTGGTTAGCAGTGTTTTCAATACGTTGGTCTGAGTCAGATTGAAAGTCAGTATCATCATAGTAGAACTTGGTATAATGCCAAGGCTCTTTCATAGTCCATTGGTAACCTTCGTACCCATAAGCTAGCACAACGTTCTCAGTTAAATCAATTTTATTACGAAACTGATTGACTTGATTTTGGATAGATTGAATTCGAGTTTTTCTGTCAACAGGCAATTCACTAGACAGTTCTGGAATAAACAACTCTGTGCGTAGTAAACGCATGACATCTGTATAACGCCAATTTTTCCGTTTAATTGTTAGTATTGCATCAATTAGCTCCACTAGTGGATGTTGAGTCATTAAATCAGCACTATCAATAAATGTTTCAATGCCGTTTTCCGCAAAAATAGGCCCTAGAATCGTTAAATAATCTTGCGTATTTCGAGTTAAGATTAAGATATCTTTATACCGGTATTTTTCACTTTTTATCATTTTTCTAATTTCTTTTGCAACATGGGATACTTCTGCTTGTTTATCTTCAGCTACCCAGATTTTAACACAATCATCCATTGGAAGCTGTTGTTTTTTTAGATTAAAATCAATGGGACTCAATTTAGTTGACTCTACCCAAAAATCTTCTAATTGATTTAATTCTTCACAATAAGAAGCGTCGATTTGTTGAATCAATCGATCAGGCGCAACTGGAATATGCTCAGTGCGAGCCAGTTGGTATAATTTGTAATACGTTTCGCCAGCTGCTTGGAAAAGTTCATGCATCCCTGGTTTTTCACTCGGATAACCTTTATCTAATGTCAAGGAAATAGTCACTTTTTTAGCTGAGTGCATTAAAGCTAGAATCAATGCTTGTTCTTGAGCGGTAAACCGAAAGTAACTTTCAATATAAATAATCGTCTCTGAAAGATCTACTTCTTGTAATTTTTTAATCAGTGCCGTCATGATATCTTCTGTTTCGACATACTTACCCATTAAAGAAGCATCAAAAGCTTGATACAATAAAGAGATATCTTTTAGTTTTAATTGAAAATCAACTTCTTGTGGGCTTGATCCTAACTGGTGAATCAATCCAGCTAAGTCATCTTGACTAATTCGGCCTGTTCTTAGTTCTAAAAATAAATCCGTTAATTGTTGAACAAAACCTGTTTTCCGCACTTCTCCACGATAAATGACCAATTGTTGCTCATAGTCGATTAATAACTTGCGTACGAGCATAGATAAACCAGAACTTGTTAATTGTGGTTTAATAAATATATCCGTATCTTGAAGCCAATACCATGCTAAACGATTGAAACTGAATACTTGAAGATTCATCATACCCATCATTTTATTTTCATTAAAAGGAGGACGTTCTCCAATTTTTTCAAGTACAGTCATCTCAGCTTCGAATTTAATATGGTCTGGAACCAAATAAAATACCTTAGCTTGTTTGTTCGTATTCAGTGTAGTGGCAATCTCATCTAACATAAAACCTCTTTTATCACGATTAGCTCGACCTAAAATAAACTGCAACCCCATCTTACGCTCACCTCATCTGCTATTTTTGTCTCTTTTGAATCAATCATTTAATTTATTTTTAACTTTATTGCGTCTGTACATTGCATGATGAATGATAACAAAAACACTCCAAAAGTTAGGTTTTTAAATCTAATTTTTGAAGTGCTTATGCGAATGATAAAAAACTAATATAGCTAGATTAATTTAAAACTAAAAAGTAAAAAATGACGCTAAGTAGTACGACTACTCCTAAAGAATAGATTACTTTAAATTTAAGTTCTTTCGTCTTGTGTCTAAACAGATACATACCCAATAAGCCACCTAAACCTCCACCAACGAGTCCGAGTGTTAGCAATCTTTTTTCGGGAATACGCCATTTATGTTGTTGCGCCTTTTTTTTATCAAGTCCCATCAAAATAAATAGCCAGCCGTTTAAAGCAACACTATACGCCACTAAATAAGTTAACATTGCTCTTTATTTCTTGCATTTAAAGAAACAATTTCAACAATGACATCTGTTGCTTTTTGCATACTTTCTACTGCAACGAATTCATAACGACCATGGAAGTTTTCGCCACCTGCGAATATGTTAGGTGTTGGTAATCCCATAAATGAAATCTTAGAGCCGTCAGTCCCGCCTCTAATTGGCTCAATAATCGGTTTGATATTCAAGTTTTTCATTGCTTGCTCAGCAAGGTCAATAACCGTCATGTCTTTTTCGATAATTTCACCCATATTGTAATAAGAATCTTTTAGCTCAACAAAAATTCGTTCAACACCTATTTCTTCATTTAATTCTTTTGCAACTTTTTGTATAAAAGCTTTACGTTCTTCAAATTTAGTCCAATCATGATCTCGAATGATGTACTCCATTCTGGCTTCTTCTACTTCACCGGTCATTCCTAATAAATGGAAAAATCCTTCTCGACCACTTGTTTTTTCGGGAACTTCACCTTGAGGAAAAGCAGCGTCAAAAGCTAAACCAAGTTTCAAGGCATTTATCATCGTATCTTTTGCTGTTCCTGGGTGAACATTTTTCCCCTGAATGTTCACAATAGCTGAAGCAGCATTAAAGCTTTCGTATTCTAGTTCTCCGACAGGCCCACCGTCCATTGTATAAGCAAAATCTGCATTAAAGTCTGGCACATCAAAAAGATCTGCACCAATTCCAATTTCCTCATCAGGACCAAAGGCTACACGAACAGCACCATGTTTAATCGTTGAATCAGCTAATAAAATTTCCATTGCTGTCATAATTTCAGCAATACCGGCTTTATCGTCAGCTCCCAATAAAGTAGAACCATCTGTAGTAATTAATGTTTTGCCAATATAATTTTTCAAATTAGGAAAATCTTTAGGTGATAAAATGATATTCTTTTCTTGGTTTAACACAATTGCATTTCCGTCATAGTTTTCATGAAACTGTGGCTGAACGTCTTCAGCATTGAAATCAGCTGTATCCATATGAGCAATGAAGCCGATTGTTGGAACGTTTTCAACACTATTGGATGACAAAGTTGCAGTAACATACCCGTTTTTTTCGTTATAAGAAACATCACTCATACCTAAAGCCTTTAATTCAGCCATTAATGTTTTAGCAAAAACGACTTGAGTTTGTGTGGAAGGAATAGTAGTACTCGTCTCATCAGAACGAGTTTCTGTTTGAATATAGCGAACGAATCTTGGAACTAAATTTTTATACATAAAAAACTCCTTTTACTCGTATTTTTTTATAGTTAGTGTTTAACATTAGATAAAACGATACGGGTCAGTATTTAAAGTTGATTGCATGACTTCTAAATCCCAATCCATCTCTTTACTCCAATTCGTAAATAGAGTAGCTAATTCTTTTTTACAAATACTTTCGATATGGTGTCCTGGGTCGATGACATTAAGATTAGATGCAAGCATATCGTGTCCAGCATGGTAGTAGACATCTCCCGTAATATAAACTTCGGCACCTTTATGGATAGCATCTGGATAAAGCTTGCCTGCATCTCCACCACATATAGCAACGCGTTGAATTTTCTTAGAAGTATCTTTTGCAATGTAGCGTAATCCAGCAACATTAAAGGTATCTTTTATTTTTTTAGCAAATTCTTCAATAGTTACCGGCTCTTTCAAATTTCCTACTCGTCCTAATCCATATTGATCTACGTAATTTTCTATTGTATAAACGTCGTAAACCGGTTCTTCATAAGGGTGCTCAGAGAACAAAGCTTTTTCAATCTCAGCGGTTAACCGTTCTGGGAACATCACTTCAATCCGAGCTTCGCCAACTTCTGCTATTTCATTTAGTTGACCAATATGAGGTTGCGCTTGATTCACTGGAGTAAAACTTCCGGTACCTTCAACGGTATAAGTACAATCCTTATAGTTAGGTCCGATTTCTCCTGCTCCTGCTTGAGTTAATGCTTGAATCATCTTATTCTTATTTGCTAGAGGAACAAAAACAACTAATTTTTTGTATTTCTCTCGCTTTATTACTGACATAATTTCAGTCTCCGTAATACCAATCGCTTTTGCTAACCACGCATTCATCCCGTTCGTTGCTACATCAAGGTTTGTATGAGCAACATAAACGGCAATATCATTTTTCAACAAATCAGCATACATTTTGATTTGCGGATCATCTGTTACTAGATTTTTTGCAGGTCTGAAGATTGGTGGATGGTGAGCAAAAATTAAATCAATATTTTTTGAAATAGCTTCTTGTACGACTTCAGGACGCACATCTAGTGTTACTAAAATCTTTTTTACTGATTTGTTTAACGTTCCAATAGCTAAACCAACTGGATCGCCTTCTTCAGCTAAGTAAGTTGGTGCAAACTCTTCAAACTTTTGAATCAAGTCATACCCTAAGATACTTTTCATTTTAATAACTCCTCTATAGCAGCAATTTTAATAGTAAATGCTTGTATTTTTTCAGATTGGTCTGTAGCAGACTTAGGTAAGTCAACGAGTATTTGCTTATTTTTAGCCAATTCACTTGTCCATTTTTTTATAAATAGCAAAGACCGTTCTTTTCTCAAGTGAAAACCAAAAGCAATATCTTCTGCTAAAAAAGGAATTGATGATTCAGCAGCTTTTTCGGCCACTATAATTTCATATATTTTACTGTTTTCTTCAATTAATTCTTCTGCAATGATTTGATATTGGTGTTCGATTAGCCAGGTTCTTAAATCAGACTCATCTTTATTAGCCTGTAAAATTAATCTCTCTTTACCGGTTAATTTCCCGATTTGATAACCTTCATCTAAGATAGTAGCAATGAGTACACCGCCCATACCACAAATCGTAATCGCAGAAATTCGGTCTATTTCAGGATTAATAACGTTTAGTCCATCTCCCAATCGAACAACTACTTCGTTTTGTAACTTCAGTCGTTTGACTTGATTTTCGGCAATTCTAAATGGCCCTTCAATAATCTCACCAGCAACAGCAAACTTAATCTTACCTTCCACTGCTAGGACACAGGGAAGATAGGCATGATCTGATCCAATATCGGCTAAGCGTGAACCTTCAGGGACATAACTAGCCGCTCCTTCTAAGCGCAATGATAGTTGTTTTAGCTTCATTAACTCTCTGTCACTTCTTTCGTTATAAAATTAATTTCTAAAGAATGCTTCATCTAATAAATAACCTTCTGCAGCTTCTTTTGTTTTAAAGATAGCCTCCATTTTGCCATCTGGTAAATTAACAGACCACATTGGGTTATCATATACTAAACGTAAGACATCACCATTTTGATCAAACCATAATTCAGAGTATCCTTCTTCGTAACCATCTTCTGTTTTTTTCAAAAAAATGATGGCTTTATCTAGTAAACGTCTAATATTCTTTTCATCAGCATCTAAGACTGAAATATACCCTTTAATGGTTTCTTCTTTAGGTAAGTATCCAGCATAAATAAGCGCATTTCCGTTTTGATGAAGATAACGAACGACCGTTGTTTTATCAACTGCGCTGCTTTCAAAATGATAATTGGTTCTATTTAATGAAACAGGCACAGCGGTTAATTCTTTATACTCATCAAATAAAGCTTTTTTTTCCTCAAACGATAACATATATTCTCATCCTCTCAAACTATCCTACCTAAGTATTATAACAGTTTTTTTGAAACCTTGCTTTAATATGTTTAAACAAAAAAACCAAGCAAATAGAAAAAACTATCGGCTTGGTTTTTTAAAATAAGTTTATTCTAAGAAGTCTTTCAATTGTTTTGAACGACTTGGGTGACGCAATTTGCGTAATGCTTTAGCTTCTATTTGGCGAATACGCTCGCGCGTTACACCAAACACTTTACCAACTTCTTCCAGTGTTCTTGTACGCCCGTCATCAAGACCAAAGCGTAAACGTAAAACATTTTCTTCACGATCAGTTAAAGTATCTAAAACATCTTCAAGTTGTTCTTTCAGAAGTTCATAAGCGGCATTTTCTGCTGGGCTAGTTGCATCGTGATCTTCAATAAAGTCGCCTAAGTGAGAATCATCTTCTTCACCAATTGGTGTTTCTAGCGAAACTGGTTCTTGAGCAATTTTTAAAATTTCACGTACTTTTTCTGTTGGAAGATCCATTTCGGCACCAATTTCTTCAGGTGTTGGCTCTCTTCCTAAGTCTTGTAACAACTGGCGTTGGATACGAATCAGTTTATTGATTGTTTCAACCATGTGCACTGGAATACGAATCGTACGTGCTTGGTCAGCGATAGCACGTGTAATCGCTTGACGAATCCACCAAGTAGCATAAGTTGAAAATTTAAAGCCTTTGGTGTAATCAAATTTTTCTACAGCTTTCATTAAGCCCATATTACCTTCTTGGATAAGATCTAAGAACTGCATTCCACGACCTACATACCGTTTCGCAATACTAACAACCAATCTCAAGTTTGCTTCTGCTAAACGTTGCTTAGCTTCTTGATCGCCAACTTCGATTTTTTTAGCTAGCATAACCTCTTCTGCAGCAGTTAATAAATTCACTCGACCAATTTCTTTTAAATACATACGAACGGGGTCATTGATTTTCACACCCGGAGGAGCGGTTAGGTCTTCTGGTTTTTCAGCTTCTTCTTTACGTTCTTTAGCTAACATTTGGCGAACAGTTGGACCGCCGTCATCTCCTACAACACCAATTCCACTGTCTTCGACTTGCTGGATAAGTGCATCCATTTTATCTGCGTCCAATGTATAAGGTGTAGCTAATGTATTTGTTAATTCATCATAATGAACCGTTCCACTAGGTTTAAATTCTTTAATAAATGTCTTTACTGCATCCTTATAAGATAATGTTGGTACTTTTTTTTCTTCAGCCATAAAAAATGCCTCCCCTTTTTCAATCTCACTTTTTTTACTACCCATTTTTTAACATACGGGATAGATTGACAATCTCAATCATTAATACTCTTAATTGAGATTGGTCACCTTTTTTAGCAGCCTCAGTCATTTCGTCTTTTGCTTGTTTCAGTTTTGATTCTAACAATGCCTTTCTTGAGATAACATCAATATAATCTTTAATTTCTTGTGGAACAACCTCCACACCAAGAGATTGAAACTCGATTTCAACGATTTTATTTTTTAAATGTGTTTCTTTTACAAAATCAATAAAAGCCTCGATGGAAGTATCTGATAAAGCATGCTCTGCATGTTCTTGAAAGTTTTCATAGTACAAATACACCAATTGATAATCGTCATGCACAAAATGAAATTCTTCTGGTAAATTTTTGAGTTGGATTCTAACTTCTTCGAAATGAAATAAGCGATTAAGTAATAATTGTTCCGCTCGTTCTATTGAATCCAATTTCCCTCTTTGATTGTGAACTTGAGGAAAAGTTGTAGAGCGAACCTCTGGAATCGGTAGCGTCCTTTTGGGCTCTTTAGCACGTTTCTTTTGTTGTTTATAAAAACGTTGTTGAAACTGCTCGTTTAAAGAATCAATTGAGATATCAAATTCAGCTGCTAGTTGCTTCATGTACATTTCTCGTTCAACCGCAGAAGTAATAGTCAACATTTCGGTTAATATTTTTTCAATATACCCAAGCCGCTCACTTTCATTTTTCAAATTCATATCACGACGATAGTAGTTCATTTTGAAACTAAATAAGGTATCTCTTCCGTGAGAAATAAGTTCTTTAAAGGCTGGTGCTCCTTTTTCTTTAATAAAATCATCGGGATCCATACCTTCAGGAAAAGATAAAATAGCTAAATCAAAATCTGTTTGATCTATTAATAAATCAGCTGCACGTTTAGCAGCCTCAATACCTGCATCATCACCATCATAAGCAACCAACACTTGATCTGTTATTCGTCCGAGCATATGAATTTGTTCATTTGTCAGACTAGTTCCCATTGAAGCAACCCCATTTTGTATCCCTACTTGCCAAGCAGCAATAACATCCATGAAGCCTTCAAATAGAATAACCTCTTTTTCTCGTCTAACAGCAGGGCGCGCCTTGTCAAAATTAAATAAGACATTTCGCTTGTTAAAAAGATAGGTCTCAGGACTGTTTAAGTATTTGGGCCCTGTTTCGAAGTCTGAGGCCTCAAATAACCTCCCAGAAAAACCAACAACTTTTCCTTGTTGATTGCGGATAGGAAATACAATTCGATTGGAAAAACGATCTAGTAGATCGCCATTTTCTTTTTCAACAAATAAGCCCGTTTCGCTTAACAACTCTTTTGAATAGTCTTTACCAACTAAATATTGTTGCAATAAGGTACGCTCATATGGAGCAAATCCGATACCAAATGTTTCAATGGTTTCTTGTGTTAATCCCCTTTTCAACAGATAAGCCAAAGCTTTTTCACCAGCAGTTGTTTGCAACAAGATGTGATGGAATAATTCAAGACTCTCTTCATGGATTTTGAGAAGAAAGTCTTTTTTAGAATCTTTATTTTGTGAGTTTGTTTGTCCCCCATTAAATAAAGTTTGATCAACTTCAATCTGACTTAGTTCAGCTGTCTTCAATACAGCCTCTGGAAAACTTAATCCATCGACTTCCATCAAAAACGAGTAAACATTTCCTCCTCGACCGCAACTAAAACAATGAAAAATCTGTTTTTCTTCTGTCACAGAAAATGAGGGTGTTCGCTCATCATGAAACGGACAAAAACCAAAAAAATTCTTTCCCTTTTTTTTAAGTTGTACGTACTGACTAACAATATCTGTAATATTGGTTTCTTGCCTGATTTTATTAACCATTTCTTCAGGAATCCTTGTTGCCAAACCATTCACCTCTTTAGTCAATTAAAACGTACTTTCTGACTCTCTCTGCAAGGTGGTAAGAGCCGCACTAAATAAATCAGTGCGACTCAGTTTTTCCATTGTCTGTAGACAGAAATATTCAAATTTAATTATACCATAAAAAAAAGGGACAAACAACTAATTAGCCCCTTTTAGTTTTTAACTTTCGTAATAGAGGTACTAAAACTTTTTCTTCTATTCAATGACTTCCAAATAACAGAAGCAATACCGAAATCAATCATGCTGTGTATCACTGTCCCAATGCCTACCATCAGAAAAACAGATTGTAAGAATCCTTGGTTATAGTACGTATCCGTTACATTTCCACCAAAATAAAAGAGAGAAACGACTGCTACTTCTGCTAGCGCATGAACTACACCGATAATAAAAGAGAAAAATTGAGCTTTCAATGGCTTCTCTATTATTTCCGGGTGTCTTTGTACCCAAAAAGCTCCTACTAGAGCAAATATCACATGAGTTAAAGCTCTTAACGCAACAATTAAAGGAAATCCACTAATCATAAAGCCAACAGCTGTACCTAATGCCACAAAAACTGCAATAGCTGGTGATATAAATAAAGCAATAAAGATTGCTACATGACTTCCTAACGTAAAAGAAGCAGGTTCTAAAATAATTTTAACAGGTGAAACAATAGGAATCATAATGCCGATTGCTATTAGTAAAGCCGATATTGTTAATCTATGGACACTTTTTTTTTGCATAAGAACATCTCCAATTGGTTATAATCGCCTAGGTGTCAAGACACCTCTACCAATATAGTATAACCGAATAAAAAAAGATGTCAAGACACTCTTTTAGTCTTGATACAATAAGTTTTCAGAAGATAATTGTTGAATGATTTTGTTAAAGACAAATTCATCTTTACAGGCAATCGTATGCAAGTGAATGCCTTTTGTTAAGCCTGATAATAGGTTTGCTTTTAAACTTGTAATTTTTTGAAGAAATTGATCTGCATCATGTCGTGAGCCAATATTCAATTGTCCTTTTAACTCGCCATAAACTGGGTGCTCTACAATGACATCTAGCAGCTCTCCACCATTATCCACTATTGCATACAATTCTTTCTGAGTTTCATCAAGTTGATGTACACAAGCAATTTTTCGTATATAACGATCATCAGGACTCTCTTTACTATTTAAAACGTATCCTTTGGGTGTTGCTGTAATATCAATTCCTGTTGCTCTAATTAAAGCAACATCGCCAACAATGATTTGGCGACTAACCGCTAATTTTTTTGCTAATACTGAAGCGCTTATTGGCTCTTTTGCCTTTTGTAACGCTGCAACAATTTTATTTCTTCTTTTAATAGGCTCCATATTCCCATTCCTTTCAACTTTAAAAAAGCAACTTTTCTCTCTTTATTGATTTAAAAAATAACTTAGTTTAAGAATTGAGCTTCATAAAGACGACGGTAGGTTCCATCTAAGGCCATTAATTCTTTATGGCTACCCTCTTCAGCTATTCCTGTCTCATTTACAACAACAATTCTTGTCGCATGCTTAATTGTCGCTAGACGATGTGCAATAATAAGAGTTGTTCTACCAGCTGATAATGAGTTTAATGAACCTTGAATAGCTTGTTCTGTTTCAGTATCCAGTGCTGAAGTAGCCTCGTCTAGTATCAAAATGGCGGGATTTTTCAAAAACATTCGAGCAATTGATACACGCTGTTTTTGTCCTCCAGATAATTTAACGCCACGTTCTCCAATAATCGTATCCAATCCTTCAGGCATGTCTAAAACGACTTGTTCTAGATGCGCCAAGCGAACTACTTCTGTTATCTCCTCTTCACTCGCATCCAATTTACCGTATCGAATGTTTTCTCGAAGACTTCCTGGAAATAAAAAGACATCCTGTTGAACGATACCGATTTGTTTTCTTAATGACTGCATGGTTACATCTTGAATATTTATTCCATCAATTAAAATTTCGCCTTCATTTATCTCATAAAAACGAGGCAATAAGTTACAAATAGTTGTCTTACCTGCTCCACTTGGTCCAACAAAAGCAATTGTCTCTCCTTGAGTAATAGATAAATCAATACGCTCTAAAACTTTATTTGTTGAATCATACCAAAATGACACATTCTTATATTGAATCGTACCTTCTACCGGTGGTAAGTCTTTTGCGTCTAACTTATCTTGGATGCTAGGCTTTTTACCTAACTCTTCTCGGAAACGTTTGAAACCTGCTATACCTTTAGGGTAACTTTCAATCATTGTATTCACTTTTTCAATTGGACGAACAAATATGTTAGCTAATAAAATAAATGCAACAAATTCTCCATAATTAATCTCTCCTCTAATTGTATAAAACGCTCCAAAAAATAACGCAAATAAATTAATTAAGCGAATTAAAAAATAATTATAAGAAGAACTAATGCCCATCATTTTGTAAAATAATATTTTTGATTTTCGATACGTTTGATTTAACATTTCAAAACGTCCGGCTTCATATTTTTCATTAGCGAAAGCTTGCACTTCGCGAATACCACTTACAGAAGCTTCAATTCCAGCATTAAAATTTCCTAAATTTCGAAAAATTTCGATATTAACATGAGTCATTTTTTTATTAAAAATAATCAAGGCAATCATAATGAACGGAATCATAATAAAAGTTGCAATGGCTAATTTGACATGAATGGTTAACATGATACCAAAAGCCCCTATTAAAGTAATCAATGTAATAAAAATATCTTCCGGTCCATGATGAGCAACTTCTGATATTTCAAATAAATCCGTTGTTAACCGTGCCATCAACTTACCTGTTTTTTTATTATCATAATAGCCAAACGGTTGTTTTTGGAGGTGAGAATAAAGTTCTCGACGCATATCTGTTTCAATGTTAACGCCTAATGTATGGCCAAAATAAACAACTATGTACTGTAGTACCGTATTCACCATATATAAAAGTAAAAGTAAAAGCGATACGATAACAATTAATGACCAATTTCCCGAAGGTAATAAGCGATTAATCACACGATTGACAACAACCGGAAAGGCCAATTCTAATGTTGCAGCTAAAATAGCGCAACCAAAATCAAGATAGAATAACTTTTTATAAGGGCGATAATAACTAAAAAACTGTTTTAACATGAAATCCTCATCTATTCATTACTTTATCTATTATAAGCAACAAGCAGATTAAATGAAAGGCAAAATCGTAGTCCTTCTGCTTACGCAACTTATTCTTTTAATAAATTAAGTCTATCTTCAAGTAATTGACTCATTTTCATAGTATTAAGATTTCACTTCATTTATTACTTGTGAAACAAGATAGTCCGATAACATTAACCTAATTACGTTATTTAGCTTTTCATCTTATTAAAAGAGTTAAACCCAACTAAACAGAACTCCCACTAAAGAAAATTTATCTCTAGTGGGAGGATAAGCAAAAATTAATGCCTGCATTTTTATTTAACGACTAACTTATCTATACTTGCAAAGGAAAGAGTAAATAGAGCAATTTGGCTCAGTAAAGATAAGCGATTATTTCTAACAGCCTCATTATCTGTCATGACCATATTTTCATCGAAGAAAGCATCAATATAAGGTTGTAAACTTTTTAATTCTCTGAATTTTTCTTGTGTTTCTAATGTACTGAAATCAACACTTATTTTTTCAATTTGGTTTGCTAAATTTATCTCAGAATCTGTTTCAAATAGTGCTTTATCTATTTTTTGATTTACTGAATCAATCTTCTCTTTATTTTTTCTAGCTAAGTTTAGCACACGTGTTAAGGATTCAATTGTTAGTTTAAATGAATGATCTGCTACGTGTTTTTCTAATTCACGACCAGCTCCAAGCATATCGACTAAATTTTCTTGATCTGAATTTAGAGCTGCTTCAATAACATCGTAGCGTATTTTTTCATTACGCATAAATTGTTGCAAGCGAGCTTTTATAAAATCAACTAATTCTGAACTGCTCTTTTCGTAACCAGATAGTAAAGAATTTGAGTCAGAGGATAAAGTACTAAGAATATCTCTTCTAAGTGTATTCATTGGGAAGAACCAATTTTCATTCTCTACAATGCGAACTAATCCATAAGCTTGGCGCCTTAAAGCAAAGGGATCATTAGAACCTGTTGGGACTTTTCCAATCGCAAAGAAAGACATCATACTTTCTAGCTTATCTGCTAAAGCTAACACAGCACCAATTGAGCTCTTAGGTAAGTCACCGTCACTTGAGATGGGTAAATAGTGTTCGCGTATCGCTGTTGCTACAGCAGGTGTTTCGCCTTGCAACAAGGCATATTTTTCTCCCATTACTCCTTGCAATTCTGGAAACTCTCCAACAATATTTGTGACCAAGTCAAATTTATATATTTCTGCTGCACGATTTAAACTAATCTGTTCTTCGCCAGTTAAACCAACTGTTTTTCCGATAATGGCTGCAAAAGAACGAACACGTTGCATTTTTTCATATACAGATCCAATTTTTTCATGGAAGGTTACTTGTTTTAATTGTTCCACACACGTTTCAATCGTTAATTTTTTATCTTCTTTATAGAAAAATAAACCATCTTCTAATCGAGCAGTTAAGACTTTTTCATTTCCTCTAACAACATTATTAATAAACTCAGCATTTCCGTTTCGAACAGAAATAAAGTAAGGCAATAAGTTCCCAGCATAATCAGCAACATCTATATATCTTTGGTGATCTCTCATAGAAGTAATTAATATTTCTTCCGGTATTTCTAAATAAGCTGGATTATAATTGCCATAAAAAGCTGTAGGGTATTCGACTAAATTATTGATTTCTTCTAACAAATCTGGAACGATTGAAACAGCCCAGTCGTGTTCTTTTGCGATAGCGTCAATTTGGGAGACTATCATATGTTGACGTTTATCGCTATCAGCAATAACAAACACTTTTTCTAATACCTGTTCATAATCTAATGCTGTTTTAAAGGCAACATCTTTTCCTAAGAAGCGATGACCTCTACTAGTATTAGACGTTTTAATATCTAATAAAGTGAACGGAATAATTTCATCATCCAACATCGCTGTAATCCAGTGAATAGGTCTAATGTAGTTAAAATGATAATCAGCCCAGTTCATACTTACTGGAAACGTCATTGCTGTAATAAGTTTATCTAAATTTGTTAAGATAGATTTCGCTGGCAATCCCTCAATAAACTTGTCTACATGGACATACTCTATCCCATTTATTTCTTTAAAATAAATATCCTCTACAGTTAACTTTTGTCCACGAACAAATCCTATAGCCGCTTTACTCCAATTTCCTTGTGCGTCTAGTGCGATTTTTTTAGCTGGTCCCTTAGCTGATTCTTCAATATCTTCTTGCCTTTCAGAAAGGTCTTTAATAATAACTGCTAATCTTCTAGGCGTAGAAAAAGGCAAAATTTCGCCATAGCTGAGTCTATTCTCGTCTAGAAACTGCTTCATTCTTTCAACTAATTGCAGCCTACTTGGTGCTACAATATGAGCGGGTATTTCTTCTAAGCCAATTTCTAACAGTAAATTTTTAGTCATATTATTTTACCTCCTCAGTTAAATTTAGATGATCTTTTAGCAATGGATAACCAAGTTTTTCTCGTTCAGTAACAAAAGCAAGTGCGATAGCTCGTGCCATCTTACGAATGCGGGCTAAGTAACCAGCTCGTTCAGTAACCGAAACCGCTCCTCGTGCATCTAATAAATTAAAGGTATGGCTACATTTTAAAACATAATCGTATGCTGGATGAACTAAACCCGCTTCAATTTGAACAGTAGCTTCTTTTTCGTAGTCTTCAAATAGGTGCAATAATAATTCTTGATTGCTATTTTCAAACGCATATTTAGAGTGTTCGTATTCGGGCTGAATGAAAATTTCCCCGTATTTCACTCCTTTTGTCCACTGAATATCGTAAACACTATCTACTTCTTGTATATAAGAAGCCAAGCGTTCTAAGCCATAAGTTAGTTCACTAGTGACAGGGAAACAGTCTAATCCGCCAACTTGTTGAAAATAAGTGAATTGCGTGATTTCCATTCCATCAAGCCAAACTTCCCAACCTAAACCTGCACAGCCCATTGAAGGGTTTTCCCAGTTGTCTTCAACAAATCGAATATCATGTTTTAATGGATCAATACCTAAGAGAACTAGACTATCTAAATAAAGTTCTTGAATATTTTTTGGTGAAGGTTTCATGACAACTTGAAATTGGTGATGTTGAAATAAGCGGTTAGGATTTTCTCCATAACGGCCGTCGCCTGGACGTCTTGAAGGTTCCACGTAAGCTGCATTCCATGGTTCTGGTCCAATAGCTCTTAAAAAAGTATAAGGACTCATCGTTCCAGCTCCTTTTTCAGTATCATAAGATTGCATTAATAAGCAACCCTTATCTGACCAGTAATTTTGTAATGTTAGAATAATTTCTTGAAATGTCAACGGCTCTTTTTTCATTTAAAACACTCCTTTTAGTTATTTAATATAAAATAAAAAAGTCGTCCCTATGTTGATAATTATCAACATAGGGACGACTTTCATCGCGGTTCCACCCTAATTCCAGTATATAACTACTAGCATCTTTATTGGACAGCTCCAGAATGCCTTTCGATTTCTCTCTCGTTCTGGCTTTCACTATCCCAGATTCGCTAAAAACAAGAGCATAAAATCTACTTTTTTCTTTCTACGCTGTTTTATTCTATTGACACTATCATATCTCTCTAGAGAAACGTTTGTCAATCCTTTCTTTTAAAAATCTAACATATTTAATCTGTCGGATTTGGCTTTCTATCTAATAGTAAATCGCCCCATTGATACATTTGATCAATAAATCGCTTACTTTTTAATTTTATCCCAACGGATTCATCATAAATCATATCCAAAACAACTCTAATTTCTTTTTTTGTTTCATCTTTTACTTTAATTGTTCCTAAGTGATCCATTGAAACTACTGAAAATAAACGTAAAAAATAAATCGCTCTTTGACTCGCATGGTAACGATATTTGTCTAAGTCCCAATGTTTTTGACAAAGCAAGCCACCGTAGCTTCCTGAATAATCAAATAGACCCGTCGTTTCACCACATTCGCGACAACCTCGCCATTCAGGCGCAACTCCAAAATAAGGTAAAATTTGAACTTCAAAAATATTAACTAAAATTTCAGGATCTGTCCCATTGTCTATTTCTATAAGTAATTGTTTCGCTTTATGAAATAACGTTGGATCAGACACACCATCCTCAATTGCTACGTCAACTAAGCTCAATATATAAGTAGCATATGCATTTAAAAAAATATCCGTATGCAACTGATTTAAATGGATTAAGTCCTTGGCATCACGAATAAATCCAAGACCGGTATCTTTAATATCAGTTATATAGGTTGCCATAGTGAAAGGAAGTACAGCAGCTTTCAAATTACTATTTGATTTTCGAGAACCTTTGATAAAAAACATTCTTTTACCAAGTTGGGATGTAAAAATTTTAACAAGTCGATCACTTTCTCGGTAATTACGGATTGAGATAACAATCCCTTCTGTTTCTTGTAATTCTGACAAGCTACCTACTCCTTTCTTAACTTTAAACTCTAGCTGATAAATGAAATAGAAAATAAAATCTCACTAAAATAAGTGAGATTTCTCTTCATTCCATTCAAAACTAATTAATAATCTTCTTTACGGTAACCAAAATCTTGTAAGTTTGTTTGACGATCACGCCAATCTTTTTGTACTTTTACCCAAAGATCTAAATAAATTTTATCGCCAAGGAGCACTTCAATATCACGACGAGCACGAATGCCAATATCTTTTAGCATCTTGCCACCTTTACCAATAATAATCCCTTTTTGACTAGATCGTTCAACAATCACTGCTGCATGTACTTGAACTTTTCCAAGCTCATTTCTTTGCATACTTTCAACAACTACTGCAACTGAATGAGGTACTTCTTCACGTGTTAATTGCAATACTTTTTCACGTATCAATTCAGAAACAATAAAGTATTCCGGGTGATCCGTTACTTGATCTTCTGGATAGAACTGAGGTCCTTCAGGTAAATACTTGAGGATCTCAGAAAGCAATGTGTCGACATTATTTCCTTGGGTAGCTGAAATTGGAATGATTTGTTCAAAATCCATTTCTGTCCGGTAATCATCAATGATTTCAAGTAATTTATCTGGATGAATTTCGTCGATTTTATTAATCAATAAAAAGACGGGTGTTTTTTGTTCTTTTAATTTATCAATAATAAAGTTATCTCCAGGACCACGTTTTTCGACTGCGCTGACCATAAAAAGAATCGTATCGACTCCTCTTAGACTACTTAATGCAGATTCTACCATGAAATCACCTAAGCGATGTTTAGGCTTATGAATTCCTGGAGTATCAATAAAAACGATTTGCGAATCATCCGTTGTGTAAATTCCTTGAATTTTATTTCTCGTCGTTTGAGCTTTATCGCTCATAATCGCAATCTTTTGGCCTACTACTCTATTTAGTAAAGTTGATTTACCTACATTTGGACGTCCCACAATTGAAACGAATCCTGATGTATGCTCTTTATTATTTTCCATTAAACCATATCCTCCGATTGAAACGCCCCAGGTAAAAGTTCTTTTACTGTCGTCTCATATTTATCTCCGTTTGTATTTGTTAACAATACTGGCATATCCGGCTCACAGAATTCTACCATAACTTGTCTACATGCGCCACAAGGAGAAATAGGTCCAGTTGTTCTACCTGTTACAACTAACTGTTTAAATGACTTCTTCCCTTCAGAAACAGCTTTAAAAATGGCTGTCCGTTCTGCGCAATTACTTAGACCATAGGAAGCATTCTCAATATTACAGCCACTATAGATTATTCCATCATCTGTTATGAGAGATGCACCTACTGGAAATTTTGAATAAGGCACGTAAGCGTTCTCTAACATTTCTGTTGCCTCTTTTATTAATTGTTGGGTTACCTGTTTATTAGTTGTCATGATTTAATTCTCCTTTTCAAGTAAGTAATATGAAAATTTTAGGTAAAAAAATAATAGTCGCCGTAACAATTGAAAAACATGCCGTGCTTAAAACAGCCGCTGCAGCCATATCTTTCGCTTTTTTTGCTAATGGATGATAGTGATTCTCTGTTATTAAATCAACAACATTTTCAATAATCGTATTTAAAATTTCCATAACTAAAACCAAAAAAATACTTAGTATGATCCATAGCCATTCATTTTTTTCAATTCCTAGAAACCAAGAAATAAAGAGAGTAATAATCCCTAAAATGAGATGGGTGCGCATATTTCGTTCTTCTTGGAATACCGTTTGAATACCTTTGAAAGCATATTTAAAAGAATCGATAAAGCATGAGTTTTTGCACGCACCTCTATTATCTTTCGAGTCCATAGGCATCTAATATCTCTTTCTGCAAGCCGAACATTTCTTTTTCTTCAACTGGCTCCATATGATTGTAACCATTTAAATGTAAGAAACCATGAAGAGCAAGAAAACCTAACTCACGATTAAGTGAATGCCCATACTCATTAGCCTGTTCTATTGCTTTATCAACTGAGATGACAATATCCCCAATATTTCTAGGTACTACCCCTTCAAAATCGGCTAGATTTAAGATAAAATCATTTTCAACCTCATCTTCAAGAGCAAAACTAATAACATCTGTTGGTTGATCTTTGGAACGAAATTCTCGATTAATCTCTTGGATTTTTTCATTGTCGACAAATAAAATGGATAATTCAGTTTCTTTTTCTAAATGAATATAATCTCCAGAAAAATCTAAAATAGCTTGAACCATTTCTTTTTGTTCTATCGTAATTTTATTTGTTTCATCAAACAAGTCTATTTCCATGTTGTATTGTGCCTCCTAAGTGCAATAGAAAAATTATGCATCGCCTTTATTCAAGTTTTTATCTTCTAAACTTGGGTATTCAATCCTAGAATGAAACGTACCATTTAGTCCTTCACAGATAGATTTTTCTACTATTTTTAATTCTTTGATAGAAATTGTGCACTCATCAAACTGCCCATCAGTCATTCGACTATTAATTAGTTGATGAATAAAACACTCTATCGTTACTTTTGTCGGCTTTGTCATTGAACGAACAGCTGCTTCTGCACTGTCTGCTATATTAATGACAGCGGCTTCTTTTGATTGCGGTTTTGGTCCTGGATACCTAAAATCTGACTCTTGAACAGTTTCATCTAATTCTTTTGCTTTAATATAAAAGAACTTCATTAGCGTTGTTCCATGGTGTTGAGCACAAATATCAATAATCGATTGCGGCATTTTTGCTTCTTTTAATATCTTTACCCCTTCACTGACATGTCCAAAAATAATGTCTCTACTTTCATAAGGTGTTAATAAGTTATGCGGATTATCCATACCTGAAGATAAGTTTTCGACAAAGAAAAGAGAATGCCTTAATTTACCCACATCATGATAATAGCAAGCGACTCTTGCAAATAAAGCATCGCCACCTATTGCCCCTACAGCGTTCGCGCTTAAATTGGCAACCATTAAACTATGATGGTATGTACCTGGTGTTTTTGTGACGAGTTCTTTCAACAAAGGATTCGTAGGATTTTCTAATTTCATTAAAGTTAATACCGCATTATCTGTAAACAATAATTCGAGATAAGGTGAAAATAAAATCGCTAAAAAGTACGAAATTAATCCACTCCCTAATGCAAATAAGTTAATCAAGATAGAGTCACTAGAGAAAAACGATAAATTCAAGTAGAAAATAAGTGAACCGATAAATAGCGCATTAAAAAAGGATACCCACATAAATGTATTTAAAAATTGATCAACAATTCTTTTCTTTGTTATCATTGTCCCCATCATACCACTAAATAAATAAAATAAAGATAAAATAAAGGTACTATTTGAACCGGTATTTTCTCTAAATAAAAACAGAGAAAATGCCACTAAAAATCCATTTGAAACAATACCATATCTTCTAGAACTAAATGTTGTTAACAATATCGGAGCTAACGCAGCTGGAAATAAAAGACTGATATTGGCTAATCCTGATTCTTGCATTAACGAGAGAGCTTTTAAAACTAGTAGTGTGCTAGTCATTATTAATGCATACAAGGTTAGTTCCTGACCTTTTTTTAACAAAGAATCTTTTTTTGTCCTTCCTAAATAAAACAAAACTAGTGCTTGTGCTAATAGGATTAAAAATAAACTGTAAAAAAGATGATAGGAAGATTTGTTATCCAGTAAACCAAGTAATTTAACTTGTTTTATAACATTACTATCAACGACATGTCCTTCTTGTACGATTACTTGGCCTTGTAAGATTAATGCAGGCTGAACAGAAGCTTTCGCACTTTCACGTTGCTTTTCTGTTACTTGCTCGTTATAAACATTGTTTTCAATTAAAGAATTATCTAAAATTAAGCTGGCTACTCGCTGTTGGTCAGCAGTAAATTCCCAATAATCTAAACTAGCGATAGCCTCTTGCTTTTTTTTACTAAGTTCGTCAACTCTAATAGAAACAGACATTACATCAGAAAGAGTTTTTGTCGTTGCTTTTTCAATTTGAATCGCTATTTCTTCAGTTGCCCCAAGCAATTCAAGAACAGACCACTCAGGCAATGAATTGACAAATTCTTTTGTTTCCTCATCGTTATTTATTAATTTAGCATTAAATAGAGTGAGTTTTTCTTTTGGTGTTAATCTTTTTGCCGCGACACTTGCTGTTTTATTTTCTTCTTTTTCATTTGAATCTGCTTTACTTTTCTCATCTTTTACTACTTCTTGAAACTGCTCTTCTGCTAATTTATTAGCTTCTTTAATAATCGCAAACAATAAATGGATTTTTTCTGTTTGAATACCATTTAAGTCAGCTTTATAAGAGTAAACTGGAGCAACATTATCAGCTGCTGTCTGTTTATTTTCAATCGTTTTTTCTAAATCTTCAACAGTTGACTGAGCACGAATTGTTTCATTAGAAACTTGATAAAGCTTGATATCTAGTACTCTTGGTTTCAAATTGCTATATAAAATAAAGAAAAGAGCAATAGAAAAAATGAGTAGTAAGATAGGGATATAGAATTTCCCCATTTTATTTTGTATAGTAGTCAAGTATCTACGCATTTATTCACATCCTAACGACTATCAATCATACTTAAATGATTAACTAGGTTTCTTTTTTTCATCATAAGCTTCTATAATGCTTGCAACAACTGGATGTCTTACAACATCTTTTGAGTCAAAATAAACAAAGTTGATATTTTTAATATGATTGAGAATACTTTCAGCATGCGTTAATCCACTGGTAGCTCCTTTTGGTAAATCAATTTGAGTAACATCGCCATTAATAACCATCTGTGACCCAAATCCTAGACGAGTCAAAAACATTTTCATTTGTGAAACGGTTGTATTTTGGGCTTCATCTAATATTACAAATGCATCTTCTAGCGTACGACCACGCATATAGGCAAGAGGAGCTATTTCTATCACACCACGTTCCATTAGACGAATAGTATGTTCTAATCCGAAAAGATTGTACAGTGCATCATAAATAGGTCTCAGATAAGGATCTACTTTCTCCTTCAAGTCGCCTGGTAAAAACCCTAAATGTTCTCCCGCTTCAACAGCAGGTCGTGTTAAAATAATCTTTTTAACTTCTCCATTTTTTAAAGCATTGATTGCCATAACAACAGCTAAATAAGTTTTACCTGTTCCAGCAGGTCCGATGCCAAAAGTAACCGCATGATCTGTTATAGATTTAACATAGCGACGTTGCCCAAAATTCTTTGCCCGTATCAGATTTCCTGCAAAATTTTTGCCGACTTCTTTATCATACATACTTACAAAGTAATCTAACGTTCCTTCTTGTGCCATTTTAACTGCAGTAACAACATCTGGTTCGCTTATAGAAATTTTTTTATTAATTAATTCTTGTAATTTATTTAAAATAGTTTCAATTTTTTGACCTATTTCGTTTGAGCCGAGAACTTCTATTTTATTGCCACGACTGTTAATAGTTAATTCCATTAGATCTTCGATTAACTGTAAATTTCTATCTTGAGAACCAAATAATACCTGTATATCTTCTGTTTCATTTAATTCAAAGCTATAAGATTCCACTTTTTTACTAGACAAACAT
Organism: Carnobacterium iners; assembly: GCF_900177385.1. NCBI lineage: Bacteria > Bacillati > Bacillota > Bacilli > Lactobacillales > Carnobacteriaceae > Carnobacterium > Carnobacterium iners. The sequence continues at coordinate 1,940,918 of NZ_FXBJ01000002.1, forward strand.
TCGACACCCCTTTTTATTCCTCTATTAAATAAATATGCTAGGATTTTCATAAGTATTATTGAATACATTATTATTTTACCACAAGTATGATACTAATTTATAGTTTTGATTCTTTATCTGAAAGAAAATTATGTAGTATTCTGACTGTTGTACATCATTAACCTAAATTTAACGATAGGAGAGTAAAAATAAAAAAGCAAAGGAATAAACCTTTGCTTTTTTATAAGGATTTAATTCAGTTGATCTTTAACTAGGCGATTAATTACGTTTCCTTCTGCTTTGCCTTTGATTACCGGCATAACAATACCCATAACTTTACCAAAATCTTTCATTGAGGTAGCATTAACTTCAGAAACAGCATTTGATATAATCACTTGTAGTTCTTCTTCAGAAAGTTGTTGAGGTAAATATTTTCCGACGAGTTTGATTGCTTGATTTGTTTGTTCAACCAAATCCTCTCTATTAGCTTTTTTAAACTCTATTAGAGATTCACGTCTTTGCTTCATCTCGCGAGAAAGAAGTGTTAATTCCTCATCCTCACTCAACTCATTACCTGTTTTAATTTTTTCATTTTGAAACGCAGCTTTTAGCATGCGCAAAACAGCCAAAGTATTTTTATCTTTAGCTTTCATAGCAGTTTTAATATCATCGTTTATGATTGTTAGAAGTGACAAAACTTTCTCACCCTCAATTCCTATGCGTTATCTGATTAGAACTTACGTTTTCTAGCCGCCTCAGATTTCTTCTTACGTTTCACACTTGGTTTTTCGTAGAATTCGCGTTTACGGGCTTCTTGTAAAGTACCAGTTTTGGAAACGGAGCGTTTGAAGCGACGAAGAGCATCATCAAGAGATTCATTTTTCTTAATAACTGTTTTTGACATTGTAAATTCCCTCCCTCCGTGCTTGTAAAAGTAACAATTCATTAGTTAAACAACATTATTTTTGTGGAAACTAAGAACAGTCCTTCCTTATTATATCGAATGTATTTTTTTACGTCAACAAAGTATTTGCTTTTTATTGAAAATACTGTAAAAAAAGCATTAAAATAGCTTTATCTTGACACTATTTTTCTATTAAAGTTGCTTATAAGTTATTTATATCCGAACATTCTTTGCATTTTCCAAAAATTTCGAACCGATGCGACTCAATTTCACAGCCACTTAGTTGCTCTTTAAAAAAATCCATTGGACACATTTGGATATTTTCGGTCATCCCACAACTTGTACAAATAAAATGGTGGTGATGTCCTTGATGCATACATCCAAAACGGAACATCTTTTCTCCATTTAATTCGGTTTCTTCTAAAATATCTACTTTAACGAAGCTATATAAATTACGATATATCGTATCATAACTAATCGTTGGATAAGATTCTTTTAGTAATAAATGGACTTCTTTTGCAGTTAAATAACGATCTTCATTAACAAATATCGACAACATTTGTTCTCGTTTGTCTGTATACTTATACCCATTTTTTTTCAAAATAACAATAGCTTTTTCAACTGCACTCATGTTTTTAAGCATCCCCCTTGAATGATTCCTACAATCTATTATAGCGTATCTCTATTCTAGAAGGCAAGAAGCCTGTTTATCGACCACCCGGCTAAACTTGTTTATTAGGACCTTCCTTCTTTTATTACAAAAAATCGGTTATAATTAAAAGGGCACCTTTAAAAATTGTTTTATTGACGTTTCTATTCAGAAAAGAGGGGTAACCTATTGGAAAAACAAAAAAAGATTAACCTATATATTATTTCAGATTCTGTTGGTGGAACAGCCAACAACTTAGGACAAGCAGCTATGTCTCAATTCCCAGGCGTCGATGCAAATGTCTCAGCCTATCCTTTTATTAGGGGAGAAGATACACTTTATTCAATTCTTGAAAAAGCTCATAAAGATAATGCCTTAGTTATCCATACCTTAATATCTCCTACATTAACTAATCTGATTATTTCCTATTGTGAAGACCATGATTTATTTTGTTTTGATGTCATTAACCCGGTCGTTAAAGAAATTGAACAACGGACAAGTACTAAACCTTTGGAAGAACCAGGAATACTGCATCAATTAAATGACAATTACTTTGATCGTATCAGCGCAATTGAATTTGCCGTTAAATACGATGATGGTCGAGATCCAAAAGGCTTTTTAGAAGCTGATATTGTCTTATTGGGTATTTCGCGTACCTCTAAAACACCTTTAAGTATGTTTTTGGCAAATCAAAACTATAAAGTTGCTAATCTACCTTTGGTTCCTGAAGCTCACATTCCTGAGACTTTATGGAAAGTTAACCCCAAAAAAATTGTTGGGTTAACAAATGATCGACATGTATTAAATAGTATCAGAAGAGAACGCATGATTGCATATGGATTAAATCCCGAAACAGGTTATTCAAAAATCGACCGCATTGATGAAGAATTAGTTTTCGCAAAAAAATTATACGATCAACTAGATTGTTTAGTTATTAATGTTGCAACAAAATCAATCGAAGAGACTGCCGCTATTATCGTTAACACATTACAGTTGGATTCTAAAAAAAGAACATTTTAATCTATTTATTCCAAGCAAAAAGGAGATAATGTGATATTATCTCCTTTTTGCTTTTTAAATTAAAATCCACGACTAGATCCACCACCGCCAGAGCTTCCTCCACCGCCGAAACCGCCGCCGCCAAAACCACCGCCTCGACCGCCACCGCCTGCAGACATTCCAATTAGAAATGGCAAAATACTTCTAGAACGACGTCCACCAGAACCGCCACTACCACCGGAAAAGAAGCTACTTACAAGGAAAAAAATGATTAAAATAATGAAAACTGTGGACATACCACCGTCATTTTCATCATCATAGGCTGTTTCATCAACTTGATAACCCGAAAATATTTCCTCGCTATCAAAATTATACTCTTTATTGACTTTAATAGCTGTCTCAGTAAAAATATTTTTTAAAGCTGCATCAAAATTATCATTTTTTAAATCTTCAATATTCCGGTCTAAGATAGCACCTGTCCCACTATCTGTCAAAGGACCTTCTAAACCATATCCAACTTCAAAACGAATCTCACGTTCTTTTGCAGCCATTAAAATTAGTACGCCATTGTCTAATTTATCGCCACCAATACCCCATTTTCCAAATAACTCTTCACTATAATTTTCTATTACATCGCCATCTAAGCTAGTAATAGTTGCAACAACAATTTGAGGTTGTTCAGTCGTATCTTCGTAATGTTTATTTGTATCAATGATAAATTTTTCTGTTTCTGGTGATAACAAATTTGCTTCGTCAAAAACGTAAAAACTTGTTGATGGTTCGGGATATTCAGTAACCGCCATTACTTTTAGTGGACTAAAGTAAAGGCAAGTTAAACCGAATACGACTAGAAAGTATAAAAATTTAGTACTCTTCTTGTCTATTTCCACATATTTTCCTCCTTTAAATAAACGATACGATTGAATAAAATAAAATAATTTAGTCGAAATTTACTTCTGGAGCTACTTCAGCTCCAGCTACAGCTTCAAAATATGGTTTTGAATCAAAACCAGTAATACTTGCAATAATAGATCCAGGGAAACGTTTAACTTTGTTATTGTATCCTTGAACAGCTTCATTGTACCTTTTTCTCTCAACTGCTACTCGATTTTCTGTCCCTGCTAATTCATCCATTAGTGCTGTAACATTTTGATTCGATTTTAAATCGGGATAATTTTCAACAACAACTAATAAACGAGATAAAGCTGAAGACACTTCATTATTTGAATCTATTGTTTCTTCAACTGAGCCAGCGCCAGCTAACTTAGCTCGTGCATCAGCAATATCTCCAAAAACAGTTTGTTCTTGTGTCATAACACCTTTTACTGAGTTAACAAGATTAGGAATCAAATCGTTTCTTCTTTGTAACTGTGATTCCACTTGGGACCATGCAACATCAACATTACTTTCTTCTTGTACTAAACCATTATATGAACCAATAAAGGGCACAACTAGTATTACTAAAGCTAGGATAACACCAATAGCTATTTTCATTCCTTTTTTCATATAAAACTCCCTCTTTCTATTAATCTAATATTTTTGAATTTTACTTACTATTAACACTCTGCCATTATACGTTAAAAAAATAAAAAGTAGATGAGACTTTAGTCGGAATATGGTTTTAAAACTACTTATTAAGGCCTTCCTACTATATTAATTATGCCATAAAGTTCGTCATAAAAAATTGGAATATCAACCTTTTTATTATCAAATTACTAAGATTTATTTAACAGTTTAATAGTCTCTTTGCTTTAAAATATCTTCTAATAAATCAGGATTAAATTCTTGTGATCTTAACATCTTTATTTCGTGTCCATAAGGAGCTAATTTATTTTTTTTATCTTCTCCAACAAAGGGAGTTTCTAATATTTTTGGTAATAACTTTAGCTTTGGGTGGTGGACCACAGCATTTAAAGCCTCGAAGCCTATTGTTCCAAAACCTATATTCGCATGGCGATCTTTATGGCTACCTTGTGGATTTTTTGAATCATTTACGTGAATAACCTTTAATTTATCTAGCCCTATAACATCATCAAACTCTTGTAAAACACCATCGAAATTAGTTTTAACATCATATCCCGCATCGCTGATATGACAAGTGTCCATCGTGACCGACAGCTTATCACTCATCGTAACTCCAGAAATAATCTCAGCTAACTCTTCAAAAGAACGACCTATCTCTGTCCCTTTTCCAGCCATTGTTTCTAAAGCAATTTGTACCAATTGATCTTTATGAAGTACTTCATTTAACCCTTTAATAATTTGTTTGATTGCTGCTGGAGCCCCTTCACCAACGTGAGCGCCAGGGTGCATCGTAATTTGTCTAGCACCTAAAGCTTCTGCACGTATTATTTCTGCTTTCAAAAATTCGATACCAAAAGCAAAATTTTCAGGTTTCAACGTATTTCCTAGATTAATAATATAAGGAGCATGAACAACTATATTCGATATTCCATGTTCTTGCATATAAGCGGTGCCTTCCTCAATATTCATCTCTTCTATTGATTTTCTTCTCGTATTTTGTGGTGCACCAGTATAAATCATAAAGGTAGTTGAATGATAATTCGCAGCATCTTGTGCGGAACCTAACAACATTTTCTTACCACTCATTGATACATGCGATCCTAATAAATCCATATTCTTTAATCCCCAATCTTCTCTTTAAACTCTTATTCATTGTAAGGTAGTTCAGCCAAAAGAACAAACCAAAATGGTCGTTTTCATCTATACGTGAATGAAATTTTCAGATTTATACCAGTCTTTTACATATAACGTGTTCTCTAATACAACTGATGTATCAGTAAATAAATCGACAACGTGTTGCTTTCTTTTTGTAAAGAGAACGGATAAATATAAAAAACTGATTGTCTTCAAAACATAACGACCAAAACCTTCACGAATAATAACCGTCATCCAGCTTAATTTTTCTTCTTTAAAACAAACAACTCTTAAACCAAAAATCATTTTCCCAATTGTTTGTCCGTTAGTTAATTTCGTTATAAAAATAAAATAGAGAAGAAATACAGCTAATTTACTAATTGAATATAAAGATAAATAATTAGTGCTCATTGGTGCTTGAGTTAACACAAAGTAAGAACGGACAATTAAACGGTTCAAGCTACTAATAACTAATAAATCAATAAGATAGGCAAAAAAACGAAGCCAAAAGCCACCATAAAAAAAAGTAGGGTAATAATTAAATGGTGTTTTTTCCAACTGTTTTCGCTTATTTTGTTCCTTCCAATAAAGTCTACGTTCGTTTCTCAATTCTTCAAGATTCTGAATTTTTTCGTCTTTTTCATCATCTTTATCTGGTTGAATTAAAGGCCTTTCATTTTGTACATCGGCTTCTTCTTTTGCTAGGAAGAGTTTTAATTCACTTAAATCTAATTCTCTTGTTGTACCTTTTTCAGTTGACTCATTTTTATTAGCCATCTTATTTACCTCCATAAAGGTACATCATTCTAGGAGTTTGAATATCGTTAAGCTGTTTTGTCAATTCCGTAATCATTTCTTCTGACATGGATTTTTGAGTAGTCAACTCACTTACTTTAGAAGTTAAAAGTGATTTAAATGACAATGAATCAGACGAGTACTGAAAAACTTCTGCATCTTCAATTTTATTTTCTTTTTTTAATGCCTCTAAAGCATTTTCTTGGTAACCAATTTGGTCAACTAAACCAATTCCCTTTGCTTGGGCACCATCATAAATTCTTCCATCTGCAAGTGATTTTACTTCATCAGTCTTTTTGTTTCTACCTTCCGCTACAACTGTTACAAAACGATTGTATGAATCATCAACTAAACTTTGTAAAATTTGTTCTTCTTCTTTTGACATTTGTTTACTTGTAGAACCAATATCTTTGAATGGACCACTCTTTATAGTTGTATCCTCAATGCCAATTTTCTTATATAACTCACTTACATTAAGGTTACTCATAATCACACCTATTGATCCCGTTAACGTTTCATTTGATGCGAAAATCTTATCTGCAGAGGCTGCTATGTAATAACCGCCACTAGCTGCAACATTGCCCATTGAAACATAAAGTGGAATCTTTGTTGTTTTTTGAATTTCATCTATTTTATCTTTTATTTGAGCACTTTCATAAGTGCCGCCACCTGGAGAATTAATAGATAGCAAAATTCCTTTTATTGAGTCATCTACTTTTATTGCTTCTAACTGTTCTATGAAAAAAGTATGATTGTAACCGGATGTATCTAATAAACTAGCTGTTTGATTGGCTACAATTGCTCCGTTAACTTCAAGTAGTACAATTCGTTCTTTTTGATTTCCTTTAGAAACAATCGTTTCACTTAATGCTTGTTGTCCTAAAAATAGATTGGCTGTTTCCATCATTGCATTATCTGATTCCCCAGTCGGATTAGCTTTCAACGTTAAATCACTTATAATGATTGAAAGTATAAAAAGTCCAATTGCTATAGAAATAGCCGTCCATCTTTTAGTTGTCATAATTTTTTTCCTCCTTTTAATTCTCTTCCTTTAATTTTACAACTATTACAATCTATTTCAAGTAGCGATTTAAAAAAATAAGCACTAAGAACTTTTTTGAAAAAGTTTCTTAATGCTTATTTAAAAATGAGCTAAGATAAACACATATTTCCTATCGCTTACTCTTCTATTTTTAATGTTCTAATCGAAATATCTTTTAATTGTGCCTCACTTACTAGATTCGGAGCTTTTGTCAATGGATCGACTGCTCGACCATTTTTAGGAAAGGCAATAACTTCGCGAATATTTTCTTCTCCTGCTAATAACATTGCGAAACGATCTAATCCTAAAGCAATCCCTCCATGAGGTGGGAAACCATACTCCAATGCCTCTAATAAGAAACCAAATTGCGCTTGTGCTTCTTTTTTTGTAAAACCTAATGCTGAAAACATTTTTTCTTGAATTTCACGAGAATGAATTCGCAATGATCCACCACCTAGTTCGTAGCCATTTAAAACAATATCATAAGCTTGTGCATGGACTTTTTCTGGTGCTGTTTCTAATAATGCAATATCTTCTTGTCTAGGCATGGTGAAAGGATGATGAGCAGCACTAAAACGTTTAGCTTCTTCATCGTATTCTAATAACGGCCAATCAACAATCCATAGGAAAGCAAATACAGATTTATCAATTAAGTCTAATTCTTTTGCTAACTTAGAGCGAAGTGCTCCTAATGCATCTGACACAACTGATTTTTTATCCGCAACAAATAATAATAAATCACCAGGTTCCGCTTCTAAACGACGGATTAAGTCTTCTGGATTCTCTTTAAAGAATTTAGCGATAGGCCCTTTTAATTCATCTTTTTCTACTTTTAACCAGGCTAAACCTTTTGCGCCATAGATGGAAACAAACTCTCCCAGAGCATCGATATCTTTTCGGGAAAATTTATCTGCTAATCCTTTAACATTAATAGCTTTAACTTCTCCACCGTTAGATACAGCTCCACTAAAGACTTTGAATTCAGAATCTTTAACTAAATCACTGATTTGAATAAGTTCTAAACCAAAACGAACATCAGGTTTATCGCTACCAAAACGATTTACCGCCTCTTCATAGCTCATTTGTGGAAAAGGTCTGGGTATATCAATGCCTTTTGTATCCTTCATCACTTTAACTAACATTTCTTCTGTAAAACTTTGAATTTCATCCGCTTCTAAAAAGCTTGTTTCGATATCGATTTGAGTAAATTCTGGTTGACGATCCCCACGCAGATCTTCGTCTCTAAAACAACGAACGATTTGATAATAACGATCGAAGCCTGCTCCCATTAATAATTGTTTAAATAATTGTGGAGATTGAGGCAAGGCGTAAAAATGACCCGGATGCACACGGGAAGGAACTAAATAATCACGAGCACCTTCAGGAGTTGATTTTGTCAAATAAGGTGTTTCGATATCAATAAATTCTTTGTTATCTAAATAGTTACGAACAGATTGAGTCATTTTGTGTCGTAGCATGAAATTTTTAGTCATTTCTGGACGTCTTAAGTCTAAATAGCGATATTCTAGCCTTTTATCATCTGAAACAGATACACCATCTTCAATATAAAATGGTGTTGTTTTTGATTCATTTAAAACAGTTATTTCTTCTACTTCAACTTCTAATTCTCCAGTAGCAATATTTTTATTGATAACATTCTCATCACGTGCGACTACTTTTCCTTTTATTTCAAGAACGTATTCATTACGAACAGATTCTGCAATAGCTAATGCTTTTTTTGAAAAAACAGGATTAAAAACAACTTGAATAATACCTTCTCTATCTCGTAGATCGATAAAGATTAAATCACCCAAATCGCGTCTCTTTTGAACCCAACCTTTTAAAATTACTGTTTGGCCTAATAAATCTTTTGAAACTCTTCCGCAATATTCTGTGCGTCTTGCCATTTTTTTCAACTCCTAATATCGTCTATTTTTCTTTATTAAAAAAATCGTTAAATGCTGTCATGTCTGTTGTCTTCACATTAAACACTTTTTCGAAATCTTTATAAATCTCTTTTAATTTTACACTTGATTCCGTATTGTTTTTCATCACTTTAAAGTTAACTTCCCCATTACTTAACTCATCTTCACCAATTGTCAAAACAACTTTAGCATTTAACTTAGAAGCTGTTTTAAATTGAGCTTTTGCTTTTCGATCAAAATAATCCCGATCTGCAGAAAATCCTGCTTGACGAATCGTTTGCACTAATTTTAATGTCTCAATACTTGTTGATTCTCCTAAGCCAACAACGTAAACATCTACTTCGTGTGCATTAGGTATCTCAATTTCTTCTGCTTCTAAAGTTAAGATTAATCTTTCTAAACCTAAAGCGAAACCAAATCCAGGAGTAGTAGGTCCTCCAATTTCTTCTACAAGACCATCGTATCGCCCACCAGCACAGATCGTTGTAATGGCTCCAAATCCAGGCGCATCACTCATGATTTCAAAAATAGTATGGTTGTAATAATCTAATCCCCTTACCATATTGCTATCAATTTGGTAAGGAATGGCTAATACATCTAACATTTTTTTTACCGCTTCAAAGTGATTTTTTGATTCTTCGTTTAAATAATCTAAAATAGAAGGAGCATCTTTAACGATCTCTTGATCATTTTTATTTTTACTATCTAACACGCGCAAAGGATTTTTATGCAATCTAATTTGTGACTCTTCACTTAATTGATCAAAATGTGGTTCCAAATAAGCAATTAGTGCTTCACGGTAAGCTTTTCTACTTTCTTTATCTCCAAGCGAATTAATGATTAAAGAGAAGTGTTTTAAACCAAGCTCATTAAACAAATCCATTGCTAGCGACATCGTTTCAACGTCAATCGCCGGATTCATGCTACCGAATACCTCAACACCTAATTGATGGAATTGCCTCATACGACCGCCTTGTGGTCGTTCATAACGAAACATTGGTCCCATATAATAAACTTTATAGGGTTTTGCATATTCTGGTCCAAATAATTTATTTTCAACGTAAGCACGAACAACTGAAGCTGTCCCCTCTGGACGAAGAGACATATGGCGTTTGCCTTTATCGTGAAAATCATACATTTCTTTAGAAACAATATCACTTGTCTCCCCTACTCCTCTTGAAAATAGGTCATAACTTTCAAAAATTGGTGTTCTAATTTCGCTAAATTGATAATCTCCTAAAATGACTTTTGCTGTTTCTTCTATATACTGCCATTTTAATGAATTAGACGGCAACAAGTCAGCTGTTCCTTTTGGTCTTTGAATTTGCATGTTATACGCTCCTCAGTTTAATAAGTAAATTAATTTAAAAGTAAAAATAAAAAAAGCCCTTATTCCATAACGGAATAAGGACGAGTTTAATTTATTTCTCGTGGTACCACCTTTTTTCGAGAGCAAAGCTCTCCTCAACGATTAACGCTCGCAACGTAATAGCTTTTCACCATTAACCCTCAAGAATGTCATTCAGATTTATAATGGGAACCATTTTCAGCCAAGATGGTCCTTTCTGTTTGCACATTATTAAACTTACTATTTCTCTCAACGGGTATTTATGTTCTAATAGGGTTACATTACAAGAAAGCTTTGTACTTGTCAAGTTCTCTAAAGTAGGATTTTCTAATAAGTCTTTCATTTCTCAAGTGAATTAGCAAATCTTTGATTGCATAACAAGTCATTTAATTGTTATAATTAAAGAAAATCTAAATCAAACGGTTGCATTTATTTGTAATAAGAAGGTAGTGAGTGATTAAATGAAAAAAATTGATAAATTAAAACGACCAAAAAACTTATTTTTTTTTCTAGCCGTTCTTTTATTTATTAGTATGACAACTTTTTCCACATTTGTCCTTGCTAACCAAAATACGATTAGAGTTGATGCAAGTGTTGTAAATATCCGTACTGGTCCTGGTTTATCTTATGATATTATGACACAAGTTGTTGGCGGAGAAAAAATAAATATTCTATCCGAAGAAAATGAGTGGTACAAAATCCGCTTAAGTAACGACCAAATTGGCTGGGTTGCCAGTTGGTTGATAGGAAATACAGAGTTCAGTGTTGCGTCAAATAAATTAGGTGTTATTTCTATTGAAACAGCTAATATTAGAAGTGAAGGAAATCTAGAGGCCCCTATTTTAGGGGAGGCTGTTAAAGGTACCGAGTTAACAGTTCTTTTCCAGCAAAATAATTGGACTCAAGTACAATTTAATGGACAAGTTGCCTGGGTTAGTTCTGATTTAATTGAAATAACAGCCGAAAAAAAATCAATTATTCCGATAGCTACTTCGACCAAAAATACTGAAGATAGTTCTATTGAAACCATTACTGCACGATTCGAAGACACAAATATTCGAAAGGGCCCTTCTACTAATGAAACCATCCTTTTTAAGGCTTCTAAAGGCGATAATTTCACCTATTTAAGTACGGATGGTGAATGGTATAAAATTAAAAATAGTGATGGTCAAACCGGTTATATCGCTAACTGGGTAGTAGATTTATCAGAAAATCAAACGGCTGCACCTCCAGCTAATATTTCCTCCTTAGCTGAAGCTACAATTGTCATTGATGCTGGACATGGTGGCGAAGATCCTGGCGCTCCTGCACCAAATTATAACGAGAAAGAAGCTACTTTAGAAACAGCGAGTGCCCTTTCTGGTAAACTGAAACAAGCTGGTGCTAATGTTATCTTAACTAGAAGCTCAGACGAATTCGTTAGTTTAGACCAACGTACCGTTATAAGCAATCAATCTTCTGCAGATGTATTTATTAGTCTACATTATGACTCAACAGAAATCCCTAACGAAGTTAGCGGGACAACAACTTACTATTATCATGAAAAAGATAAGGGTTTAGCTGAAACTATCAATAAACAACTTGGGATTAACAACCCATTACCAAACAATGGGACTCGATTTGGTAATTTTTATGTCTTACGTGAAAACACTCAGCCTGCACTATTATTAGAACTAGGCTATCTAAATAATACGGTCGATCAAGCGACTGTTTACACAAATTCTTATCGTGCATTCGTTGTTGAAAGTATTTACCAAGCCTTGAACAACTATTTCTCTTCTTAACTAAAAAAAGCCTCTTTATCCTTCCTAGGAATGAATAAAGAAGCTTTTTTTATTTATTTTTACTATCAATCATAATTGTAACTGGACCATCGTTTATTAAAGAAACTTGCATATCTGCACCAAAAACACCCTGCTCAACGTGTAAATCATTTTTTCTTAATCCTTCATTGAATAATTCATACAAAGGAACAGCTATTTCTGGTTTCGCTGCTTGAATAAAACTCGGACGGTTTCCTTTTTTTGTTTCTGCATGTAATGTAAATTGAGAAATAGATAAAATAGAACCGTTAATATCTCTAACAGACAAATTCATTTTATCCGATTCGTCTGAGAAAATACGCATCATTATTATTTTTCGAACCAAGTAATCAACATCTTCTTTCGTATCATCCGATTCAATTCCTATTAATAATACTAAGCCATATTCAATAGCTGCTATCGTTTCATTGTTTACCCTTATTTCTGCTTGTCTACTTCTTTGGATAACAATTCTCAAATTCAACCTCTTTTCTATGTGTTTAGTTAAGATGATATTCTTTGAACATTATAGACGTCAGGAATCATTTTTATCTTATCTATGATTCTTTCTAGCTGATTTAGATTGGGAATTCCAACAGTCAACGTAATGGTTGCCATACGATTATTATCTACTTTGCCACTGACATTATTTAAATTACGTGTCATACCATTCACAACTTGTAAGACCTCATTTAATAATCCAGAACGATTATATCCTTCAATTTGAAGATCTGCATCGTATTCTTGTCCTTGTGATGAGGTATCTTCCCACTCTACATCAATTAATCGATTTTCAACGTCTTTTGCAGCTTTTACATTTGGGCAATCCGCTCTGTGAATAGAAATACCTCTTCCTTTTGTAATATACCCTACAATTGGATCCCCCGGAACCGGGCTACAGCAACGACTAATTCTTACTAATAAATTGTCGACGCCTTGAATCACAATTCCGCCTTCGTGACGAACTTTAATTTTATCTGTCTCTTTTTTTGATTTTACTTCGATAGTCTCAATTTCTAATGCTTTCTTTTCGGTCTCTCTCACTCGTCTTTCTTTTTCAGTTAAACGGTTAGCAACAGCAAGTGCGGTAACTTCACCAAAACCTATCGCTGCGTATAAATCTTCTTCAAACGTAAAATTAAATCGATCCAAAAGAAGTTTCATATTTTGTTTTGTTAAAAATTCTTTTGGTACAAATTGCATGTCGTTAAGTTGTTTTTCAAGAGCTTCTCGACCTTTTATAATGTTTCCTTCACGATCTTGTAATTTAAAGAAACGTTTAATTTTATTTTTTGCTTTACTCGTTGAAACGACACTAATCCAATCTCGGCTCGGGCCAGATGAATTTGGTGACGTTAAAATTTCAATAATATCGCCCGTTTTCAGCTTATAATTCAAAGGAACTATTTTCCCGTTTACTTTAGCTCCAATCGTTTTATTGCCAATCTCTGTATGGATATGGTAGGCAAAATCTAATGGACCAGCTTTTGATGGCAATTCACTTACATCCCCTTTAGGAGTAAACACATAAACTTTATCCCTAAGAATGTCACCTTTTACACTTTCCATAAAATCACTTGCATCATGAGATTCACTTTGTAGTTCTAAAATATCTCTAAACCAAGATATTTTTTCCCCTACATCTGAACTTTCCATTTTCTTGGTTATGCCTTCTTTATATGCCCAATGCGCAGCAACACCATATTCAGCTACTTGATGCATTTCTTCCGTTCGTATCTGAACTTCTACCGGCCTTCCATTTGGACCGATAACTGTCGTGTGAATAGATTGGTACATATTAGATTTTGGCATCGCAATGTAGTCTTTAAATCTCCCGGGCATTGGCTTCCACCTTGTATGGACGGCACCTAAAACAGCGTAACAGTCTTTAATTGAATCGACAATCACACGAATAGCTAGTAAATCATAGATTTCATTAAATTGTTTCCTTTGATCTTTCATCTTAATGTAAATAGAATAAATATGTTTTGGACGTCCGTAAATATCAGCATGAATACTCAACTCGTCAACTGAATCTTGGATAATTTGAATAGTATTTGAAATATATAATTCTCGTTCGTCTCTTTTAGAATTCATTAAATGTACAATTCGATAATATTGTTGTGGATTCAAATATCGTAAAGAAGTATCTTCTAACTCCCATTTCACTTTGCTAATCCCTAAACGATCAGCTAATGGCGCGTAAATTTCTAGTGTTTCATTTGCAATGCGTCTTTGTTTATCTGGTCGATGAAATTTTAATGTCCGTAAATTGTGAACTCTATCCGCTAATTTGACCATAATAACACGTAAATCTTTGGCCATTGCCAATAGCATTTTACGATGATTTTCTGCTTGTTGTTCTTCGTGCGATCTAAATTCAATTTTCCCTAATTTTGTCACACCATCAACTAACATGGCTACTTCTGGTGTAAATTCCCTAGCAATATCTTCAAATGTAATATCGGTATCTTCAACTACATCATGTAAAAAACCGGTTGCGACAGTTACTGGATCCATTTTCAGTTCAGCTAATATGCCTGCAACTTGAATCGGATGAATAATATAAGCTTCTCCAGATTTTCGTAATTGTCCTTCATGAGCTTTAGTAGCATAATCACATGCTTTTTTAACAAAGGCAACATGGTTACTGTTCATGTAAGCAACGGTCAAGGCTATAACCTCTTGAGATGTATAGATTTTATTTTTTGGCATATTATCACCTTCTTTTTTTAGTTAATCCTACGTTTAGTTGTATTGGTTTTATTCCATTTAAAAATAAACCGTTGATAAAACAAGTTTTATGATTAATAACTTTCTGTTATTATACCGATAAAGATTGCTTTATTCAATGTTTAGAAGATTCTTCTTAGTTAGTTTGCCAGCCACTAACTCTTAAATTAACACTACATTCGATTTATTATCTACTTAGTAAATAGTAAAAAAAGTGCCATTAAAAAAAGACACTTTTTTCACTATTTATTTAATTCAAAATGATAAGAAATAGCTGCCAGTGCATATAAAGGAGCTGTTTCTGTTCTTAGTATTCTTGGTCCTAGCGAACAAGTTATCATTCCTGCTTCGGTAAGAGAGTCAATTTCTTCTCGACTTAACCCACCTTCAGGTCCAAATACGAGTAGAACTCTATCGTTAGGCCGCAACTTGTTTACTACTTTTGCAAAATTTGTCATTTCGCCTTTTTTAGCACTCTCCTCATAAGCTACTATACAAGCATCGTAAGAGGTTGCTAAGTTCACTAATTCTTTAAAAGATACAATTGGTGTTACTCCCGGAATCCTAGTTCTGTGAGATTGCTCGGCTGCTTCCTGAGCTATTTTATTGAGACGCGTAATTTTTTTATCACTCTTTTTTTTATCCCATTTTGTAATAGAAAAGCTTGCTTGAAAAGGAATAAAAAAAGAAGCACCCAATTCTGTTCCTTTTTGAATGATATAGTCTAACTTATCTCCCTTTGGCAATCCGCTAGCAACCGTTACTTCTAATGGCAATTCTTTTTTACTTGTTTCATCTGATACCCATAATAGACTAACAAAATCACTTTCTATTTTTGTTAGTTTTGCTACAATGGCTTTTTGATCAGGAAAGACTAAGTAGACAGTCTTTCCAACTTCCATACGCATCACACGAGTCATATGGTGGTGTTGCTCACCAGTTAATCTGATTTCTATTGTCTGGTAACTATCCTTACGATTTTCAGTAATAAAGTAGCGTTGCATCTTATTCGTCCTCTTCAGGTTTCTTAGCAATAATTGCAACCCAATCTTTCATTTGTAATACTTGAATGATTTCAAATTCTTGTTCTTTCAGTTGCGTTAGAACGGTTTCTTTTTTTGTTTCAATAATTCCAGACGCCAAAAACAGACCTCCTGGTTTTAAAACGGACCAAGCTTGGGGAATCAAAGGCAAAATAATTTCAGCTAGGATATTAGCAACGACAATATCTGTTTCTATTTCAATTCCTGCTAATAAATTATTTGCAACAACTTCAACATCTAATGCGTAGTCGTTTAATAAAATGTTATCATACGCTGACCTAACAGCTACATCATCTAAATCATATGCACGAACTTTTCCTGCACCCAAAGCTTTAGCAGCGATGCTCAATACACCCGAACCCGTTCCAACATCCAGTATAGTCTCATTGCCTCTAATACAATTTTCTAATGACTGAAGCGATAATATAGTTGTAGGATGTGTTCCTGTTCCAAAAGCTAATCCTGGATCTAATCTAATGATACGTTCATCTGTATGTTCTGTTTCATAGTCTTCCCAGTTAGGAACAATTGTTAAAAATCGTGTGATTTTTAATGAATGATAGTATTGCTTCCAAGCGGTAGCCCAGTTTGTTTCAGCAACTTCGGAAATAGTTAGAATATTTGGCTCAATAGATAAACCAACTACTTTCAAGTTAAGAATTTGTTCCTTGATACTAGAAACAATCTCTGGGGAAAATAATGTTTCTAAAAAGTAAGCTTTTACTAGTGCCCCTTCTTCTAAAAAATCGCTTCTATCCAGCTTCCATATTTGTCCAAATCCATCATCTGGAACATTAAAAAAGTCTTGACTGTCTTCAATAGCAACACCTTCAGAACCTGCTTCAATTAAAATGTTCGAAACAGCATCGACAGATTCAGTCGCTGTCTGTACGCTTACTTCAATCCAATTCATTTTATTCGTTACCTCCTTTTATTTAATCGTTTATTCATTACTAGAATTTTGGATATAAAACTTTTTCTGTATTGTAGCGATTAGTCTCTTTTAATGTTTGAATCGTCTGATCAAAATTAGCTTGATTCCATTCCATTTCAAATGTTTCAATAGTAGGATCTGTAGTAAAATCTAATAGATCTGATTGTCCTTCTGTAACAATGATTCTGAGCATTTTTACAAAAGTATTTATATAACCCTTTTCGATTCCTTGCTTAAAATCAAAAGGAATCGTTGCTAAATAGTCCTCTGCTATTATTTTTGATTTTTCAGGATTATAAAAACAAATCGCATCCTCAAACTGAATAATATTTTCTGTATTTACTTTTCCTTCAACATCTTGGATAACTAAATTAGAATCTATTTGTGCATAAATCGTAAAGGAAACTTCAATTGCATGTTGTCTTTTTTTCCATTCAATAGACCAATCAAAGTCTAAGTTAGCCTCACTCATTTCACTATCTAGGTAATCAATCATATCTTGTTTTGCCATTTCAATTCCTCATTTCTCTTAATTGCATGCTCAAAAGTTGTTTTTCAACCAGATCATTTATCTAACTTTTCTTTTTTCTGAAATGTAAGGATTTCCAGACACAGTATAACGTAATATTTGTTCATATCCTTTTATTAGGAATACCATTTCGAGCAGATCTCCTTTATTTTTTCAAGGTTTTTCTCTTAGTGAGCTAGATGCAAGGGATTTCTTGTGATTAATGTACCGTTATCGGTTTGAGCTTTTCCCATTACTCTTATTAACTTACTTGGGCTATTCGTCAGCAATAGTCCCTTTTTATTTTATCAGTTCAGTTCACTAGTGTTGCATAAACATAGCTTAATTTGACCTCATTTCTTGTTTTTCTGAAAAAAGGCAAAAAAAGGGAGTGCTTACGCAAAAGATGACTATTTCCAGAAAATTTTGCTTATTCAATTGATTCCATTACCAACGGACACCCTTTCTTTAAGGATCTAAGTCGGTATCAAAAGATTAAACCATTCTTCTGCCGGTTGAAATAACAGATAACGAAAAAATCGTTTGATTTGGAAAACAGACTGGTTACTTTTTGTTTTTAACTGAATCAAATAGGTTAATAAACTGGCAATCATGGCTAAAATCAGCTGATTGACAACCCCTTTTTCACTTCTTGAAAAAAACTTTTTAATCGTCATATGTTGTTTAATATGCTTGAAGAACAGCTCTATTTGCCAACGTGCTTTATACATTTCTGCAATGTCAGTAAAGGAGCAGTCAAAACGATTGGTAATAAACTGGAGAGTTTTCCCCTTTTTATCTTGAACGGTTACTAAACGAAATCTGGACGTTAGATGGTTCTGAGCACCTAATGCGACCATTTGGTCGCTGATAACGGACTCACTCTTGGAAGCTACTAATGGTTCTAAAACATGAACTTTTGTATTCTTTTTGATTCTTGTCACAAAGAAGTAGCCCTGCGAGTGCATCGTATCTAATCGTTCAAAATCAAGGTAACCGCGATCAAACACATAAGTCGCTTCAGGTTGATTAACCAATACTTCTAACTGATTTGTATCGTGCTCGACGGCGTTAGTCAGTGTAAATTCATCTGGGTAAAGATGGTCATTATCCATAAAGCAGAGTTTTAAGTGAAGCTTAACTCCTGATTTTGTTTTACGAAAATCAGCCCATTGATAAAGGTTTTGGTTAAGTGAAAACGTCGAAGAATCAATTAGGTAGAGACTATTTCGTTTCGTTACGGGCCTTTTATTTTTAGCCTGACTAACTAGCTGACTAAAAATGGCTAAAAGAATCTCTGAATCTATTTTTGAGAGAGTTCTAGAGAGCTGAGAATAACTGATACTAGTCATACCCATTTCTTTTTGAAGTTCTTTCGAAACAAAAGCCGCATCCATCTCTCTAAGACTTTCTTTTTCGTCATTGATTCCATGAAGAAAAAGTTGAAGAGCTTGAGAGAAACTAAGTTTCTTATGGTATTTATCAAAGTCAACAATCTTTTTTTGAATAGGGCTTGGTAAAAGATTTAGCTTAATGGAAGAAAACCATTTATTAAAAGCAGAATTTGTTTTATACTTATCCATGTGTTGGGTCCTTTTTATTGGTCTTGGATGAGTCATCTGAGTTCAGTATAAAGGACTTTTTTGCATATTGGAATAATATAAACAAATTTGTGAAACACATAATGTTTCATGCAACACTAGTGAGTTCAGTTCTAATATAAAGTTCTGCTATCCGGATTAAACTAGTGTATGGTACAACTATTTTTTGTAGCACTAAATTTAATATCTAATGAGTTTTCATAGAGTAAGATGGCTTATTCCCGCTCTTTTATACGCAGAAAGTAATCTTGGTCTTTTTTCAATACATACTGATGTACTGCTTCGTCAATTTATCCAAAATATGCTTCAGTTTCTACAATTCATCCTGAAGAAGTTCCTTATTTAGGTTTTTTAACCATAAGACATCTTAATAAATGTCAAGTACTTTCTTTTGTTGTTTTAATTGAATCAGGCCAAAAATCTATTTAAATTTACACCTATCCAAAATAAATAACTAGTCTTTCACTTTAAGTATACAACAAATAGCAGACATTCGTAAATAAAACAAAATAGAACGATAATTTCAAGATAAACTCATTAAATCATACAAAAAAGGAACAAAAGGTTTTTACTTTTGCTCCCTCTTTTGCACTATTCTAATTTATTTTTCAATAAGAATCGTTACAGTGATTTCTAACTTTATTTATAAAAAATTTAATCGTTATCAAAAGAAAAGAATTTTTCTTTTGTTTTTTGTTCGCCCAGCATGGGCAAACTCTAACAGGTGAAAGTCCTGAGTGCGACCGATTAGCGGTAAGCATGTAGCTAAAAGCAAGGGTGTCCACCGTGAGGTGGAATCTGAAGGAAGCTCGAGGCAAATCTCTGGTCTGACGAACAGAAATCATATAGGAGGCAGTGCACGAGGATAAGGTTGCAAAAGAAGCTGAAGTCCAATAGCTAATGTATCAATCGTGTGATGTAGATATGGCAGATAGATGGAGAGAAAGAGTTCGCACCTTAACTGGGGAGGTCTTCTGTTCTTATTTCAAAAACTTGTAGTGATACAAGCCTGAGACAGGAGAAGTCAGCAGAAGCCGTAGTAGTGAAGACAGCTAGTGAAAGTTAGACAGAGCGAAGGGCTGAACCGTTTTATCGTTATGGAAATCAATATTGGAAGAGGAAATAGACCGCTGGTCAAAAGACGAGAAAGTGGATACCGACTTCACGAGAAGGAAAGGAAATAACAAACATGTATGAAAGAAAAATCCTTGAGCGTATCTTAGATAAAGAGAATTTGACTGTAGCATTCGAACAAGTAAGACGAAATAAAGGTGTCGCAGGTGTGGATGGCATGACAATTGACGAGCTAGGAATATATTTTCTTCGAAACAAAGAAGAAGTTATGGCTCAGATTCGTCAAAGAAACTACCAAACCTCACCCGTTCTTCGAGTGGAGATTCCTAAACCAAATGGTGATGTTCGTTTACTAGGAATCCCGACAGTTAAAGACCGTATGATTCAACAAGCCATTGCACAAGTATTGACTCCCTTATTCGATAAAGGTTTTAGTAACTATAGTTACGGTTTTCGACCAAACCGTCAAGCTGAAATGGCGATTAATCAGGCGTTAGTGTACTTCAATGAAGGATATGACTGGATTGTTGATATCGATCTTGAACGTTTCTTTGATACGGTGCAACATGACCGATTGATGAATTTAGTCTCTAGAACAATCTCCGATGGAGATGTAATTTCGCTGATTCGTAAATTTCTTGTCAGTGGAGTACAAGTTAATGGGATTATTCAAGATACTAGCATTGGAACTCCGCAAGGAGGGAACCTTTCACCGCTATTGAGCAATATCATGCTTAATGAACTTGATAAGGAACTGGAAAAACGAAACCTCCGTTTCGTTCGTTACGCTGATGATTGTATCATTATGGTTAAGAGTGAAATGTCAGCGAGAAGAGTGATGCGTTCCGTTACAAAATTTATCGAAGAAAAGTTAGGATTGATTGTCAATAGTACAAAATCTAAGATTACGAAGCCAAATAATCCAGAAATGAAATTTTTAGGATTCGGTTTTTACCGAGATTTTAATAAGAAAACCTATCAAGCGAAACCACATAAAATCTCAGTAGAAAACTTTCGATATAAACTTAAAGTACTTACACGTAAGAATTGGAGTATTGATACGAAATATCAAGTGGAACGACTGAATCAAGTGATTCGAGGGTGGATAAACTACTATAAAATAGGTTCAATGAAAAGCATTTTAAAGAAAATTGACTCTCATTTGAGAGTCCGTCTCAGAATGTGTATTTGGCATAAATGGAAAACAGCTAAGAATCGGCGAAAGAACTTAATAAAATTAGGGATGGACAAATACAGTGCCTATAAAAATAGTCACACTAGTAAGGGTGTCGTACGTATTGCCTATTCTTGGATTTTAACAACGACTATCACAAACAAGAGACTTGCCCAATTTGGCCTAGTCTCTTGTGTAGAGCATTACGATAAAATACATGTTTAGTATAAAATGGAACCGCCGTATACCGAACGGTACGTACGGTGGTGTGAGAGGTCGGAGCCGTGAGGCTCCTCCTACTCGATCAAAAGTCTCTGAAATAGTAAGGAAAGATTGTTTACTATCTACATGACGAGCAATTTTAACAGAATGATCTCCTATACGTTCTAAACTCGAAACAATATCAATAAATAAAATGCCGTCACCAGATCGCTCAGTTCCGTTATTTACTGATTCAATATATTTCTTACGCATCTTAATTTCCATTTTATTGATTAATGGATCTTGACTAATCACTTTATTAGCTAATTCTTCATCATCTTCTTCGTATGCGAGAATAGCATTTTTCACGATAGATTCTACCATTTCAAACATATCAATGACATCTTGGTCGTAAAGGAATGGTTTTTCACCATTTGTACGTCCTTTTTCTTTGTTTTTAGATTTCTTTTTCTTTTCTATTTTAATAATAGCTTTTACATTGTTAGCAATATTTTCACTATGGTCTCCTATGCGTTCTAAGTATTTCATAACATCAATTAAAGCACTTAGCTCATTCGATTCAGCTACCGTTAATTTTTCCGCGGAAATAACCATTAGGTATTCAGTCAATCGTCTATCAATATTATTAACAGCTTCTTCTAAATTTACTACTGTACTCAAATCATTATCCTTTTGTTCTCGATAATAACTAAAGGAATGCTGGAATTCTTCGATAGCAAATTTGCTCATCTGATTGATTTCTAATTTAGCTTGATTTAATGCTAAATTAGGTGAAATTCGGATAAATTTTGTATCTAAAGTAGTTGTGTCGTACTCTACTATGGCATCTTTTCCAGGTATAATTCTTTCCATTAACCTAGCAATATTATTAATAAACCAAAATTGAATCAAAACATTTCCTATATTAAACAGGCCATGAGCAAAAGCAATTTGCAATGCAGGATTTAAATTAAGCATTTGGCCAAACCAAACAACTAGTCCGGTGAATGGATTTAGAAATATTAAGAAAATAACGGTTCCGATAACATTAAATAGTACATGCGCACCGGCAGTTCTTTTAGCGGCAGTACTTGCTCCAATTGTTGCTAGAATCGCTGTAATCGTTGTCCCAATATTATCACCAAATAAAATTGGCAATACAGCATCCAAGGAAACGCTTCCCTGCATGTAAAGTTTTTGTAAAATACCTACCGTTGCGCTAGAGCTTTGCATGATAAGAGTCATTCCTGTTCCAGTGAAAGCTGCTAGAATAGGGTGGTTAGAAAGATTAACCATTAAATTAGTAAAGGCTGGTAAATCTTCAAGGGGAGCCATCCCGCTACCCATTAATTCTAATCCATAAAATAACGCACCAAAGCCAAACATAATCTGTCCAGTATTATTGATTAGTTGCTTTTTAAAGAAAAAGAGCAGGATTGCACCAATTCCTAAAATAGGAAGAGCATATTCTCCAACATTAATTCCTATTATAAATGCAGTAATTGTTGTTCCTATATTAGCTCCCATGATAACTCCAATAGCTTGACGAAGCTTCATAAAGCCGGCACTAACTAAACCAACAGTTAAAACGGTTGTTCCAGAGCTACTTTGAAGCAACACTGTAACAAGTACACCAGTTAAAACAGCTTTTAAAGGGGTAGATGTAAAGCGATTTAGCAAATCTCTTAAACTATCCCCCGCAGTTTTTTTTAGTCCATCGCCCATAATCTGAATCCCAAACAAGAAAATTCCTAGTCCCCCTAAAAATTGGGACACCATTAATTGTACATCCAAAACTTTTCCTCCATTCGAAAAGAAGCTTTCAAAAAAGCGTTTTCAACTCACACTTAAACTTCCTTCTCTATTATCCAGAAACAACCTCTATTAATCAATAGTTATTTTTATTTAAGTTTTTTATAATATAAAATGTTTTCGTAAAATATTTTAATTCTGTTAACTACTTAAAGTTATCTGATTGTTTTCTATATACTCTGTTAATTTTTCCATCGCTGTTATTAAAGTCACCATACTAGCAGCATAACTAATTCGAACATACCCTTCACCGCCTGGACCAAATGAGTCACCTGGAATAAGGGCTAGTTTACTTTTTTTAGCTAGATCTAAACAAAATTCCGTACTATCTTGACTATAGCAATCAGGTATTTTAGCAAATATATAGAATGCTCCATTTGGTTTAGGACAAGTAAACCCAAGTTTCTGTACGCACTCGTAGACATAGTCTCGTCGTTTTAAATAGTCAACTTTCATTAATTATGCATCATTTTTACCATCTCTGAAAGCGGCTAAGGCTGCTTTTTGTGTCATAGTTGCAGTAGAAGTTATAAGAAATTGATGTACTTTATTAATTTCTTGAATCAGCTCCGTTGGGCCACAAAGTAACCCAATTCTCCAACCTGTCATAGCATGAGATTTAGAGACACCGTTTATCAATAAAGTTTGTTTTGGTAAAAATTTAGCAATTGAAACATGTTTACCATTATAGGTTAGCTCACTGTAAATCTCATCACTTAAAACAATTAAATCGTGTTTTTTTAGTTCATTAGCTAATTGACTAACCTCATCTCTAGTATAAGTAACTCCTGTTGGATTATTTGGGTAGTTTAGTACGATAGCTTTTACGCTTTTGCCGTGCTCTAATAAAGCATTTTTTACCATTTCTGGCGATAGGATAAAATGATTACTTGAAGTATCAATAAATATAGGGGTACACCTACTTAGTATCGTAACAGGTATATACCCAGGGAAAATAGGTGTTGGAATTAATACTTTTTCACCAGGATTTAAGATTCCAAATAATGCAGCATAAATGGCTTCTGTAGCACCTGCTGTAACTAAAATTTCTGATTCCGGATTATAATCTAAATCATATTTTTCTTTTAAAAATGAAGCAGCTGCTTCTCGCAACGGAAATTCTCCTACAGTTGGTGCATAATGTGTATGATTTTCTTTTATAGCATTTATTCCAGCTGTTTTTATATGTTCTGGAGTATTAAAATCAGGTTCACCTAAAGTTAACTTTGTTATGCCAGGTATTAATGAGACTTCTGCATCAAACTCCAAAATTGAAGAGGGTTCGATTAAAGATAGTTGTTTATTTAAATGATTAGCTATTACTATTCCTCCTAAAAGTTAGTGATAATTTTCTTACAATTAATTTTTGTGAAAATAGATAGTTAAATTAATAATAATAGTAGAGTATATCCTATTACGCCTAATAAAAAACTGATTAAGCTGCTTTCTTTTTCTTCTGGTAATTCTTCTTTTAAAGCATTTAAGACAATTCCGCCAATTATAAAAGCTTGTAGGATAGATAATACAAACTCATTTACTTCGGTCAATACACCAATAAGCCAGCCCATTATAGGAGCTAGTATTAAAAAATACCTTCCATATTGATCGTATACTTTTATGTGATCTCTTCTGAGCGACCAATCATTCGTTATGAAATGAACACTCAGTGCTAAGAAGTAAAATAGTATTCCATAAGAATTTTCGAACGGTTCTTTAACTAGTAGATAGCCAATAATTGTATTATAAACGAAAAATGCACTCATATGAATCCAAAAGACAGATAAATCGGCTTTCGTCTTTTCATTTAATTGCAAATCATTTTTACTTCTCTTTGCCAAACGTTCTAAGGAGTAGAATAATACTAAGCCTAATAAGGCGATAATATAAATATGATTTTCTATATTACGCCAAATACTATTTTCTAAACGAACGAGTAAAATTAATTGGTACTCGTTTAGCTTAGGGAGCAAGTCAACAAAAACATAAGAAACTGCAACGCCACTAGAAAAAGATAAAAACTTACTACGGGGCGCTTTATCTGCAAATTGCATATATTTTGAAAAGTAATGAATCAAGGTAAATCCTATAACACAGATAAAACTAATGAAGAGATCCATTAAAAACATCCTTCCAGGTTTACTCAAAGTTACTTTTTTGATGACTAATCATTTATGAATCCAGACAGCACTTATTTTACCGCAATAAAAAAACTTCTAATAAAGATTTACATCCATCTTTTATTAGAAGCATCATGTTAAAACTATTTCTGTATCTATTCTTTATTTCTTTATTTCTTTCTACCCATTAAAATCGTTATTTCTCGTCATCAATCTTAAGAACGGACATGAATGCCTCTTGAGGAATTTCAACAGATCCAACTTGTTTCATTCTTTTCTTACCAGCTTTTTGTTTTTTTAGTAATTTTTGGCGACGGGTAACATCTCCACCATATAATTTTGCCGTTACGTCTTTACGTAATGCCTTAATGGTTGAACGAGAGAGTATTTTACTCCCAATAGCTGCTTGAATTGGAATTTCAAACTGCTGTCTTGGAATGATACTTCTCAATTTTTCAACAATTGCTTTACCCCGATTGTAAGAAAAATCATTATGGACAATAAAACTTAATGCATCCACGTTTTCTCCATTTAACAGAATATCCATTTTTGCTAAACGACTCACTCGATAACCAATCATTTCATAATCTAAAGAAGCATAACCTTTTGTGCTAGATTTCAACTTGTCAAAGAAATCATAAACAATTTCAGATAGAGGTATTTCATAAACAACATTGACTCGATTGTTATCTAAATAGTCTAATGCAATAAAATTACCACGTTTATGCTGAGATATTTCCATAACGGTTCCTACATAATCATTTGGAACCATAATATTTGCTTTTACATAAGGTTCTTCAATTGACTCAATGACGCCAGGTTCTGGCATATCAGCTGGGTTTGAAACAACCAATTGTGTTTGATTCGTCAAGTTAACATGGTAAATTACAGAGGGTGCTGTTGTAATCAAGTCTAAGTTAAACTCTCTTTCAAGTCGCTCTTGGACAACGTCCATATGCAGTAGACCTAAAAATCCACATCTAAAGCCAAAGCCTAACGCTTGAGAAGTTTCAGCTTCAAACTGTAACGCCGCATCATTTAATTCTAATTTCTCTAGCGCTTCACGCAAATCAGTGAAACGTGATGAATCAACTGGGTACATTCCACAATAAACCATAGGATTCATTTTTCTATAACCAGGCAACGATTCTGGTGCTGGGTTATTTGCTAAGGTTATCGTATCTCCAACACGAGCATCTTGAACTGTTTTGATATTGGCTGTTACATAACCAACATCACCTACCATTAAAAAGTCTCTTTTAATGGGTTTTGGTGAGAAAACGCCAACTTCTGCTACTTCAAATGTTTTATTCGTATTCATTAGTTTCATTGTATCGCCCGGCTTGATAATGCCGTCCATGATACGAACGTTTAAGACAACGCCACGGTAAGAATCATAAGCTGAATCAAATATAAGCGCTTTTAATGGAGCGTCTAAATCGCCATCTGGTGCTGGAATTTTTTCGACAATTTGCTCTAAAATATCTTCAATTCCAAGACCGATTTTAGCACTAGCTAAAACAGCTTCACTTGCATCAAGGCCAATAATATCTTCAATTTCTTTTCTAACTCTCTCAGGATCTGCAGCTGGTAAGTCAATCTTATTTATAACAGGAAGAATTTCTAATTCATTGTCCAACGCTAAATAAACATTCGCTAATGTTTGAGCTTCTATTCCTTGTGCAGCATCTACAACAAGCACTGCTCCTTCGCAAGCAGCTAAACTTCTTGATACCTCATAGGTAAAATCAACGTGACCTGGTGTATCAATTAGATGGAAAGTATATGTTTCTCCATTTTTAGCTATATAATTTAATTCTACTGTATTTAATTTAATGGTTATGCCTCTTTCACGCTCTAAATCCATCGAATCCAATAGTTGTTCTTGCATATCACGGTCTGCTACAGTACGCGTCATTTGTAAAATACGATCCGCTAAAGTAGATTTACCATGATCAATATGAGCGATAATAGAAAAATTTCGCATATTTTTTTGTCTTTGGATTAGTTCTTTTTTATTCATCTAATTAATGCCTACTTCCATGTTTTATTCCAAAAAGTGTCACTTTAAATTATAACAGTGAAACTGCTGAATTACAATGTTTAGAACAAGTGCTTTAGCGTAAAAAAGAAGCCTAGAAAGTTTTCTAGGCTTCTTTTTTATTTTCTATCTTTTTTAAATACGTCTTTTACTTTTCCAAAAAGTGACTCATCTTGCTCTGTCACTTCGATACCACTTTCTTTTGCATAATCACGCAAAATCCGTTTTTGCTCTAGAGATAGATCTTTTGGTGTAATGAGTTTTATCTTAACGTGTTGATCACCATTACCAGCTCCTCTTAAACGCGGAGCCCCTTTACCTTTCAGTCTAAAGTTGATGCCTGTTTGAGTTCCCGCTGGAATTTTCAATTTAACTTTTCCATGAACAGTTGGAACTTCAACCTCATCGCCTAATGCTGCTTGGATAAAACTTATAGGTAATTCATAGTAAATTTCTGAACCATCGCGATCAAATAAATTACTTGATTTAACATGGAATACAACATATAAATCTCCATAAGGTCCGCCATTTTTTCCTGCTTCACCTTGGCCATTCAATCGCATTTGATTACCATCTTCGACACCTGCTGGAACCGTCACTTTTACAGAATGTCTTTCTTTTATCCGTCCTGAACCATAACAAGTTGGACATTTCTCTTTAATTTCTTTACCTGTTCCTCCACAAACATCGCATGTTTGGCGAGTCATTACCCGGCCAAGCGGTGTGTTGCGTTCTACGTTTAATGTTCCTGAACCATGACATTTAGAACAAGTTACTGGGTGACTTCCTGGTTTAGCTCCATCACCATGACACGTTTTACATTCTGCTTCCCTGTTGTATTGAATCGTTGACTCTTTGCCGAAAATAGCTTCTTCAAATTCTAAGTCCATTCGATATTGTAAATCTTCACCTTGTCTTGGAGCATTAGGGTTAGCTTTACGACCGCTTCCACCAAAGAATGATTCAAAAATATCTTCGAATCCACCACCGCCGAATCCACCACCGCCGAATCCACCACCGCCGAATCCGCCGCCGCCGCCGAATCCACCACCAAAACCGCCGCCACCATTACCAAAATTAGGATCGGTACTAGCGTGTCCGTATTGGTCATATGCTGCTCGTTTATTGCCATCGCTCAACACCTCATACGCTTCAGTAATTTCTTTAAACTTTGCATCTGCATCTGCTGCTTTATTTATATCTGGATGAAATTGTTTCGATAGTTTACGGTAAGCTTTTTTTATTTCTGGATCTGTAGCACTTTTTGATACGCCTAAAATTTCGTAATAATCTCTTTTTGCCATAATATCCCTCCATCGTCACAAAGATAACTCTTCATAGAATACGATTACTAAAACTCAACTTCAAGAGCATATCATATCTAGAAGAAAAAGCCAAAAGCATTTTGCCTTGGCTTTTACTTTATCCTCTTATTCGTTGCTTATTTATTATCGTCTACTTCTTCAAAATCAGCATCGACAACGTTGTCATCTCCACTTTGTTCTGCTTCTGGTTGTTCTTCAGATTGAGCTTGAGCAGCTTGTTCATAAAGTTTAACAGTTAAAGCTTGAACGATTTCGTTTAATTCGTCACGTTTAGTCTTCATAGCTTCTAAATCATTTGCTTCGACGGCCGCTTTTAATTCATCACGTACGCCTTCGGCTTTTTTAACTTCTTCTTCATCTACTTTTCCTTCTAATTCAGCTAACGTTTTATCTACTTGGAATAACAATTGGTCAACTTCGTTACGTAAATCAACTTCTTCTTTACGTACTTTATCCGCTTCAGCATTTGCTTCAGCATCTTTAACCATACGTTCGATCTCATCATCAGACAGACCAGATGATGATTTAATCGTAATCGTTTGTTCTTTTTGAGTTCCTAAATCTTTTGCACGTACGTTAACAATTCCGTTTTTATCAATATCAAATGATACTTCTATTTGCGGAATGCCACGTGGGGCAGCAGGAATATCTGTTAATTGGAAACGACCGAGTGTTTTATTATCCGCGGCCATTGGACGCTCACCTTGCAAAACATGTACGTCAACTGCAGGTTGGTTATCTGCTGCTGTTGAGAATACTTGAGATTTAGTTGTTGGAATCGTTGTGTTTCTGTCAATTAATTTTGTAAACACACTACCCATAGTCTCAATTCCTAATGATAATGGCGTAACATCTAATAAGACGATATCTTTAACATCACCAGTAAGAACACCAGCTTGAATAGCAGCTCCCATAGCAACTACTTCGTCAGGGTTAACTGATTTATTTGGTTCTTTACCTGTTTCTTTGCGAACAGCTTCTACTACTGCAGGAATACGAGTAGATCCACCAACCAAGATAATCTCATCTACTTCAGAAGCAGAAAGACCAGCATCTTTTAGAGCTTGACGAACTGGATTTTTTGTACGCTCTACTAAATCGTAGGTTAATTCATCAAATTTAGCACGTGTTAAGTTAATTTCTAAGTGTAAAGGTCCTGCTTCTCCAGCTGTAATAAATGGTAAGCTGATTTGAGTTGACGTTACACCTGATAAATCTTTTTTAGCTTTTTCAGCTGCATCTTTCAAACGTTGAACAGCCATTTTATCTTTTGCTAAGTCTATGCCATTGTCTTTTTTAAATTCTGCTACTAAATAAGCAATAATTTTTTCATCAAAGTCGTCTCCACCTAAATGGTTATCTCCGGCCGTTGAAAGAACATCAAACACACCGTCACCTAATTCAAGAATAGAAACGTCAAAAGTACCACCACCAAGGTCAAATACAAGTACTTTTTCCTCTTTATCTGTTTTATCTAAACCATATGCTAACGCTGCCGCAGTAGGCTCGTTAATAATTCTTTCTACTTCTAGTCCAGCAATTTTACCAGCATCTTTAGTTGCTTGGCGTTGTGCATCGTTGAAATAAGCAGGAACAGTAATAACAGCTTTATCTACTTTTTCTCCTAAATAACTTTCAGCGTATCCTTTTAAGTACTGTAAGATTGTTGCTGAAATCTCTTGGGGAGTATATTTTTTACCATCAACGTCAACAGAATAACCCGCTTCACCAATATGGCGTTTAATCGACCCAATTGTGTTTGGATTTGTAACAGCTTGACGTTTTGCAACTTCCCCTACTTGCATCTCGCTATTTTTGAATGCAACAACAGAGGGAGTTGTTCTGTTTCCTTCTGGATTTGCTATAATTTTAGCTTCTCCACCTTCTAAAATAGCTACTGCTGAATTTGTTGTACCTAAGTCAATACCAATTATTTTACTCATCGTTAATTACCCCTTTTTATTATAGTTTATTTTTTATTTTACTTTTGAGTCTTTATTGAGCAACAATAACCATTGCCGGTCTTAAAACTCGATCTTTTAAAGAATAACCTTTTTGAAATACATTTACAACTGTATCGGCTTCTTGTCCTTCTTCTAGAGATGTTGTTTGTATCGCCTGGTGATAATTTGGATCAAAGAGCTGATTTAATGGATCGATAACTTCAATGCCTTCATTCTTTAAGGCTACTTTAAAGGATTCCATCACCATTTCTAAACCTTTTTTCAAACTCTCACCTTGATTGTCTGTAACTTCAATAGCCAAAGCACGTTCTAAATTATCTATTACCGGTAATAATTCGGTGGCTAGAGATTGAGAGCGATACTTAGCGGTGTCTTCTTTTTCTTTTTGGTTTCTTTTTCGCATGTTAGCTAACTCAGCTTGTAAACGAAGGTACTGATCTTCTTTCTCATTTAAATCACTTTTCATTTTCTCTAATTCATCTATTTCTTCTAATTCATCTACTTCTTCTATAACACCATTCTCTTGAGATTGAATTTCTTCAACGGTTTCAGGAGAATCTTCACTAATTTTTTTACTATTTTCTTCTTCTTGATTTTCAGTCATCCTACATCGCTCCTTTTTGATTAGTCTTCCATTGTGTGGTAGTAATCAATTACTTTTTTTGAAAGTTCATTTCTAAAAACGTCGACTAAGCTAATCATTTTTGAGTATGGCATGCTAGTCGGTCCTAACAAGGCAATCATTCCTGTTCCATAACCTATAACGTTATAGCTTGCAGTTATCAAACTAAATCCCTCAAATCGTTCATCGTCTAATTCTTGACCAATCTTTACCTCAATCCCACTCTGAGGAGGAGTTAATAAATGTGCTAAATCATGTTGATCTTCCATTAAAGAATAAATTAATTTGAATTTCTCAACATTCATTCCATTAGAATAGTCTAGCATATTCATTTTACCACCAACATGTATCTGATCGCGTCCTGCCTGCAAAATAAAGGTGTCGAGTGCTGAAGAAATCCCTACTGCTGATTTAGCATATTTATTAATTAATGCAGGGATTTCTGTTTCGAGTTTTTTAAATACTTCGATTAAGGTATGACCCACTAATCGTTCATTAAAAATAGTCACCATTTTTTCTAAGTCCTTAGGCTGGATTGTTTTCGGTAAGGAAAACATCTGATTTTCTACATGTCCTTTATCTGTCACTAGTATCACCATTACCTTATTTTCAGTTAATGGAACTAACCTAAAACCCGTCAATCGACTATCTTTTAACTCAGGTCCCAAAGAAATAGCAGTATAACTAGTTAATTGCGAAAGTAACTCAACAGACTGGATGACAATTTCATCTAAATGATGAAACTCGTTGCTAAACGATTTTTTAATTGTTATTAAATCCTTTTTCTGAATTTCTATCGGATGGATAAGATGGTCAACGTAAAAACGATATCCTTTAATTGAAGGAATTCTCCCTGAAGAAGAATGAGTTTTTTCAATAAACCCTAGCACCTCTAAATGGACCATTTCATTACGAATAGTGGCAGAACTATAACTTAACCCTGCTTCATTCATTAATGTCTTGGATCCGATTGGGGTACCATAATTTGTGTAGAGAAAAATGATGGATTTTAATATGAGAATTTGTCTTTCTGTTAACATAGTAACATCACCTCTTTATTTAGCACTTAAGATAGATGAGTGCTAACACAAGTATTAATTTACCAAACATATTCATACCTGTCAACGATTATTACTTACTTTATGTAAAAAATTTACCGCATTATTTATTTTTACTACTAAAGACTTAGTTTGTTTATGAAAGCTTGCTCACTAAAAATTTAAAATAGTTCGTTTAGATAAATAATTATATAATTTACTTAACAAGAACACCGTTATAGAATTTTTAATAATTATATGTTTAAACTTTTACTACATACCAAATAAGCCTAACGCTAAGATTCTATCATCTATGCATTAAGTACACTCGGTTTTAACTACTACTATTTAAAAGAACTGATTCTTAATTTTTGACTGTTTGAAAGAATTGTCTTGTATCTTCTTCATCTTTTTTCAACTGAGTAATTAAGGCTTCTACCGAGTCAAATTTCCATTCACTTCTCAAGTAATGTAGCCAAAAAACGGTTACTTTTTCACCATATATGTTTTGGTTGAAATCTAAAATATAAACTTCTACGGTCAAAGGACGACTTTTCTCGAATGTAATATTATGTCCGATAGATGCCATTCCTTGATAACGCTCATTCCCCACAAGTATTTCAACGACATAAACACCAACGGTTGGTAAACGTATATCTTTTGTCACATCAATATTAGCTGTCGGAAATCCCAATAATCTACCTCTTGCATCGCCGTGAATCACGCGTCCAGTTGCTTCATAGGTATAGCCTAACAGGTCATTAGCTTCTTCTACATTTCCGCTATCAATTGCTTTTCTGATTCGAGTAGAGCTAATTTTAGCATCGTTTGTTGTTTGCTTTTCAATCACAACAATATCAAAACGGTTTTCAGCATATTGTGGCAGGTGTTTCATAGAAGCAATTTCTTTTTTTCCGTAAGTGTAATCAAAACCTGCAACAACTACCTTTGCATTCAAGCCAACAATGTATAAATCGACAAACGTTTGAGGGTCTAAAGATGCAAAAGAAGAAGTGAATTCTACCTCATATAAAGTATCTACACCTAAATCTGCCATGATTGCTTCTTTTTTTTCTACAGTAGATAAATAAAGCATATCTTCAGCTGCTACTTTTTTAAAAACAATTGACGGATGCTGGTTAAAAGTCATAACGGCTAATGCATGATTATTCTTTACAGCTAACTGTTTTGCTTGATTGATAACTTCTTGGTGCCCTCTATGAACACCATCAAAAAAACCTAAAGCCAAAACGACATTCGCTGAAGGAATTTGACTTTTCATATAAGGGTGACGCAGTTTAATAATTTCCATAGTAGAAAAGCTCCTTTACTGAAATGATCGTAATCCTTTTAATGGTTTGATAAGACCCTCTTTAACAGGATGCTTGCCATAAATGCTCCAAGCGACATTTTCGTACATAATAACTAATGGAAAGGTTACTTGCTCACCAAAGATATCAGATGGCAAAACAGCTCCATTTTTTACTCTATTCCATAATTCTTCCTCTATTTCAACTGAGTCAAGTTCTTTTACCCCGTATTCTAGTGGAGATAACTTTTCTTGAATTGTTTGATCAATCATTTTTTCAGCTACTTGCGCTAGAGTTAAGCATTCTTCGGATTTGAACGTTCCGCTTGAAGTACGAGTTAAATCTGACATATGTGCAGGATAACCCAAAGTTTCACCTAAATCCACCGATAACGTTCTTACATAGGTACCTTTGCCACAATCTACTTCAAATCTCCAAGATACCGTTTTTTCATTATCGTCAAAAACTGGATTCGTTGTGCGAACAAATTTTTTGATTATCGCTTTTCTACTAGGTCTTTCAACGGTTTCACCTGCTCTTGCGTATTCATAAAGTCTCTTTCCATTAACTTTTACAGCCGAAAACATTGGTGGAATTTGAGTAATAACACCCTGCATATTAGCCATTGCTTGATCAATTTCTTCTATTGAAGGTATTTGCTCCATAGCAAGGCGTTCAACAACTTCACCACTTTTATCTTCGGTTGTAGTTGAAAATCCTAATGTGATCTCTCCGATGTAGCTTTTTCCAGTTTCCATCATGTATTCAACCACTTTAGTCGCATTTCCAATACAAATTGGTAAAACACCATCAACATCAGGATCCAAGGTTCCTGTATGTCCTATTTTTTTTGTTTTTAATATTTTTCTAAGCTTAAAGACACAATCGTGACTTGTCATTCCACGTTCTTTCCATAATGGAAGAATACCATCCAATGCCAATCCCTACTTTCTTTTTTAACTTTATTCTTTCATTTAAGTTTAATCAAAATAAAGCGAGTTAAAAGTTATATATACCCTCATGTTATCTGTTGACAATAATAAATTCTTTTTCGCGCATCTCAAACAACAATTTATTCTTCATCGCCACTTCCACGTTTATTTCACGTCGATAATTTTCTTTTTTTAATTCATCGCCATCCCAACAACTGTATAACTCAATTTTATCTGACTCTTTAAAATAAGTTGTTAAGAAAGATAAAAAGCCTTTTTGTTGAATGCCATTTACCGATCGAGCTTCGTCCATCATTTTATAGTAGTCTGCTACATCTTTCGTAGTGAAACCATCTGGAACTACCGTATCGTTTTCAATGGGTTCCCATACTGGAAAATCTGTTGTTTGGTAAACATAAGGAGTACTAAAGTGTTTTAAAATATCTCCTGATTCAACTAATTCTGAAATTTCAAATGTTCCAACAATTTCTGCTTCTTTATCATAAAAGATAATTTGATTCATCGTTAGAGCTTCATTATTCGTTTGAATACGAAGGTAAGACAAGACCATTTTATCCGTTACTCCTGCATCTAAAGTGTCACGTGCAATTAAGGCAACAATATTTGGGTCTTCTGATGGGCGAGTAGTTAGTTTTTTTTCTACACCGATATATGAATATAAACTCACTATGTTAAACCTCCAATTTTTTTAAAATTCTCCTCTGAACTACTATTCTTAAAAAATAAAGACTGAGACAATTGTCTCAGTCCCTTATTTATTCTCGAATAGCTATGTGAAAAGTATTTTCTACCTACTTTTCTTTTAGATGTTATTCTTTATTTAAATTACGTAACAATTCATCAATTCGGCTACCGTACAGGACGGATTCATCAAGAGAAAAAGCTAATTCAGGAGTTTTATATAACGTCAATCGTTTTCCTAATTCTCTTCGAATTAATCCGGTTGCTTTATCTAAACCTAGCTGAACAAGTTCAAGATCTTTTTCTTTTTCAGATAAAATACTATAGTAAATCGTTGCTTGTTGCAAATCTCCGGTTACTTTTACTTCAGTAATCGTTACATTTGAAACACGTGGATCTTTCACACGTTTGACTAGGATGTCATTCACTTCTTTTTGGATTTCTTGAGCTACACGCCCAGTTCTAAAATTTGCCATAATATTGCCTCACTTTCATCATTGTTTACTTGTTTATTCATAAAGTGAAAATTTATTTGCGTTTAATTTCAACCATTTCGTATGCTTCAACGACATCGTCTACTTTTAACTCATTGTAATCTTTAATCATAAAGCCACATTCAAAGCCTTTTTTAACTTCTTTTGCATCATCTTTAAAACGTTTTAAACTAGCTAATTCGCCTTCAAAAATAACAATGTTGTCTCTTATTAAACGAATACTACTGTTGCGAGAAATATGGCCGTCTGTTACAAAACCACCAGCAATTGTTCCAACTTTAGAAACCGCAAATGTTTCACGAACAACAACTTGTCCAGTAACTTTTTCTTCGTACTCTGGGTCTAACATGCCTTTCATTGCTGTTTCAATTTCATCAATCGCGTTGTAAATAATACGATGTAGACGAATATCAATTGTTTCTTGACTTGCTTGTTCTTTAGCTTGTGGTGTTGGTCGAACGTTAAATCCAATAATAATCGCATTACTTGCTGCCGCTAAAGTAACGTCACTCTCATTGATAGCTCCGACTGCTGTGTGGATGATTTTAACACGTACACCTTCAACCTCAATTTTTTGTAAGCTAGAAGCCAAGGCTTCTGCTGAACCTTGAACGTCTGCTTTAATGATAACATTAACTTCTTTTATTTCTCCATCCTCTAAGCTTGAGAATAAATTGTCTAATGTTACACGATTAGTTATTAAACGCTGGCTAGCCATCGCTTTTTGAGCACGTGTTTCACCAACTGCACGAGCTGATTTCTCATCTTCAAAGACAACAAACTGATCGCCAGCTTGTGGAGCAGCATTTAAACCAGTAATCTCTACTGGAGCAGATGGTCCTGCTATTTTAACACGTCTACCAAGTTCGTTAACCATTACTCGTACACGTCCGTAAGTATTCCCTACTACAATTGGGTCTCCAACGCGCAGTGTGCCTTCTTGGACAAGTAAAGTAGCAATAGGGCCCTTACTTTTATCTAGACGAGCTTCAATTACTGAACCTAGCGCGGCTCTCTTAGGATCTGCTTTTAGGTCTTCTACCTCTGCGACTAGTAAAATCATTTCTAATAATTCATCTAAATTCTTAGCAAATTTAGCTGAAATTTCGACGAAAATTGTGTCTCCACCCCATGATTCTGGGATTAAACCATATTCAGTTAGTTCTTGCATCACTCGTTCTGGATTAGCTGTAGGCTTATCAATTTTATTAACCGCTACAATAATCGGAACTTCTGCAGCTTTTGCGTGGTTAATAGCCTCAATAGTTTGTGGCATAACGCCATCATCGGCAGCTACAACAATAATGGTAATATCTGTAACGTCTGCACCACGAGCACGCATAGTCGTAAAGGCAGCATGTCCAGGTGTATCCAAGAAAGTAATCGTCTTACCGTTAGATTTCACTTGATAAGCACCAATATGCTGTGTAATCCCACCGGCTTCGCCTAAACTAACTTTTGTATTTCTTAAAGAGTCTAACAAAGTTGTTTTACCATGATCAACGTGTCCCATAATAGTTACTACTGGAGGACGTGTTGCTAGATTTCCTTCTATTGTTTCTGTTTCAAAATAAACGTCTAAATCAGATACGTCTACTTTAACTTTTTCTTCTGTTTCAATTCCATATTCTGCTGCAAGAAGTTCAATAGTTTCTTTGTTTAAACTTTGGTTTAAAGTTGCTACAACGCCAAGCAGGAATAATTTCTTAATGATTTCTGCTGGTTCGCGATAAATTTTCTTAGAAATATCCGCTACAGTCATTCCGTCGGTGTAGACTAAAACATCTGGTAATTCTTTGAATTTACGCGGAACTGGAGGTGCTACTGGTTTAGTTTCTCCACGTTTACCTTTTCTCTTACGTTTGTTAAATCCACCGTGAGTACCTTGTGCTCCACGGTATCCACCACGTTTACCACTTGTTCCAGTAGTCGTTTTTTGCTCCATTGGATTGGTTGTTCGCTTTACAATTGGCGCTGCTTTCTTTTCAGCTGGTTTTGCTGCTGGACGACTAGTTGTCGAAGTTGGTTTTTTACTACTTGCTGTCTTACTTGCTGATTTTGATTTTGTTTCAGGTTTGGAACTATTATTGGTTTGATTCTGTTTGTTTACTATACCCTTACCGCCTTTTTGTGTTGTGTGTTTTTGTGTTTCGTCTTGGTTTTTCGTTGTACTTGTATTCCTTTTGTTGCTTGCAACAAATGCTTCGTTTAGCATCGCAACTTGTTTATCTTCCATTGAAGATAAATGATTTTTGTAGTTAAACCCTAATTGATTAGCTTTTTCAATTACTTTTTCAGTAGGTAGATCATGTTTTTTTGCAAATTCAAATACTCGCAAATTAGCCATTCTAATAACCTCCGTTAATTTAGTAATAATTCCCGGATTTTTTTACCAAAGCCGTTATCCAATGTTGTACATATTGTACGCTCTTTTCCAATTGCGTGACTCAACTCTGCTTTTGTAAAATAAATAACTATTGGAATATCGTAATAACGACATTTATCCGAGATTTTTTTCTTGGTTTGCTCACTAGCATCCGTAGCAACTAGTACTATTTTTGCCTGTTCTTTTCTAATTTCTTTTAATGTTAAATCTTCACCTGTTACCAATTTTCCAGCTTTCATCGCTATTCCTAAAAGGTTCAGTGCTTTTTGATCTTCATTCATAAACTCATCCGCGCTTTCTGTCGTGTTACGTAATCTAAAAGTTCTTGATAAAAAGGATCTGCTAAAGCTGTTTCGAACGTGCAATCTAAAATACGTTTATCCCAAGCAACCTTAACAATTAGTGGATCAATAGAGATATAAGCGCCGCGTCCAGCCACTTTGCCGCTGGGATCAATACTGATTTCACCCTCTTTATTTTTTACTATTCGAATCATTTCTTTTTTAGGTTTCATTTTATTTGAAGCAATACACTTACGCATAGGAATTTTACGCTTTTGCATACCATTCACCTCTATTTATTCTCATCTTCAGCTTCAGCTATTTCAATCATTTCTTCGGCTTCTCCTGAAGTTAATATACCTTCTTGAAATTCATCTTCAACTTCTATATCGCTAGGGAAATCTTTACTGTCTTCAACATTTTCAACAATTTCTGTTGCATCACTTTCTTGTTCGGCACTCATCGTTTCTTCGACAGCAGAAACGTAATCTTCTGTGCGCTCTAAGCCAGCTTTATCTTTAGTAATCAGCGAATCTTGAATATCTGATTCTGATTTGATATCAATTTTAAAGCCAGTTAATTTAGCAGCTAATCGAGCATTTTGGCCTCGTTTACCAATTGCAAGAGATAATTGGTAGTCAGGTACAACGACCACACAACTGCCTTCTCTCTCATTAAAAGTAACATTGATAACTTGTGCAGGATTTAATGCATTCGCTATAAACGTTGCAGGATCTGCACTCCATTCAACAATATCCATATTCTCGCCTTTTAACTCGTTTACGATTGCTTGCACACGTTGGCCTTTGGGACCGACACAAGTACCAACTGGATCGATATTTTCATCTCTAGACATAACAGCTACTTTAGCTCTATCTCCAGCTTCGCGGGCAATTGATTTGATTTCAACAATGCCATCGTAAATTTCTGGTACTTCTTGTTCAAACAAACGCTTTAATAAGTCTGGGTGACTGCGGCTCACAAAAATTTGAGGCCCTTTAGACGTATTCTCAACTTTTGTTACATAGACCTTTATACGATCATGAGGTTTATAAACTTCATTCGGTATTTGTTCTTGTTTAGATAATACCGCTTCAATTTTCCCAAGATTCACATAGATATAACGGTGGTCTTGTCTTTCAACAATTCCCTGCATAATATCATTCTCATAAGTAATAAATTCATTGTAGATGATATTACGCTCTGCTTCGCGTACCCGTTGCATGATAACTTGTTTTGCTGTTTGAGCCGCGATTCTACCAAAGTCTTTGGGAGTCGTTTTAAAGCGAATAGAATCCCCTAATTCATAAGCACTGTTAATATCTAAAGCTTCTTTTAAACTAACTTCTAAACGTGAATCAAAGACAACATCAACGACTTCTTTTACAGCATAAACGTGGATATCGCCTTTTTTCATATCAAACTCAACTTCTACATTTTGCGCTTGTCCGTAATTCTTTTTATATGCTGAAACCAACGCAGCTTCCAAAGCATCAATGACGATTTCCTTTGCAATGCCTTTTTCTTGCTCTAATGTATCAAGGGCATTTAGCATTTCTTTGCTCATTTCAATTTCTCTCCTGTCCACTAACCATTTAATTTAAAATTGGATTGCTAATCTAGCTTTTGCAATTTTTTTACGATCAAATTCAATCTCTTTTACTCGAGTTTTAATTCGTACAGATAAAATCAAAGTTTCATCTGTAATTTGTTTTAATATACCTTCATAAATTTTTTCACTATCAAAAGCTTCGTATAATGAAATATGAATATATTCACCAATAGCTTCAATATAATCTTCTTCTTTTTTTAATGGTCTTTCAGCTCCGGGAGAAGATACTTCTAAGAAATAGGCTTGTGGTATTGGATCTGGATTCATTGCATCCATTGTTTCACTGACTTTTTCACTGACAAAAGCACAATCTTCCAGAGTAATACCTTCTGGTTTATCAACATATATTCTTAAAAACCAATTCTTCCCTTCTCTAACAAATTCTACATCAACTAGTTCAAATTCAAAACTATTAACTATGGGTTGCACAATATTACTAACCGTTTCAACCACACTTGTCATCTATACCGCCTCCTTTTAGATACACATACCTGACTGCCGAAAAAGAGTGAGCGTCGCCGCTCACTCTTTACCAAGATATCTAAATACAGTTAAATAATAACACAATTTCCTAATCATAGCAACAAAACCCGTAGTAAATACAGGTTTTATTTTATCCAAAGAATGATTTTGCAACCCTATTTTTCTATCCATCTTACCTTATTTCACTAGTTAAAATAAATCAAACAAAGAAAGCTGATTTTCATCTGGCATACCTTTTAAGACACCATTCTCATTCATATACTCAATAACCGTTTTAGATACTTTTCCACGTTTACCTAAATCTTCTTTAGATAAAAAAGGTTTATCCAATCTTGCTTCTACTATTTGATTTGCCACGTTAAAACCTAAACTTGGTACAGCTCTAAAGGGTGCAATTAAAGAATTACCTTCTATGACAAAATCTTTTGCATCAGATTTATCTAAATCAATCATTTGAAAATTCATACCACGCTCTACCATTTCATTTGCTAATTCTAGTACTGTTAAAACATTTTTCTCTTTTGTTGATGCATCTAAACCTTTATCAGTTATTTCTTTCATCTTAACTTTAATACTTTCTTTTCCCTGACACATCGCCGCTAGTTCAAAGTCAGTCGCACGTACAGAAAAATAAGCAGCATAATATAAAATAGGAAAATGGACTTTGTAGTAAGCCACCCGAAGAGCCATTAAAACGTAAGCAGCAGCATGGGCTTTAGGAAACATATATTTGATTTTTAGACAAGAGTCAATGTACCATTCTGGTACTTTCTCAGCCCGCATTTCTTTTTGCCATTCATCTGGAATACCTTTACCTTTACGCACAGATTCCATAATTTTAAAGGCTAACCCATCTTCTACACCATTATGCATTAAGTAAACCATAATATCGTCACGACATCCAATAACCTCAGATAAAGGAATATTTTTTTCACGTATTAACTCTTCTGCATTGCCTAGCCAAACGTCAGTCCCGTGAGAAAGCCCTGATATTTGAAGCAATTCAGCAAATGTTGTTGGTTTAGTTTGCTCTAGCATTCCTCTTACAAAGCGAGTACCAAATTCTGGAATGCCTAGTGTTCCTGTTTTAGATTGAATTTGTTCAGAAGTAACATTCAAAACATCTGTTCCACCAAAAATTTTCATTACTTCTGGGTCATCTGTTGGAATTGTTAAAGGATCAATACCTGATAAATCTTGCAACATCCGAATAACGGTAGGATCATCATGTCCCAATATATCTAATTTTAAAACATTATCATGAATAGAATGAAAATCAAAATGCGTTGTTTTCCATTCAGAGTCTTGCGCATCAGCTGGAAATTGAATCGGCGTAAAATCATAAACGTCCATATAATCCGGAATAACAATGATTCCACCTGGATGCTGGCCAGTTGTACGCTTAACGCCAGTCGAACCCTTTGCTAATCGATCAATTTCTGCAGCACGGAAAGTTAAATTTTGATCTCGCTCGTAGGCCTTTACATAGCCAAAGGCAGTTCGGTCAGCTACTGTACCGATTGTTCCTGCTCGAAAAACATATTCTTCTCCAAAAAGGACTTTTGTATAGTCGTGTGCTTTTGATTGATAATCACCAGAGAAATTTAAATCGATATCAGGAACTTTATCGCCGTTAAAACCTAAAAAAGTTTCAAAGGGAATATCATGTCCATCTTTGTGCAATCTAATCTGGCAATTCGGACAAGTTTCCTCAGGTAAATCATAACCTGAACCAACTGAACCGTCTGTAAAAAACTTGGAGTATTTACATTTTGGGCAACGATAATGTGGTGGCATCGGGTTGACTTCTGTAATCCCAGTCATAGTCGCTACAAAACTAGATCCAACTGATCCACGTGAACCAACTAAATAGCCTTCTGAAAGACTTTTGTGAACTAGTTTTTGTGAAATCAAATAAATTACAGAAAAACCATTTCCAATAATACTTGTTAATTCTTTTTCAATTCTTTTTTCAATAATATCTGGTAAAGGATTTCCATATAAACGATGCGCTTCATCGTAACTTAATTTACGAATTTCTTCTTCTGAACCTTCAATTTTAGGCGTATATAATTCTGTTTTCACGGGTGTCATTTCTTCAACAGATTCAGCTATCATTTGAGTATTTTCGACAACGATTTTGTGTGCTGTTGACTTACCTAAGAAAGAAAAGGCCTCCAACATATCCTCCGTTGTTCTAAAATGAACTTTAGGCAACTCACTTCTATTCAACGGATTTGCTCCACCTTGAGAATTAATGAGTATTTTCCGATAAATATAATCTTCTGGATTCAAATAGTGAACATTACCAGTAGCAACAACTGGCTTATTCAGTTCTTCTCCAATTTGAACTAAATTCCGGATAATGTCTTCTAAATCTTTTTCTGAATTAACTAATTCTTGTTCAAGTAAAGGTGCATAAACTTCTTTAGGCATAACTTCTATAAAGTCATAGAATTTTGCTTTTTTTTCCGCTTCTTCAACACCTTTTTGCATCATCGCTTCAAATACTTCACCTTGATTGCAGGCGGATCCGACTATTAAGCCTTCTCGCAATTTAAT
The DNA here is from genome assembly GCF_900177385.1 of Carnobacterium iners. Lineage (NCBI taxonomy): Bacteria > Bacillati > Bacillota > Bacilli > Lactobacillales > Carnobacteriaceae > Carnobacterium > Carnobacterium iners. Next base: position 1,983,967 of record NZ_FXBJ01000002.1, read on the forward strand.
TAACTCTGAACGAGGAATCCTTGCCGTTCTGAAAAAATATTGGGTCATCGATAAAGAAACTAATTTAAATAAGTTTTTTAAGCCTATTTGCGTTGTAGCGATAATCGTACTATGAAAAGGTCTCGCACGTTTGTAAGAATCTCCTTCACCAATGCGGTCATTTAATTGATTGTGGTTAACGATTTGATGATCTTCTTCGGCCTCTTTCAAAAATAGCCAACAAAGATAACCCGTAGATTCGGCATCATAAATAGCTCGATGGTGTTGTTCTAAGGCTACACCATATTTTTTAGCTAATGTATTTAGTCTATGACTTTTTAATTGTGGATGAAGAAATCTAGATAATTCTAGCGTATCAATAACTGGATTAACATTTTCAGCTAGTTCTTGTCTGGCATTACTAGTATTTAAAAAACCCATATCAAAACTTGCATTGTGCGCAACTAAGATATGATTTTTTGCAAAGTCTTCGAATAATAGCAATACTTCTTTTTCAGTTTTTGAGCCTCTGACCATCTCATCTGTAATACCTGTTAAGTTGATGGTTGTTTGAGATAAAGGATGTCCTGGATCAATAAAGTGTTCAAACTTTTCAATGACATTTCCTTTATACATTTTAACGGCTGATAGCTCAATGATTTTATTGTAAACAGCTGATAATCCCGTTGTTTCTACGTCAAATACCACATATGTTGCTTCAGCTAACTCTCTATCACTAGGATGATAAGCAATTGGGATACCATCATCAACGATATTGGCTTCTATACCATATAATATTTTTATCCCATGTTTTTGTCCAGCACGAAAAGCATCTGGAAAAGACTGTGCACCGGCATGATCCGTAATCGCTACAGCGGGGTGTCCCCATTTAGCTGCTTGAGCGACTAAATCAGTGATATTGTTTGTTGCATCCATTTGACTCATATTGCTATGCAAATGCATTTCAACCCGCTTATCTCCTTGTGAAGCCAGATCTTTTCGTTCCTCATGAAAGCTTTCAGAAATATCTTGGGCATTTAGTACTAGATCTCGCATGAAATTATCTTCTTGGACACTTCCACGTGCTTTTACCCACATTCCTTTTTTAATTGCTGCAAAAGCTGCTTCATCTTCTGGTGTATTAGAGAATTTTTTAACTGTAAAAGATGAAGAATAATCCGTTATCTTGACAATCAATAATTGTCGTTCAGAACGAAGAACACGAATCTCCACATCAAATACATATCCTTCAATCGTTACTCGTCTTTCCTCTTCTATAACTTGATCCATTTGCTTTATTTCTTCTTTATCTGCTATCTTACGGCCTAAAACAATTGGTCCTTTGGCTATGTTTTCAATACCTTTTTCTTTATTATATTTCTTTTCCTCTTCTGCTTTTTTTAGGTTCTCACCTGCTCGTATGCTTAATAATTCATCTGCTTCTTCTTTTTTTGATTTAAATTCGGCTATCTTTTTATTGTAGCTTTCTTCATCAATAGTTGGTTCTATTTTAAATAATGGAAATCCCAAACTTTGATAAGCTATTTCTACAGGTGGCAAATACTGATTGGTTAAATGACCTTTTACTACTTCATTCTCTACTAAAAAGAGAATTTTTTTTCCACTTAGTAAGGGCAATTGTTCTTGAAAAGCACGATTGCATAATGGTGAAGAAACGCCACTTTTTTTAACCACCGAAGGCCAATATTGTTCAAGTTTTTCAATCGTTATTTTAGGGTTTATTGCTTCAATCGAAACTTCTATAGTCGCAATAGAACTAAAAGTTAATTGCAATTTTTCAATAAATAGTTGGTAAACTTCAAAAGGTAAAACATCTTCAAATGAAAGATTAAAATGCCATATTTTCGAAGTTTTATGCACCGTTACTTTTTTTATTTCACCTTTTTTAAAATAAGGTTGGTACTCAATTGTATTTTTCAAGCCAATTTGCTCTAGTAATTTCTGAAATAACTCTTCTGGGTTTAAACTCATGAACGACTGGCTCCTTTCGATTGCTCTTGTCTGCTATAAGGGAAATAACAAAGGAAGCACAGACAAGTAAAATATATACTTGTGTAGGCTCCCTTTGTTATTTGTCCTTTAGTTATTTTCAGGATTCAGCAAAATTGCCATTGTTGAAATCATTTCATCTTTTCTAACTTCAATCGTTTCGCCCGTTTTGCGAATTTTGATTTCTACTATATCCTCAGCAGCTTTTTTACCCACTGTTATACGAATTGGTAGTCCGATTAGATCAGAATCAGCAAATTTTACTCCTACACGTTCTGCACGATCATCTAATAAAACAGAAAATCCAGCTTGATTTAGAGAAGTATATAGTTCTTCAGCTAAGTTAACTTGATCTTCTGATTTTACATTGACTGGTATCAAATGAAGTTCGTATGGTGCTAATTGTCTAGGCCAAATTAAGCCTTTATCATCACTTTTCTGTTCAGCAATGGCGGATAACAGACGGCTAACCCCAATACCATAACAACCCATGATAACCGGAATAGAACGGCCGTTGTTGTCTAATACTGTTGCACCCATTGATTCACTATAACGGGTTCCTAATTTAAAGATATGTCCGATTTCTATTCCTTTTGAAAACTTTAATACTCCTTGTCCATCTGGAGATAATTCTCCTTCTTTAACAAAACGTAAATCGACAAACTTCTCAATTGAGGCATCACGGACAGGATTAACATTCATAAAATGATGATTTTCTTCATTTGCTCCTGCAACAGCATTTACCATATCTTGTACATCTAAATCTCCTAGAACTTTAATTCCCTCTTTAACATTGACAGGACCAACAGAACCAAAATTAACACCTAAAAAGTCAGTAGCTTCTTCATCTGTTGCCATCTCTAAATAATCAGCATTTAAAAAGTTTTTAAGTTTAACATCGTTTACTTCGTGATCGCCACGAACAACTGTTAGGACAGGTTCGCCGTCTGCGATAAACAATAAACTCTTCATGACATCACTTGATTCTACTTTCAAGAAAGCTGCTACTTCATCAACTGTTTTACAATTCGGTGTTGCTACTTTTTCTAGCTCTTTTTCAACTTTAGTTGATTTTTTATGCATATAAAAACTTGTTGCCATTTCTAGGTTAGCTGAATAATCACTTGAATCAGAGTAAGCAATAACGTCTTCACCAGCATCAGAAATCGCGGTGAACTCTTTAGAATCACTTCCACCCATTGCTCCTGCATCACCAATAATATTTCTGAAATCTAACCCACAACGTTCAAAAATACGTGTGTATGCTTCTTCAAAATCTGAATAAGTTTTATCTAAGCTTTCATAGCTATCGTGAAATGAATAAGCATCTTTCATTAAAAATTCGCGACTTCTTAACAAACCAGAACGTGGTCTCTTTTCATCACGGTATTTAGTTTGTATTTGATATAACGATAAAGGGAGTCTTTTATATGAATTGATTTCATCACGAATTAAAGTCGTAAAGGCTTCTTCATGTGTTGGTCCTAATAAATAGTCTCGACCATGACGATCGGTTAACTTCATTAAGTCCTCACCGTATGTCTCATAACGTCCTGACTCTTCCCATAGTTCACGAGGCAACAGTGAAGGCATTAACATTTCAACCGCATCGATTTTTTCAAATTCTTCTCGGATAATTATTTTTATTTTTTCTAAAACTTTATTAGCCAAAGGCAGATAGCTGTATACCCCACTAGATATTTGTCTAATGTATCCTGCTCTCAATAATAGTTGATGACTCAATACTTCTGCATCATTAGGGATTTCACGTAAGGTTGGCACAAATAATTTTGATTGTCTCATGAGTATTTATCTCCTTTAGTAGTTGACTGTTTTTGTAGTTAACGGTTTTCTATTTTAAAAAGTACGTTTGGATATCATTCCATGTGACTAAGACCATTAATAAAGCTAATAGTCCGACTCCAATTAAAGTGATAATCCCTTCTTTTTCTTGACTCAAAGGTTTCCCTCTGACTCCCTCAACCGCGTTTAATAATAATTTACCACCGTCTAAAGCTGGTACTGGCAATAGATTAATAATTCCTAAGTTGATACTTAAGATCCCCATCCAATTCAATACGCCGATGTATCCTGTTTTAACAACAGCTTCAGTTGTTGCATAAATAGCTACAGGTCCACCAAACATATCAATAGAAAATCCTTTAGTAAAAATAGAGCCTAATGCAGCTAATATCTGCACGATGACCGTCCAAGTATAAGTGAAACCAAAGAACAGTTTAGCAGTAAAGGATGTATCAACTGGTGCATTTACTCCTATAATCCCGATCTCTGAATCATCATTTCCTTTTTTAGCTTCAGGAATAACATTCAGTTGCTTATCAGACCCATCTACTGATTTCAAAGTAAACTTCAGAGATTTCTCTGGACTTTTTTGAATGACTTTTACTATTTCTGTCCAACTAGTCATTTTATTACCATCAATTGCAAGGACTTGGTCTCCTTTTGCCAAGCCAGCTTCATAAGCCGGAGATCCTTCTACGATTGATCCTAATTCATTTTCATTGCTAATCACACCACCTTGTAAGAAAGCCATCAGAGTAAACGTAATAATAGCTAAAATAATATTATTCATCGGACCTGCAAAGTTCGTCATCATTCTCTGAGGCAAACTCGCTGCTTGGAATTGCACATCAAGTGGAGCAATTTGCACTTCCGTCCCATCTTCTTCAATTAATAGCGTATTTCGTTTAACCGAATAACGAACTAATTTAGTGTCATCACCAGAAAGGTAACCTTCTATATACAAGTCTTTTTCTAAATCAATCGCGCTAACTTGAATAGGAACAACTTCGAGCAATTGCTTTTTCTTACAGGTATTAATTGTTGTGACTTCATCGTTTTCATCTAATAAGATCCCAACAGACATTCCTGGTTTAATTTCCGTTTCTTCCTCATAGCCAGCCATTCTAACATAGCCGCCAATTGGTAAAATCCGTACCGTAAAGGTCGTTTCATTTTTACGATAAGAAAAAATCTTTGGTCCGAAACCGATTGCGAATTCTCTAACTAGTGTTCCTGCTTTTTTTGCAAAGTAGTAATGCCCAAATTCATGGAAAATGACTAATACACTAAAAACAAGGATAAAGGTAATAATCGTAGTAATCATTTTATCTCTCCCTTAAATCCAACTCATAACTTTTTCTCTAGTCTCTTTATCGACTTCTAAAAGAATAGTCAAGTCTGGTTTTTGTACTTCTTTTTCTTGATAAACAGCTTTATAAACGAGTGTTTCAATATCTAAAAATGGTAACTTGCCTTCAATAAATGCATTTACAGCTACTTCATTCGCTGCATTCATAACTGTCGGAGCTGTTCCACCTATTCTTCCGACATCAAAAGCTAATTGCAATAAAGGGAATCGTTCAAAATCCATTTCTTCAAAACGCAATTGTCCAATCATAGCTAAATCAAAAAAAACAGGTTTTTTAACTGGCATACGAGTTGGGAAACCTAGTGCATATTGGATGGGTTCTCGCATGTCACTGACTCCTAATTGGGCCTTTATTGTACCGTCAACAAATTGTACCATAGAGTGTACAATACTTTCACGGTGTAAAAGAACTTTAATTTTATCATAATCCATATCAAATAACCACTTAGCTTCAATAACCTCTAGGCCTTTATTCATCATAGATGCTGAATCAATGGTTATTTTCTTTCCCATTGACCAATTTGGATGATTCAATGCATCCGAAACGCTGACATCCCGTAAGTCAGCTCTCGAGTAATCACGAAAGCTCCCACCTGATGCTGTAATAAGCAATTGACTGACATCGCTGCTATTTTCACCTTGTAAACACTGAAAGATTGCTGAATGCTCACTATCTATAGGGAAAACTCTGACATTATTTCTAGCTGCTTCTTCCATAACTAAATCACCAGCCATGACAAGCGTTTCTTTATTGGCAAGTGCAATTTCTTTTCCTGCCTTGATAGCTGCTAATGTTGGCAATAGTCCGACACTGCCCATTACTGCCGTGACAACCGTTTCTACTTCATCCCTAATAACTAGTTCAGTCAATCCCTCTAATTCATATGTAAATTGAACAGCAGGGTAATCTAGTCTCAATCGTGCAGCCATTTTTTTTGACTTGACGGCTACTACTTTAGGTTTTAATAATTCAATTAATCTTCTTCCTTTTATTTCATTTTCATAAAAAGAGAAAGCCACTATTTTAAATAAATCAGGATAAGATTGAACGACTTCAATGGTACTAGACCCTACTGATCCAGTAGCACCTAATAAACAAATTTTTTTCATGATAATAAAGTTACTATCAATAAAAGATACTAACTTTTTCACGTCCTTCCATCAATTAAACTAACGTCAGTAAATACAATACTGGCATTGCAAATAAAACACTGTCGAATCGGTCAAGAATTCCACCGTGACCTGGTAATATTTTCCCGGAATCTTTTACATCATAATGACGTTTTAAAGCTGATTCGACTAAGTCCCCTAATTGACCGGAAACAGAAATTAAAACGGCTAATAATACAGTTATACCAAATGAAAAATCAGCTGGATAAATGAAATAATAACCGGTTGAGATAATAAGTGCACAGAAAATTCCTCCGAATGAACCTTCAATCGTTTTATTAGGACTGATATGTGGCGCAAGCTTATTTTTACCAAACTTACGACCGACTAAATAAGCCCCGACGTCTGTTGCCCAAACAATAAATAAGGCCAACAACAATAGTCTCAATCCTTCAAAACGAATCAAAAGAAAGTACTTAAAGCCGTATCCAATATAGATAGAGCCCAGTATCGACATAGCAGCATCATCGAAATTAAATGTGTTTTTTGAAAATACTGTTGAGACTAACAGCAACAATGAACAAACGTAGAATAACATACTAGGTGAGTAGGCTGTCCCCAATACACCTTGATTTGAAGGAATGGTGATTAGCAATAAAGCAACACTAGCAATTAATCCTTCTATTGATAATAATGATTGTTTTCTCATTCTAAATAATTCAAATAAAGCAATTAAACCTAATAAAGATACAGCGATTGTTAAAATAACTGATCCCATATAAACAATTGGTACGAAAACGATTAAAGAAAGTATGGCTGTGATGAGTCTTTGTTTCACTTGTTTTTCCTCCTAGCTATTATAATGCACCAAAACGCCTGTGTCTTTTTTTATAAACACTAATTGCATTTTCTAACGACTGCTCATTAAAATCTGGCCAAAGCTCTTTTGTAAAGTAAAATTCACTATAAGCATTTTGCCAAAGCAGAAAATTGCTCATTCTTTCTTCTCCACTTGTTCGGATCATAAAATCTACTTCTTGATAGTTGCCTAATGAGGCTGTCATTAAGTGTGACTCAAAAACAGCTTCATCTATTTCTTCTATATCTAATGTATTATCTTTCACCATTTTTGCTACTTGTTTAGTCGCTTCAAGCATTTCACTGCGACTGCCATAATTCAAGGCAAAATTTAGTATCATACCTGTATTATTTTTTGTAGCTTCAATAGCTTGCATCACTGCTTTTTGTGTATGCGCTGGCAATTGGTCCGTAAATCCAATAACTTGAACTTTAATATTTTCTTTGATTAAATCTGGTACAAATGCATCAAAAAAGTCTACTGGTAGTTGCATTAAAAAATTCACTTCTAGATCAGGCCTTCGCCAATTTTCAGTCGAAAAAGCATATAAAGTCAAAACTTTAATACCTATTTGGCTAGATCTTTTTGTAATTTTTTTAACTGTATTCATACCTTCTTTATGCCCGGCAATTCTGGGCAATAATTTTTTTGAGCCCAACGTCCATTCCCGTCCATAATAATTGCGACATGAGCAGGCATCTCGTCTAGTTTGTCAAAAGGATGTATTTCATTTTTTTTTTCTTCTTCTTGTTTCATTTTTTTAAAAAAATTTATCATTTGAGTTTCTCCAATCCGTTAACTGACTGATACCATTGTATCAAAATCTACTATAAATGCCTATAATAAATAAATAAATATCTTAAGGGATTCCTAGATAGTTAAACAGAAAAAAAGAGCAACTAGTTATCACTAGTAAGCTTTCAAACTCCAGAAACCGTAATATTATTTTTTTTAAAAAAATAATGGTATACTTTTTGTAGATAAAAAATCGTAAAAAGAACTGAAAGGGTGATTAATATGAAAAAATTAATTAAGCGAATGGTCGTCAGTTTTATAGTATCCTACGTAGCAGCAAGAGTAACTAATTTCTTTCTAAAAGAAGAAGAGACTGAGACAACTACTAAATAAGAACAACAATTAAAACACCTCATTGACCTTCAACAAGGTCGATGAGGTGTTTTAATTTACTCTCTATAAATTAAACGTCTAACAATTCTTTTTCTTTTTCAGAAGCAATCGCGTCAACATTTTTAATACTTTCATCTGTTAACTTTTGAATATCTTCTTCATAAGAATGAACGTCATCAGATGTTAATTCTTTATTTTTTTCTGCTTTTTTTAATTCGTCAATTGCTTCTCGTCTAATGTTACGGACAGAAACTTTTGAGTTTTCTGCTTCTTTACCTACTTGTTTAGCTAACTCTTTACGTCTGTCTTCTGTTAATTGAGGAATAACTAAACGAATAACGTTACCGTCATTGTTTGGGTTGATTCCAATATCACTTTGCATAAGGGCTTTTTCAATATCCTTAAGTGCTGTCTTGTCAAATGGTGTAATCATTAGCACTCGTGCTTCTGGAATGGATATCTGTGCAATTTGGTTTAAAGGTGTTGGAGCACCATAATAAATAATTTGGATACGGTCTAGCAATGAAGGATTTGCACGCCCTGCTCGAATGCTTCCTAATTCTCTTTGGAAAGCTTGTTCCGCTTTAACCATTTTTTCTTTTGTTTCTTTCAATAATTCTGTACTCATTATTTTTTCCCCCTGACAGTAGTACCAATCGTTTCACCTAAAACAACACGTTTAATATTTCCAGGTTCGTTAAGATTAAAAACGACTAATGGAATATCATTATCCATGCTTAACGAACTTGCCGTTGTATCCATAACTTGTAGACCTTTATTTATGATATCTAAATGAGTTAATTCTTCATATTTAACCGCTGAACTATCTAATTTAGGATCTGCTGAATAAACACCATCAACATTATTTTTCGCCATTAATATCACATCAGCGCCAATTTCAGCTGCACGTAAAGCGGCTGTAGTATCTGTAGAGAAATAAGGATTTCCAGTACCACCTGCAAAAATAACAACGCGACCTTTTTCTAAATGTCTTTCTGCTTTACGACGAATGTATGGTTCAGCAATTTGTCGCATTTCAATAGATGTTTGAACTCTCGTAGGAACTCCAACGTTTTCTAAACAATCTTGCAACGCTAGAGCATTCATGACAGTTGCTAACATCCCCATGTAATCAGCTTGGGCTCTTTCCATCCCCATTTCAGAACCGACTTGTCCACGCCAAATATTTCCACCACCAACAACGATTGCAATTTCAATCCCTAATTCTTTTACTTCTTTTATTTCTTTACATATATTATTGATAACTGGCGGTTGAATACCAAATCCTGTATCTCCAGCTAAGGCTTCCCCACTAACTTTTAAAATAATACGTTTGTATTTCGGTTCAATCATTTTTTTCCCTCCATTGACTCTTAGCACTCTATTAAGTTTACCATATTTTGTTAAAAACTTCATTTATAATCTTTAATACTAATTAATATATTTTTTTTAATAAACGGACTTTCACCTATTATGTAAAATAGTAAAACAAGATAAAAAAAGGGAACACATCACTAAATGTGCTCCTTTTTATCTGTTATTTATTTACTTGATTCATTACTTCTTCTGCAAAGTTTTCTTCACGTTTTTGGATACCTTCTCCAACTTCAAAACGAACAAATGATTTCACTGTTGCGCCTTTAGAAGCAACGAATTTGCCTACAGTCATATCTGGATCTTTAACGAAAGGTTGGTCTACTAAACAGATTTCAGCTAAATATTTATTCAATCGCCCAACAATCATTTTCTCAACGATGTTAGCAGGTTTGCCTTCATTTAAAGCTTGCTCAGTTAATACTTTGGTCTCGTGATCAATTTCTTCTTGAGATACTTGTTCGCGAGAAACATATTTAGGGTTGATTGCAGCAATATGCATAGCAATATCACGTGCCAATTCTTCATCATTTGATCCTTCTACAACAGTTAGGACAGCGATACGTCCGCCCATATGTGTGTAAGCTCCAAATACGTCTGCGTCTGCTTTTTCAACACGTGAAAAACGACGTAATTCGATTTTTTCACCGATTTTAGTTGTTCCTGCAAGAATCTCGGTTTCAACTGTTCCGTTACCTGCTTTTAGTGTTTTAGCTTCTTCAACAGTAGTAGGATTTCCTATGGCTACTGCTTCGGTAACATCTTTAACTAACTTTTGGAATTGTTCATTTTTTGAAACAAAGTCTGTTTCAGAGTTGATTTCAGTAATTGAACCGATGTTGCCATCAACAAATACTCCTGCTAAACCTTCAGCAGCAATACGGTCAGCTTTTTTAGCTGCTTTAGCCATGCCGGTTTCTCTTAAATAATCAACTGCAGCATCAATATCTCCATCAACAGCGACTAAGGCCTTTTTTGAATCCATCATGCCTACGCCTGTCATATCACGCAACTCTTTTACTAATTTAGCTGTTACTTGTACCATTATACTATTCCTCCTAGTAATTTGTTTTACCTTATAAAAAAGCTGTCTCCACTAAATTTGAAATGATGCCGCTTCATGTAAAGTCGCTTCTCACTTCTCCTTTTGCTCGAGACAGCTGTTTATTATTTAATTATTCAGCGTTATTGCCTTCAACAGCCTCAACGATTTCTTCAATTGATGCAGTTTCAGCAACTACAGGTGATTCAGCTGTAAATGTTTCTTCAACAACTTCGTCTTCTCCTTGATTTCCTTCGATCATAGCATCAGCCATTTTTGAAGTAATCAATTTAACAGCACGAATTGCGTCATCATTTGATGGGATAATTACATCAATCTCATCAGGATCACAGTTTGTATCAACCATTGCTACGATAGGAATGTTTAGTTTATGAGCTTCTTGAATCGCGATACGCTCTTTACGTGGGTCAACAACAAACATAACGTCTGGAATTCTAGGCATGTCTTGGATTCCACCTAAGAACTTTTCTAAACGATCACGTTGTTTTAGTAAAATCCCAACTTCTTTTTTAGGAAGGACTTCAAAAGTTCCGTCTTCTTCCATTTTGTTAATTTCTTTTAGACGTTTGATACGTTTTTGGATTGTATCCCAGTTAGTTAATGTTCCACCTAACCAACGGTGGTTTACGTAGAACTGTCCTGAACGGATTGCTTCTTCTTTGATTGCTTCTTGTGCTTGTTTTTTAGTACCTACAAATAAAGCGATTCCGCCATTTTCAGATACTTCTTTCATGTATGTGTATGCTGCATCAGCTAACTTAACTGTTTTTTGCAAGTCGATAATGTAGATACCGTTTCTTTCTGTAAAGATAAAGCGTTTCATTTTTGGGTTCCAACGACGTGTCTGGTGACCAAAGTGTACGCCTGCTTCAAGTAATTGTTTCATTGAGATTACTGCCATGATTTGTTTCCTCCATTGGTTTTATTTTTTCCTCCCCCAAGTTCAACTGTAAGGAGACTTGATTACTCAAGCACCGTCCTTTACATCCGCCGGGGTGTGAAATTAGTTGGCATCTTAATACCGCTTATTATTATACGATTTTTTATTGAATAAATCAAGAGAAATGAATAAAATAGTTATTTTCTCTTTGATGAGTCAATCATTTTTATGGTTTAAGATACGCTGCTCCAGCTAGTTGTTATTCGATAACTTCTAAAATTCCTGAAGAAACGATTTTTATCGCTGGATTTAACTGTTCTTTCTCGATACGCTGGTTTTTCATAGAATCATTGCAAACAACAAATAAAATAGTTTGTTGTATAAATAATTCTACTGTTACTAAAATTTACGAGTCTAAATACCTTTTTATCACTGGACCATTAACGACGACTTCTATCTCAAACTGAACCCGTTCTTTTTTAAGTTCTTTAAGTTACTTAATAAAAGCGACCATTTTCTTGTTCATCAATATGGATGATAACTTTCCCCATAAAGCACCTATTTAATAGCTCATCTTTTTATTAACTAAGTCTTTAATTTCCAATACTCAGTATTTCGCGAATATCTGCTTCTGTTAATTGAGTTAAAGATTGTTGTTCTTTGCCTTCTGAAGTAATGACTTGGTCAAATAACGCTTTTTTCTCTTGTTGCATAGAATTTATTTTTTCTTCAATTGTTCCTTCTGCAATCAAACGCCATACCTCAACAACTTTCTTTTGACCTAGACGATGAGCACGGCCTGCTGCTTGTTCTTCCACAGCAGGATTCCACCATAAATCATATAAGATAACGGTATCTGCTCCTGTTAAGTTTAGTCCAGTTCCACCAGCTTTTAATGAGATAAGGAATATTTCCTTTTCTCCATCATTGAAACGATTGACCATTTCTAAGCGATCTTTAGGTTTTGTTTGGCCACTCAAGTAGAAAGTATCAATTCCTTCTTCGGCAAGCTCTCTTTCAATGATTGATAACATTGAAGTGAATTGAGAAAAAATTAACACACGTTTTCCACTTTCTTTTGCTGTTTGCAACAATTCTTTTAATTGCTCTAATTTCCCTGATTCTCCCTGGTAATCATCTAAGAATAAACGGGGATCACAACAAATTTGACGTAATCTAGTTAAACCTGACAGTATTTCAATTCTATTTTTTCTAAAATCATCACCTGACATTTTTTGAACACTCTCTTGTATTCTCTGCAAGTATGCTAGATAAACTGTTTTTTGTTCTTTTGTCATTGAACTATAAAGATTGGTTTCAATCTTATCTGGCAATTCCTTCAAAACATCTTTTTTAAGTCTTCGTAGCACAAATGGGCGAATCATCTTAGAGACTTGCTCATAAGGCAATGTTTTAAACTGTTTAACCGATGGGAAAAACCCCGGCATAATGAGTTGGAAAATAGCCCATAACTCTTCTATTTTATTTTCTATTGGAGTCCCACTTAAGGCAAATCTTTTCTTAATGTTTAGCCCTCTTAATGCTTGAGCTGTCTTCGTATGGTAGTTTTTCACCATTTGTGATTCATCAAGTACTAATAAACTAAACTCTTGTTTCTTATAAACATCAGCATCTTGTCTGAAACTTGGATAAGAGGTGATTAAAACTTGGTTGCTTTTTGCGGATTGAATGATCGCCATTCTTTCCTCGGCAGTACCAGCTACAACAAAATTTTCAATTGAAGGAGCAAATTTTATTAGCTCGTGGTTCCAGTTATAAATTAATGAAGCTGGTGCAACAATCAGAAAAGGACTATTTTCTTTTTTCTCTTGGATTTCAGATAAAATATAGGTGATCACCTGAATCGTTTTCCCAAGCCCCATGTCGTCAGCAAGAATACCACCAAAACCATATTTTGAAAGCATCTTAAGCCACTTAAATCCAACTACTTGATAAGGCCTTAAATCGGCATGTAAATTTTTCGGTAAATCAGCTTCGAATTGATCAGGGAAATTTAAATCTTCTATCAGATTTTGAAATTTTCTAGATAATTGTTGCTTATTTTTTTCTTCTAAACCAAATTTTTCGTGTAGTTCCAATCCACGATAACTAGGTAAACTAATTTTGCCATTTTGAAAATTTTTCGATACACGTAATTCAGTAAGAACATCGCTAATTTGTTTGAATTTTTCCGTTTCTAAATCAATTAATGTACCGTTGTCCAATTTATGGAACGATTTCTTTTCAATTAAGCTTCTTAGCACGCTATCAATCTCTTCAGGTGTAATACCTCCAATATCAAAGCGAATATCTAATAGTGAACCATCGTTTTGAACATCGATATTCGTTTCTGGATCAATTTGATCCAAAAACATACTATCCAATAAATCGTCTACATAAACAATCGCATCTAACTCTAAAGTTGGAATTTCTTTAGTAAATAAAGAGTAAAAATCATCGTCTCTCACCATTCTTTTTGCATATGTTTTTTTAGTACGATGGTAATCAAATTCCTTCAATCGATTCAATACATTCATTTCTTGTTGACTATCACGAATAATCTGCACACCAAGATCTGGCAAATGATTTTCTTCACTATTTGTAGATAACACTAACTGTTTGTAGTTAAATTCAACTGTTGCGTGAACGGTATCTTTATCATACTTAAAGTAAATTGTTGTTTTTAATGGCTCTTGGATAAAAGAATTTTTAAGTTCGTCATCAACACTTACTTCGCCTATTTTAGTCAATAAGGGCATTACATAAGCTGTAAAGTCAGGCATGTTTTCAGGTTTTATTTCAATATCATTTCCATCGTAACGTTCTAAAAAGCTACTTAGTGGCTTACTAGCTCTCATTTGCTCTTTAGATGGTTGGAAAATAACATTAGATGAGATAAACCACTGATACTCGTCTAAATAAGAATCTACTAAATTTAAGATATCTAAAGTAATTGATTTGTTCTTTTGGAATAGCTCAAAAGAAATTGGCAATTGATTCTCCACAAATATTACTTTCTTGTATTTATCTTTTCCATTTATAAATTGAAGATTACCGCTCTCTTGTAACATCTGTAGCGTTATTTCTGCTAAAACAGGTGTTAAAATCAAATACCTTTTGTTATTGGTTAAAAGAATAGGTTCTTTTTGATTGCCTACCATTAATTGATTCGAATAAATTTGTTTTTGAAGAAAATTCATAATCTCTTTGTTTTCTTCGCTTAAATGAACCTGCTTAAAATCAATCAGTTGATTCGACTTAAGTTCAAAAACGCTTTGTGCCATATAACTTTCAAAAAATGCCGGTAAGTCTTTAATAATATATAATTTTTCTATTCCAATACGAATACTAAGTGCAAGAACTTCCGTTTTTGCACGAACAAGTGCAGTACTTAAAGGCTTTATTTCAATTTTATATTCTAGTTCTAATACACGCTCTTTTCCTGCAATAGAAAGCGACTCTCTATGCTCATTTAAGAAAATACGTGTAAAAGATTCCGTTAGTTCTTGACCAGGACTGGGTGAATCCGTAGCAACTTCTTTTGCATTTTCTTTTGTCATTATACGACTGATTCCTCTGTCTCGTAGTTCTAACTCAACAGCAACAGTATGTTTGCAGTAACCATGTTCTTTCCAGTACGCACATTCACAAAAATCTTCTTCTTTAGTTGTACCGTCTAGCTCAATTCTGTATCTTTCTTCTCCTATAACTTCGGCATTCCAAACTTTTTTTTCAAAGTTTGAATTAATTGAAAGAACTCGTTTATCGGCAACATATTTTCTTCCTTGATCAATAATTCGTTCCGGAATACTCCATTTCATTCAATGTTCCCCTACTTTCATACGTTTTAACTATTTTCATCTCGAATTTTTCTATCTCTTCATTGTACGTCATTCTCAAACAAAAAGAAAACTATTTCATTTTTAAGATAGAGAATCTTGTTTATTCCAAAAGAAGTTTGATAAAAAAATTTTTTTTATCAACATTTTCATCCTTTAGCTTTTAAAAAAGCTTGCTAAAATAGACTATCTCCTACATAATTGTATCATTATTATAGTATTTTTATTATGAAAGGTTGAGATCGATTGTTTTTTAGAACATTACGCAACTTTATTAGTTTTTTATTATTTTTTTTAAATGGCAACGCACATTATCGAAATAGAGAAAAATTACCTACAAAAGGATCGTTTATATTAGTAGCTCCTCATCGAACTTGGATTGACCCGATTTATCTTGCGATAGCTGCTAAGCCAAATGAATTTGCATTTATGGCAAAAAAAGAATTATTTAAGAATCCTATTTTATCTTGGGTCATTCGACACGCTAACGCTTTTCCAGTTGATCGTAAAAATCCAGGACCAAGCGCAATAAAAACGCCTGTTAAAATTTTAAAAGAAGGTCAGATGAATTTAGTTATCTTCCCAACTGGAACAAGACATTCTTCAGAATTAAAAGGCGGAGCAGCAACTATTGCAAAATTAAGTGGTGTCCCAATTATACCAGCTGTTTATCAGGGGCCGTTAACATTTAAAGATCTTTTGAAACGAAAAAGGGTAACTGTATGTTTTGGAGATCCAATCATAGTTGATAAAAGTATAAGATTAACAAAAGAAAGATTAAAAGAGATTGAATTAGAAATTCAACAAGCTTTTGACCAGCTAGATTATGAAATTGACCCTTCTTATAATCATAAAATAACGCCTTAGTACAAAAAACTGTTCTTCTTATTAAAATAAGAAGAACAGTTTTTTAATTTGCTACACCACTATTTTGAAGTTGATACATTTTATAATAAGACCCTTTTTGGCTAACTAGGTCGTCATGATTGCCTCGCTCGATAATTTCGCCATGATCTATTACAAGAATCATATTCGCATCACGAATGGTTGAAAGACGATGAGCAATAGCTAGGGTTGTTCGGCCTTTTCTCATTTTTTCAAGTCCTTCTTGTATTAGTGCTTCCGTTTGAGTATCAATATTTGCCGTCGCTTCATCAAGAATTAAGATTTTTGGATCCGTAACAATTGTACTTACAAATGAAATTAATTGCTTTTATCCACTAGAGTAACTTGCTCCTCTTTCAATAACTCGTGAATCGTATTGATCTGGTAGTTCTTCAATAAAAGAATCCGCTTGAACAAATTGTGCTGCATCTTCTATTTCTCGATCAGTAATCGACCTATTTTTCAAACGGATATTGTCTTTAATTGTTCCATAAAACAAGAAAGAGCCTTGTAAGACTAAGCCCATCTTGCTTCTTAGTTCTCCTATTGGGTACTTTTTAATAGAAATGTCATCAATTAAAATCTCCCCTTCAAAAAATTCGTAAAAACGCATCATGACATTAATAATGGAGCTCTTACCACTACCAGTTTGGCCAACAAGTGCAACCGTTTCTCCAGGGTAAGCTATAAAACTGATATTATTCAAAACGTTGGTTTTTCCATCATAAGAAAAGCTAACCTCTTTAAATTCTATTTTGCCTTCTTTAATGATTGCATGACTAGTTACATCTTGTTGAGGTGTTAACTCTTGATTATCTAAAATGGTTAGAACTCTATTACTAGAAACGACTCCATCTTGAAAAATGCTCAAACTATCCATCATTCTTACCATTGGCTTGAAGAAATTTTGTACATATGAAGTAAAAGCGTAAATAATACTAACCCCTATTGCTCCATTTAACGCGTCATATCCAAAATCTCCTAAAACAACAACTAAAGCTAACGCATCTAATAAATTAATAACGGGGCCAAGCAATAGTGCGTTAGCCTTAACCATGGCGTAACGAGAAGTGAAATAAGACGTATTGGTTTCATCGAATTCTTTTTGCACTCTTTTTTCTCGGCGAAATTGTTGAATGATACTCATTCCCGAGATAGTCTCAGCTAATTTCGTATTTAACAAACTAAGTTTCTCACGCATGCTACGATAAATAGCTGAACTATATTTTTGGTAATACCAAATAACAATCAGTAATACAGGAATAAACAAAGTAATCCACAGCGTTAGTTGTACATCTAATAAAGCCATCGCTATAAATGAGGCTATTACACCGAATATCCCTTGCAGAACAGTTAAAAAAACTTCCCAAAACTCTTTAATGGTTTCAGTATCATTTGTCACTCGTGTAACAATAGAACTAGCTGGAGTTTGATCGTAAAATCTCATTCCTAGAGTTTGCAATTTTTAGAAAACTTTATTCCGTATATTTTCAACTGTTTGTTCAGAAGCTAAATTAAATAAGTAAAGATTTAAATACCAAACAATAATTTTGATAATCGTTACGCCAAAGCGAACAGAGCAATGATTCGAATTGTTGCTGTTTCTGTTGTTAAGTAGTCATCTATAAAGATTTGAATAATTCTAGGTAAGACAACATTTGTCACAGAGAGCAACACACCAAAAAAGATTCCAATAAAAAAATTCTTTTTGAAAGGAGATCCAAAAGAAAAAATACGTTTGATAATTTTTATTTGCTGTTTAAGTGGTATAGACTGTGACCAATTTGATTTTTGTTTCACTAGTCTCTCCCCCCTTAGTGTTTCTTTCAAGTTGCTGCTTATCATGCATCTCTTTGTACCAACCATTAATCGCTAGCAATTCGTTATGAGTCCCTCGTTCAGAAATCTATCCATTATCCATAACAATAATTTCGTCAGCGTGCACAACACTGCTGATACGATGAGCAGCAATAATAGTTGTTTGTTTAAATCTTTTTTTTTCAAATCGGATAAAATGGCTTCTTCTGTTTTAGCATCAACAGCCGAAAGAGCATCGTCTAAAATTAATAATTCCGGGTTAATAATCAGCGCTCTAGCAATAGCCAATCGTTGTTTCTACCCACCAGATAAAGAAACGCCGCGCTCACCGACTAAGGTATTATATCCCTCTTCCATTTGTAGAATATCTTCATGAATGGCGGTCAACTTTGCAACGTGTTCAATCATCGATTGAACATACTCTTGGCTCGCAAAGCGAATGTTTTCTTTGATTGTTGTTGAAAATAGAAACTGATCTTGAGGAACATATCCAATGTGTTGCAACAAGGCATCCAAAGAGTAATCCCTAATATCGTGCTCTCCGTAGGTTATCTGTCCCTTATACCGATCATACTCTCTTAAAAATAACTTAAAGAGAGTTGTTTTACCTGAACCAGTTTTACCCACTATGCCTAAAGTTTGGCCTTGTTCTAATCTAAAATGAACCTTACTTAATACATTAGTAGGAGTTTTAGGGTAGCAAAACCTTTCAATAGTGTAATGAATATTACTAGTGATTGCTGTATCAAGTGCTTGAGGATCTTCAATAATTTATGTTTCTTCTTTTAAAATTTTTTCGATACGATTGTAACTTACGCTGCCTCGTTCTAAGATATTAAATAAACGTCCAATAGCAAACATTGGCCAAACAAGCATCGCAATATAATTAATAAAGGTTACGAAATCGCCAATAGTAATGATGTTTGTTATGACCATATATCCACCTAATATGATTGTTAGGATATAAGAAATACCAATGATTAGTGTCATAACTGGATCAAAAAGAGAATCAATTTTATATACTTTTCTATTTTCACTAACAACTTGTGCTGTTTTGCTTTTAAATTCTTCGCTATTTTCTTCTTCTTGACCAAATGTTTTGATAACCTTCATACCCATAATACTTTCTTGAGTCTTATCATTCATGTGCGAAAAAGCCGCTTGAGCCTTGCGAAAACGTTCATGAAGTTTTGATCCTAATACACAGCTACTCCTAAAAATGGCAAAGGGAGCAAAGCAATTAAAGTTAAACGCCAGTCAACTACTATCATCATAGCAATGATGGTTATACTGCCTGTAATAATTGAATCAACAAATGTTAATGTTCCACCACCCGCAACATTTCGAATAGCAGTTAAATCATTCGTAGCATGGGCCATTAAATCTCCAACTCGATACTTTTGAAAAAAACTTGCATCCATTGATGTGAAGTGATCAAATAATCTTTTTCGTAAAATTCTCTCAAGTTTGGCAGAAGTCCCCCATATATTCATTCGCCATATATATCTAAAGATGTATTTAGTAATAGCTGTAACAAATAAAATAATTAACCATTTTATTAATACAGCTTTAGTCAATGTCCCTTGCCTAATCAAATCAATAACTGTCCCTAATATTTTGGGTGGCAATAATTGTAGGAAAGCAACGAATATTAAAAAACTAATACCTGTAAGGTAAGCTTTTTTTCTTGTTTAAAAAACCAACTTAATTTCTTATAAACATCCATTAATTGATTCACCTGCCTTTTTTTAGCGAATGATAATAAAAAATGCAAACAGAAATATTCTGCTCGCATGATTTAAGTATAAGAGTAGGTTAATTAATATACTGCTTATTTTTTCTTATTCTGTTTTTCTGTTTGAACTTTCATAGAAGCCATCATTTGTCTGATTTTCTTTTCAGACGGTTTTTGACCCATTTGCATCATTAACATGCGTAATGTATCTTCGTTAATAGGTGGATTTTTTTTGAAATAATCCATCATATATTTTTTCGATAAGAAGAATCCGCCAACTAAACCAGCAACTAATGCAACAACTATTAAAAGAATTGCTAAACCTGTATTCATTTATATTCACTCCTTTCAAACTTTCTCACTGACTAATTGTACTAGAGTTTCACTTAAAAATAAATAGGCAAACTGTTTTCAATAGAAAGACTATGCAAATTGACAGAAAAATCAATTTACATAGTCAAAAATTAACGGTTTAATTTTTATAGGTTATTGTATTTCTCAATAACGTTTTCCACTGTAAATCCGTACTCTTTAATAACTTTATCTCCTGGTGCACTTGCGCCATATTTATCAATTGCAATCATAGCACCATCTAATCCTACATAACGCTCCCATCCAAAACTTGAACCCATTTCGATAGAAACACGCTTGCGAACTGCAAGAGGTAAAACAGACTCTTTGTAGGCAGCATCTTGTTTTTCGAATAAATCAAAACTTGGCATAGAGACAACAGAAACATCTTTTCCAGCTGCTTTAAGAGCTTTTTGTGATTCTATTGCTAATGCAACTTCAGATCCAGTTGCAATTAAAATGCCATCTGGAACCTCGCCATCTTGTGGAGAAAGTACATAAGCACCTTTAGCAACATTTTCTTGTGCCAATTCATCTGTTTTAGGTAAAACAGGTAAATTTTGACGTGATAATACCAGCATTGTTGGGTGATCGGTTGAAGTTAGCGCAATCTTCCATGCAGCAACGACTTCGTTACCATCAGCTGGACGTAAAACAGTCAAATTAGACATACCACGTAAACTTGATAGATGTTCTACAGGTTCATGTGTTGGTCCATCTTCTCCGACTGCAACAGAATCATGTGTAAAGACATACGTTACAGGCAAATTAGAAATAGCTGCTAAACGAATAGCTGCTCTCAAATAATCTGTAAAGACAAAGAATGTTCCCACATAAGTTTTTGAACCACCATGTAAAGCTATTCCGTTTGCTGCAGCTGTCATAGCAAATTCACGCACGCCATACCAAATGTTTCTTCCTTCGTATTGGCCAGGTTGGAAGTCTTTTTCAATAGCTACCATTGTATTATTCGAAGAAGATAAATCTGCAGATCCGCCCCAGAAAGCAGGAACAGTCTTAGAAATAGCATTTAATACTTGACTGCTCGTAACTCTTGATGCTAAAGCAGGATCTCCCTCTGAAAAACTTGGCAATTCGCTATCCCAATCTTTTGGAAGTTCGTTATTCATAGCTTGTTCAAATTGTTCTGCTAATTCAGGATACGCCTTACGGTAATCATTAAATAGTGCATTCCACTCTTTTTCTGAATGTGCGCCTTTTTTGATCATGTCTTCTTCAAAACGGTCGCTTACTTCTTCTGGAACAAAGAAATCTTTCCCTTCCCATCCGTAAGCTTTTTTAGCAGCTTCAATGCCTTCTGGGCCTAGTGGAGCGCCATGAACTTTATGAGTTCCTTCATTTGGTGCGCCAAAACCAATAATTGTTTTTACTTCAATAATAGTTGGTTTCGTTGTTTCAGCTTTTGCGGTTTCAATTGCAGCATTAATTTCTTCGATATCATTGCCATCTTTTACTAAGATATGTTGCCAATTATAGGCTTCAAATCGTTGCCCTACATTTTCAGTAAACGCTTTTGATGTTGGTCCATCTAAAGAAATATCGTTTGAATCATACAACATAATTAATTTATCCAGTTTTAAATGACCTGCTAAACTAGCCGCTTCAGATGAAACCCCTTCCATTAAATCGCCGTCTCCGCACAATGCGTATGTGTAATGGTCTACAACTGCAAAATTTTCTTTATTATAAGTTGCTGCTAAATGTGTTTCTGCCATTGCCATACCCACTGCGTTCGCTATTCCTTGGCCTAATGGACCTGTTGTAGCTTCAACACCGTCTGTGAAGTTTACTTCTGGATGTCCTGGAGTTTTACTATTCCATTGACGGAAATTTTTCAAATCCTCAATTGAAACATTGTAACCTGCAAGGTGCAATAAACTATAAAGCATAATAGAACCATGTCCTGCAGAAAGAACGAAACGATCACGATCTACCCATTTTGAATTTTTAGGATTTACTTTCAGATGCTTTGCCCAAAGTGTGTAAGCCATTGGTGCTGCTCCCATTGGTAATCCTGGATGTCCAGAATTAGCTTTTTGGACTCCTTCCATACTAAGTGTTCTAATCGTATTAATAGCTAATTGGTCAGTGTTGTCAAACAATTAAATCATCCTCTCAATTGTGTTAATTTCATTTTACTGTTTTTTAGCGTTCAAATCAACGTCTGAACGCTATTTAATAAAAATAAGTTTTTTAATGGATTCTCTAAATTTAGCGATTGTGCAGACCTTTTTCTTTTTGAATTTGTTTTAATTTATCTGGGGTCACGTCTGCACCATCTTCATCGACAACCTTTAATCCTTCAATATGATTGCGCATGCCCCCTCTAAAGGCTGCTAAATATGCTTCTCTTAGCTTTTTTTGTTCTGACTGCTCGGATAAGCTTAATCCTTCACTTTTAGCTTTTTTTGCTAGAGCGTTGATCCGCTCTATTCGTTCTTTAGATATCATCTTATTCACCTCATAATTCTTATTATTTAAACACTATACCAAAAAACTCTATTTTATGCATCAAAATCGGTTTATCTTAGCGAACATTTGTTTGATTCAGCTATTTATTTGTGTTATTCTAGAAAAGAAATAATAAAAGGAATGAGGTGTATTTAGTTATGCGCAAGACACCAGAATCAAGACAAATTGAAGTTTTGCAATATATTCATGATCAAGTAAAATTAAAAGGCTATCCGCCAACAGTACGTGAAATTGGAACAGCTGTTTCATTGTCTTCTACATCAACTGTACATGGACATTTATCTAGACTTGAAAAGAACGGTTTTATTCAAAGAGATCCTAGTAAGCCACGTGCAATTGAATTAACCTCTACTGGATTAACAAAATTAGGAATTCAACTAGAACAAATCCCTTTATTGGGAACAGTGGCAGCAGGTGAGCCTATCTTAGCTGTTGAAGAAGCTTCTGATTATTTTCCACTTCCCCCTAATCTAAAACAAGAGAGTGATACGTTATTTATGCTAACTATACGAGGAGAAAGTATGATCAATGCTGGTATCTTTGATGGTGACGAAGTCATCATTCGTAAACAATCTAGCGCAAATAATGGAGACATTGTCATCGCCTTAACAAGTGAAGACGAAGCTACTTGTAAAAGATTTTACCGTGAAGATAATTATTACCGCCTTCAGCCGGAAAACGATTCTATGAACGATATTTTACTAGATGAGGTTACTATTCTTGGTAAAGTTGTTAGTCTATATCGTAGTCACATCTTTTAATTTTTTTAAAAGTAAAAAAATAAGCTATTAATTTGATAGAGCTATCTAGCCATCTATTAGCAAACTAAATTTTTTATCTATAGATAAAAAAGACCGACCTTAAGATTAGAATTAAACTCTAATTTTAAGGTCGGTATCACTATAGATAAAAATTTTTTTGCTTTTTCCTGTCCTTAACTAGACTAGTCAAAAATAAATTTACTCATTATCATTAGTATTCCATTAACGCTAAAATATCGTAACCTTCGATTTTATTGCGGCCTTTTAGCTCACTTAACTCAACCAAGAAAGCTGTTCCAACAACTTCTCCACCTAATTGTTCAATTAGTTTAATCGTTGCTGCAATCGTTCCACCTGTAGCTAACAAGTCGTCGCAAACAAGTACCTTTTGACCAGGTTTAATAGCATCTTTATGAATTTGTAAAATGTCATTTCCATACTCTAAACCGTAGCTAACTTCTACCGTTTCACGCGGTAATTTACCTTTTTTTCGAGCAGGAGCAAAACCTATTCCTAACTCGTAAGCTACTGGGCACCCCACAATAAATCCTCGTGCCTCAGGTCCTACAATCATATCTACACCTTTATCTTTTGCATATTTAACAATTTCATTTGTTGCAAATCGGTAAGCCTCACCGTCAGCCATCAAAGGAGATATATCGCGAAAAATAATTCCTTCTTCTGGAAAATCAGGTACATCAGCTATATAATTTTTTAAATCCATTCCATTTTCCTCCGTTTCAATTCTACAGTTCTTTATTTAATTGACTTTTAATCCAGCTTTCAAGCTCTGCAAAGCGACTGTAGATCAGGGCTTCTTCTGCGGCAAATTTCCCCAGTCGTTTTTGATAAACTTTTGTATCTATTAATCCTATTTTTTTTACATTTGGCACACTATTCATAATACCATCTTGTATTGTAACAAAATCTACTTCAAAAAACACGTTGATTATAAAAATTAATGTGTTTTCCTTTAATTTTAAATGACTAGATAAATTTTTAATTTTATGTCTAACATCAATATTCTTATGCGTTGCAATATATTTAAAGACTTGTGAAAATTGCATTCGGCTTGGCATACCCTCTAAATAGATGCTTTCTCGATTAAAGAAGCTCACGTAAATACTAGATGGCTTGCTATTATTTAGTAGCTCACTTAATAAATCTAAATGATTTGGACAATCAACTAAAACTAATTTACTTGATTTCATGGTCATCTGCTCAATATCTTTTGGGTTTGTTATCAAATAAGAATAAGCGTTTTTGGGCACATTTCCTTGGTATTCTTTGTAATTTTTCTCGTTAAAAAAGATATAGTCAGCCATTGGTAATTGCCAGATGCTTGTTGCTATTCTAGTGCTTCTTAGATCAAATAGTTGTGTGCCTTTGACTACCAAGTCCCCTAGCATCAACTGAGGCTTACGTAAACTATTCCACTCATTAATATTAAGTTTACCGATAACAGACACTTGGGCTTGTGCTCCTATATTTTCTGCCATCGTTCCCAAATGAAATCCTATTGCATCTAAGACTGAATCACCTTCGAGTAACTTCAACTTCAAATGAGTTTTTTCACTTCCAATTCTTTTAATTTCTTGAACTTGAACTTGTTCGAAAAGAAATGTTGGTTTTGGATTATCTGTACCAAATGGGGCCAGTTTTTGTAACTCTTCAATCGCCTTTACAGTCACCTCTTCAATATGCAACTTTTCATCAATAACAAAAGCTTCTTCTAGTTTGTTATTTCCTGCTTTTTGTTGTAAAAATGCATTTAACTCTGTTCTCATTGCCGTTATATTTTCAATTGGGAGAGTTAATCCAGCAGCCATTTGATGTCCACCAAATTTTGTTATCAAGTGCTCTGTATCTTCTAAAGCATGGTATAAGTGATAGGCCAAAGTACTTCTACCAGAACCTTTTGCGTATCCCTTTTCTTGATCGATAGTAAGAATAATAGCTGGTTTTCCAGTTTTAGCTACTATTTTACTCGCTACGATTCCTAATACGCCTTCATGCCATCCTTGTTTTGCTAAAACATAAATACCTTGATTAGAATCTTCTAGGTCAATCATTTCTAAAGCTTCAGTTGTTATTTCAGTTACAATTGCCTGTCTTTCGCTATTTTTTTTATTAACCATTTCCGCTAACTTTGAGGCCTCTTCGTCATCAAAAGTTGTTAATAATTCAACAGCTGGAGCTGCATCCCCTAATCGTCCGACAGCATTCAGTCTTGGTGCCAACGTAAAGCCTATTGTTTCTTCGTCTGCCTCATTTTGCTTAATACTAGCAACTTTACATAAAGCCATCAAACCGATTCTTTGAGATTCTCTTAAGATTACCAGACCCTGCTTTACTAGCGCACGATTCTCACCAGTTAAACTAACTAAATCGGCAACAGTTCCAATCGCTACTAAATCAAGCATTTCTAAAGGTATTTCACCTAACAGAGCAGTGGCTAATTTGAAGGCTATACCTACACCTGCTAAGTCTTTAAAAGGATAATGTCCTTCTGGGTGTTTAGGGTGAATGATAGCATAAGCATCAGGCAAAGTACTTTGTAGTTCATGATGATCGGTTACAATCACATCAATTCCTAGTTCATTGGCTCTAGAAATTGCTTCATGTCCCGCTACACCATTATCACAGGTTAGAATTAAACCTGTTCCTTCTGAAATTAATTTTTCAAAAACGGTTGTATTAGGTCCGTAACCATCAGTAAAACGATTAGGAATATAGTAGTTAACATCTCCCCCAATCATCTCAATTGCTTCTTTCAAAACAGCTGTACTCGTAATTCCATCCGCGTCATAATCACCGTAAACAGTAATTAACTCACTTTTTTCAATTGCTTCCATCACACGAGAAACAGCCTTATCCATATCCTTCAAAAGATAGGGATCATGGATCCATGTATCATCTGGATTCATAAAATTTTGGACTTTTTCTACAGAGTTTAATCCTCTTTGTAAACAAAGTGATACAAAGAGTGGTGTGTAACTAGTTTCAAGTTCTTTTTTTTCTTCTTTATCTATACTATCGAATGGTATCTTTTTTACTTTCCACTTATCTTCTGTCGTTAACAAATTGTTTCACTCCCAACTTCAATAGTATACCAAAAATCACTAAAAAAAGAATGGACAACGAAAAAACTTTCCTATGAGAGTCAGGAAAGTTTTTTCATTATTTACCTTTAAGAGTCTGTAATAATAATTCCAATTCCAATTAGACCAGGACCGGTATGAACACCTAAAGCCGGACTAACCTCGCCTTCAAAAATAGCTTCAGCTAACGGTAATTTTTCTTTAAGGACTGAACGAATCTCTTCTACTTGTGCTAGTGCTGTTTTTCCACCATACGCAATTGCTAAGTTATAGTTTTTAGCATTTCCAGCAAAATCGACAGCTAAATCAATTGCTTTTTGAACACTTTTTTTATTACCTCTTATTTTTGCAACCGTATCGTAAACGCCATCTTCATTACAAGTGATGATAGGTTTTAAATTAAGCATATTTCCTAAAATAGAAGCTACTAGACCAATACGTCCACCTTTTTGTAAATACTCAAGAGTTGGAACGTGGAAAAATATTTTTGATCTCGATACATCTTCTTCTAATTTTGTTTTAATCGTATTCCAGTCTAAGCCAGCCTCTACATATTTATAAGCCTGAACAGCAATTAGACCACTACCTATACCAATATTTTTTGAGTCTATTGTCAAAATATCCATATCAGAAAAGTTTTCAGATATGACTCTGACCATATTATTTGTTCCACTCAATCCACTCGAGATAGTAACACAGATTACTTTTTTAAATCCCTCATCTTGCATCTTTTTAAAAATTTCTGAAATTACTTCTCCACTAGGAAGCGATGTCGTAGGAATTTCATCTTGTAGGCGATCATAAACATCTTGAGCAGTAATGTTTACATTATCGATAAATTCTTCATCTTTATAAATAATTTTAAGTGGAATTACATTCATATTCCCTTGTTCAACATATTCTTTAGGGACGTTAGATCCTGAGTCAACTAGGTATGCAACTTTTTCTTTATTCATTTTTATTTCCCCCACTATTCTATTTTTTTTTGTTTTTTTCTACTTGAGATTTATCCGTTTTATTTTTTTTGACTAAGGCTAAAACTTTTTGAGTTGTAATTTTTGATGCTACTGCTATACACGAAGTACGAACAACTAAAATTTCTATTTCAGTATTATTAGGTAATAAAGGCAGAGGTTGGTTTTTATCGATTTCTATATGTGAAGCAATGGCACTCAAAGCATCTTCTTGTTCGGTACAAAACAAATCATAAGCCTCTCTAATACCACTTACTGAAGCCTGATAAAGAATGCCTTCTTTTACTTCAGATATGGTTAAAACTTGCTTTAATACAGATATAGCAATAAGGTAAGCTAGGTGTTTCTTATTGTACCTTTTTTTTACTGGAGCGGGTATTAAATCTAGCTTGACATAATTATTTACCATAGAAGCTGTGATAATTTTACTTTGCTTATCTTCTTTAAGTACGTAAAGATAGTTGTCTATTAAGTTTAATACTTGATCCATATACAAATCAAAATCTGGTAGCTCTTCCCAACGTGGAAAATGAAATTCTGCTATTTCTTTTGTCCAATCAAAGAGTTCTCTTTCTAAATCATTCAATTCCTCACCTATTTTCTTTAACTAAATTTCAACTAATATTAAAAATATCTTACCATATATATCGTAACTAGACAAACTAGTTTTAACAACTAGGTAAGTAAAAACTCTAATCTCATAGTTAATTTTTCTGTCTAAATTCTTCCTACATAAATCATAAAACTATTTAATCTCAAAAACAAGCTAGGTTTCTTCCTAAAAAAGAGGCTACGCGAATCACTATTCACGGCGCCTCAAAATATATAATTGACTATTTCACCCTAAAAAGTAAGTTAAACTTATCTTTCATTTAAGATAGAATCCATATTCTTACTCTGGGTCATTCGATCTATTAATTCTTTTTCTAAACTGTTAATCTTATTTGTCTTATTTGTTAGTTCTTCATCTTTTTGGCTAAGTTCTTGTTCATATTCAACTCTTTGTTGTTCTAGTTCTGTTTGTTTTATTTCATTTGCTTTTGATAATTCAGTTTCATAGTTTTTTATCTGTTTTTTTGTCTTAAAAGCTGTACTTGTGGCAATCAAAACCGTAACAAGCGCTCCAATAAAAAGGGAACCTAAAATAATCATAATTAATGGCCACGAAACCAATGTAAATCCAAAATTAACCGGTACAACATCTACATTCATCACTGCAAATAATGAAATTAACAAAATAAGAATAATCGCTAGAATAGTAGCCCACTGCTTCTTCATCATTTAACCCTCTTTCTTTTTAAGAAATTTAAAAAACTGATCGTTATTATTTTAGCATAATAACGTATTGGTCCCTAATAATACACTTTTACTTATTATCAAATAGCTTCAAGGCAAGATAGTCACTAGTTTTTGGAAATAGCATATAAAATTTACTTGCAATCTCAAGTGCATAAGGCAAATTTAATTCTCTTTTTTGTGTTCCGACAAGTCCTATAATTCGGTCAGCAACTGATTCTGTCTTTAAGACCAATTTACCGACTTTTTCTAAATAATTCCCACTCTTATCAGCAATATCAAAAAAGTTGGTATCAATTGGTCCAGGATTTACTGTGGTTACAATTATATTTAATGGTTTTAATTCTAAACGCAAGGCATTGGAGTAACCTATTACAGCAAATTTTGTTGCAGAGTAAATACTTGATTTAGGTGTGGCCATTTTGCCCGCTTGTGAAGCAATATTAATAATATGGCCATTTTCTTTCTCAGCCATCTGGATAGCAACTAATTGTGTCACATACATTAAGCCTAAAACATTTACTCTAAACATATTTTCTGCAACTGACATATCGACTGTTAGGGCTTCTTCGAAATAACCAAAACCTGCATTATTGATTAAAACATCGATATTTCCGACTTCTTGATAAACTTGTTCGATTACCTTTTGAATTTCATCTGGATTTGAAACATCTAAACGGTAAGCATAGGCCGGCTTGTTTGATAGCATGGAACATTTTTTTCTAACCATTTCTAAAAGATCTAATCTACGAGCTGTTACAACAACTGTCGCTCCTTTTCTTGCAGCTTGGTAAGCAACTTCTTCTCCTAAACCAGCAGAACCTCCAGTAATAAAGACTATTTTATCTGTTAGTTGATTGGTATTTTTTGTCATTTTTTATTGCCCCTTTTTATAAATTATTTAATTAATGGTATATCGAATTCTTCAAAATCTCTTGCAATTGAAGTTCGTTTAAAATACTGTTGGGCTTCTTTTTCAAGCGCTACGACATCTTTACCTAGATAACGTGCACTAATATGAGTTAAAAAAAGTGTTTTAACGTTAGCAGCTTTGGCAACAAGAGCTGCATCAATGGTAGTCGAATGATTGTAATCTCGTGCCATTTTTTGATCACAACCTTCAAATGTGCTTTCGTGGATAAGAACATCAGCATCTTTTGCTAGAAGTACACTATTATGTGTTTTTTTTGTATCTCCTAGTATCGTAACGATTCGGCCTTTTTGTGTTTCACCAATAAAATCAAGACCATTAAAGTTACGCCCATCTGGTAATGTAATCGTTTCGCCGTTTTTTAATTTTCCATATAATGGACCGAATGGTATACTTAATTCTCTAAGTTTTTCTACTTGTAAGCTACCTTGATGATCCGACTCTTCAATGCGGTAACCAAAAGACTCTATCCCATGCTCTAGAGGCAAGCAACTGACTTTAAATTGGGGATCTTCGAAAATCAGACCACCTTCTTCAATTTCATGGAATTTTAGTTGAAACTTTAAATGTGTTCCTGACACTCTGAGGCTAGTCAAAATAAAACTTTTAATCCCTTTAGGTCCATAGATTGTCATAGGACCTTCACCACCTTGAAATGAACGGCTACTGATCAAACCTGGCAATCCAAATATATGGTCCCCATGTAAATGAGTAATAAATATTTTATCAATCTTTCTTGGTTTTAAAGTTGTATACAAAATTTGCTGTTGTGTCGCTTCGCCACAATCAAATAGCCAGACACTATTTCGTTCTGCTAATAGTTTTAAAGCAATACTAGTAACGTTGCGACTTTTAGCCGGAACACCCGCACCGGTTCCTAAAAATAATATTTCCATTTCTACACAATCCTAACCATTTAGTATTTATAAGACTTTTACTTACGTATCTTCTCTATTCTATTTTAACAAACTTATTATTATTTAGCGATATTTAAAAGAGCTAAAAAAAAAGTAATCCAATTAACGAGCAATTGGATTACTTTTTTAGATTTTCCTTTATTCAACAAATTCAAATTCATATTTCATAATACGAACGATATTGCCATCAACAGCTCCGCGTTCACGTAAGTCTTCATCAATTCCCATCGCTCTCAATTGACGAGCAAAACGACGGACTGATTCTTCGTGTTCGAAGTTAGTCATCTTGAATAATTTTTCTAATTTATCTCCTGAAAGTACCCATGAAGCATCTGCATCCCGGTTAATTTCATAACCTTTTTCTTCAGGCGTATGTTTATATAGCACTGTTTCTTCTTCTTGATCTAAGACTTCTAGCAAGAATTCAGAAGTTACATCTAATATATCTACAGTCGCATTAAGTAGGTTAGAAATACCTTTATGCGTAATAGCAGAAATTGGGAATACGGGAATATCATCTTCGTATTCGTCTTCTTTTAATAGTCGTAATTGTTCTTTAAACTCTGCTAATTTTTCTTCTGCACCTGGTACATCCATTTTATTGGCTACAATAATTTGAGGGCGTTCCATTAGCCGTAAATCATAACTTTCTAATTCATTATTAATCGTCACGTAATCATCATAAGGCTCTCTACCTTCGCTACCACTCATATCAATAACATGTAAAATAACACGAGTACGTTCGATATGACGTAAAAATTGAATACCTAATCCAATCCCTTGTGAAGCTCCTTCAATTAATCCAGGTAAGTCAGCCATAACAAAACTTTTCCCGTTTTCCATTTTAATCATTCCTAAATTAGGAACCAAAGTTGTAAAATGGTAGGCACCAATTTTCGGACGTGCCGAAGAAACTATTGATAGTAAAGTCGATTTCCCAACTGAAGGAAATCCTACTAAACCTACGTCTGCAAGAACTTTTAATTCAAGTTCTAAATTACGTTCTTCGCCAGGTTCGCCATTTTCTGCAACTTCTGGTGCAGGGTTTCTTGGTGTAGCAAAACGTTTGTTTCCTCTACCACCACGGCCACCTTTTGCAACAACCAATTGTTGTCCTTCATGAATTAAATCACCCATGACGATACCCGTATCAATATCACGCACAATGGTTCCTGGTGGGACTTTAATTAAACTATCCCCAGCACCTCTACCGTGCATGCTTTTACTCATTCCGTTTTCTCCATCTTCAGCTTTATAATGGCGATTAAAACGAAAATCCATTAATGTGCGTAATCCTTCGTCAACGATAAAAATCAAACTACCGCCGTGTCCACCATCACCACCTGCAGGACCACCATCAGGAACATATTTTTCGCGTCTGAACGCTACCATTCCGTTACCGCCATTTCCGGCTTTCACACTAATTGTTACTTGATCTAAAAACATTGACATTTTTAATTTCCTCCTCATTTTTTTTGAGTTTATGAGAGATTTCTTTGATTTTATCTTTTGGGTTACTCTTTAGATGTACCGATAATCCTTGTTGTTACATTTGTTCCAAGATGTAATCAAGTTTGTTCTTCATCACGTATCCTCTAAAAAAATGAAGTATTGTGAGTATACCCCATTTTAATCCACTTTCTATTGTACGTGTATTTTACCTTTTTGTCTATTTAAACCTAAAAATATTGCTGATAATAATTCTAGAAATATAGCTGATAATAATCTAATTTTTTTAAGTATCATGTACGTATAAGATAAAAAAGGTTTTCAAAAGTATCATACAACTCTTTCTTTCATTATAAATTTGGTCTTTTACATATAAAAAAATAATTTCATTTTAATTGTATGATTATTTAAGTATCTATCGTATAATAATGGAGAGAAAATTAAAGGATGTGTAACGTGAAATTTAATAAATTGATAATTGGAGGTTTATTACTTATAGTAGCAGTCGCAATGATTATTTACGGCTTTTTTTATATTATTCCTGATAAACAAAATGTTGACAGTCAAAAAGAAAGTGACGTTATTGAAGCTGATTATTTCCCTCAGCTATTAAATAGTGTAGGAGAAAACGAAATAGGAGCTGAAATCGTTACTTCTATGGGAACTATTTCAATCAAATTATTTCCAGAATTTGCCCCTAAAGCTGTAGAGAATTTTGTAGGCCTAAGCGAAAAAAGCTACTACGATAAAACTATTTTCCATCGTGTTATTCAAGATTTCATGATCCAAGGTGGCGATCCTGAAGGAACTGGTTTGGGTGGTGAAAGTCTATGGGGCGAGCCATTCGAAGTAGAAACTTCAGATCATCTTTACCATACTAGAGGGGCTTTATCGATGGCTAAGACAAATGCACCAATATCAATCGGAAGCCAATTCTTTATTGTTCAAAACCAGCAAGATATGTCCCATTCTGTTTCTGAAACAACTCCAAATGAAATTGTAAAAACTTATAAAAACGGTGGATATCCATCTCTTGACGGCTCCTATACCGTTTTTGGTCAAGTAATTGAAGGAATGGATGTTGTTGACAGTATTGCATCTTCGGAAACAACTAATAATGATTTACCACTAACTCCGGTCACAATTGAATCTATTACTATACGTGAATAAAACGAAGACAAGGTTGCGCCTTGTCTTCGTTTTTTTATATAACTTAAAATAAAATCAATGACAACCTGAATAATTCATACCTTTAATTTTTTGTTGTTTTTAATCAATTAACACACTTTTTTCAAATTTTTTTCAAATTAACGTTTAATAGTTTTACTTTTTGGTACTTAATTCATTTATTTATTGGTTTCTCATTAAGAAATTACGAATTTTGGGCATAGTTGGTCCTTGGTTTTGATTGGTTTTTTTAAAAAAAATTAAGGAGTTTTTAAATATAATGCCGAATCCTTTGGATTCGATTAAAGACGGCATAAAACTCCGCTTGATAAACATGCGAACTAGAAATTTTTAGATACATTTCTCTCGCAGTACTCACTAGTTTGCCAGCTACTTTGAATAAGCGAAGACGAATCGTATTAATTTGAAGTCCTTTATAATTTTTATCAAAACAAGTTGTACGCAAAAAATTGATTAGGTTGTATGCAAGGACACTTATCATCATACGTGCATGATTTTCAATAAATTTAGGGCTATCTGTCTTATCAAAATAGAAACCATTTTTTGCTTCTTTAATGTAGTTTTCCATAGCACCACGCTTTTTATACGTCTTAAAAACTTGTTTTGATGAAATATTTTCTGAAAAATTTGTGACAATAAACGTATGCTTGAAAAGTAATTCACCCATTTCTCGAATGGATTGAATGCATACTCTACGCGGTTTAGACCAAGACGCTGCTTGATAGGAAACGGAATAATAGTATTCTTCTTTTTCATTCCAAGGATAATTATCGTCGTAATACACAAACTCTTCTGCTAATCGGTATAAATTATTATTATGTTTTAGGCGAATGACAAAGTTTGACCCATATTCTTCGCATAACTCATAAATATCAGGTGTTGCAAATCCACTATCTCCACGCACTAAAATATCTGTCGTAGGGACTGCTTGATTATAATGATCTAATAACGGTTCAAGAAACTCTTTAACTCCTTTAGACGTGTATTGATTTCCTGAACGAAGTTTAGCTTTTAAAAAATCGCCCGTTAATCCATCGAATGCGACTAATGGATGATAACCGTTTGTTCGATAGTGGGCATTATAATCTGTTTGTTCCTGAATACCGAAGGTATCAGAGTGTGTAGAATCCAAATCAATAATCATATTCATATCATTGCGAACAAATCTCGCTTGGTCAATTAATGTTTGATTAAAGGTTTGTAAATCATTAATCGTTTGGTCTGTAATGCGATCAAGAAACCGAGAGATAGTCGGTTGAGAAGCCAAACACTCTTCTTGTGACAGAGTTTGTAATACTGGATCATACTGTAAGATAGTCGCAGACGAATCAGCTTTATAGCCAGCAATTAGTTGAAGAATTAGTTGTTTTAAAATTTTATGGTTAGTGTGTTTCCAATAACGACGATTTTCATTATATGAAGTGAGTTTTTTTGACAATTCTTCAAAATGAAAAGTATCCATTAATTCATCAACTAAAATTAATCCTGAATCACTCGATAAACGACCACCTGTATGAGAGACATATAAATGGTTATTGAATTTCATTGCTTTTTCTTGTAAAGTAATCATTGAGAGAACCCCTTTCTATTGGTTGGTTGTGATGATATAACCATAGCAGAAAGGGGTTCTTTTTTCATCACCTAATGGGTGATAAAGCAAATTAGTTTAAACGCTGTAAAATCAACATCGATTAGTATTTTTAGAAAAGCTATGAATTATTCAGGGACAATAAACAAATTAAATAATTCTTAATAATATACCCCAACTTTGCTATCTAGCCATATTAGATGTTGTTCCAATTCAAAACTGTTTTTCTACCCAAATCGACGGATCATCCGGATTATAATAAGATAATCCTAACTTCCAATGGTCGTCATTCTCACCATCATTTACTTCTAGTTGTTGATTGTCTGTTTAATTATATCGACTCCTACTTTGACCATACTCTGTAGACAAAATAACCATATATACTGAAATAACTCCGTAAATAAATCTGTTTTCTTCTGTATTCGAAAAAATAACAGATGCAAACTGAACATCACTTAGTAAAAATTATGCAGCAATTGAAATGATTAAGGTGAATCTTAATCAAGATTAGCTATAGGCTTTACTCTTATAACTAGATTGAGCTGAATATTTAGGATTGAGTAATTTTTTTGCGTGAATAATTAGATATAAAAAAAGATGGTCATTATTATTTAAAAATCAATCATTACAAAAATAGTTGAAATTGATTTATCTGCAAATCTATCTGGAGTTAAATTGATTCCACAATGGATAATAAGTTATAATTTTAAATTCTTTAGATGTTTTCTAATAACCAGATAAGAAATTAGGCTAATTAAAATGGATACCACTAGTATATATACCTAAATATCAGTTTATTTGAACTGTATCCTCACTCTTCATCATGATAAAAATAGTAACGATATAATCGCTCCACTAAATATATTGAGTAAAAAATAGATTTTTTCCATCTTTCTAACTCAAAGTGAGTTCCCTCATTATCCGAAATAATCATTCCATATTCTAATCCCTGTCTTCCAATATAGGGCAGTAAACCCATAATTGAGTCTATCATTAACAATAAAATTACTGTATAACTAATAAACAAACTAATTTTAAACTCCTTTCTTGCAGCTGATTAGTGATAGCCACTTTCATCTCTTCAAGTTCTTAATCGGTTATTTAAAAAACAGCTGCATTAATTATTCCGATAAATTTAGATAGAAAGCGTCTTTTTTAGACTTGTTTATTTCTATACGATCAAATTCTTTTACTTCAAATCTATTTTTTCAGATTTAATAATATTCCTTTAAATTCTAGTTGCTTGTATACCTTACTTATAGTGTACATATTTATTCCTATATCCCCCGCTAAAATACGAACACTGGGTAAGGTCTCTTCAGGCAATAGCTGTTTAGTTATAACGTCTAATTTTATCTAATAAATCAGTCGTAAATTAGTTAAATATAAATTAGAAAATTGCTTTATAGTCTAGTATGAATAAACAGTAACTAACTCCTTTCTATCAGTATCCGTTTCTATATAATAAGTATAAAAATGGAATGTTTTTCCCAATAAATGAAAACGATTACTCTTTTTGGTTGCTTTTGAACGTTTTTGGTGGTATTATTTTTATGAAAGGAGAATAACTATGTTAACTGAAGAACGTCATACTTATATTCTTACCCAATTAAGAGAATATGGACTTGTGAAATCAAAAGAATTAATGCACTATTTAAACTGTTCTGAGTCGACTATTCGTAGAGACTTAGCTCAATTAGAAGAGCTTGGCGAGCTTTCTAGAATTCACGGTGGTGCAAAAAAAGTTTATCATTTAGACGAAGAATTATCGATATCTGAAAAATCATCCATAAACGTTCAAGAAAAAAAAGAGATTGCTAAACTTGCTGCTCTTTTTATTAAAGAAAACGATACAATTTTCTTAGATGCTGGGACAACCACTCTTTACTTAATTCCTTATTTAAAAAATAAGAATATTCAAGTTGTCACAAACGGAATTCAACATGCTGTATTACTAGCCGACCAACAGACAAAAACTATTTTACTTGGTGGAAATATAAAGTTAAAGACAAAAGCTATTATTGGAACTACAACAATCAGTCAATTAGAAAATTATCGCTTTAATAAATGTTTTTTAGGTATTAATGGGATTGATAGTGAATTCGGTTATACAACTCCTGATATTGAAGAAGCGGCAGTAAAAAAACAAGCTCATTTACACAGTTCAAAAACATTTATACTAGCTGATAAAACAAAATTTAATAAAGTCAGTTTTGCTAAAGTTATTGAATTAGAGGATGCAACCATTTTAACTCAACATTTAGATCCAATTTTGTATAAGAATTATTTTAGTCAAACAACAATAAAGGAGGATGCAAAATGATTTATACCGTTACACTCAATCCCTCCATTGATTATATTGCTGAGGTTCCTAGTTTTAAATTAGGTTCCTTAAATCGTATGACTCGTGATCTTAAGTTACCAGGTGGAAAGGGAATAAACGTTTCTAGGGTGCTTAAACAATTAGGACACCATTCAGTCGCTTTAGGCTTTTTAGGTGGCTTTACAGGCGAATTCATTCAAGATTGGCTAATTAAAGAAAAAGTAGATACACATTTTACAGTTATAAAAGAAGATACACGAATTAATGTCAAGTTAAAATCCAATCAGGAAACTGAAATAAATGCTATTGGGCCCGTGATTTCTGTTAACGAAGCGGCTAAGTTCTTAAAAGAAATTGAAAAAATCTCTTCTACTGACGTCGTTATTCTCTCAGGAAACCAACCAGAATCATTGCCAAAAAATTTTTATAAACGCATTATATTAGCTATAAAATCTACTGGCGCTGAATTTGTTATGGATACAACTGGGCAGACTTTGCTAGATTCTCTAGCTTTTTCTCCTATACTTGTTAAACCAAATCATCACGAGTTAGCTGAAATGTTTAACGTTTCATTTCAGTCAGTTGAAGAAATGGTTCCCTATGGAAAAAAATTAATTGAACTAGGTGCGACATATGCCCTTATCTCAATGGCTGGTGACGGTGCCTTGTTCTTTTCAGCTAAAGAAGTTTATCAATCTAATGTTCCAAAAGGCATAGTAAAAAATTCAGTCGGTGCTGGTGATTCAATGGTTGCTGGATTTATTGGTACATTACTAAAAGAAAAAAATCCACTACTAGCTTTTAAAACGAGTGTAGCTACCGGAAGTGCGACTGCTTTTTCAGATGACTTAGCTAAGAAAGATGAAGTTGAACAATTAATTTCTCAAGTCTCCATTCATTTAATTCATACAATCTAATTAGGAGGAACTCCAATGAAAATAACTGATTTATTGCTTAAGAATATCATGATTATGGATTTAAAATCTACAAGAAAAGAAGCAGCCATTGATGAAATGATTGCTAGCTTAGCTGCCCAAAATCGTATTGGTGATATAGCTTTGTTCAAACAAGGAATTTTGGATCGCGAGGCACAAACATCTACGGGTCTTGGCGACGGAATTGCCATGCCACATGCTAAAAATGCTGCTGTTAATGAAGCTACAGTACTTTTTGCTAAAAGTTCAAATGGGATTGACTATGAGGCTTTAGACGGTCAACCTACTCATTTATTTTTTATGATTGCCGCTCCAGAAGGTGCAAACGATACTCATTTACAGGCCCTAGCGAGCTTAGCCAGACTGTTGGTTAGTCCCGAATTTGTTGCATCGTTAAGAAATGCGAATACGCCTGAAGAGGTCCACTCTTTATTTGAAAATGCTGAGAAAGAACGACTTGAAAAAGAACACGAAGAACAAAAAGATCAAGAAACCCCTAAACAAGACACTTCTCGTCCATTCGTTATTGCAGTTACTGCTTGTCCTACTGGTATCGCTCATACTTATATGGCGGAAGATGCATTAAAGAAAAAAGCTGCTGAAATGAATATTGATATCAAAGTTGAAACAAACGGGACTGAAGGTGTCAAGAATCGCTTATCAGCAAATGATATTAAGCGAGCTGCGGGTGTTATCATAGCGGCAGATAAAAATGTTGAAATGAATCGTTTTGATGGAAAACATTTACTTCAACGTCCTGTAAGTGATGGAATTCGTAAACCTGCGGAACTAATCGAAAAAGCAATGAATAAACAAGCTCCTATCTACTATGCCAACGATAGTGGCAATTCAAATAGAGAAGACAATGAGGGTGGTTCTGTTTTAAGTAAAGTATATAAAGACTTAATGAACGGCATCTCTCATATGCTTCCATTTGTAGTCGGTGGCGGAATTTTGTTAGCTTTATCTTTCTTAGTTGAACCCTATTTTGGTGATAAGAGTGAAATTTTCATTTTCCTCAATTCATTAGGTGGCAATGCCTTTAGATTCTTGATTCCAATTTTAGCCGGCTATATTGCAATGAGTATCGGTGATAGACCCGGTCTTATGCCTGGTATGGTTGGTGGTTTTATGGCAGTAGAAAGCAATGCTGGTTTCTTAGGCGGATTAGCTGCAGGATTTATTGCGGGTTACTCTATCCTTCTATTAAGAAGAGTATTAAAAGGAATACCTAAATCTTTAGAAGGTCTAAAATCAATCTTACTTTACCCTGTTCTTTCTTTATTAATTATTGGTTTCTTAATGTACTTTATTGTTGATCCAGTTTTCTCTACTATTAATACAGCTATGATTAACTTCCTAGAAAACTTAGGTACTGGAAATGCTGTTTTGTTAGGAGCTTTACTAGGTGGAATGATGGCTATCGATATGGGCGGACCGTTCAATAAAGCTGCATATACCTTCTCAATTGGTATTTTCACAGATACAGGCGATGGTAGTCTGATGGCAGCTGTAATGGCTGGTGGGATGATTCCTCCTCTAGCTATCGCTTTAGCAAGTACTCTTTTCAAAAATAAGTTTACAGCAGATGAAAGAAAATCTGGACTAACAAATTATATCCTAGGTCTTTCGTTTATCACTGAAGGTGCGATACCCTTTGCTGCAGCGGATCCTTTGAGAGTCATCACCTCATCTGTTGTAGGAGCTGCAATTGCTGGCGGACTAACACAATTTTGGAATATTTCTATTCCTGCTCCACACGGTGGTATTTTTGCGATTGGTCTTTCTAATCACGCCTTATTGTTCTTAGTAACTTTAGCCATTGGAATGGTTATCTCTGCATTAATTTTAGGTTTTTGGAAGAAAACAATCACTGAAGAATTAAGCTAACGTAATAAATAAAAAAACCCGTATTCGTTTTATCCTTTGCCATCCACATGAGCAAAAGAGAAACGAATACGGGTTTTGTTTTGTTTTGACTAAACTAACTTACTTTAAGTATTCGTTAAAGAACTTTAGCTAAAAAAATTTTTCGTTCTTGCTGCGGATAATCAAATAGCTGCTCTGGTATTCCTTTTTCAACAATATAACTAGCATCCATAAAAATAACACGGTCTGCTACTTCCTTAGCAAAACCCATTTCGTAAGTAACAATAATCATTTTCACACCTGTTTCAGCTAAATCTTGAATAGCTCTCAAGACTTCTCCAATCATTTCTGGATCTAAAGCGGATGTTGGTTCATCAAAAAGCATTAATTTAGGATTCATTGCCAAAGCCCTAGCAATCACAACTCGTTGTTGTTGTCCACCCGATAGACTGGCGGGAAAAGAGTTTTTTTATCCGAAAGACCTACTTGATTTAATAACTTTTTCGCCTGTTCTTAGGCTTCTTTTTCATTTATTCTAACGACTTTAATTAGTGTAATTTTCAAGTTCTCTGCTACCGATAAATTAGGAAATAAGTTAAAACTCTGAAAAACCATTTCAATTTTCTCTCTTAAATTATTTACTTTATTTTCAATTAGTGCTGCTAAGATATTCTGCTCAAAAGTAATTTCACCACTAGTAGGAATTCCCAATAAATTTAAACACCTTAATAAAGTACTTTTACCAGCGTCTAAAGATCCAATAATAGCGACCACTTCATTTTTTTAACTTCTCCACTAATATCTATTAAAACTTCATTTTCCCCAAAGCTCTTCTTTAGGTGCTTAAATTCGATCATGATTCGTCTTCCTTTCATAATAGTTCAATAGTTTAGTTAAACTAAATATTAACATAAAGCAGATAACCATTGTAACTGTTAGAGGAGCAATTCCTCTATAAGAATGTGATAGCACAATCTTTGTTTGGAAAATTAAATTACTTACTCCAATAATATACAATTGAACTCTCTTTGATAACAGTTATAAATTCATTACTCAAAGCTGGCCAAATATTTTTTAGTGCCTACAGAAAAATAATATAGCACATAGCTATCTGTTTGCTCATATCTAAACTTCTTGTTGCTTCAGTTTGCCCCTTATCAACAGAATATAGCCCCGAACGAATAATTTCACATATATAAGCTCCACTATTTAAAGATACAGCTATAATATCTAAAGCAAACGCCAGGATATTAATTAAGTAGCCTACTGCAAAGTAAATGAACGTAATATGAATGACCATTGGCGTTCCTCTAACAAACTCTACATACGCTGTTGCTAGAATACGAATGAACTCTCTTTCTGATATTCTCATTAAAGACAAGATAACTCGTAGGATACTTCCAAAAAATACACCTACGACAGAAATTAAGATTGTGTAATTTGTTTCTTTAGCAAAATAGCGTCAATAGTTAATCAATGTTTTTGTTTGTTCTTGTAGTCCTTGACTTTCTTTTAGTTTGTTCTTGTAGTCCTTGACTTTCTTTTAATAACTGTCCAGCTTCTTTCAGGTATTCTTCAGTTGAATTATTCTCTTTTATTGTTGCAATAGTTTGATTAATCGCTACAACAATATTACTCGATGCTTTTTTTTCAGCTACTGCTGCACCTTGATCATCTCCTTCTACTTTAAAATTCCCCTCAAATGTAGCTAAATCTGTATTATTTGCTACGTATGCCATTGCACTAGGTTTTACCATAATAATCGCTTCTATTTTATTGGTCTTTAAAGCTAAGATTAAATCAGTTATCTTTGATAAACTCATAATAGAAGGTTTTGGTATTTGATCTTTTGTTATTGATTCTTGAATTGAACCTGTTTGTACACCAATCTTTTTAGCATTCAAATTTCCTTTAGATGTATAGATTTCATTGTCTGACGGACAAACCACGATATTTCCCCACCTATGTAGTAAACATCTGAAAAATCTACACTTTCTCTTCTCTCATCTGTTGCACTCATCCTTGCTAATATTATGTCTACTTTACCAACTTCTAAAGCCGACAATAAAATATCAAATCTAATATCTTTAACGTTTAATTTGACACCTAAATCTTCTACAATTTTTTCTGCAATAGAAATATCCATACTAACAATATTATCTTTTCCGTCAATTGTTGCATGAATTCACATGGTAGAAAGTCTACACTTGTTCCTACAACTAATGTACCTTTCAATTTGATGTTTTCTACTGATTCATCTGCTACTAAGACAGGCAAAGATGGTAAAAATATAATAGTAAAAAAATTGTGAAAATAACAAACATTTTTTTATCATTATTTCCTCCTGTATTTTTAAGTCTTATGTAATCTAATAGAAAGAGAATATTTATGCAATATTAGTTTGTTTTAATCATAAAAAAACGAATGAAATATTCCCTACTACTTAGATAATCACCTATTCTAATAACTTTTTAACTCGCCAGCAAAATGAAATAGTAGCATTTTACCATTAATAGAGTTAAACTAGACTTACAACTAAATTAAATCATAAGGTAGGAGGTAGTTTTTTATGGGACAGTTTTTTAAATCCGATACAAGCATCGACGAACTATTTTCAAAATTTGCACTTGATCCTGAAGAAGCACCCAGTGCAAAAGAAAAGACTGATAAAGAAGTAGATAAAAATAAAATAAATCCTGATAAAAAAAATAAATAAAACAACTCTCTTCGATAGGAAGAGAGTTGTTTTATTTTAGTCTATTCTTTTTCTACTTTGTTCTTCTGAGAAACCATTTGGGTAACGTTTTGTTAATTTTTCGATATTTTGGATAGCAACTGTCTCAAAAGGTATATCTGCCCACTCGGCAATTTGAGATAAGTACCAAAGAACATCTCCCATTTCTTTCACTAACTCTTTCTTATCTAAATCATGTCCATGGAACGTATATTTTTTAATTAAATCTACTAACTCCCCAGATTCACTGGCCACTCCTAATGCACAATTAGTTAATACTTGTTCATTTCCATACAAAGTGCGACTTGCTAGTTTTTGATATTCATTAAATTCCATTTTTAAAACCCCTTTTTCAATTATCCAAATACATTCCAACTCAATTAATCTTTATTTTTTTTCTTAGCTAGGTATCCTTCAATTAATCCCCATGCCTCGTCTTTACCTTCACCAGTCTCTGATGAAAATAAGACAAAATCATCTTCTGGATCAAAACCAAGAGACTCTTTAGATATTTTTGTGTGCTTATTCCATTTACTTCTAGGTATTTTATCAGCTTTTGTTGCTACTACAATTATAGGAATGCCAAAGTGTTTAAGAAATTGATACATCTGCTTATCGTCTACTGTAGCTGGATGTCTAAAATCAATTACACACAGAGTCACCCTTAAAGGTTCTCTCTGAGTGAAATAAGTTTCTAACATTTCTCCCCATTTTGCACGTTCTGTTTTAGAAACTTTCGCATACCCGTATCCAGGAACATCAACAAAATAAAACTTATCTTCGATAATATAGTAATTAAGTGTTTGTGTTTTTCCTGGTTTGCTTGACGTACGGGCTAATCCTTTTCGATTGATTAATGTATTTATAAAAGAAGATTTCCCAACGTTTGAGCGCCCTGCTAAAGCAACTTCTGGTAAACCAGTTCTTGGATATTGGGCAGGTGAAACAGCACTGATTACAATATCAGCTTTATTAACTTTCATATTTTTATCTCCATCTCTTAACTGAATTCTTTCATTATTTTAACATAAATAGACATCAATAACATTTTTTTCTTTTCCAGAAAAGAATAGTATTTGTTTTATCCTGTTTTCATTCTTAAAGTTGTTTTGAAAGCCCTTAGTCCAAAAAGTAAAGAACCTCCAAAAAGATACCTTTTTGAAGGTTAAAAATAAATTACTATTTTATAAAGACTTAATCGATTTTTTCTCCTTTTTCATTATAGAAAACAGGAAGTCCATTTCCATTAACTGTTTCGTCCGTTATAACACATTTTGAAATTTCAGGACGACTTGGTAAATCAAACATAATTTCTAACATAATATTCTCAATAATTGAACGTAAACCACGGGCACCAGTATTGCGTTCAATTGCTTTTTTAGCAATTTCTCTAAGAGCCGTTTCTTCAAATTCTAATTCTACATTATCTAACAACAATAACTTTTTATATTGTTTTTCTAGCGCATTCTTAGGTTTAGTAAGAATATGAACCAAGTCATCTTCTGTTAACTTTTCTAAAGCAGCCATAAC
Source organism: Carnobacterium iners (assembly GCF_900177385.1). NCBI lineage: Bacteria > Bacillati > Bacillota > Bacilli > Lactobacillales > Carnobacteriaceae > Carnobacterium > Carnobacterium iners. Next base: position 2,028,259 of record NZ_FXBJ01000002.1, read on the forward strand.
TGGTAATCTTCCAATAAATTCTGGTATTAAACCAAATTTTAGTAAATCTTCAGGGATAATTTTTTGCATAACACTTTCGTCACTATTCCCCATTTTTTTAGAAGAACCAAAACCAATAACTTTTTCTCCCATTCTACTTTTAACGATTGCTTCAATACCGTCAAAGGCTCCTCCAACAATAAATAGAATATTGCTTGTATCTAATTGAATAAATTCTTGATTAGGGTGCTTTCTTCCTCCTTGAGGGGGGATATTAGCTACTGTACCTTCTAATATTTTTAAGAGAGCCTGTTGAACTCCTTCTCCACTAACATCACGTGTAATAGAGACGTTTTCTCCTTTACGAGCAATCTTATCGATTTCATCGATATAGATAATTCCTTTTTGAGCACGTTCTACATCAAAATCGGCAGCTTGCATTAATTTCAATAAGATATTCTCAACATCTTCACCAACGTAACCAGCTTCAGTCAGGCTAGTTGCATCCGCAATAGCAAACGGAACATCTAGAATACGTGCCAAACTTTGCGCTAGGAATGTTTTTCCTGAACCAGTAGGTCCAATCAAACAGATATTGCTTTTTTGTAATTCAACGTCATCATCTTGTGATTCTACTTGATTAATTCGTTTGTAATGATTATAAACCGCTACTGAAAGAGACTTTTTAGCTTGTTCTTGCCCAATAACATAATCATTTAAAATCCTTCTAATTTCTTGTGGTTTAGGTACTTCTAAGAACTCACCATAACCTGCATCACTAAATTCTTCATCAATGATTTCTTTACATAAGTCGATACATTCATTACAAATATAAACTCCTGGACCTGCAACTATTTTTTTCACTTGATCTTGTGATTTTCCGCAAAATGAACAATTTATAGGACCTTTTGTTTCTTCATCAATAAACATAATTATTTGTCCACCTCTATTCTCATTCATGCTTACTAAAACAATGACTCATTATTTTAACATTAATAAGCTCTTTCAAACTCATATAATCATAGCATACTCTATTTTTATTTTCCATAATTCTTGCTTTAATGATCTACGCGTACTCTACGATAGTAAAGAAAAGAACTTCAAAAGTTACTTACCCTTTGAAGTTCTTTCCTTCAATTTTTTCAACGAAATTAGTCTAGGTTATTTATTTTTCTACAGATGTAGATGTAATTAAATCAATAGCTTTTTTCATAGAAATATCGTGTTTCAACATGTCTGGAGTTAACGCAGCACGAACAGCTTTCTCTTCCATTCCATATTGTCCAGCTAATTCTTTAATTTCAGCTTCTACTTCTTCTTCAGATGGCGCAAATGCTTCTGCTTCAACGATTGCTTCAAGAACTAGGTTTGTGCGTGTTCTTAATTCAGCATCGCTTTCCATTTGTTTGTGTAAATCTTGTTCTGTTGTTCCTGTCATTTGGTAATACATTTCAGGTGAAACACCTTGACGTTGCATATCATTTAGGAATGTATCCATTTGACGGTGAACTTCGTCATGTATCATTGAGCCTGGTATTTCTTCAATTGTAACATTGTCAACTGCTTGACGAATAGCTGCTTCTTCTAGAGCTTCATCTGCTGCAGCATTTTTTGCTTCAACCAATTTTTTCATTGTTTTTTCTTTTAATTCAACTAACGTTTCAACATCTTCGTCTACATCTTTGGCAAATTCGTCATCCAGTGCAGGTAATTCTTTTGCTTTCACTTCATGTACAGTTACTTTAAAGACTACTCCAGCACCCTTTAAATCTTCTTCATGATATTCTTCAGGGAAAGTAACCGTTACATCTAATTCATCATTCGCTTTAGTTCCGATTAATTGTTCTTCGAAACCGGGGATGAATGAGTTTGAACCAATTTCTAGTGAATGATTTTCACCTTTTCCACCATCAAATGCAACTCCGTCTTTGTACCCGTCAAAGTCAATCACAACAGTGTCGCCTTCAGCTGCTGCTGCTGCTTTTAAAACAAGTTCAGCTTGCTGTTCACGTTTTGCTTCTAAATCAGCATCTACGTCAACATCAGTAACTTCACGATCTTGTTTCTCAACGGTTAAACCTTTATATTCACCTAATTTAACTTCTGGTTTTACAGTAACAATTGCTTCAATAACCCAAGGTTGTCCAGCTTCCATTGATTTAACATCAATTTTAGGTTGAGCAACAGGTTCGATACTAGCTTCTACAAGCGCTGCTTCATATTGTTCTGGTAATACAGCATTTAGAGCATCTTCATAAAGAGAAGCTTCGCCATACATTTTGTTGAATACTTGACGTGTTACTTTACCTTTACGGAAACCAGGTACGCTCAACGTTCCTTTTACTTTGTTAAAGGCTGTATTCATGCCTTCTTTAATTTTTTCTTCTGAAATTTCAAATGTTAATACACCATCGTTAGTGCCTTTTTTTTCCCAATTTACAGTCATTTATATTTCCCTCCGAAACAGTCTATTATTTGACAATTCTTTTCAAAATTGCATACTCCTTAATCTTACACTATACCTTTATTTTTGTAAATACAAACAGGCCAAAGACTGTACTTTACTCCATATTTTTAATTAAATCCATGTTTGTATTTCTTCATTTAATCGATACATCCACTTTTCTATTTTTTTCTGCGCTACAGATTCTTTCTCATCTTTGCTTCCTTCATGCAATTGATTGTATCTTTTCAGGTACAATGTTACCCATTCGCTTGGCGATTTTATTACTTCATCAATAAAGGGATACAAAATCATAAAATGCAAGTTTACTTCTTGACTAATCACTTCAAATAATATTGGATCGCTATTTTCGATTGTTTCTTTTAAAATAAGTTCTATTTCTTGAACGGCTCTAGTTTTTGCTATTGGAAGCATCTCTATTGGTTTAATTACCCGTTGTTCACCGAACCATTCTAAGATAATTGCATTTTCTACTTTTCTATCGATTAGGTATTCAATCGTAGTCGTCTTAACTATACTGTTAACATATGGGTTACTTAATAAGCTACTAGCTGCTTTTATAAATTGTGGCAAAGGTAATTCTTTTGCCTCTTTAAGCGTATGTGTTTGTTTTTCAAACGATTGATTTCCCATCGAAAAAATATTTTTTGTTATTGTTTCATTTTTTTTTTCATTTTGTATTCTTACTTGCTCTTTTTCTTTTTCGATACTTTCGAGTTGAGAATGCCATTTTAAGTCACTATCATTCGTTTGTGATAATTTCTCTTTCACTATTTTTTCTGCCTGAATAAAAAAATGTCCTTTAATTAAAATAGTTACATAAAAAAGAGTTAAATTATCTTCACTCTTATAATAGTTTATTTCCTTATCTGCGATAATTTTAGCTTTTTTATATTGTCCATTTTGATAAAGTGCCGTAACATAAAATGAATTTATATTTAGCTCTTGTTTAATAGCATAGGCTTTTTCAAAAAAAAGAATGGCTTCTTTCATATTGCCTAAATCGAAAGAGTCAATCGCCTTTTTTAAATACGTCTCATAGTTTTTAGGAAATTCAATCTTTTCACCCACGTTATTCACCCAATCTTTTTATGCTTTTTTATTTAGTGTAACACACTAATGATTCTAATTATTTTTATGTATGCAATAAAAAAGCACAACTTCATTAACCTAATAGACTTTATCCAAAAATTAAAGAAAAGTTAAAAGGTTAAATAAGTTGTGTGCTTTTTTTAATATTTTCGAAATCTTTGGTATCTTTCTTCGATTAATTCACTAGGTGATTTAGGTGTTAATTCATTCAGTGCTCCAATTAATTTTGATTTCAGATTTTCTAAAATTGTTCCATTATCCAACAAAATATTTTGATCTGTTTCTGGAATAATCTGATCAATAATATCCAATCCTAATAAATCCGCAGCTGTTAATTTCATTATCTCAGCAGCTTCACCAGCTCTTGAAGCATCTTTCCATAAGATAGAAGAAAATCCTTCTGGTGAAAGAATAGAATACATTGTATGTTCCATCATCCAAACTTGGTTCCCCATCGCTAGCGCAAGAGCTCCACCACTTCCACCTTCTCCAACAATAAGAGAAATAATTGGAACCTTCAACTGGCTCATCTCAATTAAATTTCGAGCGATTGCTTCTCCTTGGCCACGTTCTTCTGCTTGAACACCACAGTAAGCACCTGATGTATTAATGAACGTTATGATTGGTCTTTGAAATTTTTCAGCTTGTTTCATCAAACGCAAAGCCTTTCGATACCCTTCTGGATGTGGGGAACCAAAGTTGCGTTCGATATTTTCTGTTAACTCATGACCTTTTTGATTTCCAATCACCGTAACAGATTGTCCGTTTAAAGTAGCTATTCCACCTACAATAGCTTTGTCATCGCGGAATGAACGATCTCCATGAAACTCTATAAAATTCTCAAAAATTTCTTCAAAGATTTCTAAAGCTGTCAATCGAGATGTTTTTCTAGATAGAACAACAATTTCACTTGCTTCATTCAATTGTTTCACCTTCTTCTATATAAATTCTCTTTTTTAGATAGTTAATTTTATTGATGCAGTTTTAAAATAAGACCTAGTGTTTCTTTTAGGTCTACTCTAGGAATAATCTTATCGATAAATCCATTTTTTAGGACAGACTCTGCTAATTGAAAATCATCCGGCAAGGTTTCTTTGATTGTTTGCTCGATAACTCGTCTTCCTGCAAAGCCGACTAGTGCTCTTGGCTCCGATAGGATAATATCGCCTTGCATAGCGAAGCTTGCGGTCACACCACCAGTTGTTGGATCTGTTAAAACAGTAATGTACAATAAGCCTTCTTTACTATGTCGCGCTACCGCTGCACTGATTTTAGCCATTTGCATTAAGGATAAGATTCCCTCTTGCATGCGAGCACCACCTGAAGCCGTAAAAATAACGATAGGCAACTTTTCTTTTGTGGCACGTTCAAGTGTTCTTGTAATTTTTTCTCCTACAACACTGCCCATACTACCCATAATAAAATGAGAGTCCATCACACAAATCGCTGCTTCGATACCTTCAATAGAAGCTTTACCGGTTACAACCGCTTCATGTAAATTAGTTTTAGATTGTACGTTAGAAATTTTTTCGTCATAATTTGGAAAATCAAGAGGATTCTTAAAAGCAATATCTACATTCCATTCTTCAAAAGTTCCTTCATCTACCGTTAATTTAATTCGTTTCTTAGCGTCTATTCTAAATGTATAGCCACATTTTGGGCAAATTTTTTCAGAGCCCAAATCCTTTCCATAAATGGATCGTTTACAATTTGGACATTGTGTAAACATTCCTTCTGGAACTTTCGCAGCATCTTTCTCGTCTTCCAATCGTGAACTTTTAGTAATGGGTATAAAAGCTCTTTTTTTAAACAGTCTCACTTTCTCACCTCTTTTTACACTTGATACCTCTTATTCAACACGTGGTTTCCATTCTTTAAGAAAGGTATCTTGTAAGAAGCTAGTATCGTATGATCCGTTGACAAAACGTTCGTCTGCCAATAAATCTTCTTGAAAGAATTGATTGCTGATAATTCCTTCGATAACTAACTCACCTAAAGCACGCTTCATTTTCGCAATAGCTTCCGCGCGGTCAGCGCCTTTAGTAATAATTTTTGCAACCATCGCATCGTAATAAGGAGGAATAACATAGCCCGCGAACATTGCGCTTTCTACTCTCAATCCATTTCCGCCACTGGGCATCATTAGATAAGTAATTTTACCTGGTGAGGGCGCAAAGTTAAATGCTGGATTTTCTGCGTTAATCCGACATTCAATTGTGTGGCCTGTAATTCTAACATCTTTTTGTTTAATTGTCAGTTTATATCCACTAGCAATTGTTAATTGTTCTTTAACAATATCAATTTCAGTTGCCATTTCAGTAACTGGGTGTTCTACTTGTATTCGTGTATTCATCTCCATAAAATAAAAATGACCAGATTGATCTAATAAAAATTCAATCGTCCCAGCGTTTTTATAGCCTACAAATTTTGCAGCACGAACGGCTATATCGCCTAATTCTTTGCGTTGCTTTTCGCTTATAGCAACAGAAGGAGACTCTTCGATAACTTTTTGATTATTGCGCTGTAGAGAACAATCTCTTTCGCCTAAATGAATAACATTTCCATAGTGATCGGCTAGCAATTGAACTTCAATATGACGTGCATGTTCAATTATTTTTTCCATATACATACGGTCGTCTCCGAAAGCGGCTTTAGCCTCAGTTTTAGCACTATTGAAAGCAGCATTTAGTTCTTCACTTTTATAAACTTTTCTAATCCCTTTTCCACCACCACCGGCAGCAGCTTTTAACATAACTGGATAACCCAATTTATCTGCAAGTTCTTTAGCTTTTTCAGTATCGGTGATAAAGCCATCACTTCCAGGAATAACGGGCACACCTGCTTGTATCATTAAGTCTCTTGCATTAGATTTATTCCCCATTTGTTCAATGGTTTCAGAATCTGGTCCAATAAAAACAACATTCATTTCTTGACACATCGTAGCAAAAGTACTGTTTTCTGATAAGAAACCAAAACCAGGATGAATAGCCTGAGAGTTAGTTACGTCTGCAGCACTTAAAATGCTTTGCATGTTGAGATAAGAGTCTGTCGCTTTTGCTGGTCCTATACAAATTGCCTCATCGGCTAATTGCATATGCAAGGCATCACGGTCAGCTTCTGAATAAACAGCTACTGTTTGAATACCGAGTTCGCGGCAAGCTCTAATGATTCGAACAGCTATTTCTCCACGGTTCGCTATTAATACTTTTTTAAACATCTGTTTATCTTCCAATAATGAAAGTTAGTTCAACTTCACAAACTTTTTTTCCATCAACGTATGCTACGCCTTTACCGATACCTGCATACTCTTTTAATTTAATAATATCTACAACTAGCATTAATTGATCACCAGGAACGACTTTTTTACGGAATTTCACTTTATTCATTCCACCTAAATAAGCTGTTTGACCTTTAAATCGATCTAATGTTAATAATGGAATAGAACCAGCTTGCGCCAATGCTTCTAAAATATAAACGCCAGGTAAAACAGGCTCTCCTGGGAAGTGCCCTTGAAAAACTTCTTCATTAATAGTTACGTTTTTTAAAGCCGTGACGTGTTCCCCTGGTATCATTTCATCAACGCGATCAATAAAGTAAATTGGGTAACGATTTGGAATTAAGGCTTGGATTTCTGCAATATTCATTTTAGTCATGTTTTATATTCCCCCTATATAATTCTGAAAAGTGGCTGATTGTATTCAACAACCTGCTCATCTTCTACGTAAATTTCTGCAATTGTTCCTTCAACTTCACTTTTAATTTCATTCATTAATTTCATTGCCTCTACAATACAAAGAACATCTCCGACTATAACCGGATCGCCGACCTTCTTAAAGATAGGTTGATCTGGCCCAGAAGACATATACGTTACACCAACCAAAGGTGACAGAATCATGTTTCCTTCTTTTACTTGTTCTATCTCAGATTCATTAGCTTTAATCGTCTCATCTTTTTTTAAAATCATTTCTGGTTTAGTCGATGTAGTTTTCACACTAGAGGGAGCTTCATTTGAACGAGTATCATTATTTGGCTGTTGAGCACTTTGTAAAGAATGTGTATTTTTACTCATTCGCATTGAAACATTATCCATTTGCAAATCAAATTCTGTTAAATCAGATTGATTGACTAGTGCAAGTAGTTCTTTAACTTGATTGAAATCCATTATTGACCCTCCCATTTTTTGAAACAAGTGACAGCATTATGGCCACCGAATCCTAATGAGTTATTTAAAGCATACTTCGTTTCAGTCTTTCTACCTACTCCTGGTATATAATCCAACTCACATGCTTCATCTTGGACTTTCAAGCCGATTGTTGGAGGTAAGAAACCTTCTTGAAGTGCCTTGATACATGCGATCGCTTCAATTGCACCAGCAGCACCTAATAAATGCCCTGTCATACTTTTAGTACTTGAAATCGCAACTTTTTTAGCTAATTCTTCGCCGAATGCATATTTAATTGCCATTGTTTCAGCAGAATCGTTTGCTGGTGTACTTGTTCCATGAGCATTGATATAGCCAACAGTCTCTGGTGCAATACCCGCTTCTTCCATAGCATTTATCATCGCTTTTCCAGCTCCACTACCATCAGGTGTTGGTGCAGTCATATGATAACCATCTCCGGTCGAACCATATCCTACAATTTCACCGTAGATTGTTGCTTTTCTTCCTAATGCATGGTCTAGACTTTCTAGCATCAAAACTCCTGCTCCTTCACCCATTACAAAACCAGTACGTTCTTTGTCAAATGGAATAGATGCACGATCTGGATCTGTACTAGTAGAAAGCGCCGTTAATGCAGCAAAACCAGAAATACCAATCTCATCAACTGTTCCTTCTGCTCCACCTGCTAGAATAACGTCTGAATAGCCATGTTTAATATTACGATACGCTTCTCCAATAGAGTTATTCCCTGATGCACAAGCTGTCACAATAGAAGTGTTAATTCCTTTTGTGCCAATTGCAATTGAAATATTGCCTGCAACCATATTGCCTATTGCCATTGGAACGAAAAGTGGAGCTACACGTTGTGGTCCTTTGTCGTGCATTTTTATAATTTGTTCTTGCATCGCATTTAATCCACCAATACCAGAACCTACGATTACTCCAAAACGATCCATATCCGTTTTTTCTGTGTTAATTCCACTCATTTCAACAGCCTGAACAGCTGCAGCAACACCGTATCTAGAAAATTCATCCATTCTTTTAGCGATTTTGCGAGGCATATATTTTGTTGGATCAAAATCTTTTAATTCGCCAGCAACACTTATCCCTGTTTCAGTTGCATCAAATTTCGTAATTGGTCCAATACCATTTTTACCTTCTTTTAACCCATTCCAAAACTCATCAACTGTGTTGCCTAAAGGGGTAACTGCACCCATTCCTGTAATTACTACACGATTTGTCATTATAAAGTCTCCTTTTCTAACCATTCATTACCATACCACCGTCAACATTGATTACTTGACCGGTAATATAGTTATTTTCACTTAAGAATACTGCTACACGAGCAACATCATCGACATTCCCAAAACGTTTTAATGGAACTTGCCCAACTGCTACTTCTTTCATTTTATCTGATAGGACATCTGTCATTTCTGTTTCGATAAAACCTGGCGCGATAGCATTAACTGTGATTCCTCTAGCAGCTAATTCTCTAGCAGCTGATTTTGTTAAACCAATAACACCTGCTTTGCTGGCAGCATAGTTGGCTTGACCAACGTTTCCTACTAAACCAACTACACTAGACATGTTGATAATCGTACCACTTCGTTGCTTTAACATAACTTTCGTTGCGTGACGGATAGTATTAAATGTTCCTTTTAGATTGACTGAAAGAGTTTGATCAAAATCATCCTCAGACATACGCATCAAAAGTTTATCATTGGTGATTCCTGCATTGTTTACTAAAACATCAATACTACCAAAAACTTCTTTGGTTTCGTCAATCAACTGTTTCGCTTTGTCAAAATCACTCATATCTCCTAAAATGGTATGAACTTTTGCTCCATAAGATTGAATTTCTGCAATTAATTCGGCGGGGATAGGATTACGACCATTTAATACAATGTTCGCACCTGTTTTTGCAAAAGCTATGGCAATTGCTTTACCTATTCCTCTTGAACTACCAGTAACAATAACTGTTTTATTTTCTGTCGTCATGTACTCATTCCTTTTTTAAAAGATAATGACTGCACTGCTTTGAACAATTCCAGTCATTTTATAGTGTCGTTAATTTAGTTAGTGTTTTTTCTAAAGATATTTTATTTTCAACATTCATAGTCGTCACAGATTTATCAATTTTTTTAATAAAACTACTCAATGTTTTACCTGGACCAACTTCAATAAACGTGTCCACGCCCAAATCAATCATTTTTCTAACACTGTCTTCCCAATAAACTGGGGACATAACTTGCTTGACCATAATTTCGGCAATTTCTTCTTTAGATGAAAATTCTTTAGCCGTTGTATTGCTAACGATTGTTAATTGCGGTTCATTAATTGTTATGTGTTCAATTTCTTTCGCCAATTGTTCTGCTGCCGGAGCAAGTAAAGAGGTATGAAATGGTCCACTTACTTGTAGTGGAACAACTCGTTTAGCGCCTTTTTCTAATAAAAGTTTTCCAGCTTTTTCGACTGCCTCTTCTAGACCAGCAATAACAATTTGACCAGGCATATTGTAGTTAGCTGGGGAGACAACTCCTAAATTACTGGCTTCTTCACAGGCCTCGATTACACTAGCACGATCTAATCCCATTACCGCACTCATAGCGCCTAGACCTTCCGGAACAGCTTCTGTCATATACTGTCCTCTTTTTTTAACTAGTTTGACTGCTGTTTGGAAATCTAATACCTCAGCTTTGACAAAAGCACTGTACTCCCCAAGACTAAGACCCGCCACCACTTCTGGCACTATCCCTTTTCCCCTTAACAAAGCATCTATTGCTAGACTAAGAGTTAAGATAGCTGGTTGTGTATAGGTTGTTTTATTGAGTAAGTCGTTTTCTTCAAAACAAAGAGCCGCTACATCCATATGTAAGGCTGTACTAGCTTCATCAAATACAGTTCTAACTACTTCATACTCCTCATAAAGATCTTGGCCCATTCCTGAATATTGAGCACCTTGACCACTGTATACAAAAGCAATCTTCATTTGTATGACTCCTAACTATTAAGCTTATTATAAAAAAATTAAACTAAGTTATTATTTAGCTATTCTTTCATTTAAAAAAATACCAGAAATCCTTGGAAGCCAATAGGAACTTCTTTCAGCTTTCTGATATTTTCATTAATAAAGCATTATTTATTTAATAGACCCAATAGGCCCGCTTGTTTTTCTACAACCGTTTTGTATTCATCCATTAATTCATGAATGATTTCCTCACAGCTTTGCTCTTTTTTGACTAGTCCAGCACTTTGTCCAGACATAAATGAGCCACTAACTTTATCGCCATCTACTACAGCCTTTTTCAAAGCGCCTTTTCCTAATGCTTCTAAAAGAGAAAGGTCTGGATTTTCATCACTTGTAATAGATTTTTCTACTTTTAAGTATTCTCTTGTTAGTTTATTCCGCAACACTCTTACTGGATGTCCTGTAATCAATCCGGTTACGACAGTATCAATATCTTTTGCTTTTAAGATAAAATCTTTAAAGTTTCTATGAGCATTACACTCATAAGCAACAACAAATCTTGTACCTAGCTGAGCTGCAGAAGCACCTAAAGCCATAACAGCTGCTACTCCACGTCCATCTGCAATACCACCAGCTGCAATAACCGGTATAGAGACCTGATCGACCACTTGGGGAACAAGATTCATAGTCGTTGTTTTACCGATATGACCGCCTGCTTCCATTCCTTCACAGATAACAGCATCTGCACCTTCTTGCTGCATTCTTCTAGCTAAAGCAACAGAAGCTACTACAGGGATAACAACAGTGCCAGCAGCTTTGAATTGTTCCATGTACCTTCCTGGACTACCCGCACCTGTTGTAACGACTCTTATCTTCTCTTCGCAGACTAATTTTACAACTCCATCTACGTGAGGTGAAAGAAGTAAAACATTAATACCAAAAGGTTTATCTGTTAATTTTTTTGTTTCAGCGATTAATCCACGAACAGTCTCTACATCAGCATGTCCACAAGCTAAAACACCTAATCCACCTGCATTTGATACTGCACTTACTAGACTTGGGTCTGCAACCCAAGACATTGCACCTTGGATAATAGGATATTTAATACCAAGTTTTTCAATTAATTCAGCTTGCATACAGGATTCCTACTTTCTCATTGTTTCTACTTATTTTTTAGCTAATTCAGCTTCTACAAATGTTACGATATCTTGAACGGTGTTTAAACCTTCTTCTGATTCAATTTTGATATCAAATTCATCTTCAATATCATTGATAATTTGGAATAAATCTAAACTATCTGCTTCTAAGTCCTCACGGAAATTGGTCGCTAATTGTACTTCTTCTTCCTCTTTGTCTAATTGGTCCACGATAATTGCTTGAATTTTTTCGAATGTCATTTTTGTTTCCTCCATATAATATGATTTTTTTGCTTAATTTTATAGCTTAAGCCCACTACTTATTTCTTTTTATTAAATTCGGATTAGTATTGAACCCCAAGTAAGTCCTCCACCAAATCCAGTTAATATAATTTTTTTACCTGTTCCCAGAACCAAATCACCAGATGAAACAAGTTCGTCTAATAATATTGGAATACTCGCTGCAGATGTATTACCATAGTCAGAAATATTTAAAGCAAATTGCTCAAATGGTATTTTTAATTTTTTAGCAATGGCTTGGATAATGCGAGAATTGGCTTGATGTGGTAAAATCCGTTCGACATCTGATAAATCAATCCCTGCAGTTTCAACAACCGCTTTGATACTTTTTGGTACGCTGCGTATTGCAAAATCAAATATTGCTCTACCTTCCATTTTCAAGTGGATATCTGCTGGATTTTTTTCATTTTGACTATAAGGATTAGAAACAGGTAATGCACCAGTTGTTAAAGCTAAACCGCGACTACCGTCAGAATGAATATCTTCTGCTATAAAACTGCCTTGCGAAGGGGTGTTCTCTAGCAATACACCGCCAGCACCATCTCCAAATAAAACAGCCGTACCACGATCATCCCAGTCTATGATTTTAGACATTACTTCGCCACCCAAGACTAAAGCATAGTGAAATTTACCACTACTTAACATTTTTTCAGCAACGGATAACGCATAGATGAAACCTGAACAAGCTGCACTTACATCAAAAGCCATGCTTTTACTTGCTCCGATATAATCTTGTACCAAACAAGCTGTTGAAGGACTTAAATAATCAGGAGACATTGTTGCAACAATAATTAAATCAACTTTATCAGCTGAAATAGTAGCTTTTCCTAAAATATCTAGAGCTGCCTTTCCGCATAAAACTGATGTATTTTCAGTTTCGCTTATTCGTCGATTCTCAATTCCTGTTCTCGTTTTAATCCATTCATCACTCGTGTCCATAATAGCTTCTAGATCTTTATTAGAGACTATTTTTTTGGGAACGTAACTTCCAGTACTAATAATTTTTGCTTGCATTCAGTTCAACTCTGTTCTTATAAGTTATTTTTTATTTCGTCCAGAAAACTATGCAGATTTCTTAAACCTTTAATCAATATTTCAGCTTCTTCTTCTTTCATTCCGGTAATCGTTTCATTAACCATATTGCGATGAAACTTATCATGTACTCGATAAAGTAGCCTACCTTTGCTTGTAAGCCCTAATCTAACGACTCTACGATCTTTTTCACTTCTAATCCGCTCAACGTATCCCTTTTTGACAAGATTATTAACTGAAACAGTTAATGTCCCTGCAGTGATAGCTAATTTCTTTGCGACTTCTGAAGTTGTATTGATGTGATCCATTCCGATAGCTTCGATTGTATGCATCTCTTTAATGGATACATCATTAAAGGTGCTCCCTTGAAGAGCATTTTCTTCAATCATTATAATTTCATTAAATATTGTAACTAAGTAAGCATTTATTTCATGCTCCAATACTTTGTCCACACCAGCTCCTCCGTTCCTTTATTTTACTAGCTAATATATTACTTTGAACATCAAACTATTTGACTATCAAACTATATTATTAAAAAAGGAAACTGTCAAGAAAAAAAAGAAAGTTTTTAAAAAAAATTAACCTTTTTTTCGATGAAAAGAAGATGAAACCTAACAAATAAAGCTTTTTTCATCGCCTAATACGATAGTTTTTTATTTTATACTAAATATTTTTTTATAAAAATACTAATGCTATCTCAACTAAACAAGAAAAGAGTTGAGACAAATTTTGTCTCAACTCTTTTAAGCATATCTAAATTTATTTTAGTTATTCTTAAGTATGAATAAACTCAACAATATCTTTAAAATTGACAATTGTTTTAGACTCCATGATATCTTTCATCTTCTCAGATGATTTTTCCCAATATATTTCAACAACAGCACTATTATTTAATAGTTTTATAATAGTACCAGCCATTTTTTCATCTCTAAATAAGAAAATAATTTTATCGCCTAAATCTGGTCTAAATGAAGCCTTAATCTCATCAATAATTTCATTTGCCTCATCATATGGTACGCCCAAAAGAGTCGCAATTCTTGATTTACTAGCTCCCTTGCGTAACTCAACCTCAACTAACGATTGAATTTCTTTGGTTATTTTGTCTCCCACATAAATTCCCTCATTTCTTTCGTTCTTGAAGAACGTTACCCATTTCTTTAATCAATTGCTTTTCAATTATACCATATTTCTCATCAAAATGAAATAAACGAATAATCAATCCTTAATTCCTTTCTCTAGAAAATATTAAACTTCTCTTTATTTATTATTCATACTGCAAAATAATAACAAATAAATCACATTAACTTTCAACTAAATGATTAGTCAATTGTATGGACTGTAATTTAAAAAAGTTTTTTTGATTTTTTTAAATTCCATCTTATAAAAATAAATTATCTAATTAATTGCCTCGTAATCAAACGAATCGATTGAGTACCGTATTTCCTCAAAGTCTTTTAAATTATTAAAAATTGCTTTTAATTCTTCTGGTATTTCAATATAGACAGGCATTGCAGTATTCAGTTCAAATATTCCAAATCTATCTTCCGAGAGGAAAAAAGAGCTTTTATCTAAAATAACTTCATTCACAGTATTGCTAAAATTTATCGTTATATTTATATTCTTCATTCTCACATCTGTTAAATTAAGCAGTATAAAAATTACTTGCGTTTTATCTGATTTATTTAGTCTCATTCCAGTAAAATATATCGCAACGTCGTTAGGAATACCTATTTTTTTCCTTGTCTCATTCTTTCTTCAACTCCTTGCAATACAGGATCATTTTCTACTGTAAAGCCATTCTCCAAATCTGCTTTTGTGGCACTAAAATTATAACACTAGTAGCTATATTCAATGTCCTTAATTTTTTACTTTTAGAGTTAACTATCGCTCCAAATCCATCTATAGTAAAAAGTTTTTTTTGATTATCAGAATCTAACAGATTTTATTGTACTATGGAAGAATTAGTTTTAATGGATTTTTTTAGTGGAATAGGAGAGGTTTTAGAATTATTTAAGGAACCTAGATCGCTCTCTATAGATGAGCTACAACCGCTTATAATAAATACAATACTTAATGCCACCATTGACTTTTTTATGATATTCCACTCCTTTTTATTTGGTTGAATCGGTCAGAATGATTCTTTACTTTTGAAAGTTATACGGGGTTATTGCAATCTTAACTTTACTGACTTAAATTCCAGTAGATAAGTAGAAGCACTCTTTTTCTAGTGTTCAACCTTTATTCCTTATAGATTAAAAACATAAGTAAGCGCCTTCTTTTTACTCTTTCTTAATTTTATCGTACCTTGAATCGCATAAAATATAAATTTATATCCTTTGGATGATAGCCTTACCAACTTTCAAAAAAATAAAGCGACTGAGACAAATTTCCCCAACCGCTTTATTCATTTCCTTTTATTTTTCAGATACTAAATTGACCATTTTTCATAGTCGCTGTTTTCCATCGATTCAACCATACCTACTAAATAGCCATTTCCTACTTGTGAAAAGAAATCATGGTTAGAAGTACCAGTAGAAATGCCGTTCATGATTACTGGATCAACATCATCAGCTGTGTCGGGAAATAAAGAATCAAATCCTAAGTTTTGTAGGGCTTTGTTGGCATTATAACGCAAAAACACCTTTACGCGTTCTGTCCATCCAATTTCGTCGTATAAATCTTCTGCATATTTCACTTCATTTTGGTACAACTGGAATAATAGCTCATATGTCCAATTTTTTAATTCTTCCTGCTCTTGATTATCTAATTGATTGTACCCAATTTGGAATTTATATCCAACATAGGTCCCATGAACAGATTCATCACGTAAAATTAGTTTTATAATTTCCGCTACATTATGCATCTTGTTGTTACCCAAGTAGTGAAGAGGCGCAAAGAATCCTGAGTAGAATAAAAAAGATTCTAGCATGACACTCGCTACTTTCCTTTGCAGAGCTGTCCCATTTTTATAAATACCATTTATAATCTGCGTCTTTTCTTGTAATAATTCATCTGTATTAATCCATTGGAAAAGATCTTCTATCTCTGATTTAGAGTTTAATGTACTAAAAATAGCACTGTAGCTTTTAGCGTGCATAGACTCCATAAATTGGATGTTATTGTAAACCGCTTCTTCGTGTTGAGTTCGAATCGACTCTTTAAAAGCTTCTAGTCCATCTTGTGATTGCAAAGTATCTAAAAGGGTTAAACCACCTAACACTTTAGCTAGCATTTCTTTTTCAATTTGTGGCAGACGTGCCCAATCACCTAAATCATTTGATAAAGGAATTCTTGTATCTGTCCAAAACTGCTCGACAAGTTTTTCCCAAGTTAATTTATCAATCATATCTTCAATATTGTTCCAGTTTATCGCATCGTATCCTTTTATCATCGTTGATTCACTCCTTTTAAATACTGCAGTTCTCGCAATCATTTGAGCCGATTTCTTCTGAGTTTTCTGTAAAAGTTCGTACATAATAAATGGATTTAATCCCTTTGCGCCAAGCATAATGACGTAAAATATTTAAATCACGAGTAGTTTGTTTAGTCGTACGTCCCTCTTTCCATTCATACATACCTTCTGGAATTTCCGAACGCATAAATAAAGTTAAGCTCATTCCTTGATCAATGTGTTTTTGGGCTGCTGCATAGACATCAATAACACGACGCATATCAATATCATAAGCAGACTTATAATAAGGCAGTGTTTCATTAGATAAGAATGGTGCTGGATAATACGTTTTCCCTGTTTTCTTTTCTTGACGTTCTTCAATTAGACGAGTAATTGGATGCAAACTTGCTGATGTTTCATTCACGTAACTTATAGACCCAGTTGGGGCCACAGCTAAACGATTCTGATGATACAACCCGTCAGTCATAACAGCTGACTTAAGATTCAACCAATCTTCTCTAGTAGGAACAGATAACGTATCAAATAAACCTTTAATCTTTTCACTTTCAAATACATAGTCACTTTGAATGTAGTCATTAAAATAGTCTCCTGTTGCGTAAGAAGATTTTCCAAAATTATAGAAAGTTTCTTGACGCTCTTTTGCTATTCTATTGCTGGATTGTAATGTATAGTAATTTAACATCATAAAATATACATCTGTAAATTCTACTGACTCAGGTGAACCATATTCTATTTGGTTTAAGGCCAAGAACGTGTGGAGTCCCATAGCACCGAGACCAATAGTATGGTATTTATCATTTCCATTTTTAATAGAGGGTACAGCAGCAATACTGGATTGATTGGTTACCATTGTTAGTGCACGAACCATTGCATCAACAGAATGGCCAAAATCTTTTGCCTTCATTAAGTTAACAATGTTTGTAGATCCTAGATTGCAACTAATATCTGTTCCTAGTTTTTCGTAAGTTTGATCATCCTTAATTATTGAAGGATCTTGGATTTGTAGTATCTCACTACATAGATTACTCATCGTAATTGTTCCATGAATCGGATTTTCTCGGTTAGCAGTATCAATATTGATGATATAAGGATAGCCAGACTCTTGTTGCAATTTGGAGATTTCATTCTCTAATTCACGTGCACTAATTTTTGATTTACGGATTTCTTCATTATTTACCATATTTTCATATTCTTTTGTAATATCTACATAAGCAAAAGGACGATTGTAAATACGCTCGACATCGTATGGACTAAACAAATACATTTGCTCATCGCGAGCTGCAAGTTCATAAAATTTATCCGGTACTACTAGGCCAAGTGACAAGGTTTTGACTCGTACTTTTTCGTCAGCATTCTCTTTTTTTGTTGATAGGAAAGAAACAATATCTGGATGGAAAACATTTAAATAAACCGCACCTGCACCGTTTCTTTGGCCTAATTGGTTAGAATAACTAAAACTATCTTCTAATAATTTCATTACAGGTATGACACCACTTGAAGCATTTTCAATTTGCTTAATTGGATCTCCTGCAGCACGCAAGTTCGTTAGGTTTACACCGACACCCCCACCGATACGAGATAATTGCAACGCACTATTTATAACACGTCCAATACTATTCATATCATCTGTTGCTTGAACTAAAAAACAAGAAACAAATTCGCCACGTCTCTTACGTCCAGCATTTAAAAAAGTTGGCGTTGCTGGTTGATAACGTTGATTGATAATTTCGTCAGCAATAGTACGTGCGACTTCTTTATCTCCACCCGCTAGGTAAAGTGCATTAAACACAACGCGATCTTCATAACGCTCTAAAAAGCGCTCTCCATCATTTGTTTTCAAAGCGTATTGAGTATAAAATTTAAAAGCAGACATAAAAGAACGAAAACGGAATTTCCGACTATAAATGTCTTCAAATAATTCTTTTACAAAAGCCCGATCATATTGATTGATAAATTCTTCTTCAATATAATCTTCTTCAATCAAATAATCTAATTTTTCATCTAATGTATAAAAGAAAACTGTATTTGGATTAACAAATTCTAAGAAATAAGCACGTACTGCTTCACGATCTTTTCTCAACGGAATAGACCCATTAACTGGACGATTTAATTCGTTGTTTAATTTAAAATACGTTATATCTTTTGGCTTGGTTGCTAATACTGGTTTATCCAAGTTCTTTCACCGCTTTCTTTAATTTTCGGACATCTTCTTCATTTCCTTGAAATTCAAAAGTATGCAATAAAGGAACATCATATTTTTCAGCTAAGTCTTTTGCTGTAAAAGCAAATAGTTTCCCAAAATTTAAATTACCTCCACCAGCTACACCTTTGAAATAGGATAGGTTGCTTCCTGTTTCAATAAAATCATTCATTATTTCAGTCGCTTCAATTTCATAAGTAGGAACAACTGCTATAAATGGTTCTTCAATAAAAATATAAGGATTCGTAAGAGTAACCTCCAACAAATCCATATCAAGCTTATGAACAAACTTTTTGGTCTGCCCTGTTAAGGACATATAAACTATTTTCATACTAATAAATCTAAAAGATCAGGACGAAAACCATTAAATGCTTCTTTACCCTTAACTGAAATAACTGGAACAGAAGTAAACCCTAATTGTTTTACTTCTTCTAGTGCAACCTCAGATTCGAAAATATCTTTTATCATATAGTCAACGCCTTTATCATCTAAATATTTTTTCGTGAAGTTACATTGCATGCAGTTTGGTTTTGAATAAATGATGATTCCGTTATGATCCATATTAATTGCCCCTTTAAATTATAGTGTTGGTTTTGAAGTTATAATTATTTTAGTAGCTACAACTTCTTTCTACTTCTAATATCTTACACAATATTTAGTTATTTTACAATCATAACGTATACCATATATAGATGTCACTTATATTCACAAAACGTTTACCCACTATATATAGTAATTCTTTGTGAAATAGCCAAGTCTGTTAAAACCAAACATTTATCCGGTTTCAACCCTCTTTATCTTCTTCTTTTCACAATAATGGAAAAAATTAATTTTATTTTATATTCAATTCAAATACAAATAATACTTTAAGAATATAGCTTTTATATTTCATTCAAGAAAATAAAAAAAGTTGATTAAATTAATTTAAAACCCACATGTGAATAACCTAACATGAGTGTTTAAAGAAAATGAAATTTAAATACAAAATAGCGTTGACTTTTTATTCATTTTCCCATATAATAAACTCTGTTGTTAAGAAATGTCTCAGTAGCTCAGCTGGATAGAGCATTCGCCTTCTAAGCGAACGGTCGGGAGTTCGAACCTCTCCTGAGACGTAAGTTTTTAATCTTTAATCTAGTTTTTATTTACTATAAATGCCTATTTATAAGTATTTCCTCTACATATAATGATTTTTTAAGCTAAACGTATATTAGAACAAACAAAATAAGAAAAGTACTCACGTTTTGTGAGTATTTTTTTTATTTGTTATTTTTAGTTTTACATATTTATGTATACTTTAATGATTTTTATACAAAAAATAGCCTGACCAATAAATTGGTAGACTATTTTCTTCTTTTATATCCTTGATTCAAAAATAGTAATTATCAATTAATACCTATCCTCTTCTTAATGCTTCTACAGGATCTAATTTAGCTGCTTTACTTGCTGGTAACAGACCTGCTAATACACTAATGAGAACACTGACAAGAATACCCGCTACCGCAAACGCTGGAGTCATATGAAGAACAGTCGCATCAAATATTCTTTCGACAAAAATATTTCCAACAAAAGATAATCCTACTGCCAGTCCTACACCGAGAATACCACTAAATAATCCAATTAAAAATGATTCAGAAACAAATATTCTTCTAATATCTTTTCTACGACCACCGATAGCTTTGATAACACCAATTTCTTGAGTCCGTTCTACAACAGAAATATAAAGAACAGTTAGTATCATGATTGCAGATACCAGCAAGGAAATACCTGCTACACCCGTTAGAATATACGTAAAGATATCTAACATTTGACTAAAAATATCTGTCAGAATATCGGCAGAAGAACCAGCGTAACCTAATTCTTTCACTTGATTTTTAATTTCTTTTGTAAATTCTTCAGACTCAGAAGTAAGATAAAGAACATTTGCTTCTATATTTTTATCTGATTCTTTATTCAAAGCTTCAAAAGTTTCCATCGTCATAAACACAGAATCAAAGATGCCTGCTGGACCAGCTGAGTCTCCAGGGCTAAAGATACCACTGATCGTATACATACTCTCTAATGTATCCTCACCAGTATCAATTTTCACACTAATTTCCTCACCAATCATATCAGCTGGATTAGTTTTTATGCTTGTTGCAAGACCTTCTGTAATTAAAACCTCGTTATTTTTAGGTAATTCTCCAAAAATAATATTAGAAGACGTAATATCTGGTGATACAGTACCAAAGTTCATATACGTATAGCTCTCATCTTCAAATTCTATTGCATTTTTAGTGAAAGAAAAAGAAGTAAATCCTTCTGTAACATTCTTAACATTTTTAATTTCTTCAAGCTCTTTACTATTTTCTTCTTCAAATGGTAACTTCGCTCCTGTACCTGGTGGGCCAGCAAACTCTACTTCTGAATTTTGACTGCCAGCACTATTTTCTCCGGGTAGACCAGGGACTGGTTCGCTAATTTTACTTTTTTCAGCTTCTTTTTCTTCTTGTTCTTTTTTAGCTTTTTCAGACTCTGTTGCATCCGTCATAGACGCCTCAATAACTAAAGGATTAACATTCTCATTCATTGTTTCGGTTAAGTAATCATTAACGCCTCTACCTAAAGATAACATCAAAACGATACTCATAATTCCAATACTGCCGCCTAATGCAATCAATACATTTCTACCTAATTTTTCTTTCATATTTAAAAGAGCCATTCGAATAGCTGAAAAAATAGATAAATTTTTATTTATCTGTTTCTCATCAAGTGAACGTAGACTAAAGCTAGTTTCTACTTCTTTCAAAGGTCCTGTTTGTTTATCGTCTATAATTTCACCATCGGCGATGGTTACAACTCGGCTAGATCTTTCTGCTACTCGCTCTGAGTGTGTTACAAGTATTACTAATTTTCCACCTTTTGCAATCTGTTGGATAATATCAAGAACTTGTTCGCTTGTTTCGGAATCTAACGCTCCTGTTGGCTCATCTGCAATAATAATATCAGGATCATTTACTAATGCTCTAGCAATAGCAACACGTTGCTTTTGACCTCCAGATAATTGCTCAGGCTTTTTATTGTACTGTTCCTTCAAACCTAATTGATCTAATATCGTTTTTGCTCGCTCCATGCGAGTTTCTTTGTCTACATTAGATAATGTCATCGCTAATGTGACATTGTCTAAAATTGAGAGATGAGATACGAGATTAAAACTTTGAAAAACAAATCCTATTTTCTCTTTATGGTACTGCACCATTTGTTTTTCCGTATAGCTCCCAATATTTTTTCCCTCTACTAAAATTTCCCCATCAAATTTTGAATCAAGTCCACCAAAAAGATTCATCAAAGTAGATTTTCCACTACCCGATTCTCCAATAATAGATACTAACTCACCTTTTTCGAATGATAAATCAACATCTTTCAAGGCATGGAACTGTTTGTCATCTCCAATTGGGTAATATTTGTTCAATTTTTTTACTTCTAAAAAAGCCATTATTTTATCATTCCTTCCGTTTATTCCAAAGTGAGCAATCACTCATTTAGTCATTCTAAAATTATAATTATATTGATTCTCATTGTCAAGTTATTGCTTCGGGAGTCAGTCCTTTTATTAAGAAGGTAATCATATTTTCCATCTCTAATGCTTTCTCTTCCTCTGTAGCAGGAATTAATTCGACGGTTATGACAAAAGTCATTAGGGTTCCTGCAAGAAATCGAAATAGTTCCTTATTCGGTAAATTTACAACTTGCTTTTTCTTTTTATAATAATCTAATACTTCATTTATTTCTTTAACTATATCTTTTGGAATTAACGTCATAAGATTTTTACGCATATCTTCTTGATAGATAAACTCCATATAAAGAATTTTAAAGACTTTGATATTATCTCCGGCATAGGTTGTTTTTTCTTCTAATACTTCTCTCAAAAAAATCGGGAAAGGATAAGCTTCGATATTTTGTTTGACTAAAGCTAATTGGTCTTTCCACTCTTGTGCTAGTGTGTGTTTTAAAAGAGGAATTAACGTTGCATACAATAAGTTTTCTTTCGAACCAAAATGTTTAAAGATTGTTCCTTCTGCTACGTTGGCAGCTTTTGCAATATCTTTTGTCGAAGTATTTGAATAGCCTTTACAAGAAAATAATTCTAAACTTGCTTTAAGAATATCTATCATTTTTGGAGTTAAACTTTTGTTATCTCGAATACGTTTTTCAAATAAGATAAGTATTGAGTCCATTTCATTTACCTCTTTCCATAGAATTTATTTAAAATCACTAGTGTTGTATAAACATAGTTTGATTGACCTAATTTCTTATTTTTCTGAAAAAAGGCAAAAAAAGGTAATTCTTACGCAAGAGATGACTATTTCCAGAAAATTTTGCTTCTTCAATTGATTCCGTTACCGACTAACACCCTTTCTTTAAAGATCTAAGTCGGTATCAAAAGGTTAAACCCTTCTTCTGTCGGTTGAAATAACAGATAACGAAAAAATCGTTTGATTTAAAAAACAGACTGTTTACTTTTTATTTTCAACTTAATCAAATAGGTTAAAAAACTGGCAATCATGGCTAAAGCCAATTGATTGACAACCCCTTTTTCACTTCTCGAAAAAAACTTTTTAATCGTCATGTGTTGCTTAATAGGCTTAAAGAACCGTTCTATTTGCCAACTTGCTTGATACATTTCTGCAATATCAGTAGGGGAGCAGTCAAAACGATTTGTAATAACCTGAAGAGTTTCCCCCTTTTTATCTTGAACAGCTACTAAACGAAATCTAGACATTAGAGAGTTCTGATCACCTAATGCGGCCATTTGGTCGCTGAGAATGGACTCACTTTTGGAAGCTACTAATGGTTCTAAAACACGAACTTTTGCATTCTTTTTGATTCTTGTCACAAAGAAGTCGCCCTGCCAGTGCATCGTGTCTAACCCTTTAAAATCAAGGTCTCCGTGATCAAACACATCAGTCGCTTCAGGTTGTTTAATCAATACTTCTAACTGACTTGTATCGTGCTCGACGGCGTTAGTCAACGTAAAATCATCTGGGCAAAGAGGCTCATTATCCATAAAGCAGAGTTTTAAATGAAGCTTAACTCCTAATTTTGTTTTATGAAAATCAGCCCCTTGATAAAGATTTTGGTTAAGTGAAAACGTTGAAGAGTTCTAAAGAAACTAAGTTTCTTATGGTATTTATCAAAATCAAATTTTTTTGAATAGGGCTTGGTAAACAATCTAACTTAGTGGAAGAAAACCATTTATTAAAAGCAGAATTATTTTATACTTATCCATAAATTAGGCCCTTTTTATTGGTCTTGGATGAGTCATCTGAGTTCAGTATAAAGGACTTTTTTCGTCTATTGGAATAATATAAACAAATTTATAAAACAAATAATGTTTCATGCAACACTAGTGATTTTAAATGTATAATTATTTTTTTAATTTTTAAATTTGTATCCTTAAATAAAATTTTTTAACTTAAAAAAAACGATTGGGATCAATAAGATTAGACTTGTTACCAGGATTATAACCACTAATAGATAGAAACTCTGAATGTAAAATACGTCTGACATCGTCATCGGTTAAGGCAGGATTGTTTTTTTGTTTATTATTAGTCAATGGCTTTTCTACTTTTTTAAATTCATAGATTCGTTTAATACCCGCCATATTAATTCCTTCAGCTATATAATCTTTTATTTCAAGAAGTGCATCAACATCATTTAACGAAAACATTCTGCGATTGCCTTCATTTCTTTCTGGATGTATTAAATCTTGTTCCTCATAGTATCGTATTTGTCTAGCGGTCAAATCCGTTAATTTCATAACCGTTCCAATTGTAAAAACGGCCATCGAACGTCTTAGCTCTTTTTCTCTCATTGTCTGATCCTCCCAACTTACTTTTTAAGAATAGCAATATTTTTTTCTGCTGTCAATCATTCATTTACTTCTATGTCACAAGTTCTGACATTGAACTTTTCATTTGAAAAATACCTAAAAAAAGAAACAACCTTTATCAGGTTATTTCTTTTTTAGGTAGTAAAATTACTTTTTAAAAAATATTTTTCAATAAAGAGTCATATACTTTTCTTGTTCCCACTCAGAAACTTGTTCGCGGTAAGCTGCCCACTCTACTTTTTTGGATGTTACAAAACTATTATAGATATGAGGTCCAAGAGCATCTTTTACTATCTCATCCTTACCTAAATACTTCAAAGCATTGTGTAAAGTAGATGGCAAGTCAATGATTCCTTTTTCGTGTCTTTCTTCAGTTGTCATACGGTAAATATTACGGTCGATAGGCTCTGCTGGAACCATTTCGTTTTTGATTCCATCCAAACCTGATCTCAATAAAACAGCTAAAGCAAGATATGGATTTGCACTAGGATCAACACTACGTAATTCAAAGCGTGTAGACATTCCACGAGAACTTGGTACGCGAATTAAAGGCGAACGATTGCGTGCGCTCCAAGCCACATAAACGGGAGCTTCATAGCCTGGAATTAGTCGCTTATAAGAATTGACAGTCGGGTTACAAATTGCTGTATAAGCTAAAGCGTGATCGATTATTCCAGCTAAAAATTGATACGCTGTTTTACTAAGTCCTAATTTATCTGACTCATCGTAAAAAGCATTGCCATTTTCATTAAATAAAGACATATTAAAGTGCATACCAGAGCCACTTACACCTTCTAAAGGTTTTGGCATAAATGTAGCGTGTAGGCCATGTTCACGAGCTACTGTTTTAACGATTAATTTAAAAGTTTGAATGTTATCACATGCTTCAAGAGCATCTGCGTATTTCCAGTCAATTTCATGTTGTCCTGGAGCTGTTTCGTGATGACTTGCCTCAATTTCGAAACCTAAATCTTCTAAATGTAATACAATTTCACGTCGGCAATTTTCACCTAAGTCTGTTGGAGCAAAATCAAAGTACCCACCGTTATCATTTAGTTCTAATGTTGGTTTCCCATTTTTATCGAGTTTAAATAAGAAAAATTCAGGTTCAGGTCCTAAATTAAATTCTTTAAAGCCCATTTTTTCCATTTCTTTTAAGGCGCGTTTTAAATTTGTTCGTGGGTCACCAGAAAATGGCGTATCATCAGCGTTATAAATATCGCAAATCAAACGAGCAACACTGCCTTTTCCATTACCAATTTCCCAAGGAAAAATTAACCATGTACCTAAATCTGGATACAAGAACATATCGCTTTCTTCAATTCGAACAAAACCATCAATTGAAGAACCGTCAAACATCATTTCATTATTTAACGCCTTAGTTAACTGGCTAATAGGTACTTCAACGTTCTTAACCGTTCCATCAATATCAGTAAACATTAAACGTAAAAAACGAACATTATTTTCTTTTGCACTTGTTACGATTTCTTCTCTAGTAAAATTTTTCATAATTTAAAAACTCGCCCTTTCATCGTGCAACTTTTTTATTTTCTTCGTTTACTACTGTAACAATGCTCAAAAAGAATGTCAAAATTTTTCTAACATGCACATGTTAGTTTTTTAGCTGTAGCTAAGTAAGGAAAAATTAAAAAAATACTGATAAACACAAAAGTAGTCATCAGCATTCGTATTTTTTCTATTATTTGACTTATCTTTTAAAAAATAACTCTGAAACTGCTGAACTAACAGCTAATTTAACATGTTCGTAAGTCAAACCACCTTGAACATATAATGTATAAGGTGGACGAATAGGGCCATCTGCCGTTAATTCAATACTGGATCCTTGAATAAATGTTCCTGCAGCCATAATTACATCATCCTCATAACCAGGCATATACGCATCGACTGGAGTTACATGAGCGTTGATTGGAGAATATTTTTGGATTGTTTGTGCAAACTGAATCATCCGTTCTTTATCATTCAACGAAATCATTTGAATTAAATCTGTCCGTTCATCATTCCATTTAGGGAAGCTCTCTATCCCACATGAATCTAAAAGAGCAGCTGTATAGACAGCTCCCTTTAAAGCTTCACCAACAGCATGAGGAGCCATGAAAAAGCCTTGATACATCTCTTGTAAGCTATACAAAGATGCACCTGCTTCACGACCAATTCCAGGAGAAGTTAATCTATAAGCACACGCTTCAATTAAATCTAATTTACCAACAATATACCCACCTGTTTTGGCTAAACCGCCACCTGGATTCTTAATTAATGAACCCGCCATTAAATCGGCTCCTACTTCTATTGGTTCTTTTTGTTCAACAAATTCACCGTAACAATTATCGACAAAAACAATGACTGATGGATTAACGGATTTGACGAACTGAATCATTTCTTCAATTTTTTTGATTGTAAAGGATGGACGATCTGCATAACCACGCGAGCGTTGGATAGCTACCATCTTAGTTGTTTCTGTCATTTTATCTCTTACTCGTTTTAAATCAACACTTCCATCTTCTAATAGTTCAACATAGTCGTAACCCATTTGGTATTCTTTAAAAGATCCAATCCCTTTTCCAGTCACACCAACAATCTCTAACAGAGTATCATAAGGTGTTCCCGTAATATACAATAAATCATCACCTGGACGCATAATGCCAAATAAAGCTGTTGCTATTGCATGTGTACCTGAGATAATTTGTGGTCGAACAAGTCCTGCTTCTGCTTTGAATACATCTGCATAAACTTCTTCTAAAATATCTCGGCCATAGTCATCATAGCCATAGCCTGTTGAAGGATTGAAATTTTGTTCTGTCACTTTTTTATCTCTAAAACTAGATAATACTTTAAACTGATTAGCTAGAGCATTTTCATGTATCTGTTCGTGGACAGGTTTAATCATTTCTTCTATATTTTTTATTCGATTATTTAATGATGTATCATATTGGCTATTCCAACTCATTTTAATTGATTCTCTCCATTCCATTTGGAATCCTTTTTCATGTATCCTTTAACGAGATAATGATTATCTTCTTCTATATATTCTTCTGACGTTACGATTGTTTCTTGTTTTAAACGAACTAATAGTTGTCCTTCAGAAACACTAATAGTCATTTGATAACGAACCATAATCGTTTTCATTCGACTTACAATCTCATCTAGTAAATTAGTTACATCGGTCATATTTCTCGCTGACATTACAATATTTGGAAACAGCCCAGGTGAAAAAAACGGATCAGCTAAATCTTTTTTATTGTAGACGGTTAAAAGTGGAATATGATCCATATCTAGGTCTTTTAATAATTTTATAACTGTTTTTTCATGCCCAACCATATTTTCAGCTGCAGAATCAACGACATGTAATAATAGGTCAACATTACGTGTTTCCTCTAGAGTTGATTGAAAGGCTTCTATTAGTTCGGTTGGCAAATCCTGAATAAATCCAACAGTATCGGTTAATGTTACCTTCGTACCTGTTGGTAGCAAAAGTTTTCTTGTTAAAGGATCTAAGGTAGCAAATAATTGGTCTTCTTCGTGTGTATCTGCTTGAGTAAGAGCATTTAATAGGGTCGATTTCCCCGCATTAGTATATCCAATTAGCCCAATTTGAAATACACCACTTTCTTTACGTTGTGTCCGACTTCTATTACGGTGTTTTTCAGTTTCTTTTAACGTTTTTTTGATATCATTGACTTGGTCACGAATATGACGACGATCTGTTTCTAATTTTGTTTCACCAGGACCTTTTGTTCCAATACCTCCACCTAGACGAGATAGATTTATTCCCTGTCCTGCTAAACGTGGCAACATATATTGAAGCTGAGCTAACTCAACTTGCAATTTTCCTTCCTTACTCTTAGCACGCATAGCAAAGATGTCTAAAATTAACTGAATTCGATCAATAATCTTTATATCTATTGACTCTTGAATGTTTCTAGTTTGACTAGGAGTTAAAGCTTGGTTGAAAATTACTACGTCAGCTTCTGTTTCTTCAACTAGATGAACCAACTCTTCTAGCTTTCCTTTACCCAAAAATGTACGAGAGTCTACACGCTCTCTTTTTTGTGTTAATATCCCAACAACTTTACCTAAAGCCGTTTCTGTTAATTGAGCTAACTCATTTAGGGAGTAATTAAAATCAGAATCTGTTTCTCTCGTTTGAACTCCAACTAAGATAACTTTTTCTTGTTCCTTCTTTGTTTCCATTTTTATAACCTGCCTTTCTTTTTATATCAAAAAACAATCAATTTCTTGTTTCAATTTTGCTTTTGATTCTGGTTCATTTACTAAATCCCACCAACTAACATTTTTTGTACGATTTCTAAACCAAGTTAATTGTCTTTTAGCATATCTTCTCGAATTTTTTTGAATTTCAGTAATCACATCTTCAATCGTACCTTCGTTTTCAAAATATGGAAGCCATTCTTTATAGCCTATTCCTCGCATCGCTTGAGAATCCTGAATATTTTGCTCATATAACCATCTTGCCTCTGATTCAAGACCTTGTTCCATCATTTTATGGACACGTTGATTGATTCGATTGTATAAGATAGAACGTTCAGTGGTTAAACCAATTATTTTCACATCAAACAACAACTCTTTTTCTTCGCGCTCTTCTTGATAGTCAGAAAAAGGAATTCCAGTTGTATGATGAACTTCTAATGCACGAATAACGCGTCTAACATTGTTTGCATGAATCATCTTTGCTGATACTGGATCTATTTTTTCAAGTTCATTCCAAAGATGTTGCACTCCTGATTTTTGTGCTTCATATTCTTTTCTGGCACGAAAATCTAAATCACTTTCGCCTGTACCACCCAAGCTGACATTGTATAAAATAGACTCTATATAAAGACCTGTTCCGCCTACTATAATCGGAGTTTTACCTCTAGCTATACTATCGTAAATTAATTGCCTGCCTTTTTTTTGAAAATCAGATACAGAATAACGGCTATTAACAGAAACTTCATCAATTAAATGATGAACTATTCCATCTTGTTCAACTAAAGATACTTTTGCCGTACCAATATCTAACTTCTTATAAATTTGCATGGAATCTCCACTAATAATTTCGCCATTGTATTCTTTTGCCAACTCAATACTTAAACTAGTTTTTCCAACTGCAGTAGGCCCGACAATCGCAATCAATTTAGGCCTAATTGGTTGTCTCTTTTTTTGAATAGTAAGAGCTTTTTCAGGGAAATCTGTGAAAATCCCAGCTACTTTTTTATCAAAACAATAGGCTAAATCTTCCTCGTTATTGATTGTCCATAGTCGGATGGGTATTTTGAATCCTTCACTTAAATAAGTATTTTTAAACCACTTTAAATCAGAATGCCACATTTCAATGGGAACATCCTGGTCCAACATCATTTTATTCTTGCCAGTACCTTTAAATAATAAAGCAATTTGAACTTTATCCTCTATTTTTTTTAACCGAATAAGAGTCTGATAATTAAAGCTTGAAAACACAATTGAAAAAGAATTTGATTGTTTTGAAAGTATCTCTAATACTTTTTTTTCAATACTTGGATAAGGGTATTTATTTGTTTTAAATTCAATATTCAGTAGACCTTTAAATGAGTGTTTATTTAATAACTCAACCACCTCTTGCAAAGTAGGGATAGTACATATTCTACACGCTGAATCAAACCAACTACCCATATCTAATCGTTTCAATTCTTCTAAAGAAAAATCTCGAACTAGTCCTTTTCCATCACTTGTTCTATTTACAGTTTCATCGTGTATGACAACTACTTTGCTATCTTTAGTTAGATGAACATCCAACTCAATCCCATCGCTGCCTACTCGGATAGCTTCTTCAAAAGCAATCAGTGTATTTTCAGGATGAGTGCCTTTACTTCCGCGATGAGCAATAATTTTAGTTTTCTCCATAATTTTATGCCGTTTAAAAAAATTTAACTATAAGATTTTTTAATAGACAGCTCGCACTCTCCCCTCTATAGAAAGCTCTATATTTACCAATTTTAAATAAAAATCATTCTTTTTATACAACTAATTCAACGTATTATTTTGAGCAATAAAAATCTCAAACGATAAAAAAATATCGATTAGATTATTAAAAAACAGAATGAAGGATAACATTCCTATTGTAACATAATAGCATGGAAATTCAGTATGCTTAAATATAAATAGTAAAGTCTTTCCTCGTGTTTATTTCAAATTTAGCGTAAAATAGACAAATAAAGAATGAACGGAGGGACCTCGTATATATCTAACACTTGAAGAAACTGCAGATTATTTAGGTACTGAAATTTCGGAAATTTATCGCCTAGTTCGTGAAACACAAATCCGTACTGTATCAGATGGCGAAAAACTTTTAGTTAATAAACAGCAATTCAATCTCTATTTGAAATCATTAGAAGCATACAAAATAGAAATACAAAACTACTTGAACGAATCATTACCAGAAGACAGTAATATTAAAGATGAAGATTAAATTGTTTCTCTAAACAGATAAAAAAATCGTCTCTTTAAAAAGAGACGATTTTTTATTTATTTATGTTTTTTAGTTTTACCTGTCCAATCACGGAAACCGCCTTTTAGTCGGTATAATTCCGTGTAGCCAATTTTATGCAGTTTAACAGCTGCTCTACTGCTTAGTGTCTTGTTGTGATCATAAAGATAGACTGGCTGGTCTTTTCTAATTTCAACCATTCTGGTTTTAAACAAAGAATAGGGAATATTTCTAGCTCCAAGAATATGTCCAGCATCAAAATCACTTTTTTCACGTACATCTATTAATTGGACTCTTCGCATTTCTTTTTTAAATTCTTCTTCAGTTAATTCTACTGATGCACGTTTACGATTAAAATATTGGAAAAGTTCATAGCCTCCCCAAATAATCACAACAACTAGTAAAACAGCATTTAGTATAACGTTAATATTCAATTCATAGTACCCCTCTCATCTCATAGTCACATGGATAATTGTACACAAGAGAAGCGTTTATTACTAGTATTTTTTCAAAAAAGATTAAGTTGATTCGATCACAAAAAATTATTCAGCTTCAGTCAAAGGATACAATTCTTTTTCCCTTAAATCGATCATATATTCATAGCGCCAACCATATAAACAATAATTCCCATCTTTTGAAATACTAATAGGAGCGTTATCAGGTAAGTCAATAATAGGCTCACTTTTTTGAGAATCAAAATTAAATTTACTAAGCTGAAATTCCCCCGAATTTACTTCTAATTGCGTTGGTTCTTTAGAAGTTATCCCATAAATAGCTTGTTCTCTACTTGATTGAGTTAGATATGGAAAAATTAAACGATCATTCATTGAAACTTTTGGAATAGTTACAAAACCATTATCTACCATAAACGGGTATTGCCTATTTAGTAACAACTCATCTTCGCTAAAATCAGATGGTGAAAATGTAATGAAAGTATCATTATTTAAATAAAAATTTGTTACTTGGCTTCTAATTGGAGTCACTTTGTTTGTACGAATATCCCCCATATATAATTCTCCAGTCTGCAATGAGAAATCATTTAAATTATCTACATATAAATAGAGATTTGCTGAATACCAAACAGGCGTCAGTGAACTAGATTCTACATTCGTTATTTTGTTGGTATTAATATCCCAATTTTGTACAATCATTTCTTGTTCTTGTTTGTAGTAAGAAATGAACAAGTTATCTTGATTAACAGGATTCCAGTTTATATTTAAATAACCATTTGTCTTAATAGTCGTTTGTTGCTCAATTGTCCCCGAAAGAGTCATTATTTTTAATTCTCGATTTTCATCGTTAACTGTTTGAACAAATATTTTTTGCTGGTCAGTAGATATGACTGCTGTTAATATAATTGCGTCAGCTTCGTATAAAATCGCCATTTCGCCATTAAATAAATTAAAAAGATACAACGTATCTTCATTTCCTTCTCCTGCATGAATAAGAACTTCTTCATCGGATACCCATCCGACGATTTTTCTAAAGCTTTCATATTCAAGAGGAAGTTCATGTAGAACTAGTTCTTTCTTTTTTTCTTCAGGAGTAGTGGATACTTTGTTGCAACCAACTAGAAAAAAGGCGCAAAAGGACAATGTTAACGCTGATTTCATCACAGTGGATATAGTTATTTTCATGTTATCACCTTTTGTTTCTTTTTATTAATAAGCTGGATGGTACTTACCTCTTTCCTTATTCAAATGCTATAGCTAATTATAGCACAGCCTTTTTTCTTTAGCTCGTTTTAACTATTAGTAAAAAAACTATACCTAGAAAAGTTAGTTTTTCACCCTAACTTTTCTAGGTACAGTCTTCTTTTCTTTAAAATAATTTTTTTATTTAATTTTTTAAAAAGTTATTTTTTTAGATACTATTTCTTTTATTAATGAACTTGCACCGATAACACCAGCATCATTTCCTAGTTGTGCTAACCTAATTTCACAGCTATTTCGAACTGCAGGGAAGGTAAATGTGTCAAAATAATTTCGAATCTTATCAATTAAGAATTGACCTGCATTAGATACACCGCCGCCAATTACTATTGTAGAAGGATTTAAAATATTCGCTATATTTCCACATGCTAAGCCTAAATAGAAAGCCACTTTATCTACAATAATTAATGCTAACTCATCATTTTTTTTAGCAAAGTCGAATACATCTTTAGCCGTTACAAGTTGACCATCATCAATGGCTAATTTTAATTTTGACTCTCCAGCATATTTATCTGCAAAATCGCGTGCTAAACGAACGACTCCGGTTGCACTTGCAACGGTTTCAAGACACCCTTTTTTTCCACAAGTACAGGCATACCCTTCAGGTTCAACTGTAATATGCCCTACTTCACCAGCAGCACCAACGATACCATGTAGCAGAACGCCTCCTGCTACGATTCCGCCACCAACTCCCGTTCCTAAAGTTAAAAAGGCCATATTGTCTTCATTTTCTCCTGCACCCTTCCAACGTTCACCAAGAGCTGCTACGTTTGCATCATTATCAATCGCAAAAGGAATACCGATACCTGATTCTATTAGTTTTTTAACTGGCTGCATCACTTTCCAATTTAAATTATACGCACCTACTACGGTACCATTTTTTCGATCTACTGTTCCTGGCGAACCCATTCCAATCCCAATAAAATCATCTTTTGACATGTTGTAACGATTAATGTGCTCATTAATCGAATCTATAATAGATGGAACTATTTTAGAACCCTCTTCAGATATATCTGTCAGAACACTCCATTTTTTTTGAATTTCTCCTGCTTCAGTTAATATTGCTAACTTAACTGTTGTTCCACCTAAATCAATTCCAATTAATTTTTTTGACATCTCTTTGTCCTCCATTATTTTTCATTTTCTTTCTCTATTTCTATTTGGTGTTCTTTTTTAAGAATCATAAGCGCTTTAAAGTATTCGCTGTCTTCGATTAACCCTTGGCTGTGAATCTTTTTTAATTCAATCATCATTAACTCAATATCCCACATTCTTTTCCCAACATAGATATAAGTACCAAATCTCTTTAAAATTTGCTGGACATCGTAGAGCGCCCTCAAAAAAACCACCACCTTGTATCATAAAACTAATTGAACTTTCCAATAACCTAAAGCAATCATCAAACCAATGGATAAAAGAAATAATCCAGCGTACGATACTCTCTTTTTTAATAGTGTTGATGATGTTTCTTTGACACTAATTGCTGTTGAAATAAGATAGCCTCCGACAAAACCGCCTATATGGCCAAATAAATCAGTAGAAGAATCAAAAACACCAAAAACTAAATTAATAATGACTAAGGTTAAAAAGTTACGCGCCATTTGTTGAATGGCAGGATTGTATGGATAAAGTTTGCCTAATACTAGGGAGGCACCAAATAATCCAAAAATTGCTGTACTTGCTCCAGCCGAAATAGAATCGTTAAATGCAAAACTTGCTACATTACCAGCAAAACCGCTTAATAAATAAATTAACACAAAACGCCAATGTCCAAAATAATTCTCTAATTCAATACCTAGAAAATATAAAATAACAGAATTAATTAGCAAATGCATCCAGCCTATATGTAAAAACATAGGTGTAATTAGACGCCACCACTGTCCCCATACAATAAAAGGATTGAATTTCGCTCCATATTCAATTAGTGTATTTGTATTTGTACTTCCTCCATTAAAAGTCATTAGAATAAATAACAGAATTTGTGCACCTAAAAAAAAGTAAGTCACTAATGGCTGTCTAAAAAAACGTTTTATTTTCATTTGTGTCTGGTAATCCAATAACTTCACTCCAATCTTTGGTCTCTAACAGTCCAATAACAAAAAAAAAAATTATATTTTCAAAGAAACTATCACCTAATTATAGCATATAAATAAACCATTTATGTTAAGAAGATAAGTAACGTTCGTATTCCTTTCGAGCTCTTTTTTTCAAAAAATAGTCTAAACAACTTAAAAGTAAGGTTAATACTGATATTTTAAAATAAAAAACCTAAGTAGACAAGCCTTTTGTCTGCTTAGGAGTAAATCAATCAAAGTTTGCTTTACTTTATTGTGCGAATAATCTTTTTAGTTGTGACTAAAAGCTTGACTGGGATGTCAAAAGAATCAGCCTTAAATAGTTCTACTTGTTGTTCATTTAAGACTAATGAGACAGTATTCCCCTCATAATTTGCTAGAAAACGATCATAATATCCGCCGCCAAATCCTATTCTAAATCCAGCTTCACAAAAAGCAACTCCCGGAACAATAATTAAATCAATATCTGACCTTGAAGTAGCAATCAAATGACGAGCAGGTTCTTTAAGCCCAAAAGAAGACACCTCTATCGGTGTATCTTTTTTGTAAACAACAAAATCCATTTTTCTATCTTTCTTAGTACGAGGAATGACAACAACTTTATCTTCTGACCAAGCTTTTTCTATTATCTTACTAGTATCTAACTCTAATTTTTGTGCCATCGTTAGCGCAATAACCTTTGCTTTTTCCCACTCGGAAGTACCAAATAATGTTTTGATCAAAATTTCTTCTTGATTTACTTTTTGCTCATTATCTAAGTTTATAAGTAGATTAATAACCTGATTCCTGATTTCTTTTTTCTCCATAGTCGCTTTTCCTCCTAAAAAGAAAAAACGCTAAGAATATAATATTCCTGCGTTTTCACTATTTTTTTAAACTTATTATGAAACAAAAAAAACAACAGAAATTCTGTTGTTATTTTGTTTCACGATGTAAAGTAACAACACGTTCGCGAGGGCAATATTTTTTAAATTCTACACGATCCGGATTATTACGTTTGTTTTTCTTTGAGATGTAATTACGTTCTTTACATTCTGTACATTCCAATGTGATATTTACACGCATGATTTTCCCTCCAAGCAATAAACAATAGTTGAAGTTACATTTCGTAAACTTCTGACTTAAATATCATAGCATTTTTTTTTGAAACATGCTAGTATTTTTTTAAAAGATGTAAAGTTTTTTTACTTTACGTCATTAAAATTTGTTAATAAAATTATTTTTTTAACAACCTACTTTTATAAAGTGAAATATGTTAAAATTATATCAAAGTTTAAATAAAAGAGGTGAAAATAGTGGATTTATGGATAATAGTTATTATCTTGCTAGTCATTGCCGTTGCTTTAATTGGATGGTCTTTTTATAAAAAAGATAATGGCGAAGCAATAAAAGAGGAGTTTGAAGAACTTTCTCTACAATTATTACAAGATATTTACGGATTAAAAAACCGCATTTCTATTCTTGAAAAAGAGTTAAATATTCATACGGAAGAAAAGACTACATCAGTGAAAATTCACGATGTTCTTAAAAAGCACGTTATCACTCTTTATACACAAGGAGTTTCTACCGAAGATATTGCAAATCAAACAAGATTATCTAAAGCAACTATTAATGTTGTCATAGATGAATACATTGATGAAAAATAAAAATAAGGAAAAGGAGTTTTTATATGAGTAAACCAGCATTACGTTTTTTAGCACTTGGTTTCTTAATTTCCGCTATTGTTCTTTCAGGGTATCGCTCTTTTATATACGAATCCCAGTCAACTACTAAAGACTCAGTTGCTATTGAGACAACAAAACCAAATGAGGAAGAAGAATTATTATATAAAGAGAAATACGAAAAGTTATTAGCCGAAACAGAAGTTGCTGAGCTTACTAAAGAAAACGCAGCGAGCTCTGCTGCTGTTGAATCGGAAGAAAAACCAGTAGAGAAACCAGTAGAAAAACCAGCAAAACCTGTTGTGACAAAAGCGACTATTGTTGTAAATGATGGCGATCCAGGTAGTATTGCAGTAGAACAAGTTAAAAATCAAGGCATCATTAAAGATTCTACCGAATTCGAAAATTTTCTTGAACAAAATGATTATATTTCATTTATTAGACCAGGTAGCTATGAGCTTACTAGTGAAATGAATTATGAACAAATTGCCAATGTTTTAATGGGACGTTAAAAAAACTAACTCGTCTAGCCTATCACTGGGCTAAACGAGTTAGTTTTTTTATTCCTCTGCTACGTCTTTTGAATCTAAATTTTTGTAAGCTCCTACTCTGAAATAAGCATCTAAAACTTGCCGTGCAATAACAGTGTTTTCTCTACTCGTATTAAGTAAAGGTAGATAAGGAACCACTACTGTAACAGCAATCTCAGGATTATCAAAAGGCGCGTATCCAATAAAAGTCCGATTTTCAACCTTTGATCCTTTGCTGCTTTCAATTGGCCCATCATAAGGAGCTTCAGCTGTTCCGGTTTTACCACCAGCTACGTATTCTGCACCAACAAATGCTGTTCTAGCTGAACCATTAGCTCCATTTACTACTTGATACATTCCTTCTTGGGCACGACTAAACTCTGTTTTTCCAACATTAACAGTATTCAAGATGTTAGACTCTAATTGAGTCTCTATAGCACCCAGATTTCCTTTTTCATCTGTTCCTCTTATTTCGTCGACAATTCTTGGTGCAATACGTTTTCCACCATTAGCAATAGTAGAAACATATTGATTCATTTGAATGGGAGTATACGTATCGTATTGACCAAAGGAGAAGAAGAGCGGTTGCACACCGGTAATATCTTCACCTACAAATCCTATTCCTTCATTTGGCAAATCAATTCCTGTTTTAAGCCCTAAGCCAAATTGTCCATAATATCCTCTTAATTTTTTAATTACTTCGTCTCCGTCGATTTTTAAATTTAATCCTGGAATGTAAGAAAATTGTCCGCCCATGCGCATCGCAATTTTAGACATATAAACATTTGATGAGCGTTCTATTGCAGTAATATCATTTAAAGCTATACTTCCACCTCTGTTAAAAACAGAGCTGATTGTGTTACTACCTGGAAATTTTAATGGTTCATCAACAAGTGTGTTGTCATTAAGTGTTAGTGCTCCATCCATATATCCAGCCAATACCGTTGCAGGTTTAACAGTAGAGCCCATTACATAGGCTGTATTAATAGTGCCTAGAGCATGATCTTCTATATCACCTGTTTTTGGATTTACTTTTTGTCCTGTCATAGCCATAATTTCACCTGTATTAGGATCAGATGCAATGACGTATACTCTATCATTTAGACCTTGCCGATTTTGTGCAAGAGACTGATAGGCAATATCTTCAACTATTTTTTGGAAGTTCATATCTATAGTTAAAACAAGATTGTCACCCTTTTTTCCGACATAACTTTGAACAGAGTTAACAATATCACCTTTTTGATTAGTTTCTGTAGCAGCTTTAGATTTTGATCCACTAAGGACTTGTTCGTATTCTAATTCTAAGTCGCTACTACCTACACGATCATTTCTAGCATATCCTTTCGCAAGATAAGTAGCTACTTTATTTTCTGGTAAACCTTTTGATTCAGTTGTAACACTTCCCAAAATACTCTCTAACATGTTGCCTTGGGGATAAGTTCTGACCCAATCCGTTCCTGTATCTACTCCTGGTAAGCTTAACAAGTTTTCACTGACCTTAGCTACTTCTTCATCGGTTACATTTTCACTTTTAATATTGATAGTGGATAACGCATAGGCTCCATTCATTCTTTTAAAAATAGCCGCAGCTTCTTTTTCTTCATCTGTAAACTGAATATCCTCATTCGTTACGTAGCTAATTTGCTTTTGATAAAACTCTGATCCGGTTGAAGCTAATTCCTTTTTTGATAAGCGATTGTTTAGTTTTGCTTCATTTAGTGCAATCCAAAAATCTTGTAAATCTCTTTTAGATAAATCGAATTTTTCGTCTATTTCTAATTGTGTTGTATGCGGCATTGCTATATACTTAGCTACTTTTTTTGCTAAGCTTGCCATTTCTTTTGCAGATACTCCCTTGCCTCTTGTATAAGTTATTGCCTGCAATGGATTATTTCCTACTAATTTACGATACTGACTATCGTAAATTTCTCCGCGAGGAACGGTTCCTGTTGCTAGTGTTGTTTCTGTCCGTTGCACTTGCGTTTCAAATTCTTCTCCTTGTACAATTTGCAAATAGCCCAGACGTAAAATAAGAGCCGCAAATAACAAAAAAACAGTGAAAAATAACAAGTTCAAACGAAATGGAATATGTGACTTTTTCTTATTGCTTTTCTTTTTATTCGATTTCAATATGACACCTTCCTATCCGACTTAACTTTATCTATTGTAACAAATTGTATCAAAATTAACCATTGAATGACTAAAATTTTAATCATTCCTTAGTAATTTATGCTATTCTATTAGTTAGACAACTACGTATTATTACGACTTATTTTAATGGGGTGATTATATTGCAACTTTCAATTAAAAATTTTTTACAGTACCAGTGGCCTTTACTATTAGCTTTTTTTGTTCCCTGTATTATTCTATCTGTAATTTATATTGTACAAGGTGTTTATCCTTTTGGAAACAGTTCTCTGATGACTGTAGATTTAGGTCAACAATACGTTGATTTCTTTTCGTATTATCGACAGACTTTTTATGAAGATCCTTCCAGTTTTTTTTATTCTTTTTCAAAATCAATAGGAGGAGATATGGTAGGACTATGGGCTTATTATTTAACTAGTCCATTTAATTTTATTTTTTTAATTTTCCCACAAAACCAAATTTCTTTGGCCATTACCTGCTTAACTATTCTAAAAATTAGTCTAACTGGCTTAAGTTTTGGTTGGTTATTAAAAAAATCATTCAATGGACATGGCTTTATTTTAGCCGCTTTCTCTATTAGTTATGCTTTGATGGGCTACACGATTGTCAATCAATTAAATATTATGTGGCTTGATGGACTTATTTTTTTACCCCTCATTGCATACGGTATTGAAGTCTTACTCTCAGAAAAAAAAGGTCTCCTTTATTCTCTTTTTTTAGCACTAGCTTTATTCTCTAATTATTATATCGCTTATATGATTTGTCTTTTTTTAATTGGCTATTTTTTCTTTCGTTTATTGGGCATGTCTTATGATTCTAACCTGTCGCTTATGAAAAAAATCAAACTAAATCTATCTTCTGTTTTATTATTTTTTTGGCATTCCCTACTTGGAGCTGGTTTAAGTGCTTTTTTACTTTTACCTACTTTTTTTTCTCTTCTAGAAAGTAAAGCTAGTTACACAAAATTATTATTTGATTGGGAAACTTCCTTTCCTTTTCATGAAATGTTATCTAAATTAATGATTGGAGCATTTAACTTCGAACAAATGCCTTCAGGATATCCAAATATTTTTATAGGTAGCCTAGCTTTATTATCTTTTTGCTTTTATTTTTTTAATCAATCTTTTCCTTTACGTGAAAGATTTTTCGGTTTAATTTTAACGCTCTTTTTCATTGTTTCGATGAATCTAAAAGCCTTTAATATTGTCTGGCATGCTTTGCAGTATCCAATTTGGTATCCTTA
This sequence comes from Carnobacterium iners, assembly GCF_900177385.1. NCBI lineage: Bacteria > Bacillati > Bacillota > Bacilli > Lactobacillales > Carnobacteriaceae > Carnobacterium > Carnobacterium iners. The sequence goes on from NZ_FXBJ01000002.1 coordinate 2,068,726, forward strand.
TCGCTTTTCTTTTGTTGTTTGTTTTTTTATGATTCTAAATGGATTTAGAAGTTTTATGAAAATGGAGGGGTTAAGACCTCTTGAAACTTTTTTCAGTGTGATTTTACTTGCAATAATTGGAATAAACGTTTATCAAAATGACTATGATTTTATCGAACCAATTCAAATTATAATAACAATTGTATTTAGCTTACTCATTATTTTTATGCTTATTATAAAATCACAAGCTTATAAGTGGCTTCTTTTTTTATTTTTTTTAGTAACGATTGTTGAAATGGGAACAAATGCTCAAATAAATTTATCACGTTTAAGTTACGTTAAGCAAAATTCTTTTTCAACTTATCAACACCTATTAAATACTGATATTTCAAGTATCGAAGATAGAGATACTGGTTTTTATAGAATCGAAAAAACATTTTCTAGATCAAAAAATGACAGCTTTCAAACTAACTACCCAAGTGTTTCCCATTTTAGTTCTACTTTTGAAAAAGAAATGCCCAAGTTTTTTGGCCAACTTGGATTACCTGTTGGTGATGGTTTTGTCTCATACTCAAATGGAACCTTACTTACGGATTCGTTTCTGGGAATTAAATACTACATTAGCGAACAAAATGAACTTTATCGTAACTCTCTGAACGAAACGAACTTATTAAATAAGCTACCGTTATCAGAAGAAAAAAAACAAAACAAACTAATTAACCCCGATTTTCAGCTTTCTTTAATTCAGACTAAACCTGACTTACGTGCCTATCTACCTTTCAAAGAGTCTGATAAAACAGTTATATACGAAAACCCTTATGCACTTCCAATTTTATTTGGTAGCGATAGAAATATCTTAACCGTTGAACCACCTAATAATAGACCTATTCAATTTCAAGAAACAATCATGCGTTCCTTAGCTGGACTTCCTAATAAGACTAGTCTATTTATTCCGGCTGATTTTGATACAATTGTTTACCAAAATATTGCTGTAACTCAATCTTTTAAAAATCAGTCTTATGTAAAACAAATTTTTAATGAAGAGGCATCTGTCACTTTTCAATTTAAGCCTAAAACAAACGATTCTTATTATTTAACGTTAGACCCAAATATTAAGGAGGAGGATGTGACATTCTATCTAAATGGGATACCCTATACTCAGTATCCTACTTACCGTGATGTTTTAGTTTTAAATTTAGCACATCTAAATAAAGATGATACCATTACATTTAAAATTGCTTTAAAAAAATCAAGACTTTCTTTAAATAATTTTGATTTGTACCGGCTAGATCAAGATATTTTTTCTTCTATCATTAAAAAACTTCAAAAAAATAATTTAACTATTAAAAATCAAAGTAATACGTTAATACAAGGCACAATTACAATCCAACCGGATCAAGAACTTCTTTTTACTTCTATTCCCTATAGTAAAGGCTGGTCTGCTTCGATAGATGGAGTGCCTGTCGAGACTAAAAAAGCTTTAAATAGTTTGTTAGTCGTACCAATAAAACCAGGAATACATTCAGTAAGCTTAAAATATCAACCTCCTTGGTTAAAAGAAGGTGTTATTTTAACATTTATTGTAGCAGGCATATTAGCTATTTCACATCTTCTAGAAATTAAAATTAACAATAAATGCGATTGCAATGATTAATGGACAAATGATTAAGGCACCTAAACTATCTTCTAACCTTTCTCCTAGTGATTTTGAATCATTAGAAGAAGAAAGTTATTATACTGGAGTAATTTTTAAAGATTGCACACTTACAGGTAGTTCTTTTTGAAAAAGTTTGTTTTAAAAATGTATCTTTTTTAAATATTCATTTTAAAAATTGTGTTTTTTATCAATTAGAATTAATTAATATCTATTTTGATAATTGCGATATTAGTAATACTGAAATGATTGAGTCAATTATTCAGCGTACTCATTTTTCAAATACTAAGTTATTTGGTACAAATTTCGCCGAATCCTCATTGATGGATGTGTTGTTTTCAGGATGTTTTGCTAACTATAGTTCTTTTAGTATTAGCTCTTTAAAACAAGTACGTTTTAAAGAGACGATTTTAATTAAAAATGATTTTTATGAATTAAAATGGAAGAACCTTTATTTCAATCACTGTGAATTAAATGGAATAAGTTTAATGCAAACAAATTTAAACGCGTTAGATTTAAGTTTTTCTACTTTTGAAAAGGTAGGCATTTCCCTTGATTTACTAAAAGGGCTTACTCTAAGTAGTATACAAACCTTAGTTATCGCAAATACTTTAGGTAGAAAGATAAAACAAAAAACCCAAGAAATGACTAGTCATTTCTTGGGTTTTTCTTATTCCTTACTTTGCTGCCGCATAATTTTTTGCTGCTTCATCCCAGTTGACTACATTCCAAAAAGCTTTGATGTAATCTGGACGAACGTTTTTATAATTTAAATAATAAGCGTGTTCCCATACATCCAATCCTAAAATTGGTGTTTTTCCTTCTGTTAATGGTGAGTCTTGATTAGGAGTAGACATAATAGCTAACTTATCTCCATCTAATACTAGCCATGCCCAACCAGAACCAAAACGTCCTGCTCCTGAAGCGGCAAATTCTTCTTTAAATTTATCTAAGCTACCAAAAGTTGTTTCAATAGCCACTTTCAAATCGCCAGTTGGCTCACTGCTACCATTTGGCGTAAGGATAGTCCAAAAGAAGCTATGATTAACATGTCCACCACCGTTATTACGAACAGCTGTACGGATGGCTTCAGGTACAGTATCTAAACTAGAAATTAATTCTTCAATTGTTTTTCCTGCTAATTCAGGATAATTCTCAATTGCTTTATTTAAGTTTGTTAAATAAGCATTGTGATGCTTGTCGTGGTGCAAGTGCATTGTTTCCTCATCGATAGTTGGTACTAGTGCATCGTAAGCATAAGGTAGTTCTGGTAATTCATAAGCCATAATTAAATTCCTCCACGTTTGTTTATTATTTTTGTGTAGCTCCTACCTTCTAAATGTAACACCTTTCATAAAAAAACTCAAAATCTTTGCCTGTATTTAAAATAAAAAGTTTATTTTTTCTTTCTATAGCAGATCATATTTAGACCAAACATTGAGTTTTCTACTAGAAAAGCTTACAATAACAAAGAACGATTTTATCATAGTAATAGGAGTGATTGATATTCAACTTTTTAATTTAATGAAAGCCTCTTTTCTTAATCCAGAAAAATTAAGCGCTGTACGTAGCTTGAGTAAGAAAAAAATAATACTGTATCTGATATTCCTTTCGTTTATAACAGCTATTCCTACTTGGATTCAGGGAAATAAATTAATCGCTGATTTTAAAAAAGATGGCCAAAAGATTGCCGAACAATTGCCCTCTTTTAAAATAGAAGATGATAAGTTAGTAACTGAAGAAGGTACTAAAAGCTTTATTTATCAGACAGATTCAATTATTTTTACTTTCGATCCTACAGGAGAACAGACACCAGAAGATGTCAAAAAAAATACTATTGGGACAACAGTAGGACTAGCCTTACTTAAAGAGGGTTTTTATCTTAGTGCACCAGGCTATCCAGGTGATATATCTTATTCTAAAATGAACGGTTTAGATAATATTTTTTTTAAAGACTTATTTTTAGGGATGAAAAGAGTAAGTATTCTAATTTTTATTTTCTCATTTATCTTAATTTGGCTAGTTAGTTTATTAATCGTAATTATTTACAATTTACTTTATACCGTTTTTGCTAATTTAGTCTCTACCTTCAGTCGTCGTTCTCTTCGTTTTTCTGACAATTGGAAAATTGTTTTGTTCGCTTCAACTTTACCTACTGTTTTCTTTGCTGTATTAAATAGTTTTCAACTAACTCCTTATTTGCAGCTAGAAGCAACATTGGCTGTAACAATTTATTTCTACTATTTAGCTATTAAGAAGATACCAAAAGAAAAAATAATTAAAAAATAACTAAAAAGCCGCTCACATAATAAAAATGTGAGCGGCTTTTTTAAAATTATTTAGTTTTATTACTTGCTTTATTTGCTTTTTTAATTGTATTAGCTTGCGTACGACGCTCTGTACGACGTTTTTTCACATTACTTGCTTTAATAACTCGACCCATTTTTTTCTTGTATCCAGGTTTAATCGTCTTTTTAGCTTTTTTCAACATTCCTCTCGTTTCACCATCAAGAGATTCTGTTTTTTTCTTTTCACGCTGAGCACGGCGCTTACGATCGAAAGTATCTACGATTTCTCCATGTTTAATACTTTTAGGCTCAAAAGTGATACCCATTTTTTCGATATCAATAACTAAATTTTCTTCATTTGGTGAATACAAAGTTATGGCTGTTCCTTTTAAGTCTTTACGACCCGTACGACCTACCCTATGAATGAAGAAGTCTAAATCACGAGGGATTTCAGCATTAATGACATGAGAAACACCATCTATATCAATGCCTCGAGCAGCTAAGTCGGTTGCAACAACAAATTGGTACTCTAAGTTTTGGACTTGTTTCATCACACGTCTTCTTTCACGTGGTGGGATATCTCCATGTATTTTCGCTACTTTTATTCCTCTTGATTTTAATCCATCTGCTATTTCATCTACTTTTACTTTTGTATTAGCAAATATCATCACTAAATACGGTTGTCCAATTGTTAGTAATTCGTAAATAACATCAATTCTTTCGCGTCCTTTAGTAGATATAAGCCAGTTTTCAATGTTTGTAGATATGATATCTTTCGGTTGGATTTGCTCATATAGAGGATTCTCCATATATTTCTTCAAGAAAGGTTTTAGCTTATTTGGGATAGTTGCTGAGAAAATTAACATTTGCAATTCTGTTGGTAATTTACTAGCAATTTTATCAATGTCTTCTAAGAATCCCATGTCTAATGTCATATCTGCTTCGTCTATTACTAAAACAGGTGCTGTATAGATTAATAGCGCTTTTTCATTCATCAAATCTAAAATTCTACCTGGTGTTCCAATAACAATATGTGGTTGCTTCCCTGCTAATTTAGCTATTTGACGTTTTTTATCTGTACCGCCAACATAAGTTTGAATATTAATTTTTTCTGGTGCATTTTCCACTAATTGTAAAGCAGCTTTAGATATTTGTTCAGCTAATTCTCTACTTGGTGTAGTAATTACAACTTGAACTTCTTTTTTAGCAGGATCAATGCCATCAATTAAAGGCAACAAAAAGGTATGTGTTTTACCTGAACCCGTTTGGGATTGTCCAATAACACTTTTCCCTTTTTTTATGGCTGGAATAAGTTTTTCTTGCACTTCTGTAGGCTGTGTAAAGCCTATTTCGTTAATTGCTTCTATTAAAAATGTTTGAATATTAAATCTTTCAAATGTATGTTCCATCTATTCGTACGCCTCTTTTCTATCGATACTCTTTTGCATCTGTTATATTATAACATAATTCCACTTGCTCCGTTAATGAATTATTGATTTTTTAATGATCCTATTATATTCTGGATAACTAGTTCGTTCACTTTATTATTGATTAGTTAGTTTTTTAAAAGTTATTTTTTGCTTTTCTTTCCTCATCTTCCTTTAAATAAATAAACAAGAAAAATTGATTCCTCTATCATATACTTGTATAATACAGTAGATAATCCTTTTTAAGGAAAATATTAAAGACTAGTATATATCGATTGAAGGAGTGGTTACAGTACATGAATACAGAAAAGAAAGCTCTCTTTACCATATTTGGTGGAACAGGAGATTTAGCAAAAAGGAAATTATATCCTTCTCTTTATCGATTATATAAAAAAGGGTACCTTAAAAAACAATTTGCGGTTATCGGTACAGCAAGAAGAGAATGGACAGATGATTTCTATCGTGAAATCGTTATTGATTCTATTCGAGATATTACTGATTCACCTGAGCATGCACTAAAATTTGCAAGTCATTTTTACTATCAATCTCATAATGTAACAGATGTAAATCATTACGATACATTAAAGAAGCTATCTAATAAATTAGATGAAGAATACCAATTAAATGGCAATCGCTTATTTTACTTGGCAATGTCTCCTAATTTCTTTGGTATCATCTCACAAAATTTAAAAGATAGAGACCTAATAACAACTTGCGGCTTTAATCGACTGATTATTGAAAAACCCTTTGGACATGATTTTGAAAGTGCTCTAAAACTCAACAATCAAATTAGAGCTTCTTTTGAAGAAAATCAAATCTATCGTATCGATCATTATTTAGGTAAAGAAATGGTTCAAAATATTTCAGCTGTGAGATTTGGAAACTACATAATTGAATCCATGTGGAACAGTCGTTACATTGATAATATCCAAATTACGCTTAGTGAATCTCTTGGTGTTGAAGAACGAGGCGGGTATTACGACACAAGCGGTGCATTGAGAGATATGTTGCAAAATCATATTTTACAAATTATTTCTTTATTAGCAATGGAGCCTCCCACTCGCTTAGAAGACAAAGAAATACGAACTGAAAAAATTAAAGCCTTAAGAGCTGTTCGACTATTTGAACCAAATGAAGTAACAGGTCATATGGTTAGAGGTCAATATGGTCCTAGTCTTGATGATAGTAGTGAAAACTTAAACGGGTATCGTGAAGAAATAAATGTGGCACCCGACTCTCAAACAGAAACATTTGTTGCTGGAAAAATCCTAATTGATAACTTTAGATGGATGGATGTTCCTTTCTACTTTAGAACTGGAAAACGTCTAGCTAAAAAAGGGACTCAAATCGATATCGAATTTAAAAATGTTCCTTTAAATTTATTTGATAACAACGATGAACCTTTACCTGCTAACATTCTTACTATTTATATTCAACCAACAGAAGGTTTTTCTTTAGAATTAAATACTAAAAAGATAGGGCTTGGTTTAGAAACCGAAACTTTGAAGTTAGAACACAAACATTCTGCTGAAACAACTGCAAATAGTCCTGAAGCCTATGAAAAACTTATTTTAGATTGTTTAAATGGTGATTCAACTAACTTCACTCATTGGGATGAAGTAGCAACATCTTGGAAATTCGTTGATGTTATTCGTGAACATTGGGATAATGAAACAGTAAACTTTCCTAATTATGCCAGCGGTTCTATGGGACCAACGGCTAGTGAACAATTATTAATTACAGATGGATTCAAGTGGCACTGGTGCCCTAATGAAAAGTAACGTGTTTATTTAATTTAAAAAAACTAGATGAAAAAAGATTTGGCATTTTAAAATGCCAAATCTTTTTTCATTCCGTTGGTTTAATTGAAGTTACCCTGAGACGTTCTTGATTGTCTGGATTTCCACCATAACGAGTTTCTGTATTTAATAAAGCGATTCTATCCATATCTTCTTGGGTCAAAGAAAAATCAAAGAGTTCGCTATTTTCTTTAATTCGATTTCTATGAATCGATTTAGGGATAATCACCTCACCACGTTCTAGATGCCAACGTAAAACCACTTGTGCTGGTGTTTTAAAATATTTTTGCTCTATTTTAGCTAAAATAGAGTGATTCAATAAGTCAGATTTTCCTTGGCCTAATGGTCCCCAAGCTTCATGGATGATCCCATTTTCTTTCATATAATCATGTAATTCATTTTGTGGAAACTCCGGATGAGTTTCTATTTGATTAACCATTGGTTGCACTAATCCTGCATTTTTTAATTCTTCTAAATGATGAATTTGAAAATTTGAAACACCAATAACTTTAATTTTTCCAGCTTCATATAATTCAATCATTGCTCGCCATGTATCTATAAATTTTTCTGCAGGCCAATGAATTAGGTATAAGTCTAAATAATCTGTCTCTAATTTATCTAGCGATTCTTGAAAAGCTCTTTTTGTTTCTTCATATCCTTAATCATAATTCCAAACTTTTGATGTTAAAAAAACTTCTTCACGTGACAGACCTGATTCTTTTAATCCTCTAGCCACATACTCTTCGTTCTCATATATTTTAGCTGTATCAAAATGACGGTAACCAAATTCAACAGCTGACTTAATTGCGTCAATTAACTCACTCTCATCTTTCATTAAAAAGACGCCCAATCCTAATTTGGGGATTTCAACTCCATTGTAGCATTTGTAACTATCTAGTAGTCCCTGATTCATTTTTAACCAGCTCCTTTGATTGTGCTTACCCACTCGTCATAGCAGGATGAAATCTTTTATTACAAGTCAGATGAATCTAAAAATTCTTGTGAAATAAAAAATATTTTTAACTCTCGGCGCAACTGTTCGATTGTACCCGTTTGATCGCTTTCAAAAGTTAGAACTAGTAAAGGCTCATGTAAACTCATTCTCAATAACAGCCAGCCTGAACCGTAAATACCTTTTGTGTTTACTCTTACACCTTCTAAATTATTGGGTTCAATCACTAAATCAGGCACCTGTTCAATAAATTCTCTGAATTTCCCCATTGTATCTAGCCCGTTTTCTCGAATTGGTTTAGTCAGAATCCGAAAACGGACTTCATCCGTTTCTATTGGTTGTTTTAACGTTCTAATTAAACTACCAATTTTTTCATTTTCTTTACGCAATCGTGCGTCGGTAATTAATATTTTAGCAACCAAGTAAGCACCGTCATCTAAAAAATAATTTTCTTCAAGTGCCGCATGTCCACTTGTTTCTATGGCTAATGAAGTTTGAATTCCTTCTTGGTTTAATTTCAATGCCTGATTAATAACATTGCGATATCCAGTTAGATAGCGATTTTGATGGCCGCCTTGTTCTTCTATAAATATTTTTAAATGTTCTGACGTTGCAGAATTTGTCACAATTGTTGTCCCAGGATTCTCAGCTATCAGAATAGCAGAGATAACTGCAATTAAGTTATTTCGATTTAATGTCACACCCTTATGATCGACTAATGCTGACCTATCTACATCTGTATCAAAAATAATGCCTAAATCAGCTTGATTTTCTAAGACGGCCTTTTGGATACTAGCCATCGCTTCTTTATTATCTGGATTTGGGATATGATTTGGAAACGTTCCGTCTGGATCCAGAAATTGACTACCTGTAATGTTGGCACCTAATTTTTCTAAGACTTCTTTTGCAAAAAATCCTCCAGCACCATTTCCAGCATCTACAATAATATGTCTACCTACTAAAGGTTTTTCATAATTTTCTACATCATTAATCCCTTTTTTTATTTTACTTCTTAAATCAGCTGCATAGACGTTTAATAGATCCGCCTTCTTTACTTCACCTTTATTTCCTGGATAAGTTGGTTTTTCCAAATTTATATTTGCTAAAATAAATTCAATATCCTCATGTTCTGCTCCGCCGTCTTTTGTAAAAAACTTTAAGCCGTTGTATTCATAAGGTAAGTGACTTGCTGTAATCATAATCGCAGCATCACAGTCAAATTCTTGGTATTGTGTGGACATAAACATGGCTGGTGTTGTAGCTAGACCAACGTCAATAACATCGACACCCAAATTAGTTAACGTTTTTATGATAACTTCTTGAATTCTCTTAGCAGACAATCGACTATCGTACCCAATAGCAACTTTGATAGTCGTTAGTGAGTTAGTCAGTTTTTTGTATTCTTTTAGCCACGTCAATAAGCCAATACTAATCTTTTCAATTCGATTATTTGTTAAAGTTAGTTCATTGTTTTTTGTTTGAATAGCAATTCCTCTAATATCAGATCCATTTTGTAAATCTGCTAAATGAAACTCAGATAATTTTGTCATAACGAACCTCCATTTTATGCATTTATCCATTTGTGTAAATAATCATACATTTTAACTGCATCTTCTTCATTTTTAGAAATAATGATGCAAGTATCGTTCCCAGCAATCGTTCCTACTTTTTCAGGAAAATCAATCGCATCCATTAACGCTCCGATAACATGAGCATTGCCTGGAATAGTCATTAGAATCGTTAGAAATTGCACACGAGTCAATTTTATAGTAACTTCACCTAATGTTGACTGTAATTTTTCTTCCGTTGACATTTTATTGTTTTGGAAAAGAGCGTACTTTACATTCCCGCTTGAAGTCGTTGTTTTCACTAAATGCATCTCTTTAATATCACGTGAAATTGTTGCTTGTGTTGCTTCTACTCCTTCTTCCTTTAAGTAGTGCAATAGCTCTTCTTGTGTACTAACATCGTAGTTATTAATAATTTGTTTTATGGCTAGTTGTCTATTAGATTTTTTCATACTACAAGACCTCCTCATAATTACACTATTTATCCGTATTATACCAAACAAAATATGAATACGCTTAGATTTATTAAATTCTTTGCAAAATAATGAATAAAAATTCTTTTTAAAAATGAATGGAATTTATCTAGATACTTTGCTATACTTATAGAATAGAATTAAATAGTGATTCAGTGATGAAGAGAGTACTGATTTAGTTTGTTCAAAGCGAATTGGGATGGTGTAAGCCAATAACAAAAAAATCAGGAACCGCACTTTTGAGAAAATAATTCGAAACTAGTAAAATTATTCGGTTTTGTTTGCCGTTATCTAAAAACAAGTGGTTTTGTCGCTTAGATAAAACAACAAGAGTGGTACCGCGGGCTCAACCTCGTCTCTTTTTTGATTTATTTGTAAATCAAATTAGGGCTTTTTTTGTATTCTAAAGTTTAAAATAATTAAAAAATAGAGATTTAAATAGGGGGAAAAAATATGAACTATAAATTACTCGTTGCCAAAGCTTTACATGAACAAATTGGTGAAACACTAACTGTTGAGAAAATTTTTGCTTTACTTGAAAAACCAAAGACAGCCGAACACGGCGACGTTGCTTTTCCTACATTTATTTTAGCAAAGGAATTTAAAAAAGCACCTCAGCAAATTGCAACAGATTTAGGTGAAAAAATTTCTTCTATTATTATCGAAAAAATTGAAGTTGTTGGGCCATATTTAAATTTTTTCTTAGATAAAAAAATAGTTAGCGCTGCTGTATTAGCAGATGTTTTGGAAAAAGGTGAACATTATGGTGATTTAGCTATCGGTGAAAATCGAAATGTTCCAATTGATATGTCTTCTCCTAATATTGCAAAACCTATTTCAATGGGCCACCTACGCTCAACTGTTATTGGAAATGCGCTTGCTAATATCTACAGTAAAGTCGGGTATCGACCAATTAAGATCAATCATCTTGGAGACTGGGGAACTCAGTTTGGGAAACTAATTGTTGCTTACAAATTATGGGGGAATGCAGAAGCTATTGATGCTGAACCTATTACTGAATTATTACGTCTTTACGTTAAATTTCATGCCATAGCTGAAGAGCAACCAGAACTAAATGAAGATGCTCGTATCTGGTTCAAAAAATTAGAAGATGGCAATGAAGAAGCAGTCTCTCTTTGGGAATGGTTCCGTGAAGAGTCATTGAAAGAATTCAATCATATTTACGATATGATAGATATTCAATTTGATGCAATCAGTGGAGAAGCATTCTATAATGATAAAATGGATGAAGTTATTGATTTGCTTGAAGAAAAGAACTTATTAAAAATTAACCAAAAAGCTAGCATTGTCGATTTAGATAAATACAATTTAAATCCTGCATTGATCAAAAAATCTGACGGAGCGACTCTTTATATCACCCGCGATTTAGCTGCTGCTTTTTACCGTAAACGCAACTATGACTTTGCACAAAGTTTATATGTTGTTGGGAATGAACAAAGCAATCACTTCAATCAATTGAATGCTGTGTTGAAAGAAATGGGTCTTCCTTGGGCAGATGATATGCAACATATTGCTTTTGGTTTAATTACGCAAGGTGGAAAAAAATTATCTACACGTCAAGGCAAAATTGTACTGCTTGAAGAAGTCTTAAACGAAGCAATCAATTTAGCTGGCAAACAAATTTCAGAAAAAAATCCTGATTTACCAAATAAAGACGAAGTGGCTAAGCAAGTTGGAATTGGAGCTGTTATCTTCCATGATCTTAAAAATGATCGCTTAAACAACTTTGACTTTGTTTTAGAAGAAGTTGTGCGTTTTGAAGGTGAAACGGGTCCTTATGTTCAATACACAAGAGCTCGCGCAATGAGTATCTTACGCAAAGCTGGAAACCCAACAACTAATAGTGAAGACACTTATACGTTGAACGACTCTTATAGTTGGGAAATTATTAAATTATTACAAGAATATCCAACTATTGTTAAAAAATCTTACGAAAAACGTGAGCCATCAATTATTGCAAAACACTCTTTACAATTAGCCCAAGCTTTCAATAGGTATTATGCAAACAGTAAAGTTTTAATAGAAGATGCAGAAAAGCTTGCACGTTTAGCTTTAGTTCAATCTGTTGCTACTATTTTAAAAGAAGATTTAAGATTACTAGGAGTAAAATCTCCTGATCAAATGTAATTTACTAATCAACTTTTAAAAAATTCAAACTAAAAACAGCTATTAAACTGATGATAACATTAGTTTAATAGCTGTTTTTTACATCATTTTTTATTTTCCAGGTTTTTCCGTTACAACTAATTCTCCATTACTAATTTGTTGTTTGAATAAGTCAATTTTATCGATTATTTCTTTTGATAGCTGACCATCAGTTAAACCAACCCCATCTTCTGATAAACCGTAATTTAAAATTTCTCCGCCAGGAAAATTTCCTTTCAAAGCTTTATCAGCAATATCTTGAATTGCGTTACCAGTTTGTTTTAAAGTAGAAGTAAGTGTTACATTTCCACTATTATAGACTCCTTCTTTTGTTTGATCGCGGTCTGCGCCAATAACCCATTTCTTGTTTTCAGAGTTTAAATTCATTAAATCCTTTGCTTCAGAAAATACGCCATTACCAGAATCTCCTGCCGCCTGGAAGATAATATCTATTCCACTTGCGTACATTGCGGCTGCTATCGCTTTTCCTTTAGCAGAATCAGCAAACGAGTTTACATACTCCACTCTTACTTCTGCTTCAGGTTTAACTGTTTTAACTCCTTGAACAAATCCCGCTTCAAATTTATCAATAATATCTGATTGTTGTCCACCAATAAATCCTACTTTATTAGAGAGTGTTGACTCAGCTGCTGCAATACCTGCTAGAAAAGCTGATTCATTATCTTTAAAAACCAGTGAAGCAACATTATCCATTTTTGGCATGGCAACATCAACAATCGTAAAGTTCGTTTCAGGGTATTGAGGCGCTACCTCAATAAGGGCTTCAGTTAATTTAAAACCCATTGCTACAACTGTGTCAAACTTATTATTTGCCAATGTCTGTAAGTTCATCACATAATCGGAGGCTGATTTAGCTTGAATGTAGTCATATCCCTGGATACCTTTTGGTAGATTATTCTTTTGACCCCATGCTTCTAGACCTTCCCATGCTGATTGATTAAATGATTTATCGTCAATTCCACTAAAATCAGCTGCTAATCCAACCGTTCCATTCTTTTTTTCATCAGTTGATGCCTTTGCAGGATTTTCGGCTCCACATGCTCCTAATAGAACACTGATAGTTACTCCAGCTGCAATAAGACTTAAAGAATGGTTTGTTTTCAATTTTATAAATCCCCCGTTTTTTTATTTGTTTTCTTTATACTTTTATCCTATCATCTAAGGATTATTTTGTAAACTAAAATACGACAATTAAAACTATTAACTAGTTAATAGTTCGTGTTTATGCCTTAAAAAAAGAAATATTGATTGCTTATTAAAAATAAAAGTTTTTTCTAATTAAATGAAGAGTAACTATCCATTTTTTATTGCAATCAGTTTTCAAAACACTTACGGCTGTAAATGGCATCATTCATGTTTGCTTTAGGAGGAAATCGTTTGAAACTTTTTTTCAGTTAGAAAAAAATAATACAACTATACAAACTGAAGTTTTAGCAGGGTTAATTACTTTTTAAACTAGGGCTTATATTATCGTAGTTAATCCTGTTATTTTATCAGCAGCTGGTGTGCCCTTCGATCAGAATTTTATAGCAATTATTGTTTCGTCAGTAGTCGGAATAACCTGGATGGATTGCTTTAGCCGCTAATTATCCTATTGGTGTAGCTCCAAGACTAGGATTAAATGCTTACTTTGTGACTGTTGTCGCTAGTGGTGTTAATTATAAAACAACTTTTAGAGAAAGGTTAATTGGAGTATTCCTGAATCTTTAGAGCCAGCTATTACCGCTACATTATTCTAATCATAGCTTTTATTGGATTATGCCTCTCTGAAATCGTCGTTTGAAATGAAGAAACATTAGTTCCATTAGAAGACTTGAAAGATCCTGGTATTTTGCTAACCTTATTTGGTATGATTAAATTTAATGGAATTGTCGCCTTACCTGATTTTGGATTTGATTTAATGATTACAAATCCAATAACTCCATTTATAGATATTTTCTCGAATGGTTTTCACGGTACTGTTATTCCATTTTTATTAATTACTATATTTGATACTACTGGAACATTAATTACTGTAACAAAACGTGTGAATTTAATGAAGGATAGCAAATTAAAAAATGCTAAACAAGCTTTGCTATCCGATGCGATTGGTACAACAGTCGGTGCACTATTTGGAACTAGCCCAACAACTGCATCTGCAGAGTCAGAAATAGGTGTTGCAGTTGGTAGACGGACCAGTTTAACAGCCTTAACAATTGCTGTATTGTTTGCATTATCTAGTTTCTTTTATCCTTTATTTAATATTATTTCTAGCGTATCAGCTATCACTTCTCCCACTTTAGTTATCGTCGGTTCAATTATGATGGCAAACACTGCCGAAATAAACTGGTCCGACTTATCAAAACCATTTCCTGCATTCATCGTCATCCTTACTATGCCTTTAACAGGTAGTATTGCTACTGGTTTAGCTTTAGGTTTTATCAGTTATCCTATTACGAAATTTTTTAGTGGGCAAGCAAAAGATGCCCAGCCTTTTGTTTATATTTTTGCTATTCTCTTTATTATTCAGCTATTTTTCTTGAGTTAAAAAAAATCCTTAACTATCTCCAAATGAGAGATTGCTAAGGATTTTTGGTTTACCTGCTTTTAACTAATAAATCAATTGCTTCTTTAATACTCTCTTCATGACTAGAGCCATTACTCGTACTTTCTGCAACGCACCCTACTAAGTTTTCAGCAACTATAATACCCATAGCGCGGTCAATACTGGTTCGGATAGCAGATAATTGAGTAACAACTTCTTTGCATCCTTGCCCTTCTTCCATCATCTTTATCACACCTCGCATTTGGCCTTCTGATCTTTTTATTCGATTGATTACTTTAGTATTTGGTTTATATTCATTCATTTTATTTTCCATTTAAACTACCTCCCCATTAAATTTTACTAATTCTTCTTTTTTTCTTGATTTCTTTTTAAAGTAAATTTAGTTGGAACAGGATCATATCCACCACGAACAAGTGGATGACACCTTAATATTCTAGCCGTACCCATAACTGTACCTTTTAGCGAGCCATGTTTTTCGATTGCTTCAATAGCATAAGTTGAACAGGTAGGATAATAACGGCAAGATGGCGGAAATAAAGGAGATATACTTTTTTGATAACCTCTAATGCCTTTTATAATAAAATTTTTCATAGTTTTCCCCCGCCTTTTCTTATTCCATTATACCCATTCCCGTATTTTTTGTAAAGTTTAACAATCGGTTACTCTAGTAAAATAAAGATACTTTCAAAATAGAATCAAATTAATTTCTTTCAACTAGTAGAATCTTTAGTTGTTTTATCTTCAGATTGTGTACGGTACATGTTAGCATACTTGCCATTTAAACTTAGTAGCGTCTCGTGGTTTCCTCTTTCAACTATCTCCCCTTTATCCAATAGTAATATTTGATCTGCATATTGAATAGTCGATAATCTGTGAGCAATAATAAAGGTCGTTCTTCCTTTTTTTACAACACTCATAGCCTTTTGAATCAACTCTTCTGTTTCTGTATCAATATTAGAAGTCGCTTCATCTAAGATTAAAACTCCCGGATCAAATGCTAGAGCGCGAGCAAGAGAAATTAATTGCTTTTGTCCAGATGATAAGGTGCTACCTTTGTCTGTTACAGGCTGATCAATCCCTAAAGGCATATCGTTCAATAGTACATCTCCCCCAACGGCATTAATAGCTTCTTTGACCTTTTCACGAGAAATAGTCGGATCATTTAATGTAATATTCGAAGCAATCGTTCCTTTAAATAGATAAGGATCTTGTAAGACAATACCCATCTGCTTTCTCAAACTCTTTCTTGAAAGAGAAGTTGTTGGGTAATCATCTAGATAAACACTACCTTTATCAGGATCATAAAAACGAAATAATAAATTTATAATTGAACTTTTACCTGAACCAGTATGTCCAATCAGAGCAGTTGTTTCACCTTTTTTTGTTTTAAAGTTTATATTTTTTAAAACATACTCATCTTTTTTATAAGCAAAGTAGACATGCTCAAAAATGATTTCATTTTTCAAAGTATCAAAGTCTTCTTTGCTTTCAATCTCAATGGGCAAGTCAACGATATCAAAGACACGTTCTGCTGATGCTAATGCCGTTTGCAGATAAGACCATTGAGATACGATACCTTGGATAGGTTGAAATAAGCGATGAGTATAGTCAATAAAAACATACAAAACGCCGACTGTTACTAAAAGCGAACCGTTTAAATAGCCTTTTGAAAAATATAAAATTAACATTAGAAGCGAAAAATTTTTTATGACTTCCACAAAACTATAAGAAGCAATCGAGTCTAATAAAACAAATTTTTGACTATAATTAAACCATTTCTCATTTGTTTCTTCAAATTCTTTCTCGATTTCTTCTTCTTGTTGGAAGACTTGTATAATAGTCATACCTTGGATTGTTTCATTTAATTTTCCGTTTATTTCTCCTACTAACTGACGTATTTTCTTATTGAACGGTGCTGCATATTTTTGATAAATCATCGCCCAAAATAAAAATATAGGGATCAATAAAAATGAAATTAACGCATAAAAACTATTTAATTGAAATAAAGCAATGTAAATACCGATTAAATAGCTAAAGTTTGTTAACATTTGGCCAACAGATATAACATAAAAAATACGAAGTTGTTCTGTGTCATTTGTTATACGAGAAACAATTGTTCCAGCAGCAACTGTATCAAAATATCGGATAGGCAATTTTTGTACATGAGCATATAACTCATTTCTCATTGTTTTTACAACGGTATTTGCTCCGATAGTCAACAGTAAGAAGCTAAGATAGCGAAAAAAAGCTGTTAAAAGTGCTAAGACTAGAAAAACACCTAAGAATAGCAACAATCTATCTACTTTAAGCACTGATTCATTAGAGGGTGCTATAATATTATCAATCATATAACGAATAACTAGAGGGCCACTTAAATCTGTTATTACAGCTAAAATTAATAGAATAAGGCCTGTCAAAAAATACCTTTTTTTCTTCATCGAATAAGACCAAAGTATTTTTATCGTTTTCATGCGATTTATTCCTCCTCTTTCAATTGCTGACGAATAAATTGTTTCTCATACCAACCTTTTTTATCCATTAACTCAGTATGTGTTCCTCTTTCGATAATCGCACCATTATCCATTACAATAATTTGTTTTGCATGGTAGACCGAAGATAAGCGGTGAGTAATAATAAGAGTTGTTTTATTATTACGGTATTTTTTTAAATTAGTTATGATATTTTTTTCTGTCTCTGCATCAACTGCTGATAGAGAATCATCTAAAATTAAAATAGCTGAATTTTTAATTAAGGCCCTAGCAATAGCTATTCGTTGCTTTTGCCCACCTGAAAGAGAAATTCCTTTTTCGCCAATTTGAGTATCTAAGCCATTAGGCATTTTATTTATATCTCTATCAAAATTAGCTAAATGTAAAGCTTCATTGATTTCTTTTTCAGATGCATCTTTTCTTCCAAAAGAAATATTATCACGAATCGTACCAGAAAATAAAATGTGTTCTTGAGGAACATAACCAAATTTCGAACTCAATTGGTCTGGTTTTACAGCATCAATTGGGACTCCTCCTATACTAATTAAGCCTTTACCTCTTGGATATTCTTTTAATAACTGACGAACAAGAGTTGTTTTTCCGCTTCCTGTTTTACCAACAATACCCAATGTTGTATTTTTTGGTATTTCTAAATTAATTTTTTTTAAACTTAGTTGCTTTGAATCTGGATAACTGAAAGTAACCTCTTTAAATGTTATCGTTCCATTTTCCAAAATATCTTTTTCTCCAGTATGTCCCATTTGATCGTCTGTATTTAACACTTCCATCACACGATCCATAGAAGCATTACCTTGTTGAAGTAAATTTATTAATTCCCCAATAGATTGAATTGGCCACACCAACATACTTAGATAAACTTGAAAAGCAACTAATTGTCCAATCGTTATTTCATTTTTAGAAACCATTATGGCTCCCAATCCAAAAGCAAGTACATAACTTATTCCCAATGTAATTTTGATTAGTGGTTGAAAAGCAGAATTTATTTTCGCAACAGAAATATTTTTTTGTAAAACATTGGTTGTTTTCTCATCAAATTGAGCAGACATTGCTTCTTGTCTACCATAAGCTCTTATGACACGAATACCTTCTACTGATTCGAGCACTTCATCATTAATCTCCGCAAAAGCATCTTGAGACTCTTTGTAACGAATATGTACTTTATCTCCCAAAACTTTTAATAGATAACCTAAAATAGGTAGAGGTAAAATACAAGCTAAGGTTAACTTCCAAGATACTGTTAAAAACATCGTTAAAAGAATTACACCAAAAAATGCTGTGGAATCCATCGCAATCATAATTCCATAACCGGCCATTTCAGAAATCGCATCTAAATCATTAGTAGCACGTGCCATTAGATCACCTGTTCTAAATTTTCGGTAAAATATAGAGCGCATTTTCAAAAAATGATTCATCAACTGTTTACGTAGCTGTCTTGTTAAAACATTTTTTCCACCAAATAATTGATAGCCCCAAAATATTTCAATTCCATAAGAAACAACAATTGAAAAAACAAATAATAATACTTGTTTCATTAGTAAGCTATCTGTTAATTTATCTAAATAAATTCCGTCAATAACCTGTCCAACAATAAAAGGAGGAATCAAAACTAACCCGTTCCCTATTAGCATTGCGAAAATTGCCCATCCATATCTTTTTTTATGCTCTAAAAAGAAAGGTGTTAGCTTTTTAAATAATAGGAACATCATAAAACCTCATTTCATTTAATTCTTTCTATTGTAGCGGTTACAAAAATTAGTAGCAATCCTACTCCATTTTTTTATTTTTAATTTTAACTCTAAATTAATTTATTCGTTAAATAAGCAGCTTTAGTGTAGCCAATTATTATTATTATTTACTCTTACTATCCTTAATAAAAAGTCTTTTAAATAATTATTAAGAAAAAATCCTCATGCGGAATAGACTATGCATGAGGATTACCGAAACCCTAATTTTATTTATTCTATTTTCTAAAAAGTTAGCAAAAAACAAGAACCTTAATTGCTTATTTTTTTCTTGTCCAAAATAAATTATTTACGATTATTTTTATGTCTATTGCTATGAAAATAACAGTTAAAAAAAATTAGTTCTACTAAAGAATTAAGGAAAAAATTTGGAAATAATCTAAGAAGTAGAAGAATAAAAAAAGGAACTAAAATGGATTTATTGTCATTCAACTTATAGTCAAACAACTTTTTTTGAATAAAGGCTCGCTTAAATAAACTAATAGTATCCTTACCAGAGATAGTACAACGAAAAAAACAAATAATTCTACTTCCGTTTTGATATTAAAAAAAGTAAAGCTTATTATACTTATAATGCTAAAACCAATATAAATTATTATGTGGTTAATTAACAATATTTTCTTTTCTCTAGTCATAATAGCCTCCAGCAACTTTCTACTAATTAGGTTGAAAACTTATGCAAAAAAATTAATCTAACTTATCATTTTCATAATGGTGTGTTAATTCCATATTTATAAAATTTTGTTGACGTAGAGCTTCATATACTAAAATCGCTGCTGTATTTGATAAGTTGAGTGATCGGATATGTGTATCATCCATGGGTATTCTCAAACATTTTTCTTCATTTTCTCTCATGAAGCTTTCTGGTAACCCTGTTGTTTCTTTGCCAAACATAAAGTAATAGTTTTCTTTTGTAGCGGAGTAATCTGGTTCACTATACGTACGGTTACCAAATTTAGTAATTAAGTATAGATGATCATTGCCTACTGTAGCTAAAAATGCTGATAAGTCAGCATGATACGTAATATTAACATCATTCCAATAATCTAAACCAGCTCTTTTGAGGTGTTTATCGTCTGTTGAAAAGCCAAGAGGTTCAATTAAGTGTAAGTGTGTGTTTGTACCAGCACAGGTTCTAGCTATATTACCTGTATTAGCTGGTATTTGTGGTTCAAATAAAACAATATGATTTGGCATAATACGTTTCCTCCTGAATCTTACTTTTTCTTTTCTTTCTTCATATGAATAGAAGCAATTGCTTTATTCATTTCATCTTGTGCCTCTTTATCTGTTTCTTTTTCTAGGACTTCTTTTAAAAATTCCATAATCATTTCATCTCTATGAAAAACAATCTTGGCTATTGACCAAGCAGCTGTACCACGAATCACCGGCCGTGGATCTTTTTCAAGACAATGTAGCAAATCAGGCAAAGCAGATTTATCGCGATAATTTCCTAGAGCAATTATAGCATTTCTTTGAATCGGTTTTTTTCCACGCCAAGAACCAGACATGTAGCCAAAACTTTCTTTAAACTCTCTATTACTTATGGTCAGTAATGGTTTTAATTTAGGCATAGCGCTTTCTGGGTCAGGTTCCATTGCGGGATGAAAACCCGTATTTTTCCCTTTATTATAAGGACAGACAACTTGACAAATATCACAACCATAAATAACATGACCCATTCTTCTTCTAAATTCTTCAGGCATCATACCTTTTGTTTGAGTCTGGTAAGATAAGCATTGTTTAGCATTCATACGTCCGTCCCCCAATAAAGCTCCAGTCGGACAAGCGTCAACACATCTTGTACAATCTCCACAACCAAAAGGAATTTCTGCATCAATTGGGAAATCTAAATTCGTTATGATTTCACCTAAATAAACATACGAACCAAATTCTTCAGTAATTAATAAACCATTTCGACCAATAAAACCTAATCCAGCTCTTTTTGCTACAGCAACGTCTATTAATTCTCCCGTATCAACCATAGGTTTATACGTAACTGAATCACCAGCTTCTTTGCGGATATACTCAATCAATTGATCCATTTTTTCTCTCAAAATAATATGATAATCTGTTCCCCAAGACGCACGAGCAAATTCTCCGCGCCTTTCCCCTTTTACTCGCTCTGGAGGATGTTCTATTTTAGTTGGATAAGCTAAGGCAATTGAGATGATAGATCGCGGACTCTCGAAAATCAATTCCGGATAAATTCGTTCTTGAATATTCTTATGTTCAAATCCCGAGTGGTGTCCTTTTTCTTGTTGAGCAATCAACTTATTTTCCAAGTCTAAAAAAGGCTCAGCAGTCGTAAATCCAATTTTATTGATACCTAATCGTTGACTTTCTTCAATAATTTTTTCTTTCAAATCTGCTTGTAAAACAATCAATATAATCCATCTCCCTAGCCAAAACTTTCTTTTATTTTAGCACAACCAACAGTAAAAAAAATAGACTCATTTAATTATTTAATTTGCATTCTTAGCTAAATCGATTTAAAATAAAAAAAACGTATCATTTCGGTGTCCAGCACTGCGAAATGATACGTTAATGGTGCATTATTAAGTTTCACTAACTTTTATCAAAATCTGATGGATTCCTGATAAAAACGAATGAATAATAATAGCTTATACGTAATATAACACCCACGGTAACAACTTGCAAGTCAGAATCTATCAAATATACTATATAATTTGTGTTATCTATCCTATTATTTACTTTACGCACTTATTTAGGCTTTATTTTTACCTATTAGCAAACAAACATCGATAGTGATTTTTGATAACGGATGATTAAGTGCATATTCTTTTGCTTCTACACTAGCTCCCCAACCTAAAGGTGTCATCTTCATTAAATCTAAAAAATTTTGCTTTGTCAACGAAAACGAGTAACGAATACGTTTTGTCTCAATTTCTAAAAAATGTTCTTTGAACTTATCTATTACTAATTGATTAGAATAGGACTGTTTTTCTTTTTGATCATGATAAAATAATTTTCTTAGCTCAATTAAATAATCTTTTTCTGGAACAACTTTAATAATAAGCCCATCTTTTTTTAATAATCGTTCAAACTCTTCATAATTTGAAGGAGAAAAAATATTTAGTAACGTATCATATTCGTTAGTTGCAAATGGTGATTGAGCTAAGTCTGCCACACAAAAAAAGGCACTTGTAAAATTCCCAGCTGCCAATTGAATGGCATCTTTAGATATATCAAAGCCGATATTATTTCCAGTTAATCCTAACTGCGTCAAATAATCTAATTGAGAACCTTCCCCGCAACCCACATCTAATAGACTACCATTTTTCTTATGTTCAATATAGCCATAAATAGCTTCTAATAATGGATTAAATAGCCCCGCCTGAGCAATCGCGTATCTTGCTGCTAACATTTCTCTATCATATTCGTTTTTAGAACCTTTTAATAAAAAATAAAGACTTCCCTTTTTTGATAGATCAAATGAATGATTCTGTTCACACTGTAGACTATGATTTCCTATTTTATTAAATTTAGAATGACAAACAGGACATTTAAATAAATTCATATTATTTTCTAAAAATTGATTTGCTAATTCTATTTTTTTCACACTATAGCCTCTTTCTAACATGACTTGCTTTAAGAATTTTCTTGTTATTCGTTTCTTTAGTATAGCATTATTTGACACTCATATCCTGAGTTTTCATAAGGGTTATTTTTTATTCATTTCAAAAAGTAGTATCGTTTGCGACTTTTTTGACTGAGTGTTATAACCAGACTAAAGGATTATTTAATTAGAGAGGATGATAACGGTGCCATGGAGTCCCATTGATTACCTAACTTGTTTGAATAATTTCGATCCATTGCTTCGAAAAAAAACAATAGAAATTGCTAATGCTCTGCTAGAAAATAGTTATAAAGATAATCGTGTTATTCCTATTGCTATCTCACAAGCAAAAGACTGAATAAATAAAGCTAGTGAAAAAGAATTAACGATTTGAAACAAGAAGATAGTTTTAGTAAACATGATATTTCTGATCGTCATATTTATCTGTTTGACAATAATCTGATAGTTTTTTACCATGATGATCGGCGGACAGTAAAAACTAAAGGGACTAAACAAATTAATGAACCACTTGATGAAAAAATCAAAGCTGTATCGCGTGCTAAAGAAATTGTTGCTAATGAAAAAACAACTATCCTAATTTATAAAAAAGATGGAACGATAGAAAAATAATAACTTTTTAAAAGATTGAATAAGTAAATAAGAAAGTTGTAAGAATTAGGAGGTTTCACCTAATTTTTACGACTCTCTTGTTTCCTTTGGGCCCTTTTTTGTGGCCAAAACCCTTCTTTTATCAGAATAGCTGATTTCATAAATTTCGTATATTTCATTTCACAATAAAAGTAAGCAAAAACTTCTAAACGTTCATATTTATTATATTCGGTATTCCATAATTCAACTTCTTTATTTTCTCTTTCATATTCATTATTAACGACAA
Organism: Carnobacterium iners; assembly: GCF_900177385.1. Classification (NCBI taxonomy): domain Bacteria; kingdom Bacillati; phylum Bacillota; class Bacilli; order Lactobacillales; family Carnobacteriaceae; genus Carnobacterium; species Carnobacterium iners. The sequence continues at coordinate 2,092,325 of NZ_FXBJ01000002.1, forward strand.
GTTTCCGTAATAACTTTCTAATTTATCTAATGGTATAATGGTGCTTTCAAAATCTATTAAATCATAAACTTCACTATAAACCCAACGATTATTTTTTTCATTCGAGATTATAGCTGGATATCCTTTATAAGACAAGTCATAAAGGATATCTTTTATTCTTGATTTTTTAGCTTTGGATTTCATCTTTCCTTCTAAATACAAAAATGATTGTGCTTACCCGACTTTAATCTACTATAAACAAAGATAGGTGATTGTTTCATTTCTTCTATTTTAATGAATGGCACCTCCAATTGCTTTTAAATCTTGTTTTTCATCAAAATCAACAATAGCGTTTATAGCCACTGTTAGACCTTTAGTCATATCTTCTAGACTCATAAAGGTTGATTTGGTTTATTGATTACTTGTTCTGGAATGTACGGTACATGGATAAAACAACCCTTTACATCAAGAAGTTTTGTTTCAATCACAAACTGTACTTGGTACATAATATAATTACATACCAATATTCCAGCAGCGTCAGAAACAACACTAGGGATTCCTACAGCTCTTGCATCGCTGTTACCATTGCTTTGACAGGTAACTGAGTAAAATAGGCATTTCTGCCTTTTTCTTGAATAGCGGTATCAATGGGCTGATTTTCTTCGTTGTCTCGAATTCTAGCATCACCGATATTTATCGCTACTCGTTCAGGCGATAAAATAAATCTTCCCCCTGCTTGTCCTATATTTGAAACAACATCTGGATTATATTCTTTTATAGCTTCTTTTACAACAAAAGCTGATTTATTAAAACGGTTGGCATTTGTATTTTTTGATTTCTGCTCCATGTATTGTATCTACTAATTTTTTAACTGCTTCAAGCACTGAATTTTTTTTCGCCACCGAAAGGATCAAACCCTGTTACTAAAATTTTTATTTTTATTCAATACATCACTTATTTAGTTTATTTTTAATTTTTTTAGAAAGCCCAGAAATATATTAATACAATATCAACATCTATCATTATAACTGTAAATGGTGCTTGCTCTTTAATTACATCATTTGGATTTTTCATTTCTAATAGAGCTGCTGGTAAAGCGTTGAAATTTGCAGCCATTAGAGTTATTAATGTTCCACAAAAACCAGCCGTCATTGCTAAAGCACCAGTGATAACAGTATCACCACCTTGAGCCATGACAAATGGTATACCGATACTTGCTGTAATAACAGTAAGTGTAGCAAACCCATTATCCATAATTATAGTAAAGATAACCCATTCCTAAAACATAAGCAATTATACCTAATAAACGATTGCCTTCAGGTACAAAAACAGAAATACCACCTGCAATGACATCTCCTACACCAGCAGCTGTAAAAACAACTCCTAAAGAAGCTAATAACTGAGGCAATATCCCAGTAATTCCAACCTGTTGAATCATTCTGTTTCCCTCTTCTAAAATAAGTTTCGGTTTTGCTTTAGTAATTAAAACTGCAATAATCAATGAAGTAATCGCTCCTGCTCCAATTCCAACTTGACCGCCTAAGGGAGTTAGCTGCGTAACACCTGTAGCAACTATTACCAAAGAAATAACGTGTATAAAGATTTTATTTTCTAATCTATTACTAGTCTCTTTTGCTTCCTCTTCATTTATTGATTTCACTTTTACTAGACGTACTTGTTTAAATAAAATCAAGACTCCCATTAGCATAAATAAAGCACCATTAATTTCTGAAGGAATGAGCTTACCGAAAGCAAGGATAATACCAAGTAATAATCAAAATAAAGCAGTGCCTGCACGAGTAGGATAGGTTAAATCTTTATAAACTGTAAAAGCGGTGTACATTAATAAGAAACCAATCATCATAAAAAAAATTCTAATATATTAGCTGAGATTATTTCCATCAATTATTTCTCTCCTTTTTTGATGACAAATTTGTTCTTTCACTATATTTTTTTCTAATTTCTTATCAAAAATTATATTTGAACTGGTTACTAATACTAATGTAATCAAAGTAACTGGTATTGAGGATAATGCAATTGAAACTGCAGAAACTGTATAGCCTAAAGACTCCAACGTTCCAGTAATCAATAAAACGCCTGCAGCAACAATAAGTGTTTTCTGTGCAAAGAAATTACCATAGTTTTCAGTCGCTGCTGAACGAGCTTTAATTTTTTCTTCATCTAATTCATCTATCTCTCCATATTTTTTTTAGTAGCAGCTTGTGCCATTGGTCCAACTAACGGACGGATAAATTGAGTGTGACCTTGAATTCGAATAGAAAACAATCCTAATAATTCACGAATAACCATATATAATGACAGTAAGCGGCCTGGGGTTAACCCTCTCATTTTCTCAATTAATTTAACTGCTTGTTGACGCAATACACATCTTTCTGTCAATCCAACCATTGGCAAGGTAAGTAAAAATAAAGTTACCAATCGATTGGATACAAACGTATTTCCTAATAGCACTAAAAATTCCATAATGGAAATTCCTGAAACTAATGCTGTAGCTAAAGCAGCAACTAATACAATTACAATTGTATCAAACTTTAACAGAAAGCCTACAACAATAATTAAAATACCAATTAGTTTAAAAATTTCCATTTTTTCTCCTCTTTTATTAATCAAATTTTAATCTAGAGTTCATTAAACGTAAAATAAAAAAGAGATACAAAAAAATTTAATGTATATCTCTTTTTTTATTCAATTACTATTTTTTATTACCTTCTCTTAAACTTATCATTTCAATACATAATCCAATTACGTCCATTGCTTGTTCTAAATCAGCTAATTCAACTGAAGTTGGAGCTAGACGAATGCTATTATCTCTAGGATTATTGCCACTTGGATAAGTCGCTCCAGCTTTAGTTACTTTAACACCAATACGATCTAATGATTCAACAATCTCAGTCGCGCATCCATCCATCGTTGTTAAATGAACAAAATAGCCTCCCTTTGGATTTGTCCAAGTTAACAAGTTACTTTCATTAAAACGTTCATTTAGTTTCTTTTGAATCAAATCAAACTTAGGTTTTAAAATCAAAGCATGTTTTTCCATATGTTTTTTTAATTGGTTTGTATTTTTTAAAAATTTTACATGTCTCATTTGATTTAATTTATCATGACCAATCGTTTGATAACTTAATTCGTTTGCTAACATGGTAATGTTTTTTTCTGAAGCTGCTACTGCTGAAACACCTGCACCCGGAAAAGTAATTTTTGAAGTTGAGCAAAACATCCAAGGACGTTCTGAATTTCCAGCCTCTTTACAAGCGGTTAATATATTTTTAGCAACCTTATTCTCCTGTGTTAAATGATGAACTGCATAGGCATTATCCCACATAATTATGAAATCAGTTGCGCTAGTTTTCATTTTTGCTAAGCGGTTAACAACTTCATCTGAATAAATGATACCGGTTGGATTACTATAGTTAGGGACACACCAAATCCCTTTAATCGTCTGATCTTGTAGTACTAGGCGCTCGACTTGATCCATATTTGGCCCATTCTCATCCATCTCAATTGGAATCATTTCAATTCCCAGCTTTTCAGTCATAGAAAAATGACGATCATAACCTGGACTTGGACATAAAAATTTGATAGGAGATTTAGTTTTCCAAGGTACTGAGCCCATGAATAATTTAGTCGTTAAAACAAAATACATTAAACTCAGACTTGAGTTTCCACCAATAATTGTTTCTCTACTTTCTGATCCTAAAATAGCAGAGAATAGTTCCTTAGCCTCTATAATACCTGTCAACTCTCCATAATTACGGATATCCATTTTATTTTTACTCAAAAAATCTTCTGGATCATTAAGCATTCCCAACATTTCTTGAGATAATTGTAATTGTTCTTCACTAGGGATACCCCTAGTAATATTTAAATTAAGTGGATACTCTAGATAATTTTCGTATTCTTTTTCTAAACTACTTAAATGTCGAGTTGCTTTATCATTATTTAACCCCATAGAACCATCCCTCTTCTCTTTTATCACAATTTTTTACGTGCTATATTTTTAATGAAACGCTATTCTTATAGAAATACCCTACCTTATCACTATTTCATTAAACCTATCAACAGCATATGGAGTATACTTTTTAATAATAAATACCGTTCTATCTGAGTAATTAATAACTTTCCCATTATAATTGAAAGTAATCGTATGAACTAATCTTTTTATTTTCTGGTATTTTATTGAATCTATCTGCTTTATATTTCGTTAACCTCCCTATATAATCTTCCTTTATCTTAATAGATATATTAGCCATTATCAATAATGAACTTCTCTTATGCCATTGATAGAAAATAATAACTAGCCTACTATTATTTATTCTACCGTTTAATAGGAAATAGCTCGTATAAACATAAACTAACCTTTTGCTCATTTCATTTTTATTTATTTAATTATTTTTTTCATTGCAGCTAAGACTTCATCAGGTAAAATATCAAGACCACCTGCCGCGTTTTTTTCTATTATATGGTCTACACGCATTTGCAATCTTTCATGGACCAATTGTTTATAGGTTTCATTATCAAAATCTGGTTCATATCCCTCTACACTCATGTAGCTTAAGTGTTTGATGTTACCAAAAGAATTGAATTTAGCCTTAGCCTCTACAATAGCTTCTATACTATTAAGGGTTACCGATGGTGTAATTTTTTTATCTAAGAAAAAACCAGTATTTATAATATAACAATCAATTCCATTTACCTCAAAAAGATGTTTGAATTGTTCATAATCTTCCGTTAATGGATAAACTCTAAATGGATTAGCGTAAGGAACGATAACTAATTTATTCATATCTACGCCTTCTTTTAAGCGCTCTGCTGTCGAACGTTTTGTTGCTAGTGTAGCGCCAAAACTTGCTGCTAAGGTAGGGTCATCAACTTTAATTACTGGTGGAAGGCTGTCATCTTTCATAATCCAATAAATGGCATTAATCGGTTCTTCAAATCGATCGACTCTATTTGGTGTTGAATAACGTGATTTTACAGTGCGACCATTCCCATTTCTTACATCTTCTGTTAATAGCACCTTATTATTTAGATTATCTAACGTAACAGCAACGTTCTGTACGGTTACAAAATAATCAATCTCTTCATGATCTGAAGGATAATCTTGTGTTTTATCAAAATAAGCTGGTTCTAATGCAATAGACGATCCGTCTGTTAATGAGATTATAAACGCATCATCGTGTAAAACCTCAATAGGATATTTACCATTATGCTTAGCGTGTGTCAATGTTGATTTGCCTGAACCGGATAGACCAAAAAAAGCTGATACATAATTTGTGTCATTAGGTAATGTGAATTTCTTTTGTCCTCCATGACAAGAAGCAAAACCAATTTTATGAGCTGTACCCCAGGCTAAAGTAAGTGTAGCTTTTTTTAATTCTCCAAAATAATTAAGACCCAAGATAACAGCTGTATTATGATCGGTATCGAAATAAGCTAACCCAAGTGGGTAGTCAGGATGTTTCCAGTAAGGATCAGAATAGATGAAAATATCACCTGCATCTATCTCATGTGAATTAGAATACATGTCATCATAAAAATCATTCGTTATTTGAAAATTTAACAACCAAGAATATAAATTATTTTCTTGCCCTTTCGGAACAGAGAGATGAGCTTTTATCATAAACTCTTTATCTAAACCAACATATGCACTTGCTTTATATCGTTCAGTTAAAGACCCTTGGTAAACAGCCTCTCTAGCGATTGAAGCCAATTTAACGTCCTCTTCTTTATTATTTCCTACTATTCTTCTTGCAACTGCTGTTCTACCAACAATAGCTCCACCATTTTCTACTAAAACTTTAGCAGCGTCTGGAAGACCTAATTTTTCTGGATACTTTACTAATAAATCTGTCACTATTGTACCTGGAGAATTCAAAGCTAACTTATACGCTTTACTTGTACTTATTACTTTTTTCACATTATTTCCGTACATAGCTGTCTCAACGACTGATCTTAAAGATGAAAAAATAGTGTTATCTTTTCTTATTTCTGATTTTTGAAAAGTTTCTTTAGTTGACATTTAATCCACTCCCTTATAAATAGTTGACATAATGTATCTCTATTTGATAGAAAAATGAAACGAATATCCTCCTCCTTACTAGATTACCACTGTTCATACTTACTTTAAAGCGCTTTCAATTACTACACTTATCATATCAAAAAAGACCGTTAGTTTACAATAAAAAGATACAATCATTTACTAGTGCAAAATTATACGTAAAAAGACACCAAAACATTAAGATAACTTAACGTTTTGGTGTCTTTTTTATACCGACGGCCGGAATCGAACCGGCACGCCCTCGCGGGCACAGGATTTTGAGTCCAGCGCGTCTACCAATTCCGCCACGTCGGCATGATAGGTAAACAATCAATCTATCGAATAAGGCGGTAACCGGATTTGAACCGGTGATGGAGGTTTTGCAGACCTCTGCCTTACCACTTGGCTATACCGCCATCATTAAATTGGATTGGTTAAAAAATAAAACTGGGCTAGCTGGATTCGAACCAACGCATAAGGGAGTCAAAGTCCCTTGCCTTACCGCTTGGCTATAGCCCAATAAAAAAAGGCGACTGATGGGGATCGAACCCACGAATGCCGGAACCACAATCCGGTGCGTTAACCACTTCGCCACAATCGCCATAATAAAAGGGTAGTTTTTTTAAAAATACAACACAGGGATAGTAGGATTCGAACCCACATCGATGGTTTTGGAGACCATAATTCTACCATTGAACTATATCCCTATAAAAAAAGGTCACTCTTTAAAAAAATGGTGGAGGGGGGCAGATTCGAACTGCCGAACCCGAAGGAGCGGATTTACAGTCCGCCGCGTTTAGCCACTTCGCTACCCCTCCGCTATTAAAAAATGGTGGCCTGGGACAGAATCGAACTGCCGACACCTTGAGCTTCAATCAAGTGCTCTACCAACTGAGCTACCAGGCCTTAATTTGTTGCAACGGTCTCGACGGGAATCGAACCCGCGATCTTCTGCGTGACAGGCAGACATGTTAACCCCTACACCACGAGACCTTTAAATTTTAAACATGGAGGTTGACGGGATCGAACCGCCGACCCTCTGCTTGTAAGGCAGATGCTCTCCCAGCTGAGCTAAACCTCCAGTAACCAACATGACCCGTACGGGATTCGAACCCGTGATACCGCCGTGAAAGGGCGGTGTCTTAACCACTTGACCAACGGGCCAAACTAGGATGACGGAGAGTAAGGGATTCGAACCCTTGAGACAGTGTGCACCGCCTACATGATTTCCAATCATGCTCCTTCGGCCGCTCGGACAACTCTCCAAGGTCGTTCTAATAGAACTCTCTATTCATTTATTTCCATAGATATCTATGTACTCCGCAAGCAGGATTCGAACCTGCGACATCATGATTAACAGTCATGCGCTCTACCAGCTGAGCTATTGCGGAAAAATAAAGATGCGCGGCAGCGTCCTACTCTCACAAAGGGAAACCCTTCACTACCATCGGCGCTAAGAAGCTTAACTGCTGTGTTCGGCATGGGAACAGGTGTGACCTTCTTGCCATCGCCACCACACATCTTTTAGTTATAAGAGAACGTTGTTCTCTCAAAACTGGATAGTGTTTAACTATAAGACAATAAAACTGTTTCTTCATCGTTTAAAAATGGTTAAGTCCTCGACCGATTAGTATTGGTCCGCTCCATACATCGCTGTACTTCCACTTCCAACCTATCTACCTGATCATCTCTCAGGGGTCTTACTCACTTACGTGATGGGAAATCTCATCTTGAGGGGGGCTTCACGCTTAGATGCTTTCAGCGTTTATCCCGTCCACACATAGCTACCCAGCGATGCTCTTGGCAGAACAACTGGTACACCAGCGGTGTGTCCATCCCGGTCCTCTCGTACTAAGGACAGCTCCTCTCAAATTTCCTGCGCCCGCGACGGATAGGGACCGAACTGTCTCACGACGTTCTGAACCCAGCTCGCGTACCGCTTTAATGGGCGAACAGCCCAACCCTTGGGACCGACTACAGCCCCAGGATGCGATGAGCCGACATCGAGGTGCCAAACCTCCCCGTCGATGTGGACTCTTGGGGGAGATAAGCCTGTTATCCCCAGGGTAGCTTTTATCCGTTGAGCGATGGCCCTTCCATACGGAACCACCGGATCACTAAGCCCGACTTTCGTCCCTGCTCGACTTGTAGGTCTCGCAGTCAAGCTCCCTTCTGCCTTTACACTCTACGAATGATTTCCAACCATTCTGAGGGAACCTTTGGGCGCCTCCGTTACACTTTAGGAGGCGACCGCCCCAGTCAAACTGCCCGTCAGACACTGTCTCCCAGCCAGATCATGGCTGAGGGTTAGAGTGGTCATACAGCAAGGGTAGTATCCCACCATTGCCTCCACCAAGACTAGCGTCCTGGCTTCATAGGCTCCTACCTATCCTGTACAAGCTGTACAAACACTCAATATCAAACTGCAGTAAAGCTCCATGGGGTCTTTCCGTCCTGTCGCGGGTAACCTGCATCTTCACAGGTACTATAATTTCACCGAGTCTCTCGTTGAGACAGTGCCCAAATCATTACGCCTTTCGTGCGGGTCGGAACTTACCCGACAAGGAATTTCGCTACCTTAGGACCGTTATAGTTACGGCCGCCGTTTACTGGGGCTTCAATTCTGAGCTTCGCTCGAGAGCTAACCCATCCTCTTAACCTTCCAGCACCGGGCAGGCGTCAGCCCCTATACGTCATCTTTCGATTTAGCAGAGACCTGTGTTTTTGATAAACAGTTGCTTGGGCCTATTCACTGCGGCTGACCAATTGGTCAGCACCCCTTCTCCCGAAGTTACGGGGTCATTTTGCCGAGTTCCTTAACGAGAGTTCGCTCGCACACCTTAGGATTCTCTCCTCGACTACCTGTGTCGGTTTGCGGTACGGGCAGATTGTTTCTAACTAGAAGCTTTTCTTGACAGTGTGACATCGGGAACTTCGATACTTAATTTCTCTCCCCATCACAACTTGTCCTTAATAGAGGCAAGCATTTGACTCACCTCAAGACTTGTTGCTTGGACGCACATATCCAACAGTGCGTATTCCTTAGCCTACCGTGTCCCTCCATTGTTCAAACAAAACAAACTGGTACAGGAATCTCAACCTGTTGTCCATCGTCTACGCCTATCGGCCTCGACTTAGGTCCCGACTAACCCTGGGAGGACGAGCCTTCCCCAGGAAACCTTAGTCATTCGGTGGACGGGATTCTCACCCGTCTTTCGCTACTCATACCGGCATTCTCACTTCTAAGCGCTCCACCAGTCCTCACGGTCTAGCTTCGACGCCCTTAGAACGCTCTCCTACCATAGAACCTAAGTTCTATCCACAGCTTCGGTGTTATGTTTAGCCCCGGTAAATTTTCGGCGCAGGGTCACTCGACTAGTGAGCTATTACGCACTCTTTAAATGATGGCTGCTTCTGAGCCAACATCCTAGTTGTCTAAGCAACCCCACATCCTTTTCCACTTAACATAAACTTTGGGACCTTAGCTGGTGGTCTGGGCTGTTTCCCTCTCGACTACGGATCTTATCACTCGTAGTCTGACTCCCGGATATAAATCAATGGCATTCGGAGTTTATCTGAATTCGGTAACCCGAGAAGGGCCCCTAGTCCAAACAGTTGCTCTACCTCCATGATTCTAATTCCGAGGCTAGCCCTAAAGCTATTTCGGAGAGAACCAGCTATCTCCAAGTTCGATTGGAATTTCTCCGCTACCCACACCTCATCCCCGCATTTTTCAACATACGTGGGTTCGGTCCTCCAGTGCGTATTACCGCACCTTCAACCTGGACATGGGTAGATCACTTGGTTTCGGGTCTACGACCACATACTCATTCGCCCTATTCAGACTCGCTTTCGCTACGGCTCCGTCTCATCAACTTAACCTCGCATGGGATCGTAACTCGCCGGTTCATTCTACAAAAGGCACGCTATCACCCATTAACGGGCTCTAACTACTTGTAAGCACACGGTTTCAGGTGCTGTTTCACTCCCCTTCCGGGGTTCTTTTCACCTTTCCCTCACGGTACTGGTTCACTATCGGTCACTAGGGAGTATTTAGCCTTGGGAGATGGTCCTCCCGGATTCCGACGGAATTTCTCGTGTTCCGCCGTACTCAGGATACTGATCAGAGTGAACAAAGTTTCAGTTACGGGGCTTTTACCCTCTTCGGCGGACCTTTCCAGGTCGCTTCTCCTACTTCGTTCATTTATGACTCTATGTGTTCAGTCCTACAACCCCAGAAAGCAAGCTTTCTGGTTTGGGCTATTCCCGTTTCGCTCGCCGCTACTCAGGGAATCGATTTTTCTTTCTCTTCCTGCAGGTACTTAGATGTTTCAGTTCTCTGCGTCTACCTCTATTGACCTATGTATTCAGTCAATAGTAACACCCGATAAAGAGTGTTGGGTTTCCCCATTCGGAAATCTCTGGATCAAAGCTTACTTACAGCTCCCCAAAGCATATCGGCGTTAGTCCCGTCCTTCTTCGGCTCCTAGTGCCAAGGCATCCACCGTGCGCCCTTATTAACTTAACCTATGGTCATGTTAACTATTCCATTCACCCTAAGGTGAAGAAATACATTAAAAAATAAAACGCGATGTTTTCTTGGTTTCTTGCTTTTCTTACATGTTAAACACTATCCAGTTTTCAAAGAACAACTACTTACTTTCTGAGAAGATTAGACCTCTCAAAACTAAACAAAGTAAAACAACTGTGACGGTTCCGTTATATCCTTAGAAAGGAGGTGATCCAGCCGCACCTTCCGATACGGCTACCTTGTTACGACTTCACCCCAATTATCTATCCCACCTTAGGCGGCTGGCTCCCAAAAGGGTTACCTCACCGACTTCGGGTGTTACAAACTCTCGTGGTGTGACGGGCGGTGTGTACAAGACCCGGGAACGTATTCACCGCGGCGTTCTGATCCGCGATTACTAGCGATTCCGGCTTCATGCAGGCGAGTTGCAGCCTGCAATCCGAACTGAGAATGGCTTTAAGAGATTAGCTTGACCTCGCGATCTTGCGACTCGTTGTACCATCCATTGTAGCACGTGTGTAGCCCAGGTCATAAGGGGCATGATGATTTGACGTCATCCCCACCTTCCTCCGGTTTATCACCGGCAGTCTCACTAGAGTGCCCAACTGAATGCTGGCAACTAATAATAGGGGTTGCGCTCGTTGCGGGACTTAACCCAACATCTCACGACACGAGCTGACGACAACCATGCACCACCTGTCACTTTGTCCCCGAAGGGAAAGCTCTATCTCTAGAGTGGTCAAAGGATGTCAAGACCTGGTAAGGTTCTTCGCGTTGCTTCGAATTAAACCACATGCTCCACCGCTTGTGCGGGTCCCCGTCAATTCCTTTGAGTTTCAGCCTTGCGGCCGTACTCCCCAGGCGGAGTGCTTAATGCGTTAGCTGCAGCACTGAGGGGCGGAAACCCCCCAACACTTAGCACTCATCGTTTACGGCGTGGACTACCAGGGTATCTAATCCTGTTTGCTCCCCACGCTTTCGAGCCTCAGCGTCAGTTACAGACCAGAGAGTCGCCTTCGCCACTGGTGTTCCTCCATATATCTACGCATTTCACCGCTACACATGGAATTCCACTCTCCTCTTCTGCACTCAAGTTCTCCAGTTTCCAATGACCTTCCCCAGTTGAGCTGGGGTCTTTCACATCAGACTTAAAGAACCGCCTGCGCTCGCTTTACGCCCAATAAATCCGGACAACGCTTGCCATCTACGTATTACCGCGGCTGCTGGCACGTAGTTAGCCATGGCTTTCTGGTTAGATACCGTCAGGGGATGAGCAGTTACTCTCATCCTTGTTCTTCTCTAACAACAGAGTTTTACGATCCGAAAACCTTCTTCACTCACGCGGCATTGCTCCGTCAGACTTTCGTCCATTGCGGAAGATTCCCTACTGCTGCCTCCCGTAGGAGTCTGGGCCGTGTCTCAGTCCCAGTGTGGCCGATCACCCTCTCAGGTCGGCTACGTATCATTGCCTTGGTGAGCCATTACCTCACCAACTAGCTAATACGCCGCGGGTCCATCCATAAGCGGTAGCCGAAGCCACCTTTCATCTGTCTGCCATGCGGCAATCAGAATTATGCGGTATTAGCATCCGTTTCCGAATGTTATCCCCCACTTATGGGCAGGTTACCCACGTGTTACTCACCCGTCCGCCACTCCTCTACTATCGAGTGCAAGCACTCAATAGTAGAAGCGTTCGACTTGCATGTATTAGGCATGCCGCCAGCGTTCGTCCTGAGCCAGGATCAAACTCTCATAAAAGTTGAAGCAACCCGTTAGGATTGTTTCGCTTTTTAACGATGCTTGAAGCTCATTAAAATGACTTGCTAGCGAATAATTATTCACTTTGTTTCTTTTGGTTCGACCCTTGGCCGAACCGCCGTTCACAGTTTGTTGTTTTACTTTGTTCAGTTTTCAAAGGTCTAATTTGTTTGTGCTGTCGTTTTGACAACTTCTAAATATTACCAGAAGTTACTTAACTTGTCAACACTAAACTTAATTTTTTTTGTATTTTTATTCATTTTTTTAAATAAATTATATTTTTATTGCACACACATCTTATCACGTTGTCTATTAACAAGTCAATGTGAATATAAACTTATTTATTATTAACATATCCATAAATTCGTTTGCCAACAACTCATATTACTTTACAGAATAAACTAGATTTTGTCAATTGTTTTTAACTTACCTTTTATTTCATTACCTGCTTTTAACTCTCTCTCTTCTACAAATAAAAAAAGCACATAAATCTCACAATTGAGATCACATGCTTCTAGTATTTTCTTAACGACGGACTTCTTTAATACGAGCTGCTTTACCATGTAATGCACGCAAGTAGTATAATTTAGCGCGACGTACTTTACCAAAGCGAATAACTTCGATTAATGCTACACGAGGAGTGTGTAATGGGAATGTACGTTCCACACCAACACCATTAGAAATTTTACGAACAGTATATGTTTCGCTAACTCCAGCTCCACGACGTTTAATTACTACGCCTTCAAATAATTGGATACGTTCTCTAGTACCCTCAACAATTTTAGCGTGAACACGGACAGTATCTCCTGGACGGAAAGCAGGGATATCTTCGCGCAATTGTTCGTTTGTAATTGATTCAATTAAATTCATGTTTTTTCTCCTTCCAACAAACATTCATATGTCACCATTTGGACACAGCGGAATATCGTTATTTCAGCAGGTTTTTCCCACTTACCAAAATAGTCTACCACATTCTAAAAAGAGTGTAAAGTAGTTTTCCTTATTTTATCCTGAATAATTCATAGATTTTTTCAAAAGCTACTTAATGTGTGTTGTAGCGCTACTTTTTATTTAATTTTCTTGCACCCTTTGGGTGTGAAAAAAGAACCCCAATCTGTTATGGTTAAAGTGACTAAACTAAACCATGAAAGGGGTTCTCTCAATGGCTACATTACACGAAAATCACTTAATTTTCAATTCTCAAATGTCAATCTCAAATAATGGAGGAAATCTTCCAACGGATTCCGGATTAATTTTGGCCAAAGAGTTCATGCACAAAATTAATTTTACAAAAGTATTAAAAGAAAAACTTACTATTAACGATAACCGTCTTTATTATAAGCATGATAATTATTCAATTATCGAACAATTACTATTCCAGTTGATTGCAGGATATAAGACAGATTCTTCAGCTGATATTTTATCGAAAGATCCAATCTTCCAAAGTGTTTTAGGCAAAGAAAGACTCGCTTCCCAGCCGTCAATATCTCGTTTGTGGGATCGACTAAGCCAAGAAAATATTGATCAATTACAAGAAGTAAATCAAGTTTTAATTGATAAAGTTCGAACAACTCGTAATACAAATGAACTAATTTTCGATTTAGACTCAACACATTCAGATACATTTGGTTATCAAGAAAACACAAATTATAATGCACACTATCAAACGAATGGTTATCATCCGTTGGTTGCTTTTGATGGCTTAACAGGAGATTTTTTGAAAGCAGAACTGCGTTCTGGTAATGTTTATACCTCTAATGGTGTGGGAGATTTTGTTCGTCCACTTTTCGAACATTATCAAGAAACAACACCTGTAAATACAATTCTAGTTCGAGCAGATAGTGGTTTTGCAACTCCCGATCTTTATGAAATATGTGAAGAATTTCAAAGTTTTTATGTTATTCGTTTAAAATCAAATCGTAACTTAGGAAAAATTGCTGAGCAATTTGTATTTATAGATGATAACCATGACTGGACTAAAAAAGAAGTTCGTTATATTTCTACAATCTATCAAGCAAAGAGCTGGAAAAAACCAAGAAGGCTTTGTATCAAATCGACACGTGAAGCTAATGAACTGATCGCTCGACATGAGTTCGTCCTAACTAATCTATCAGAAAATACCTCTGCAGAAATAGTTTTTGGAACTTACTCTAAAAGAGGAACGATGGAGAACTATATCAAGGAAGCTAAGAATGGATTCTATTTCGATAAAACGGATAGTCCAAGATTTTTAGAAAATCATGCCCGTATGATGTTAAGCTTACTAGCTTATAATATTATTAATTTCATGCGAACACTCTGTTTTACAAAAGAAACCAAAGGTTTCCAAGTTTCAACTATTCGGTTGTTCTTGTTTAAAATAGCAGGCAAATTTGTTCGTTCAGGAAGAAAGACAGTCATAAAACTCAGTTCGTATCATGTTCACCAAGAACTCTTTTATAAAATTCTACAGAATATTCAGTATTTAAGGTGGCGATAATAAGCAAACTGGCCTAATTTTTAAAATATAGATATATTTCACGGTATCAGTCTGTCCAAAAAGCTACAATTTCCAGTTAAAAGGTAGTGATTTATAAAAAAAGAAGTAAAGAACAAAAAAACAGTAAAATAATTTCGTGAGAAATAACAAATAACAAGATATACTAGATTTTTGAAAAGTATGAATCATTCAGGTTTATAATAGATTCGTTTCTTTTTTAATATCATCTAGCCACTTCTTCTGATCTTTCGTAAAGATTGTTTCTGTCAGCATGTCTGGTCTTCTCAAATAAGTCCGACGCAACGACTCTTTTTCTTGCCATTCTGCTATTTTTTTATGGTTTCCACTAATTAGGACATCAGGTACTTTCATACCACGAAATTCTGCAGGTCTTGTATATTGAGGATGCTCCAATAAACCTGTTGAATGAGAATCGGTTTTAGCAGACTCATCATTTCCTAATACTTCTGGTAACAAACGAACAGCCGCATCAATCAGAACCATCGCTCCTAACTCTCCGCCAGTTAGAACAAAGTCTCCCAATGATATTTCATCCGTTACTAATGTACGTATTCTTTCGTCATAACCTTCGTAATGGCCACATATAAAAACTAAGTGACTTTCCTCAGATAATTCTTCAGCAAGACTTTGTGTAAAAGGAACACCTGCTGGATCTAACAAAATAACTCTTTTAATTGTCTCAGGATTTTCAGTCTCGATTGCATCTAGCCCACTAAATATTGGCTGAGCAGTCAATAACATACCTGCACCTCCACCGTAGGGATAATCATCAACATTGCGGTGTTTGTTTTCAGAATAATCCCGAAAATTTCTTATTTTAACATTCAACAATTTTTTTTCTATTGCTTTACCAATAATTGATTCCGTCAGAGGCCCTTCAAACATTCTAGGAAATAAAGTTAAAATATCAATTTTCATTAATCTATTAACCCTTCCATCACGTGAATAGTAACTAACTCATTTTCCAAATCAACTTTTAATACAATGTCTTCTATATAAGGAATCAATAAGTCTTTACCGTTTAATTGTTTTATCACCCAAACATCATTCGCTCCTGGTGACAATACTTCTGTAATTTCACCTAATACTTGTCCTTTTTCATCTTGGACAGATAAGCCAATAATTTGATGCAAGTAAAATTCATTTTCTGGCAAATCACCCATTTGTTCCTCAGTTATTTTTAAAATTCCATCACGGTATTTTTCTACATGGTTAATGTTAGAATGATTTTCAAATGATACGATATCAAATATTTTGTGTTTCCGATGACTAGCAACTACTAATTCTATCGTTTTATTGCCAGGTTGATCGAGTAATAATATTGCACCCTTTTTATAACGTTTTTCTGGAAAGTCTGTTCTTGAAATAACCCGTACTTCCCCTTTAATGCCTTGAGTGTTTACAATTTTACCTACATTATACATTTTAGTCATAGTATCCCTCAATTCTTTTTTAATATTATTCTAGTCATTTTTTATTGTACCATACGTTTTGTTTGAAAATTTATTATACAAAAAAGAAAAAAACCATTCCTTAGAAATGGTTTCTTGCTTCAAGAATTTTCACTATTTTGAATAATTAGCCTAATGCGTTTTGGTCCTTCAACCTTAACACTGTAGATAATCGTTCGAATAGCTTTTGCTACGCGACCTTTTTTCCCTATTAAACGTCCTATATCATCAGGATGAACAGACAACTGATATTCTAAAAAATCATCTTTTTCAACAACATCAATAATCAGTTTCTCCGGATAACTAACAAGTGGACGAACAATGGTAAGAATTAACTCATTCATGTCAGCCATAGTTCTCATCCTTTTTATTTACTATTTTTTGAATCATGGAATTTTTTCATAACGCCTTCTTTTGAAAGGATGTTACGTACTGTATCAGATGGTTGCGCACCTTCGGCTAACCATTTCAATACTAATTCTTCGTCCAATTTCACTTCAGCTGGACTAACAACTGGGTTGTATGTGCCTACAGGTTCGATAAAGCGTCCATCACGTGGAGCGCGAGAATCTGCAACTACTATACGATAAAACGGATTTCTTTTAGAACCCATACGTTTCAAGCGGATTTTTACTGCCATATTTATTACACCTCCATTAACTATCTCTCAATAAGTATATTAACAGGAAATTTCATCCTTGTAAAGTGTTTTTTCTTTACAGTCTTTTTTTTATTTTTTTTAGGTTCTAACGTTTCTTTTTATTTTTCTTTTTGACTTTCTTTTTATTTTTACGAACCATAGAATTCATTGCCATTTTACCTATTTTACCTTTGACACCTTGACCAAACATTCCATCCATACCATCAAAATTTCCTTTAGTCATTTTACTCATCATTTTTTTTGATTCGTTAAATTGTTTAATCATACGGTTAACCTCTGCAATCGGTCTTGCTGAACCTCTTGCAATTCTACGTCTTCTACTTTGAGATAAAATATCAGGACTTTTTCGCTCTTTGGGTGTCATCGATAAAACGATAGCTTTCATACGAGACATATCTTTTGGATCTATTTGTAAATTTTCAAGTCCTGGAGCATTGCTCATACCTGGAATCATCTTAAGGATATCTTCTATCGGTCCCATGTTACTTACTTGATCCATTTGATCAATAAAATCATTAAAATCGAAACTGTTATCTTTTAATTTTTTTGTCATTTCTTCATTTTTCTTTTCATCAAAATCCTGCTGGGCTTTCTCAATCAGAGTAAGCATATCTCCCATACCAAGAATTCGATTTGCCATTCTATCAGGATAGAATGGTTCTAGTGCATCCAACTTCTCACCTTGACCAACAAATTTAATTGGTTTCCCAGTAACTGAACGAATAGAAAGAGCTGCTCCACCACGAGTATCGCCATCTAGTTTTGTCAAAATGACACCCGTGATATCTAGTTGTTCATTAAAAGATGCCGCTACATTTGCAGCTTCTTGACCTGTCATAGCATCTACTACTAAGAAGATTTCTGTAGGGTTTACAGCAGCTTTAATGTCTATCAACTCAGTCATCAATGTCTCGTCTATTTGCAAACGTCCAGCCGTATCAATAATAACGAAATCAAGATGATCTTCTTTAGCTTTTTGGATCCCTTGCTTAGCAATTTCTACCGGACTAACTTGATCTCCCATTGAGAATACCGGGATATCTAATTGTTCTCCTAATGTTTCTAACTGTTGAATAGCAGCTGGACGATAAATATCAGCTGCTATCATCATAGGACGTTTGTTTTGCGTTTTTTTCAAATGGTTTACTAGTTTTCCAGCCGTTGTTGTTTTACCTGCTCCTTGTAAACCGACCATCATAACGACTGTTGGAGCTTTAGCTGCCATTTGAATGGTACTTTGTTCGCCACCCATTAAACTTGTTAGCTCTTCACTAACGATTTTTAGTATTTGTTGACTTGGCGAAAGACTTTCTAATACTTCTGAGCCTATTGCGCGCTCGCTAACAATTTTCACAAAATCTTTTACTACTTTAAAGTTAACGTCTGCTTCTAATAAGGCTAATCTTACCTCTCGCATCATTTCTTTTACGTCTGTTTCAGATACCTTACCTTTACGACGCATTTTTGCCATTGCATTTTGTAATCTTTCTGATAATCCTTCAAATGCCATTTAATTCACCATTCCTTTATTCTACTGATTCTTTTTTTAACTGTTGAATATAGTTTTCTGCTACTTTATCATTTGGATAATGGGCCTTTAAATAATTAGAGAACTCATTAAGCGTTTCTTCTGTTTGATTAAAATTCTCTACTAGATGTAGTTTTTTTTCATAATCAGTTAAAATTTGTTCTGTTCTACGAATGTTATCATATATTGCTTGTCGGCTCACATCAAAATCTTCTGCGATTTCACCTAAAGAATAGTCATCTGCAAAATAAAGCAACATATATTTTTGTTGCTTTTCAGTAAGTAAAGATCCATAAAAATCGAATAACGCATTCATGCGGTTCGTTCGTTCCATTTCCATTTTAACTCTTCCTTCTTTATCCGGCTTATTTTCACAGTGAGTTTCATTATTACACTTCTTAAGCGTACTCATTATCGGTTAAATAGTCAATACTTTTAAGCTGTTTCCTCTCTATTCCCAACAAGTGTAAGTAATTCATTTAAATAAAAAAAGAATCCTTATTTAGATCCTTTTTTTATTTAAAACTATTCGATTACATTGAATCCTTAATCAAGCCGCTAAATAACCCGTAAATGTATTCGCCTGGATCAAACTCTTGCAAATCATCTACTGCTTCACCCAAGCCAACAAGTTTAACCGGTATATCTAATTCCTTACGAATAGCTAAAACAATACCACCTTTAGCTGTTCCATCTAGTTTTGTTAAAACAATCCCGGTTACGTTCGTTGTTTGTTTAAATTGTTTAGCTTGAACCATAGCATTTTGACCAGTCGTTGCATCCAAAACTAATAATACCTCATGTGGGCCATCAATAATTTCTTTTTCGATAACGCGCTTCATTTTTTCTAGTTCATTCATTAAATTAACTTTATTTTGCAAACGACCAGCTGTATCCACAATCAAAACATCTGCTTGTTGTTTTTTAGCCTGACGCACAGCATCAAATACAACAGCTGCTGGATCGCTTCCGGCTTTACCGGTCACAACTTGGGCTCCAACTCGCTCGCCCCAAACAACTAATTGTTCGATTGCTCCTGCTCTAAAGGTATCACCAGCAGCTAGAACAACAGTTTTACCTTCTGTTTGATAGCGTTTGGCCATTTTACCAATGGTAGTTGTTTTACCTACACCGTTTACACCTACGACCAGAATAACGGTTAAACCATCTTTGTTAAAATTAATTTCTGGTTTTTCTGTATTATCTTTCTCATAAATTTCAACCATTTTTTCGATGATAACTTGTTGTACTTCACCTTGACTTTTAGCATTTTTCAATTTAACCTCTTGACGTAGCGCGTTACTGATTTCCATTGATGCGTCGTACCCAACATCTGCGCCAATAAGAATTTCTTCTAATTCCTCAAAAAAATCTTCATCTACTGTTCTAAAATTTGCAAATAATTCGTTCATTCGATTTGAAAAAGATTTTCTTGTTTTTTCTAATCCTTTTTCATATTTCTCTGTTACTTCGGTTGTTTCAATTTTTTCTTCCCCTGTAAAGGCTCGTTTTATTTTATCAAAAAATCCCATTGTCTTACCTCTTTTCTTTTTTATAGTCGCATTCACTTATTCAACTTATCTATTTATTGAAGAGCAAACTTTTGAATAGCATATGCAACACCATGGTCATTATTATTTTTAGTTATAAATTGAGCAATTTCTTTTATTTCAAAAGTGGCATTTTCCATGGCGACTCCCACTCCAGCAAACTCAATCATTGCAAAGTCATTCGCCTCGTCACCTATGGCCATTACTTCATGAGAGGCGATTCCTAAAAGATCACAAAGAACAGAAATCCCTTTGCCTTTATCTACCTCTTTGTTCATCAATTCAAGTAAAATTGGTCTAGATTTCATTAAAGTAAATTTTTCGAAAAACTCTAAAGGTATTTTTGTAATGGCCTCATCTAAAATTTCTTCTTTATAACAAAAAACAACTTTATTTATAGCCATATCTTCAGAAAGTTCTTCAGAAGTAACAGTGACAAAGGGCAATGCGTTCATTACTGTCGAATACAATGACTCTCTTCCCAATGGATAAGGAGGCTCGTATACTTTTTCTAAATCAATAAAATTACAAGGAAGATTAATGTCTTGGCTTAATTTATACAATTCCTGAGCTTCTTGTTTTGATAATGTTTTCTGAGATAAAATTTCTCCAGTATCCGTTTTTTGAACTAACCCACCATTATAAGTAATACAGTAATCTCCTGGCTCTCTCAAATCTAACTC
Source organism: Carnobacterium iners (assembly GCF_900177385.1). Lineage (NCBI taxonomy): Bacteria > Bacillati > Bacillota > Bacilli > Lactobacillales > Carnobacteriaceae > Carnobacterium > Carnobacterium iners. Next base: position 2,113,027 of record NZ_FXBJ01000002.1, read on the forward strand.
TTCCAAATAATGTGCCATCCCTAAAAGTGGTCTCCCGGTGCACAAGACAACTTTTATCCCCCTTTTTTTTGCTTCGTAAATAGCCTGTTTGTTCTCATTGGATATTATTCGATCTTTCGTTAATAAAGTACCGTCTAAGTCTATCGCAATTAATTTGATCATCTAATCTTCGACTCCTTCGTGTTTATTTCATTGCATTTATACTCCCTCGTTCAGCTTCTTCTAATCGAACAGAGACAATCTTAGATACACCAGATTCTTGCATCGTTACACCATACAAAACATCCGCTTCTTCCATTGTACCTTTACGATGAGTAATAACAATAAATTGCGTATCTCTATCAAATTCATTTAAGTATCGGCCAAAACGGACGACATTTGCTTCATCTAATGCTGCTTCAACTTCATCTAAAATACAAAAAGGTACAGGTCTAACTTGAATGATAGCAAATAGCAGTGCAATTGCAGTAAAGGCTCTCTCTCCACCAGACAGTAAACTTAGCTGCTGTAATTTTTTACCTGGTGGTTGAACAATAATTTCAATTCCAGTAGTTAGTACATTCTCTGGATCTGTCAAGCGTAGTTCAGCCATCCCACCACCAAACATTTGGGGAAAGACTTTGCTAAAACGAAAGCGAATAGCATTAAACGTCTCTGTAAACCGAAGAATCACTTCTTCATCCATTTCATTCATTGTTTCGTACAAGCTTTCCTTAGCTCCTAGTAAATCATCACGTTGCTCTACTAAAAAGGTATACCGATTATAAATACGTTCAAATTCTTCAATCGCACCTAAGTTAACGTGACCCAGTTCTTGAATGCTTAATTTGAGTAATTTAACTTTTTGTGCTGCTTCTTCTGTTTTTATTGTTGGTGTGTGATGTTGTTTAGCACTTTCAAAAGTTAGGTTGTATTCTTCACTTAAATAAACTAATCGATTATCCATCCTAACGTCATTTCTATTCACTGAAACTTCTACTTTTGTTTTTTGTTCAACTACATATAGCTGTTGATTATTTTTTAAAGTAACTGTTTGTTCTACTTGATTTAATCGTTCCTGAAGCAAGAGTAATTTTTCTTTGTGGAGAATCAGAGAATGTTCTACTTGTTCTTTTTCTTTTTTTAACTTGGAAGATTTAGCTATTAAATCACTCTCAGAAAGTTTTTGATCCCCATTTGATTGAGAAATTTCTTGGATAAATAACCTTAACTTATCTACCTCTTTTTGTCCTATCTCTAATTGATTATCAATCCTATTATGCTCATTTTTCAAACTTGTCATTTGTTCTTTAATAGTTGCAGATGAAGTCATTAATTCTTGAACCTTTTGTAGAATGGTGGCTTGTAACTTTTCTCTTTCTTCATCTTGAGAAGAAACCATCTCAATTTGTCGTTTGGTTTGATCCATTTTATCTTTTAGTATGAAAGATTCTTTTTTTATGGCCTCTAGACGTTTCACATAAGTATTTTCTTCTTGTCTCTCTTCTTGTTCTTCAAATCGATTACCTTTTAATTCTCTTACTAAACGAGTAAATTTTTCAACAATAACGGTGTGTGCATTTTTTAATTCTTGATCTTTTAGTCGCTGTTGTTCGCCTAACTCTCGTACTTTTTCTAATTTCTCTTCTTCTTTTATCACTGTTTGTTTTAGCTGTTGAACCTCTGTTTCTTTAGTTAATAACTTATTTTCCATTTGATCAATCTGCTTACTTAATGTAGCCAGTTCGTTTTTTCGAGAAAACAGGCTGCTTTGGTTCCCTTTTTTACTTGCTCCACCGGTCATAGAACCACCAGCATTCATAACATCTCCTTCGAGAGTTACGACACGATAGCTAAATTGAATCATTTTTGCAATACTATTGGCAGACTCTAAATCTCTAGCTACAATAGTCGTACCTAATAAGTTTTGGATAATTGACGAGATTTCTTTAGGATAACCAACTACTTCAGATGCTATCCCTATAAAACCTGCACTGTTTTTAACCTTTGTCTCAACTGAAAGTGGTAAATGACGTGATTTTATAGTTGTTAAAGGCAAAAATGTTGCACGACCAGAGCGTTTTTGTTTCAAAAAATTAATTGAGTTACGTGCACTTGTCTCATCTCGAACAATAATATTTTGCGAAGCGGCTCCTAATGCAATATCAATAGCTATTTCACTTTCTTTAGGAACGCTAATTAACTCAGCAACGGCTCCAACTACTCCACCAATCTTAACTTTATGTTTCAGTATCTCTTTTACGCCTTGATAAAACCCAGTATAATCATCCGTTAGTTCCTGTAAACTTTCTTTTTTTGCTTTAGCTTGTTGAACCACTCGTAATGCATCAAACATTTTTTTATTTTCATTTTCTAAAATTACACGTTTGTCTTGAACGGTTACTTGTTGTTCTTGATAATGTAAAATCTTCTCTGCAATTTCTTGTTGAATCGCCTTCATGTCTGAAGTCGTTCTTGTTAACTTTATTTCAGATTGTTCTTTTTCTAATTCTAAAGCAGCTATTCTAGCAGTGGATTTCATTTTTTTTTGTGAAACTTGATTAAGACTTTTTTCTAGATAGTTTTGTTCGTTTCGTAAACTTGTTTGCTCTTGCATTAAATCGATATAATTGCTACGAAGTTGTTCCCTAATTTCTTTACTATCAGAAGCTAACATTTGCTGTTCTTTTTGAGCTTTCTTTAACTGAGAATGACCTATTTTCTGGTCTTCACTTTTTTTTGTTATTGTTATAGTTACTTGTTTTAATTCTTCAGTCAATTGTTCGACTTTTTCTTTGGCTAATTGCCTTTGTTGTTCATGTTGTTGTCGATTTTTTTTTGTATGTTTAGATCTTTCATTTAAAACTTGTTTTTTCCCTTCTAATTGTTCATAGTGTTGCAGAATTTTCATTAAAGAATTTTGTTCGCTGTCTATTATTTCAGTTACCTTATTTTTTTCATTTTTTAATTCTAATAGTTCTTTCTCTAATTCAACACTTATCTTTTGCATTTTATTTAGCTGTTGATTAAAAGAGTCAACTTCTTGATTTTGACTCTCCGCTTGCTTCTTTAATTGTTCTATTTCTACAACCGTTAAAGCGATTTCTACATCACTTAACTGCTTTTTTTGCAATAGGTAATCTTTTGCAATACTGCTTTGTATTTTTAATGGTTCAATCTGGCTATCTAATTCATATATAATATCTTGAACACGACTTAAATTATCTTCTGTTTCTGCTAGTTTTTGTTCAGCTTTTTTCTTGCGTGTTTTATATTTAAAGACTCCGGCTGCTTCTTCAAAGATAGAACGACGATCTTCAGGCTTACTATTAAAAATAGTCTCTACTTTCCCTTGCGAAATAATCGAAAAGGATTCTTTCCCTAGCCCAGAGTCCATAAATAACTCTACGATATCTTTTAATCTACAAGCTTGTTTATTGATAAAAAACTCACTATCTCCATTGCGATGCAACCGTCTTGTAATATTTATTTCTGCAAAATCTAAAGGTAGAAAATGATCTTCATTTTCTAAAACTAAGGTTACTTCTGCAAAATTTAACGGTTTACGCAAATCTGTTCCCGCAAAAATAATATCATTCATTTTTCCTCCACGTAAACTCTTTGCGGATTGCTCTCCTAAAACCCAACGAATAGCTTCAGTAATATTACTTTTCCCACTACCATTTGGTCCAACTACCGCTGTGACGCCTTCGTGGAAGTCAATAATTGTTTTCTCCGCAAATGATTTAAAACCAGTGATTTCAATTCGTTTTAACTGCAAATGAACTTTCTCCTTTCTCAATAAGTACATGAATTAAGGATAAGCTAAACATTCTAGCTTATCCTTAATTCTATTATTGGCCTTGTAAATTCAACAAAGCATTTTCTGCAGCAACTTGCTCAGCTGCTTTTTTTGTTCGTCCTTGACCTTGTCCCAATATTTGTCCTTCTGCGCTGACTTCAACAACAAAAGCCTTTTGATGAGCTGGCCCGATTTCTTCGACTAATTGATAATCAATTGTTATTTCGCCTTTTTTCTGCAAATATTCTTGCAGATTCGTTTTATGATCCATCACATGTGAGAAAGCACCGGATTGTATTTTAGGAAACATAGTCTGGTTTAGAAACTCCAATACTTTAGTAATTCCTTGATCCAAATACAAAGCACCAATAAAAGATTCAAATAAATCACAAAGAAGGGCTGGTCTTTTTCTACCATCCATTCGCTCTTCGCCTTTGCCTAAACGGATATAATGATCGAAACCACAATCTTTAGCAAATAAGCTCAAGCTTGCCTCACAGACAATTCTTGCTCTTAGTTTTGTTAGATGTCCTTCTGGCAGTGTAGGATAATGCTCAAAAAGATATCTTGAAATAATCAATTCTAACACAGCATCACCTAAAAACTCGATACGTTCGTTATCTTTTATATTTTGATTCCTGTGCTCATTCACATATGATGAATGAGTAAATGCCTCTTCTAGATAAGCAGTATTATTAAATGAGATGTTAAAATCATCTTTAAGTTCTTTTAAAAATAGTTCATTCATCTTTTTTCTCCTCCCAAGCAGACTTGCCAAACTAGTACTAGTATACTGCTTTTTCAACTAAAAATAAATAGTTTCATTTTCCGTCCACGAACTCCCATCTTACTATACTTTTTACTTAACTTAAATAAAATCAAATTAAAACACTAAAAAGACTTTTGATAAAAGAAAAAATTCTTTACCAAAAGTCTTCTAGGTTACTATTAATTTAGATTTGCATTGATATAGCTTACTGCATCTCCAACAGAAGAGATGTTTTCTGCATCATCATCAGAAATTTCTGTCCCAAAAACATCTTCTAATTCCATTACCAATTCTACAATATCAAGTGAGTCTGCTCCTAAATCATCTTTAAATGTCATTTCAAGAGTGACTTTTTCTTCATCAATACCAAATCGTTCAACAATTATTTTTTTAATTTTTTCAAACGTTTCATTCTTTGACAATCCTTACACCCCCGTTTGGCTTTTTTGTTATACTTTTTTTACGTATCAGACATGTTTATTTTACAGATAGTTAAAGATAAAGTCTAGCTTTTTTGTATTTTACTCTTTAAATCCCTTCATCTTGTTTTGCTTCAAAATGAGTGACAAGATCATCAATAACTTTTGAAGCTAACATTTCATGAATTTGTTTAATTGTAAAGTAAACCGCTTCTTTTCCAGTTGAGCCATGTGTTTTAACAACAGGCGCTTTAATTCCGAATAGTACTGATCCTCCATGTTTAGAATAATCTAATACATCTTTCATTTCAGACAAACTATCTTTTAGTAATAGACCACCCAATTTAGCTTTAGTACCGTTATCGTAAACAGCTGATTTTAATAATTTCATCATTGACATCGCAGTACCTTCAATCGTTTTCAAGACAGCGTTCCCAGTAAATCCGTCTGTGACGACAACATCTGCAACTCCGCTTAAAATATCACGAGCTTCTACATTCCCAATAAAATGAATCATTGGCTCATTTTTTAAAAGTTGGTAGGCACGTTTAGTAAGGTCATTACCTTTGTTTTCTTCTGTCCCATTATTTAATAAGCCAACAGTTGGTTTTTTTATTCCTTGCACCAATTTAGCATATTCACTACCTAGAACAGCATATTGATGGATATTTTCAGGTTTAGAATCTGCATTTGCACCGACATCCATTAAATTGAACCCTTTTTCTGAATCCGTAATCACTGGTAAAGTAACTAGCAAGCCCGGACGATCAATTCCTTTAATACGTCCAATAATCAATAATCCAGCTGTTAAAAGTGCTCCTGTATTCCCCGCTGAAAAAAGAGCATCTGCTTCTTTATTTTTTACAGCTTGTGCCGCTAAAACCATTGAAGCGTTTTTTTTACGACGAATAGATCGAATAGGATCATCTTCACTCTCTATTTTTTCATCTGTATGAACAATTCTGATATTTGTTTCATTTGATAAATAAGGTTTAATTGCCTCTTCTTTTCCGTATAAAATAAATTCCATATCTTTAAATTCATTCGCTGCAAGCACAACACCTTCGACTATTGCTTTAGGTGCGTTATCTCCACCCATTGCATCTACTGCAATTTTCACACTTTATTCCTCCTTGTTTATCCTTTAAACGATTCTTTTTATAGATTTTACGGTTCCTACTTCATTTTAGTATTAACGAATAGTTTTAACAATACTTATCAGTTAAAATTTTGTTCAGATAACTGTTCCAAGCCAAGTGATTTTCGTAACTGTGAATACTTTGGGTCAATCATAAATTTAGGATTATTAACCAGTTCTGTCGCTTCTTGTCTAGCGGCTTCCAATGCTCCAAAATCGCCAATAATATCTCCTACTTTAAAATTGGGTAATCCAGATTGTTTTGATCCAAATAAGTCTCCAGCACCTCTTAATTCCAAATCCTTTTCACTTAAAACAAATCCATCTAGTGTTTCAGTCATTATTTTCATTCGTTCAATACCTGTTTCACTTTTAGGATTAGCTACTAAAATACAATAGGATTCCTTATGCCCGCGTCCTACCCGACCTCTTAGTTGATGTAATTGAGATAGCCCGAAACGATCTGCGTCGTAGATAACCATTGTTGTAGCATTCGGCACGTTAACTCCAACCTCAATAACCGTCGTAGAAACAAGAACAGCTAATTTATTTTCTTTAAATTGATGCATCACTTGTTCTTTTTCTGCTGATTTCATTTTACCATGTAATAATCCGACTTGATAACGTGTTGCATAATAAGCCGATAGCTTCTCATAAATATCTGTCGCATTCTTTACGTCTAACGTTTCTGATTCTTCTATTAGCGGACAAATCACGTAAGCTTGAGAACCTAATCTTAATTGACGCTCCATAAATTCTAATGTCAGCTCAAAATTTTTAGGTCTAGTCCAAGTTGTCTCTATTGGGATTCGTCCAGCCGGTAACTCATCGATAATGGAGACATCCATTTCTCCATACGTTGTAATGGCTAATGTTCTTGGAATCGGCGTCGCAGTCATAAATAAAACATCGGGTTCTTTACCTTTATCTCGCAATATTTTCCTTTGATTTACTCCAAAACGGTGTTGTTCGTCCGTTATAACTAAACCTAATCGAGAAAAATAAACATCTTTTTGAATTAATGCGTGGGTTCCAATGATAATATCTAATTGACCATTTTCTAACTCTTCTAAAATAATCCGACGTTCTTTTACTTTAGTTGAACCTGTCAAGAGTGCAATTCTAACTTCTAAAGGATCAAATAGCTGACTTAAACTTTCCATATGTTGTTCTGCAAGAATTTCAGTGGGAACCATCAATGCAGATTGATACTTTGCATTTGCAGTTGCAAACAAGGCTATAGCTGCGACAATTGTTTTCCCACTTCCAACATCCCCTTGCAGTAACCTATGCATGTGCATAGGTTCTTTTAAATCCGTACAAATTTCATTCACAACCCTTTTTTGAGCCTTTGTCAGTTCAAAAGGTAAAGAAGCGATGAAACGTCTTAGATCCTTAACATCGTACTTTATTTGTAACCCATAACCAGCTGCTTTTTGCTTTTTCCTCAGACTCTGAAGTTTAAGTTGATACAATAAAAACTCTTCAAAGATAACTTCTCTTCTAGCTTGTTTTGATTGCTCTTGTGAAGTAGGAAAATGCATACCATATACCGCTTCATTATGAGATATCAGCCGATACTTTTCTTTTAATTCATTAGGTACATTTTCTGGAATCAATTCATGGTAATTTTGATAAGCTTTTTTTACTAATTCAAAAATCGTTTTTTGCTTTATCCCTTTATTTGCTTTATAAATAGATTCAAAATCGTTTGTTGAATCTCCTGAACTCGTTCCTAGGATTTTAATGCCCGTCAAACTTTTACGCTTAGCGTCCCACTTACCAAACACCGCTAATTCTTCGCCCAAAACAATTTTATTTTTTAAATAAGATTGATTAAAAAAAGTAATTGAAATGACTGCGTGTTCGATGATCAAACGAAAAGATAAACGATTTTTTTTAGGTCCAAAGCGACTAACAACGGCTTCGGAGACAACATTTCCTTTTAACGTCACCTTTTCTTGATCTTCTATCTCTAATAAATTTTTTTCTTGAATATCTTCGTAACGAAAAGGAAAATGAGAAAGCAAATCTAAAATCGTAAAAACGCCTAATTGATTTAACGCTTCTTGACGCTTTTGTCCAACCGAAGGAAGAACAGATACTGAATCATAAATCTTTTTCCCCATAGTTGTTCATCTCCTCTCCATCACTTTTTAAGGTTTTTACTTAAAATTTTAAAAATAGACAACAATAGTAAAAATAAAATACTATCGTTGTCTATTTCATTTAATTTATTCTACTGATAATAAGTATGGATAAACAGGCTGTTGTCCTTCGTGAACTTCAACTTCTACCTCTTGAAATTCTTGACTAATTTCACCAGCTATTTCATTAGCTTCGTCCATATTACCATCTTCTCCTAGTAAAATAGTTACAATTTCACTTTCATCAGTAATCATCATTTTAAGTGTTTCTAGCGCGGCCTCTTTACGATTTAGTTTAGAAACTTTAATTTCACCATCAATTATTCCCATGAAATCATCTTTTTTGATACTAATACCTTCTATTTCTGTATCGCGAACAGCATTAGTGATTTGACCACTTATAACATTCTCTAATTCCATACTCATTTCTTTTTTGTTTGTTTCCATATCATTTAACTCATTGAAAGCCAGCATGGCTGTCATCCCTTGAGAAACCGTTTTACTTGGAATAACAACTACCTCTAATTCACTAACTTCTGCAGCTTGATCAGCAGCCATAAATATATTTTTATTATTTGGTAAAATAATAACTTTTTCAGCATTGATAGCATCAATTGCTTTCAATATATCTTCTGTACTAGGGTTCATTGTTTGTCCCCCACTGATAACGTAACCCACACCTAAGCTTTTAAACAGATTTTGTACTCCTTCACCAGCAGCGACAGCTATTATACCATAAGGCGTTTTTTTGCTAGGTGCTTTAGAAGCAGTTGGTTTTTCATTATCTAAGATTGTTTCATGTTGTTCACGCATATTATCTACCTTGATTTTTACAAGTGAGCCAAATTCTTGACCATAATTCATCACTTCGCCAGGATATTCTGTATGGACATGAACCTTAACAATTTCATCATCTGATACGACTAAAAGAGAATCGCCAATTTCATTTAAATGATTGCGGAAAGTATCATAGTCAAAGTCTTGTTTGACTGTCTCTCCATCACCAATTTTGACCATGATTTCAGTACAATAACCAAATTTAATGTCTTCTGTAGCAATATGATTCGAGACGCTACGGTGGTGTTCTGCATTTACCATATCACTCATTTGTTCTGGAGAAGGTTGGTACTCTTCGTCTTCATTGACTTTACCTGATAATACTTCTAAGAATCCTTCATAGATAAATAAAAGACCCTGTCCTCCACTATCTACTACACCAACTTCTTTTAAAACAGGCAATAAATCAGGTGTTCTTGCTAAAGATTTTTTCGCTTCACGAACAACTGCTTCCATTATTACAACAACGTCATCAGTAGATTTAGCTTGTAGTTCACCAGCCTTTGCTGATTCACGTGCTACAGTTAAAATAGTTCCTTCAACTGGTTTCATGACCGCGTTATACGCTGTTTGGACACCATTCATAAAAGCTCCAGCAAACTCTTTTGCTGTTACGGTTTCTTTGTTTTCAATCGCTTTACCAAAACCTCTAAATAATTGAGATAAAATAACTCCTGAATTTCCACGTGCTCCCATCAATAAACCTTTTGACAAAGCTGCCGCTAGTTCATTCATGTTATTTGACTCACAATTTTCAATTGCTTTTACTCCACTTGCCAATGACAAGTTCATATTTGTACCAGTATCTCCATCTGGAACTGGAAAAACATTTAATGAGTTAACATATTCAGCATTCTTATCTAAACGTTTGGCCCCAACTGCAACCATGTTGCGGAACTGTTTTCCTTCTAACTTTGTAACATTCACTACTATATCCTCCTTCATCACTTTCAATCAAAGTGACTACGACAAATTCTTTTTTTTAATCTTTTAAGACACGAACACCTTGTACATAAACGTTCACTGCTTTAGCAGAGATGTCTAACATTGTTTCTAAATCATACTTAACTTTTTCTTGTACATTACGGCTTACTTCAGAAATTTTAGTCCCATAACTAACGATGATGTAAACATCCACTATAACGCCATCATCTTCTTGACGTACAATTACACCACGCGAATAATTTTCTTTATTAAGAATATCATTTAAATTATCACGAATTTGATTTTTGCTTGCCATACCAACAATCCCAAAAATTTCAGTCGCTGCTCCTCCGACTACTGTGGAAATTACTTCGTTTGAAATATCAATAACACCAAATTGCGTTTTTATTTTAACTGCCATGGTAAAAATCCTCCTTTTTGCTAGTTAGCCATGAATTACTACTCCATATTTTATCATAGCTGGCTGAATATTAAAAGGTCTAAGGTGAAAACTCGCTGTTCTCTAATAGTAATAGGTAGTTATATTTATTAATTATTTTTTAAAATAATTATGCCACAATAAACTACTCGCTACTTTCTATGATTTTAGGCTGTCAAGTAAAATTCCTTGAAAGAAAAATCTTGCATATCTTCCCTAATTATGATAAATTATGAAAGTATGAGTGTATAGATTGAAGCCTTGCTTCGAGATATCGGCAAAGGAGGAAAGAATAATGGCTAAAGTATGTGTTATTACAGGACGCAAAGCAAAAAGCGGAAACAACCGCTCTCACGCTATGAACAAGACAAAACGTACATGGGGTGCTAACTTACAAAAAGTTCGCATTTTAGTTGATGGAAAACCTAAAAAAGTTTGGGTTTCTACTCGCGCTCTTAAATCTGGTAAAATTGAACGCGTTTAAAAAGTACAAAAAATAGAGTTGAGACAATTGTCTCAACTCTATTTTTTTAATCTTTACTTTGTATAACCGCTACCAGCCCTGTTTCAAAAGAGAACTGGCATTTTTTGTTTATAAACTCATTACTTGCTAAAGATTGAGGATAAGCGATATCTGCTTTAGATAACTCATATTTCATACCTTTCAGTGTTAATTCCTTAACAGCGGTTAGGCAAACAAAAGCCAAATACTTTTTATCTTTCTCTTTTTCGATTTCATAGGTTCCGGGATTAAAATAAGACAAGTTATTTTTATTGTCAATAATGTTTATTTTAGATAAGTGAGGATAAAAAGCTGGTTGAAAAACAAGCCATAAATTATTTAATAAATGATCCAATCTTCCTCCCGTAGCACCATACAACGTTACTTCTTCAGGAGAAAACTCCCCAAACGCTACTCTAACAGCTAACTCTGTATCTGTTGCATCTTTTTCCGCTGGAAATTGACGCACGTCTTTTACTTCGTTTTTTAAATATTCTAGTTCCACAGAGGTAATAGAATCAAAATCACCCAAAGCTAAAATAGGTTTAATGCCGTAATCCAATAGTCTCATAGCACCTCTATCCACACCAATCCAGATTAAGTTATCAGATAAACTATTTTTAATATTTGGTAGATAACTCTCTGGGCCGCCAACCATTATCGCAATTTTAACCATCTCGTCGCACGGCATCTTTTAAAGTCATCAATCGTTCTACTGGATTTTTTGCACCGTAAATATAAGAACCAGCTACAAAAACATTTGCACCTGCATCTTTACATATTTTAGCCGTTTCAGGTGAAATACCGCCATCAACTTCGATTTCAAAATGGTACCCTTTATCTTTTTTTAGTCTATATAATGAGGCAATTTTAGAAACTGTCTCCTTAATAAAACTTTGACCACCAAAACCAGGATTAACAGTCATGACTAAAACCATATCCACTTCACTTAAAATGGGCATAATAGATTCAACTGCTGTCCCAGGATTAATAACTACGCCTGCTTTGACACCTTGATTTTTAATCAATTGAATAGCACGATGAATATGAGGCGTACTTTCTACATGGACTGTAATAATATCTGCTCCTGCTTTAGCAAAATCTTCAATAAAATTTTCAGGATTTTCAATCATTAAATGACAATCTAATGGTAATTTCGTTATCGGACGGATTGCGGAAACAATGTTCGCTCCAAAAGTTAAGTTTGGCACGAAATGCCCATCCATAACATCTACGTGGATGTAGTCCGCTCCTCCTTCTTCAACTAACCGAATGTCCCTTTCTAAATTCGCAAAATCTGCACTTAAAATAGATGGTGAAATTTTCATATACATCCTCACTTTTCCTTCTTATTGTATTTAGGTTTTCTGTTTTCGATTTCATCAAGGTATTGTAAATAATGTTTGTAACGATAGGCCTGTATCGTACCCTCTGAAACTTCTTTTTGGACTTGACAGCCCGGTTCATTCCGGTGCATACAACTTCTAAAACGACAAAGATCTTGTACTTCAACAAATTCTAAGAATAATTCAGGTAACTCTTCTGTTTCAATCTCTAAAAAATCTATCGAACTAAAACCAGGCGTATCTGCTACTAATCCATCATATAAAGGAATCAACTCAACATGACGAGTAGTATGCTTTCCACGACCCAATGCTGAAGAAATAATCCCAGTTTTTAAGTCTAATTCAGGAGCAATTTGATTTAAAAGCGTTGATTTTCCGGCACCTGATTGTCCCATAAACACCGTTAATTTATTTGGAAAATATGCTATTAACTCTTCTATTGCTGCATGATTTGATTTTAATTCTGGAAGAATAACTGGATAGCCTATTTTCTCATACTGCTGTTTTAGAATCGCCATGTCTTTGATTTGTTCTTTATTCAATAAATCTATTTTTGTAATATAAATAATAGCCTGAATACCTTTACTTTCTAAGGTGATTAAAAAGCGGTCTAGTAAATTAGTGGAAAAGTTAGGCTCAATAGCTGACATAATAATAATTCCTAAATCAACATTTGCTACAGTAGGACGGATAAGTTCATTTTTTCTTGATAACAATTCTTTAAGAATTCCATCAGTCGTCGTGCTGCTCTCAAATTCTACATAATCACCAACCATCGGCGTTAATTTACGTTTTCTAAAATTACCTCTACCACGAGTTTGGTAGGTTTCACCTTCGTGGTAAACATAATAAAATCCACTCAACGCCTTTCTAATTTGTCCTTTTGGCACAGTGTACCTCCTTTTTTTTTTTATTTAGTTTAACGAATAAGAATGTTCTTTTTTATATTTTAACACCAAAAAACCCGAAAGACTAGTTTATGTCTTCCAGGGATTTCGGTTTATAGCAACATTAGACTTCTTTTATGGAGAAACTTCATCTTCTTCGATAGTTTCTCCATCCCTAACAACTTTGTATCTTCCTTTTTTTCCTTCTTCTAAGACAAATGGTAAGTCAATTTCAGTATCTTCTGAAATTTCGAATTGTTGGTAAACAGTTTCTAACTTGTGTTCTTTATCTTCTATATAAATCGTGATTAAGTTTGGAAGAGTGTTTGGCTCTACGCTCTCTTCATCGTTTCCAGAAGAATCTATCTCTTGTAGTTTTTTATAAGAAATATCAATTCTTTTATTAACTGTCTTTGCCGGGATTTCTTTAGGTCCCTGTGAAAGAACCACCGAAATATCTTTCCCTGCGTATAAAATAGTTCCTGCTGCTGGATTTTGTGATATAACTTGCCCCTCGGCTACTTCGGCTGAGTACTCTTTTGTGATCGTTACATTTAGCTCATTATCATTTACATAATCTCTCACGCTCTTTTCAGTGTACCCACTCAAATCGCGCATTTCAAAACCAGCTTGTCCAGTACTAACGACAAAGGTAACCGTTATATCTTCAGGAATAACAACTTCATTTTCGTTAATGTTTTGTGAAATAATCAGGCCTGCCTCTATTGTATCACTACTTTGATCTTCACGCTCTACAGTAAAATTTTGTTCGTTTAATTGAGCTTGAATTTCCTCATATGATTCTCCTGTATAATCTAGAAATTTAAAAGTTACTTTACCAGAGCTAATCACAACATCTATTGGTGTATTTTCTTTTACGCTTAAACCTACTTTAGGTTTAGATTTTATAATGAGTCCTTCTTCAATGTCATCATCTGCTTCTTTTGTAACTTTTCCGAGAAGTAACTTTTTTTCAGATAAAACTTTCGTTGCTTCATTTTCAGTCATATCTGTTATATCTGGAACAGTAACATCTTTCGGTGCACTATTTGCTATCAAAAAGAATAGTCCAATGCTCAATAAAAACAAAGCTAATGCTATCGAGAGCAATACCTTACGCTTTTTACTTTTTTTAGTTTGCACTTTATTTGATTTTTCATTATTTTTAAGCTGCTTATTATCTAATCTTTCATTTTCTTGAGTCTTAGCTTCTACTTTTGAGTCTTTTATAACTAAAGGAATCGGTTCTAAAATTTTTGTTGTTTCCATCATACTAACTGGAATATATTTTGCTTCATCTCTTCGGTCTGCCGATAATGCAGTAGCCAAATCATTTTGCATCTCGTAAATCGTTTTATATCTATCCGCTACTTCTTTAGCTGTAGCCTTTAAAACGACATTCTCTAAAGCTTGCGGGATGCGTTGATCGTAACTTTTGACAGAAGGAACAGTTTCTTGGAAATGCTTTAGAGCAATTGAAACGGCAGACTCTCCATCAAACGGAACATGGCCCGTTAAGAGTTCATATAAAATAATTCCTAGAGAGTAAATATCAGATTGATTTGTTGCCATGCCTCCGCGTGCTTGCTCGGGCGACAAATAGTGTACTGAACCTAGTAATGAATTAGTCTGTGTAATAGACGTTTGAGATAGGGCAACTGCTATTCCAAAATCGGTAATTTTAACTATGCCAGATTCATCAATTAAGATATTCTGTGGTTTCAAATCGCGATGAATGATTCTATTATGATGAGCAGCAGCTACTGCAGATAGAACTTGATCCATAATATGTGTGACTTTTTGATAGGGTATCGGAAAGTTCGTATGAATATACTTTTTTAAGTCCATTCCTTTAACGTACTCCATAACAATGTATTGGTTATCATCTTCTTCACCGATATCATAAACACTCACAATATTAGGATGGACTAATTCAGTCGCTGCAAGGGCTTCTCGCTTGAATCTTCTAATCGTATCTTGATCGTCACGGAAATCATAACGTAATACCTTAACAGCTACGTCTCTATCTAATATTAAATCGTGTGCTAAATAAACGTGAGCCATTCCACCGCCACCGACTGTGCCAATTATTTTGTAGCGACCATTTAACTTTGTTCCTATTTGCATATCCATTTGCCCTCCTTTCCTTTATTGGGTTCTATTAGCATAACTGTAACGTTATCGTACCCACCGTTTGCATTCGCTAATGAAACTAACTCTGACACCTTTTCTTTAAGGCTCGTACTTGATATAGTTAATATTTTTGCTATTTCTTTATCGTTAACCATATTGGTTAACCCATCAGAACAAAGCAACAATTGATTTCCTGTTGAAATAGAGGTAGTAACGATATCCACATCTACTTTTTTAGTAACTCCTAAAGAGCGAGTCAAAATATTTTTTTGGGGATGATTCATAGCTGCTTCTGTTGTAATTTCGCCACTTTTTAATAATTCATTAACCAATGAATGATCGTCCGTTACTTGCTTTAAGTTTCCATTTATAAAATGGTAGGCTCGACTATCTCCAACATTCGCAACAATAAAATGATTTTCAACTAAAGCCACTGCTACAAGAGTTGTACCCATTCCTTCTAAATCTGGATACTGAGTTGATTTTTCAACAATTCGAGTATTTTCTATATTAATATGTTCTTTGATCCACTCTACAATCGTATCTACATCAGTTAAACCACTATTTTCCCATGCATCTCCTAAATGTGAAACAGCCATTTCACTAGCAATATCTCCAGCTTTATGACCACCCATTCCATCACACAAAACTGCTAATGGTATCCCTTGATTATTCTCAAAGTAATTAGCAAAATCTTGATTGTTTTTTCTTTTCTTTCCAATATCACTTTGAAAAAAAATATGCATTACTACACCTCACCGATCATAGAAATTAGTCTTTTAAATCTATTTTCTTCTTAAACAACTAATGAAAAAGCCATCTGTCCCAAAATCTTGTGGATAAATCTGCATTAAATTATCTTGAATCGTTCCATTTAAAGCATCACTCGCGACAACAGCTATTTTTTCGAAGTTAGGATGAGAACTTAAAAATGCCTCTATTGTCCCTTGGTTTTCTTCTTTAGTAATAGTACACGTACTATAAACTAATATTCCATCTTTTTTTAATTTTGGAGCGACACTTGTCAAAATATCTAACTGAATTTTTTTTAATTGAGTGATATCTTGAGCTTTTTTTGTGTACTTAATATCTGGTTTTCTTCTCATTAATCCTAAACCAGAACAGGGTGCATCCACCAAAATACGATCAAAGCTCTCATCTTCAAAAGCTTCTTCGACTTTCCTAGCATCCATTGTTCTTCCCTCAACTACTTTATCGACACGCAATCGTTTAGCATTATCTTCAATTAATTTTACTTTATGTGGGTGCAAATCAAGTGCTACAACCTTGCCACCTGCTTCTTGTGATAAGAATGAAGCAATATGAGTCGTCTTACCTCCGGGAGCAGCACAGGCATCTAATACTTGGTGATGTCCCTCTATTTGCATAGCAGGAGCTACTAGCATAGACGTTTCATCTTGTATCGTTAACTGGCCTGACTGGAATAAAGGTGAGGACGCAAAATGGCCTCCTTTACTAATGACTCCTACTGAAGAAATAGCACTCTGTTCTACATGAAATCCTTCTTCTTCCATTACCTCTAGAGCCTCTTTGACAGATAAATATTTCTCATTAATACGTGCACTAGAATGACTAGGACTTAAAATAGATCTCCCTAATTTCCTTGTTTCTTCTATCCCTATTTCAGCTATAAATTTTTCAATCAACCATTTCGGCATACTAATTTCAATACTTAATCGCTCTACTGGATCTTTTATCTCATCAAGTGATTTAAATCCTTTACGCTCAGCATTTCTCAAAACGCCATTAATAAATTTACTAACTCCAATGTGACCTTTTTTCTTTGCTACTTCTACAGCTTCAAATAAAATAGCATGAGAAGGTATTTTATCTAAGTAAATCATTTGATAAATAGATAAACGCAATAAATTACGAACCCAAACATCTAATTTTTGATTTTCTTTCAAAAAAGAAGTCAAATAATAATCCAATGTTAACTTGTGTTGCAGTACGCCATAGACTAATTCAGTTAATAAACGAGCATCTGCTGGAGACAAATTATTTTTTTGTATCGTCTCGTTGAGGAGTAAATTAGAATAGGAATGGTCTTTTTCTGTTTTTTCTAAAATAGACATCGCTAAATAACGACTAGTCTTTTTTGTATTGCGTTTTTGTACAGTCTTATCTGTTTCTGTTTTATCTTTTTTAGTTTCCATTTTCCCCTACCTTTTCTCCAATCGTTACTTGGCTTCCTATTCCAGTTAAATAGGCCAGTGTTGTCATTTTACTTTTGCCTGCAGGTTGAAGTTCGTTAATTTGTATTGTTGTATTATTTCCACAAGAAATGACAAGCGCGGCTTTTTCTATTCTAACAACAACTCCAGGTTCTTCGCTTATTTTTTCTTCTAAAACAGTTGTATCCCAAATTTTCACTCGGATATTATCTATAATGGTATAAGTAACTGGCCATGGACGCATGCCTCGTACTTGGCAGTCAATTTCTTTAGCTTCTTTTGTCCAGTCAATTCTTTCTTGTTCTGGCTTAATATTGGGTGAAAAAGTAACTTTTTCTTCATCTTGTATGATTGGTTTAATTTTGCCAGCTAATAAATCAGGTAAAGTATCGATTAATAGTTCTTTTCCTAACGCACTCAAGCGTTCAAAAAGAGTTCCCACATCATCACTTTCCGTAATTTCTAAAGAGCGCTGAGATAAAATTAAACCAGCATCCATTTTTTTCTCCATATACATAATGGTTACGCCCGTTTCTTTTTCACCTTTTATTAAAGCATAATGGACAGGTGCGCCTCCACGGTATTTAGGTAAAAGAGAAGCATGAACGTTTATTGCACCATATTTCGGTGTGTTCAATAATTTTTGAGGCAAAAATTGGCCAAAAGCTGCTGTAATAAGCAAATCTGGTTTCATCTCTATTATTTTAGTCATTTCGTCTGAACCCGTTATTTTCTCTGGCTGTAAAACGATTAAATTTTGCTTAAGTGCCGCAATTTTTACTGGAGTTTGTGTCATAACCTTTTTTCTACCAACCGGTCTATCTGGTTGTGTTACTACGGCTAGTATTTCGTATTTCTCCTCAATTAAAGCTTCTAATATTGGAACAGAAAATGCTGGTGTCCCCATAAATACTATTTTTGTCATGTTATATTCTCCTCCATATAATCTTCTAAGTCTTCTGGTTTAATTTTTTGAATGATTTTATCTGTAAATAACTTTCCATCAAGATGTTCTAATTCATGTTGAAAAACACGTGCTAGATAATCTTCTGCTTCAACTTCATAAGCGTCACCATCTCTATCAAAATACTGAAGAACAATCGTTTCTGCTCGCTCAACTGTACCGTAGATTTCTGGAAAACTCAGACAACCTTCAACGTCAATTGCTTTACCTGATGATTTTATAATCTTAGGATTAATCATTTCAAATAAACCTGTTTCTTCATCAATCTCAACTAATGCTATTCTAAGTGATTTATTTACTTGAGGTGCCGCAATACCAATTCCGTCACCGTCTATCATTGTTTCATACATATCATCCATCAACTGAATAATTTCATCTGTGATATCTAACACCTCTTTAGTCGGTGTAACTAATACTGGGTCAGGGTATTTTATTATTGGTAATAAAGCCATTTATTTTCCTGCTTTCTTTTATCAAATAAAATGCATCGGTTCAGAATCAATCGCAATTTGTAAACCTTTTGCCATCTCTTTTTGTGATTGACTTAGTAGCTCTTGTAATTGTTTAAACAAAGTTGGTTCGTGTTTATACTTAATAATTGTTTGATAGTAATACCGATTATTTACTCGCGCAACTGCTTTTGGTGTAGGACCTAACAAGATTGTTTCTGGTCTTAAATTTGGTCTGATGGACTCTACAATTTCTTGCATTTTTTTTGAAGCTTGTAATTCTTCAGTATGACTCGTCGTAATCAGAATAGTGAAAAAAAATGGTGGATAATTCCCTCTATGTCTTAAAAGCATTTCTTTTTGATAGAAAGCATCATAATCGTGTTTTTGAGCTAGCTGAATAGAATAATGTTCTGGATTAAATGTTTGAACAATTACTTCTCCTTTTAACTCAGCTCTTCCTGCCCTTCCGCTCACTTGGGTTAGTAATTGAAATGTTCGTTCACTTGCTCTGAAATCCGGTAAACCTAATCCAGTATCTGCGTTTAAGACTCCGGCTAATGTGATATTAGGGAAATCTAGTCCCTTTGCAATCATCTGAGTACCTAACAGTATATCCGCTTCTTTATTCCCAAAGGCAGATAATAATTTTTCGTGAGCTCCTTTTTTTCTAGTTGTATCGACATCCATCCTAATCACTCTTGCTTCTGGTATGATGTCATGTAGTTCCTCTTCTATTTTCTGTGTTCCAGTACCGTAATACCGAATCTTATGTCCGTTGCAACTTGGACAAATGCGAGGTATAGCTTCTTCATGTCCACAATAATGACATTTCATTGTTTTTGTATCCATATGCAAGGTTAAGGAAATATCGCAATTAGGACAGGGCAAAACAAAGCCGCAGTCTCTACACATAACAAAAGAAGAATACCCACGACGATTCAATAGAAGAACAATCTGTTCTTTTTTAGCTATTCGATCTCTTATTTTTTCTTGTAAGACAATTGAAAAATTACTACGGTTTCCTGTTTTTACTTCTTCACGCATATCGATAACTTCGACTACGGGTAAATCTTTTTTATTTACTCGCTCAGGTAATTCAAGTAAAGTATACACTTTTTTATAAGCACGTGCGCGTGATTCTAGTGACGGTGTCGCACTACCTAGGATAACCGGGCAACTATGATAATCTGCTCTCCAAATCGCTACATCTTTGGCATGATAACGTGGATTTTCATCTTGCTTATACGTTCCTTCATGTTCTTCATCAATGATAATCACACCAATGTTCTTAACCGGAGCAAAAATAGAAGATCGTGCACCAACAACTACTTTAGCCTCTTGTCTTTCTATCTTACGCCATTCATCGTATTTTTCACCTATTGATAAGCCGCTGTGTAAAACAGCAACAGCTCCACCAAATCGGCCTTTAAAAGAATGAACCATTTGAGGTGTTAAAGCAATTTCTGGTACAAGCATTAAGGCTGATTGACCATTTTTTAATGTTTCCGCTATCGTTTGCAAATAAATTTCTGTTTTTCCACTTCCGGTTACGCCTTTAAGTAAGAAAACTTCTTTTTCGTGTTGTTTAACAGCTTTCATAATCGGCTGTAACGCTTTTTCCTGCGTATCATTTAAGACAAACGGCTCGGTTTTTTTAAATTCTTTGTGCTTAAATGGATCACGATACATTTCTTCTTCAAAAAAAGAGAGCCATTTTTTATTTTCAGCTTCTCGTAAAATAGCTGCAGAAACCCCATATTTTTTATTCATATCAGTAGTACTAATGGATTCATTATTCAATGATTGAAGTTGTCTCAATAATACTGACTGTTTAGGAGCTCGTTTACCTAATCCAATAATCTCTTCTTCCAATTGTTCAAAGCTTAAATCGGATTGAATCATCCGTCTTTTTTTTGTTTTTGCTTGGTTTTTTACAGAATAAGACAACTCAACTAATTCTTTTTTCTTTAGCTTTAATAATTGAGGCATCAATCCGCGTTCCGTCGCTTCATCCCAAGTTAATTCATTTCTACCTTTAAATAATTCAAAGAATAAATTTTCTGGTATTTCATCTATTACTTTTATTTTTTTTTCATATTTTGCTCGCAACATAGCAGGCAACATAGTTTGATAACAAGTAATTTGAAAAGAAAAAGTCCATCTTGCCATTTCACGTCCTAATAACAGCAGTTCTTCATCTAAAACAGCTGTTAAATCCATTAAATTAGCTATAGCTTTTAACTCTCCTTTAAAATTACTTGCTTGAGTAATTTCAACAACAAATCCTTGGACTTTTCTAGCTCCTTGTCCAAAAGGAACTTCTACCCGCATACCAGGCATTATTTGTTCATCAAATTCAGCTAGAATTAAATAATCGTAGGGTTTATTTGTTTGCATTGTTGGGACATCTACAATAACCTTAGCAATTGAAACCACTCTTTATCACTTCCTCACTTAATCATTTGCTCTATAGCTACTTTAAAAATTTCTTCGGCAACTTTTTGTTTGCTACGGATAGAAACTTTAACAGGTTCGCTATTCGGCGTGAAAATAATCACTTCATTTGTATCTTGATTAAATCCAACATTGGGTTTTGAGACATCATTAGCTACAATCATATTAGCTTTTTTGCGCATTAATTTTTCTTGAGCGTAACTTTCAAGGTTATTTGTTTCTGCAGCAAAGCCAATCAGAAACTGTTGCTGCTTAGTATGACCTAATTGGTACAAAATATCTGTTGTTTTTTCTAATTCTATTATCAGCAATTCTTCACTTTTTTTAATTTTTTTAGAAGCTTGTTTTTTTGGACGATAATCCGATACAGCCGCAGCCATTACAACAATATCTACCAATGCGTATTCTTTCAATACAGCATCCAACATTTCTAAAGCAGAACTTACATAGACAACAGTTACTCCAAAAGGTTCAGGTAATTGACTAGTAGCAGAAATAATAGTTACTTGTGCTCCTAAATCTCTGGCAACACTCGCCAAGCTGTAACCCATCTTACCAGATGAATCGTTGGTTATATAGCGAACAGGGTCAATACGTTCTTTTGTTCCACCTGCTGTTATGACAACACGCTTATTTTTTAATGGCAACTCTGCTTGTCTTGGAATCATAAATTGTTTGACTGATTCAACAATCGTTAACGGTTCTGGTAGTCTACCTTTGCCTTCATATCCTTCTGCCAGAAAACCGGTTTCTGGTTCCATAACAAAACGCTTATCTAATCTTAAGGTTGCAAAATTACGAACAGTTGCTGGATTCTCCAACATATGTGAATTCATTGCAGGAACAACAAAAATAGGAGCTGTTGTAGCTAGTAAAGTTGTCGTAACAAAATCATCTGCTATTCCATTTGCTACCTTAGCAATAACATTGGCTGTGGCAGGAGCAATAACAGCTAAATCCGTCCAGTCTGCTAAATGGATATGACTGACTTTATCTTCTTCTCTCTCATCAAATGTATCTGTGTATATATGGTGTTTGCTCACTATTTGGAACGTCAAAGGGGTTACAAATTCCATAGCTGATGCAGTCATTGCTACTTTAACATTTGCTCCTTGTTTAATAAACTGTCTAACTAAGTCAACAGCTTTATAGGATGCTATACCTCCACAAACATATAACGCAATATTTTTATTTTTTAACATTTTGACTAGCCTCCTTCAAAATACAACAGAATGTTAACGATACCTGATAACAGTTTACTAAAAAATAAGATGTTTGTCTTGTGAACCTAGTAATTCCTTAATTTACTAAAATAAAAATACTCCAAAAACAGGTAAATACCTATTTTGGAGCACATGTAAAAATTATTAGCGATTAAATAAAAGCAATTACTCTTGAGGCCCAACCGTGGTAGGATCGATAACTAAATCTCCGGCGTCAATTTCTTCTAGTGCACGTCCCACATTTTTATATGATTGGTAATTTTCTAACATAGGCATAGCCTTTGCTTCCAATTCGTGTGCACGCTTGCTTGCTAAAATAACTAACGAATATTTTGAATCAATTTTTTCTAATAAACTATCAATAGATGGCAATAACATCATAATATTTTACAACTCCTCAATCATTTTTTTATACCGATGGATAACACGTGAAACTTTTAAGTGTTCACATTCAACGATATCTTTAATTTTTGCAACAGCATTTTCTACTTTATCATTCTCAACAGCATAATCATAGTGTTGCATCAAATTGATTTCCTCAATAGCTCTTTCCATCCGACTTTCTATGACACTTGATTCATCTGTTCCTCTACTTACTATACGTGATTTTAATTCTTTCAACCCTGGCGGAGTCAAGAAAATAAAGATCCCTTCAGGCATTTTTTCTCGCACCTGTAAAGCACCTTGAACTTCAATCTCTAAAAATACATCTTTTCCACTGTCCAACGTTCGATTGACATACTCTAGTGGTGTGCCATAATAATTTCCAACATATTCTGCATATTCTAATAAACCGTCTTTTTTGATCAAATCTTCAAACTGTTCTTTGGTTCTAAAAAAATAATCACTTCCATCTATTTCCCCTATACGTTCTTTTCGTGTAGTCATTGAAATAGAATATTCTAAGTCATTTTCTTCTTGCTCAAAAATAGCTTTCCTTACGGTCCCTTTTCCTACTCCAGAAGGTCCTGAAAGAACAATTAAAAGTCCACGATCTACCATGTCAAAATCCTTTCCATTCTAAAAAAATAAGTTATTCTTTTTTATAAAAATAGTACTTTATTCAAAAGTTGATAAGAAGAGTTTGAGAGTGTCCATCTCTTCATTCGTTAATGTTAAACCTTTACCCATTTTCTCATGGTTTGGTGACCAATCACGAATATCAAATTTAGGTGGATTACCATTCCAACTTACTAAATTAATTTCTTTTTGCCAGCCTTTATTATTCTTTGACAACACTGCAATTTCTTCCATTATTTCATAAGAAAATTTTTGAGACACTGTTCTTTACACCTCACATATAGACATTAAAAGTAATTTTTAAATAACTAGTTACAAACACTTGTCCTTTTAGTGTACCATAAAAAATAGAAATGGTGTACGCCTTTTTTCATATTTCTTCATTAATACTAGTAAAGCCTATTTTTAAGAGAATATAGTTTTTCAAGGTTATTTTAAACATAATTTTAAATATAAAAGAAGTAGTATGAACACTAATCGTGTCATACTACTTCTTCATGAAAACAGATTTAAATTAAAGGCTAACCCATGTCTTTAACTTTCATTAAGCGAGTTATATTCGCTCTCTCATTTTCATCTAATTTCATTTGGATGAAATAAATTGTCTCTTCTAATTGAGGAATTGTCATGTATTCTAAAGCATTTACACGACGACGAGTTTTCTCAATCTCATCTGCCATTAGTTGGCATGTTTTTTCTATCTCAGAAAGTTCTAACAGTTCAGTCATAACCGCAGACATCTCTTCGATTGACGTATCAAGTTCACTATTTGAATTTAGGTAACCATACTTTAAATCATTTGTATCTTGACTCTCATCGTATCCAAAATTCATTACAGGTACTGAAACACTCATAATATTTTTTTGGTACATTTCTAATTCAACCGAACGTGGTGGTATAGCTACTAACTCTTCAATAAATTTTTCATTTAGTAAAGCCTTAGCCATTACAAATGATTGCATCGCACTAGTTAATTTTTCTTCAACTATTGAACGTAATACATTATTTTTTCTGATTAGAGTAATAAACTGACGCATCAATTCATCTTGTTTATCTTTTAATAATTTATGACCACGAGTTGCTGTGCTTAATCGTTGTTTTAAAATGGTTAATTCCATTCTTGTAGGGTTGACGTTTAACTTTGCCATTTAGACTCATTCCCCTTTCGGCAGGTATTCGTCTAACATTTCATCTTTGATTCGCTTTAATTCTGTTCTTGGTAAAATAGCTAACAATTCCCAAGCTAAATCTAGTGATTGTTCAATTGTACGATTCGTGTAATTACCTTGGTTTACATATTCATTTTCAAAACGCTCGCCGAATTTAGCAAATAACTTATCTGTTTCTGAAAGAGCAGATTCACCTAAAACAACTGCTAATTCCTTTGCTTGTTTACCTTCAGCATAAGCAGCAAACATTTGGTTCATTGTTGCAGCATGATCTTTTCTTGTTTTCCCTTCTCCTGTACCTTTATCTTTCAAACGCGATAAAGAGGGAAGTACATCAATTGGAGGTTGGATTCCACTATTGAATAAATCACGAGATAAGATAAGTTGTCCTTCAGTAATATAACCTGTTAAATCTGGAATTGGGTGAGTAATATCGTCTTCGGGCATCGTTAATATCGGTATTTGAGTAACAGAACCTTTTCCACCTACTAAACGTCCAGCACGTTCAAACAATGTTGCTAAGTTTGTATACAAGTAACCTGGGTAACCACGTCTTCCTGGTACCTCACGTCTTGCTGCTGAAATTTCGCGTAAAGCTTCACAATAGTTAGTCATATCCGTCATGATAACAAGAACATGCATATCTTTTTCGTAAGCTAAATATTCAGCCGTTGTTAATGCCATTTTTGGCGTTGCAATCCGTTCGATAGCTGGATCATCAGCTAAATTAATAAACATTACTGAGTGGTCGATAGCTCCTGTTTTACGAAAATCTTCCATAAAAAATTCAGCTTCTTCAAAAGTAATCCCAATTGCTGCAAAGACAATCGCAAACTCTTCTTCAGAATCTAAAACGGTTGCTTGTCTAGCAATTTGAGCTGCTAATTCTTTATGTGGTAGTCCTGAACCTGAAAATACAGGTAGTTTTTGTCCTCTAACTAATGTATTCAAATGGTCGATTGATGAAATTCCCGTTTGGATGAATTCATCTGGATAATCGCGCGCCATTGGATTAATCGGTTCACCATTTACATCCATTGTTTTTTCTGGAATTAATTCAGGACCATTATCGTTAATTCGTCCCATTCCATCAAATACTCGACCAACCATATCCTCAGAAACATCTAGTGAAAGTGGTCTACCTAAGAAACGTACTTTTGTATCTTCTAAATTTATTCCACTTGAACCTTCAAAAATCTGAACCATAGCTTTATCGCCATTGATTTCTAAAACTTGACCACGTCTTTTTTCACCAGTTTGCATTTGTATATCGACTAGTTCATCAAATTTAACGCCTTCTACGCCTTCAACTGCCATTAAGGGGCCCACAACTTCTGTTACTGTTTTGTATTCTTTAAGCATCTGAGTCCATTCCCCCTTCTTCAACAATTTGATGAATCGTATTTTTAATGTCTTCTTTTAATTGATCAAATTCGCTAATTCTTTCTTCTGGGATATATTTACTACGTGCAATTCTTTCTCGAACAGCGACAGTTCCTTCAATAATCTCATTGAAGTAAGAACCTAATTTCATACCGGCTAGTGCTTCATCTTGGAAATCAAGAATGGTAGAGAGCATTCCATACTGTTTTTCGATTGACGTATAGCTATCAACATCATCAAAAGCATTTTGCTGTAAGAAATCTTCACGAATCATTTTAGATACTTCAAGTTTTAATCTATCCGTTTCTGATAGAGATTCAACGCCGACTAAACGTACAATTTCTTGTAATTCTGATTCATCCTGTAATAGCGTCATGGTTCTTCTTACCATAACAGTCCAATTTTTTTCTAACTTGTTTCCAATAAATGTCCCCAATTCAGCTGAGTACAATGAATAAGAAGATAACCAGTTAATGGATGGGAAGTGACGTTTTTGAGCTAGTAAATTATCTAAACTCCAAAAAACTTTAGCTACACGTAATGTATTTTGCGTTACTGGTTCTGAGGTATCTCCACCTGGAGGCGAAACTGCACCAATAGCAGTGATACTTCCTTCACGACCTTCTGTACCTAATGCGATAATTTTACCAGCACGCTCGTAAAATTCTGCAATACGACTACCAAGATAGGCAGGGTACCCTTCATCTCCTGGCATTTCTTCCAAACGACCTGACATCTCACGAAGTGCCTCTGCCCAACGCGATGTTGAGTCAGCCATGATTGCCACGCTGTATCCCATATCTCTAAAGTATTCTGCAATCGTGATACCTGTATAAATTGAGGCTTCACGAGCCGCAACCGGCATATTTGAAGTATTAGCGATTAAAATCGTACGTTCCATAATCGATTCACCAGTACTAGGATCAATTAATTCTGGAAACTCATTGATTACGTCCGTCATCTCATTACCACGCTCACCACATCCAACATAAACTACTAAATCGACATCTGCCCATTTAGCTATTTGGTGTTGTACAACAGTTTTTCCAGCACCAAAAGGTCCAGGTACTGCTGCTGCTCCTCCTTTTGCTACTGGGAATAACGTATCAATAACACGTTGACCAGTAATCATTGGAGCATCTGGGTTTAATTTTTTTGCTGTTGGACGGCCCTGTCTTACTGGCCATTTCTGTAACATCGTAAATTCTTTCGATCCATCTTCAGTATCTAATGTATAGATTGTATCAGTAATATCAAAGCTTCCACTTTTAATACTTGTTATCGTTCCTTCAACGCCATAAGGCACCATTACTTTGTGTACAATAACTTTAGTCTCTGGGACAGTACCTACAATATCACCAGCAATAACTCTAGTTCCAACCTCTACGGTTGCTGTGAAATCCCATTTATCCGTACGACTCAATGCTTTTATTGACACACCACGGACTAAATAGTTGCTATCTGTTTTTTCCATAAACTTGTCTAACGGACGTTGAATTCCGTCAAACATTTGTGAAATCATTCCAGGAGCCAATTCTACTGATAAGGCTTCTCCAGTAGTTTCTACTGGTTCTCCAGGTCCAATCATCGATGTTTCTTCATAAACTTGAATAGAGGCTACGTCATTACGCATTTCAATAACCTCACCAATTAACCCAAGTTTACCAACTTTACAAATATCTTGAATATTTGCCTCCTCCATTCCATCAGCCGTAACTAATGGTCCAGAGACACTCACAATTCTTCCTTTGTTCAAACTGGTAACCTCCTATAAAATATTTTGTCCGACTGCTTTTTCAACATTTTGTTGAATTCTTTTTTTCCCAATACCTAAAGATCCTAAATGATTCGGAATTAGAATAACAGCAGGCTGAACTACTTGGTCGTAGCGTTCGATTGTTTCAGGTATTAATTTTCCTAGTGGCTCAGTTAAATAGATAATCCCATAATTTTCTTTGGCTAATTGGTCTACCATACGTCTAGCTTCTTTAGCTTCCGATGCATAAAAAATATTAAATCCTAAAATTTTAAAAGGGAGAATGGAATCTTTATCGCCAACTACTCCTATTTTATAAGCCATAAATGATTCGCATCCTTTCTCTTATTTCTTTTATTGGAAGATTATTTTCTTTTCCCACTAAAATTAAGCGTAAGTTTTTAACTTCGTTTTCTTTAGCATAAATATAAGCCAATATCGGCATTGGCCCAAAAACTTCCAGTTTAGCATCTTTCATCTTTTCCATATAAGCATTATCTGTTTGTAAATCAAGTCTTACGGGTGATAGTTCTTGCGTTTCTGGGTTAACAGAGTTTAAAATAATATCACTGTACTTCCCATCAGCAAGTTTCTTACCCGCATCAACTAAATTTCCAGTACCAAGTTGAATCAACTCTTTTTTTGAAATACTTCCTGAACTAGATAATATCGTTGTTAAAAAGTTTTGAGATCGTTTTTGTTTAATTGCTCTAGACAATGTAGATAAATTATTTAAGTCAATTAGCATTGTAATTAAATCAACTACTTTAGGATCTCTAGTACTTTTTGCTAACTGTTTCAAATGAGTAAAATAACGTCGATCTAAAATAATATCAACGGATTGAACGTTATGATACTCCTCATAACCTGTTTTAACTTCTTGAATGCTAATTATATACTCTTGACTTAGTTCGTCTGATTTCCCTGTTTCTACAGCTTGTTTCAAAGATGAAATAGATTCTTTCCCAATCGGTATAAGCATGCTAGAAAAATCATTTTGTGTTAAATTTTCTTTTAACATTACTTTTAAATTATGATAAGAATAACGTAGTGTAAACAACTCTACTAAAGCTGGTTCAGGACTAATCGTAAACAGTTCGTCGTACATCCGTTTTAACTCATTCACAAGAAGCGTGTCGTAATTTTTCGTTCTTTTCAACTCTTCGACATCATTACGATAGGGTGTATCTTTTAACACACCTAGTGCCTCCTCAAAATCAGGCGACTGTAGCATCCGTTCAAATTGATCATTTTTAAGGAGGTTACTTTCGAAAACACGAATACGTGCATTAGTCCCAGCAAAAGCTGTTGGTTCCATTTATTCTCCCCCTTTTTTTAAAACAATTTTTTAGAAATAGATGGTATTATTTGCCTTCTGATTTCAGTAATCAATGAATCAAACAAATAGTTATATTGGATACCTGTTTTATCTTTGATAATAAATCCGGCTTTTTTATCAATCGTTTCAGTAGACAATAATACCAGTAGACCTTTTTGAACAGCGTTATCAGTCCAAGTTTTAGATACTTTCTGACTAGATTTTTCACCTAGAACTAACTCAATAGTTTCTATTGTTTTGAACTGCTCTAAAACGGAAAGTAAAAATTGTTGGAATCTTATTTCGTCCCATTTTTCCATAGTTGTTTGGGCTTCCTCAAAAACGTTGTATAAAAAATGTTGTTTTTTAGCTAATATCTCGTCTCTTCTTTGATTTTCTAAACTATTTTGATTCTTTTCAAAATCTTCTGCTAAACGTTTATCAATCAATTGCAATTGTTTTATTTTTTCTTCTTCCAGTTTCACTTCAGCTAGTGCAATAGTTTCTTTAGCTTCTAATTTAGTCTGGTTTATTGTCTCTTGTATTTCAATTTTCTTTTTTTCAATCATACGATCAGTAATGAGTTTTAAATCTGACATAATTTCCCTCCACTCTTATCAATTTCTTTTTTGTATAGAAAAGTAACTTAATTTTTCTATACGTTTAATACTAATAAGAACGAAATTACGAAACCTAAGATTGCATAAGTTTCAACCATCGCTGAGAAAATAATACCTTTAGTTGCATGTTCCGGTTTTTTAGCTAAAATTTGGATACCTGCTGATGCAACACGTCCTTGAGCAATACCTGAGAATAAACCAGTAAAAGCAATTGGCATCGCAGCCATTAGCAAATACAATCCTTGAGCTACTGTTGTATCAGCACCTGTATTCAAGTAGATTAAGAAGGCAATAACGAATCCGTATAAGCCTTGTGTACCTGGTAACAATTGTAGAATCAAAGCTTGTCCAAATTTTTCTGGTTGTTCTGTCGTTAGTGCCGCTGCTGCTTCACCAGTCATACCTACACCCTTAGCTGAACCGATTCCTGAAAAGATCGTTGCGAATCCAATTCCCATTGCTGCAAAAAATAAACCACCGTTGTTTTCAGTTAAAAATGTTAGCAAGTTTCCCATTATAAAATTCCTCCATTATTGTGTTTTATTTTTTTAAAATTATCATTTATTTACTGTCTTTTTTTAAATAAATATGTTTTTCAAACGTTTTTAACGGATTAAGTGCATGTCCGCCACCTTCATAAAATTTACCAAAAAATTCAACATATTGTAATCTTGCTGTATGCACATACGCACTCAGATAAGTTAAGAAGATATTTAAAGAATGTAGAGCAATAAACAATAGAATTCCAACAGTGAACTTAGCCACTGGTGGAAGGAAATCAACAATCATATTAAATGCTGCTGCGATACTTCCACCTGAAATACCTAAAGCCATCAGTCTTGTATAACTAACTAAATCGCCGACATAACCGGTTATTCCATAAATATTATACAAGCCAAGTGCAGCTCCCAAACCTTTACTTTCCGATGACAACATCGTTACAAAAATAATTCCAACAACGTTTACGCCAATCAGAATGTAAGCGACTAAATTAAGAATTGGACTATCAAATACCATCATTCCTAATACTAGTAAGCCTATACCTAGAAGAATCCCAACCCAGGCCATACCATCGACATAACTAGAAGCACGTTGTTGTTTTCTCCACTTCACTCCACTATTAATAAGCAAGCCATAGATCAGTTGGATAAAACCAAAAATTACAGAAACAATCAATATCGTTATGACATCAGATGTTGTAGATAATAGTTGAATTGGTAATTCGTAACCTATAAAACTACCATAAACTAATCCCCAAACGATTACGGAATAAGATAGTAGATTGAAAAAGCGAATAAATTTAGCTGTTCCACGATCAAGATTAAATAGTTTCTGGGCAGCAAGTGTCCCAACCATAAGAATCAAGCCATACCCTACATCTGCACTCATCATACCAAAGAATACTAAGTAAAAAGGCATCATGAATGGCGTCGGATCAATATCGTCGTATTTAGGCAGACTATACATTTCAGTAATACTCTCAAATGGTTCTACGAACTTATTATTTTTTAAAACAACAGGGACGATATCAAATTCTTTCATCTTAATTTCTTCTGGGATAATAGCATAATTATTTTGCCCAAGATGCTCATCCAAAAGTTTGCTCAAATCAGAAAATTGTTCTTCTTCTAACCAACCATTTAGCATGAAGAGACTATTGCCGTTTAACAGAAGATCTTTTCCAATTTCTCTTTGGTGTAGATTGTAATAATATTCCTCTCCCAATTGTAATTCCTTTAACTGAGGAGAAAATTGCAACAATTCTTTTTTCAATTTCCGCTCTTTTTCTTGTAGTGCTTTATTTTCAGTCCTATTTTTTTGTAGCTCTTCTTTAGGTAAGGATTTGTAAGGATAAGTGAATTTAGTAAACTGAAACTGGTTTAGTACTTCTTCGATTACTTTTTCATTATCTTTTGCAGTAATAACTAGATACGCTGCTTCGTCTTTGTATAGAAAAATTTCATCCATATAATTAGTTTCAGATTCTTTTAAAGCTTCTTTAAAATCCGATACATTTCCTGAACAAATTGTTCCAACAAATGCTGAAGTCAATTTAAATTTAGTCAAGTCATTGGGATTAAAACTTAAAGGCTCCCACTTACGCAAGAATAACTCTTCCTCATTTAACGTTTTTTGCTTTTGATCTAAAATGATGAGTTCCTTTTCCTTTTCTGAAACGTCATCGCAAATCTCTTTCAACCGGGTAATCGAAACCGATTTTTCAAGCTCTTCTAATGTGTATTCTTCTCTACCTGCCTTTAATTTAGCAAACATTCCTGCTTTAGGAATGTATTGATTTAAATAAGTCAAAGAATATTGAATATCTTTTAATCGTTCTTCGTATTCCATTCTTTCATTTGCTGGTTTTTCTTTAGAGTAGTAATCAAGAAGCGTTGATTCTTCTAAAGTAGACAGATCAAACAGTTCTAGTCTTTGTAACTCCTGTACTGCCTTTAGTAGAAGGTCTTTATCTGTTTGTTCAGCTAAGAGCGTTACTTTTTTCATTTTAGCTATTGCCATAGCGATTGACGACCTCCTTAACAATATCATTAACTACATTTTTTTTATTCATCTGAACGGACTGTTTCATTTTTTCTACTTCAACCGTGATTACTTTATTTATTTCTTCTTTAATAGAGGTAATTTTTTCATCATATTCTTTTTGTTGTATATCTTCGTAATCTTTTAATTCTGAGGATAATTTCTTTTTATTTCCTTCAATTACTACTTGCACTTCAGCTTTTATACTTTTTATTTCACTGATACTGTCTAGCTCTAACTTCGCTGCTTTTTCTTCTGCTTTTTTGACGTATTCTACAGTTTCTAAACTCATTATCTCACCTCCTCAAGAATAAAAAATAGGCGTGCTTGAAAAGACTTCTTCTCACCCCTTGAAGAATCATCCTTGAAAGCTATCGCCCAACCGTTACACTCTATTTTATTAAGTAAACTAAGTTTATCCCAAATAATGAAATCCTTTTGATGACTTTCCCTCTAAGAAAAAAACACTACTCCACCTAACTTGACGCCTTTTAATTTTTATGCTTATCTCTACAAACAACTTATTTCTTAGCTGTTGTTCAACAACATATTTAAACTTATACTTGTACCATTATACCGTTTTTTAACCGAAATTACAATGTAGAAGGGTTAAATAAGCCAACGTCATTTTTTTATCTCACCGAATGAAAATACTGCTATAGATCCAAAACCAGTATGAGCAGCAATTGTTGGACCGTAAGGATAAATCTGGATATCTTTTACTGCCATTTTGTCTAAAATTGTATTTTTTATCCAAATGGCTTCTTCAGGTACACCTACGTGTCCGATAAAAAGCGTTTGTTTTTCTGGTTCTACTATACCTTCAATTGTTTTTTGGACTAAATACTGTAAAGATTTTTTGCGTCCACGTACTTTCGCAAATGGGACTAAATTACCTGTACGATTCATAATAATAATAGGCTTTACGTTTAACAATGTCCCTAGTGTTGCTGAAACAGCTGAAATACGTCCACCTCGTTCTAAATGCTTGATATCTTCTACAGTTACCCAAGAGTGAAGTTTCAACTTATTTTCTTCGATCCATTGCGCAACTTCTACTAATGATTTACCCATTTTTTTTAACTGTACTGCTTCGTAAATCAATAATCCTTCTCCAAGACATGCGGCTAGAGTATCAACGACCGTAACTTCGATTAAGCCGTACTCTTCTTTTAACATCTCAACAGCTGCCATTGCATTATTATAAGAGCCACTCAATCCAGATGAAAAGGCTAAATAAAGAACCGGCTCATTATTCTCAATATAATATTTAAAGGTTTCAAAATAAGTTCCGATATTTATTTGTGAGGTTGTAGCAATCTCTCCATTTTTTACTGATTGAAAAAACGCTTCTCTATCAAATGTTTTACCTAAATCGTCTAGGTATTCATTGCCGTTCAAATTAATTGTCATGTTAATAACATGAATGCCATTTTCTTCCACAAAATCTAGTGGTAAATCACAGCAAGCATCTGTCATTATTTTATAAGTCATCATAAAACTCCTCATCATACCTTATCTATTTTTGCATTTCTCTTTCTATTATAACTAGAAACCTAATGAAAGAAAACTTTATCGTTAATAATTTTTAAAAGACTGTCATTAATAATTTTTAAAAGACTTGCAAAAAAGAACATTTGTTCGTATAATAGAAGTATCAAACAAACGTTCGGAGGAATCGATATGGAAAAAAAATTAGCTGAGCAGTATTCTATTTTTTTTAATAAAAAAATCTCTTTGATAAAAAAAATTAATACCATAAAAACTTTATCTCAAATGCCGGAATATCAAATTTTACTTTTTTTAGCCCAGGCTTACGATCGGAAAAAGCCTATCATTCTTCAAATAAATAAAAATGACTACAATTTATCTATCAGTGAAAAGCATGGAACGATTAGTTATTTCCAGAATAAAAGTGGGATGCTTGTTTTAGAAAATACTGATTCTCAGATAACCCATATGCTTTGCTACAAAGACATCCGTCATATCCGTCTTGCTTAGATATGATAGTATGTATTGCAAATCTTTAGCTCTATTGTTTATAAAAAACATTATTAATTAAAAATATTCTAAATGAGCATCAGTTGATAATGACACATTTTTTATAATTTGTGTCATTTTTTTATTCTCGCGAATTGTAAAATTAAGCTAAACAACTAAAAAAGCCATTCGTGGTACACTCAAACTGTATTTCAACTAAAGAAAACATAGGAGTAATCACGTATGACCTACTCCTATCTTACTAATAAAGAACTAATAATGATAAAAACATATTTCCATCAAAAGGTTTATATTTTGACAACTGTCAAAAAACACAATCTAATGCTTCGAAACATTTTATACTACATTCTTTTTCTACGTTCTATCGGACGCAATCAACTCAAGTATCTTTACCCTGTTTTCTTCGCACGATTTCTTTTGCTTTATCTATTAAAATTATAAAAGGAGATCCATTTAGGATGAAAAATCCTTTCAATTCTTTTGCTGTGTACTTACCATTTACCAGACGTCTATATCTTTTCGTTCACCTTTAAAATTGTTGTTTTTTTGATGGCGCTCCGCCAATACCGTGGCAACATCATCAACGGCAATGCCTTGATTATGCAGTAAGACTCCAAGGTGGTACAGCAAGTCAGCTGTTTCATTTGCAGTATTTTTTTTGTCTGCATTTTTTGTGGCAATGATAACTTCAATTGCTTCTTCACCAAATTTTTTAGCTATTTTATCGGTTCCTTCTGTTAACAGATAATGGGTGTAGGAAGCCTCTTCTTTATCTTTTAACCGGTCTTGAATGATCTTCTCGATATCTTTCAGAGTAAAAGCTGGAGCAATGTTGAAATAGCTTTCCGTATTTCGGTGACAAGTTGGTCCTGCTGGGTCTACCAATATAAGCAAAGCATCTTGATCGCAGTCCAAATACATTTCTTTTACATATTGGACATTCTGACTGCTTTCGCCTTTTTTCCACAGCCTTTCTTTGCTCCTAGAATAAAACCAAACTGCTGCTTCTTTTTTTGTGATTTCGAAAGCCTCTTCATTCATGTACCCAACCATTAGGACGTTTTTATTCGTGTAATGCTGCAAGATAACCGTCAGTAATCCTTGGGAAAAATCAGGCTTCAAATCATCGTAATTAGACATAACGCATCAATACTCCTTTTTTAGAACAGCTATCTTTTACTTCAGTAATAGAGACTTCTTCATCATGGAAAATGGAGGCGGCCAATCCGGCAGATACATCGGTCTCTTTGAATAAATCTGCAAAGTGCTGGGCGTTTCCTCCACCTCCAGAAGCAATGACAGGAATATGGACGGCTTGTTCAATTAGCCTCAATAACCGATGATCAAAACCTTGTCTCATGCCATCGTAATCCATACTGGTGACTAGTAATTCCCCGGCACCTAATGCCTCAACTTCTTTTACCCATTCGAGCGTTTGCTTAGGTGTTCGTTTTTTTCCGCCATGAGTATAGCAAAACCAATCTTCTTCTTCGGGTTCCCATCGTGCATCGATTGCAATACAGATGCACTGCGAGCCAAACTTCTCACTAGCCTCTTTAATAAATGAAGGATTTTCCAATGCAAAAGAATTCAAGCTAACTTTATCTGCTCCTGCATTGAGCAGCTGGGAGATGTCTTCCATATTTTTAATTCCACCTCCTATAGTCAAAGGAATAAACAATTCCTTAGCTGTCTTACGAATGACATCAATCATGAGTTCATGTCCTGTTTCAGTTGCAGAAATATCCAAAAACACCAATTCATCTGCTCCAAAAGCATTGTATTTTTTCGCCATTTTAACCGGATCACCGATTTTTCTTAATTGTTTAAATTGAATACCCTTGACCACTTGGCCGTCTTTTACATCCAAGCAAGGAATAATCCGTTTTTTAATCATAGTCTAGTCCCTCCCAGAAAGTATACGTGCTGGTTGCTTTTCTAACAATCGCTGCAGTAACAGCGGATTTTTTTTAATATATAATATCTTTGAGACTGCGTATACCACCTGGATCCCACAATAGGGTGTTTTGGATAACCTTACTAGTGCAACGGTTAATTCCCTATTTGGACCACCCAGCTTTCCATCTTTTGTAGTATCTGTATAAACAATACTTCCTAAAGGCAAATCGGTTACCGATTCGGCAACCTCGCAAATATTCTGTTCACTGACTTCTGTCCAGCCATTCAATGCAGCCTTCTCTACTTTCACATCAAGTCCCAAGTAAATCTTTCCGGGATAGCGTGTGGCTATTTTCGCAAACCATTCTCTATCTTGAAGGCCTTTGATTCCAACAATGATATAAGAAGCTACTGCTTCAAGGTAATGTCGAATGGTTTTTCCAGATTGGATTCCCCCACCGATTTCTATCGGAACGGTACTTTTTTAAGAATGTTTTGATATAAGCGCTAGAAGTTGGTTGTTTCTTGACTGCTCCTATCAAATCAACAATATTGATGCGTGTGACTTGAGGGTGTTGATTATAAAAAGTAATCGTTTCTTCGGGTGTTCGTTTCATTTCCTCTTTGGTTGCACAATCCTCTTCTATTAGGCGGACACTTTTATTGTCAATCAAATCGATTACTGGCCATATCTCATTCATGCAAATCCTCCTTGAAGTGCTTGATTTAAAATTGCCAATCCTTTTATTCCGCTTTTTTCAGGATGGAATTGAATACCCAAAATATTATCCTTTTGCACGATTGCTACTACTTCTTGCCCATAATCAGCTGTAGCGATAATGTTTTCTTTGGTGACTACTTTATAGGAATGAATGAAATATACATCTCCATTTAAAATTGGAAGAGTTGATTGCAACGCATTCCATCCGAGATGGGGTACGGGATACGGGCTAATGATTCTTTCAACTGTACCGGGCAGAAAGCCAAGACCGTCGATATTCCCTTCTTCACTGTGTTGAAACAACAACTGCATGCCAAGGCAAATCCCTACCAATAGTTTTGTTTCCTTTAACTCATTCAATAAAGGAAGCAGGTCTTGTGCTTGAATTCGTTCCATGGCATCTTTGAAGTGTCCAACACCTGGCAAGATAATAGTGTCTGCCTGTCGAAGGGCATCTTCCTCTTTGGTTACTTCTACCTCATAGCCCAGAAAACGGATGGCATTAGTTAAATTAGCAATGTTTCCCAAACCATAATCCATAATCGCTATCATTCAATCACTCCTTTTGAAAAATCTACATCCAAGTACAAATAAGAGCGTCTTCTGATATCGGTCACTAATCGAGCCAATGTTTCGTCCATCGATACATTGGTTGTACCATAATATGTTATACTCTCTTTTTCTTTACCCAGCTCAGTCAACAATTGTCCCAATACGATACCAACATCTTCAGTTGTACGGTGAGAATCCATATCTGTATCGCCATCGACTATCAAATTTAGTACAAAATGGCTGTGAAAAGCAAATAAATCCAGCATATAGTTCAAAAAACTAACTTCCGTTTCAATGCTAGACGGATCTAAACCTTGTTTTAATGACATACTGCTTTTTGTTTCTTTGGTATTGCGTTCTATAAATACTATCATTGTCTTCTCTCCATTCTTTTATAATTGATTCAAGTTGTGTTAATTATTCGTCTGTCCATTATTGAATAGTGAATAGCCTTTTACAGTAACGAATGGGACGAATCAAGATACATTATCGGCTAGAATCCTCTTTATCGAATGTACTCTCCTAATTCCAAGGCGACTTCATCGTAAGTAAAAACGAAGTTCGCTTCATTCGATAGTACAGTCATCATATCACTGACTTCTTTCTCAAAAATATCTTTCAATTTTCCAGCTAACTTTCTTTGATTATTCATAAAGGTTCCTAATTTAGTTGTATTCTTGAATAAGTATTCTGACTTGTTCCACAAACTGTGACACCCATGAGTAATGACATTAGTACGGCAATTATCCAAAAGCTACTTAATTTCTTCTTTATCTTACATTCTTCCTATATCTTTTAAAATTTTGAACCTAGAATTTATATCGCAAAACGGTTAAAAAAACTCCCGTGGTTCCACCTCAATTTATTGATGCTTCACAGTATCAATCTCAAAAAGTACTATCATACTTTTGCACTGTAACGGGTGCGAGTCCCGAATCCAACTACTCCCAAAAAATGGTTTCACCGATTAGCTCAAAGATGTGTTCAATACACTTGTTTATGTGCTCTCACCAACCGCACACTCTCTGATAAACAACCTGTATCTACTCTTTCTTTTCAAAGCCTATGTTTTTCTATTTGTTTTGTAATTGTTTTGTAATTGTTTTGTAATTGTTTTGTAATTGTCACCTAATTTATCATATAAAAAATGATTTGTAAATAAAAAAGAATTTTGATAGTTTCAATCAAAAGGAATTTCTTTTTTAACATAGAAGGTATCTCGTTCAACCAGATTGTATTTTTTTATTCATACTTTTATTTTTAATAACTTAACTAATTCCTGAATAATTCATAGATTTTTTCAAAAGCTACTTAATGTTTGTTGTGGCGCTACTTTTTATTTAATTTTCTTGCACCCTTTGGGTGTGAAAAAAGAACCCCAATCTGTTATGGTTAAAGCGACTAAACTAAACCATGAAAGGGATTCTCTAAATGGCTACATTACACGAAAATCACTCTGTCCAAAAAGCTACAATTTCCAGTTAAAAGGTAATGATTATAAAAAAAGAAGTAAAGAACGAAAAAATAGTAAAATAATTTCATGAGAAATAACACATAACAAAATATACTAAATTTTTGAAAAGTATGAATCATTCAGGATAGAATAGGTTTATTAAATTAATTTTTAGTAATATAAGAATACAAATAATATGGAGCGTTATCGATGACCATTGTGCTTAATTTATTTAACAGATAGGATACATAAAATGACATAGAATAGTATATAAAGAACCTTATTAAATCAAGGTTTTTTTTCATCTTAAAATTAAAAATCAGACACAAAATGTATCTGATTTCTTTTATAATCATTGTTTAATCTTTAAAAATATCATCAACGGTCGTCTCGAGAACCTGAGCTAACTCAAATGCCAATTTTAAAGTTGGATCATATCGATCATTTTCAATCGCATTAATTGTTTGTCGAGTGACGCTACACTTTTTTGCTAAAGCCTCTTGTGTAAGTTTTTTATCTTTTCGGAGTTCAAAAATTTTATTTTTCATAGCTACTCATTTTACGACTATAAATCCAGTAATATATAAAATAACTAACAATCACAATTAACAAATAAAATAACTCCGGATAATTAAACTCTACCATTGCTAAACGCTCATCATTCAAGTTAAAGAAATTGAAAACAAAGTTAATAATGAAAAACATTATTAGTAATAACCAACTACTTACAATCGCTTTATGTTTAATCAACTGTGAACGTTCGTCGTCCTTTTTACTTGTAACACCGTATTCATTATTTCCAGTCAACCAACCAATAACAAAAAACATAATTAAACCAACTACAAAAGTAATTATCCACCTGATTAACAATCAAATCACCTCACTAAAATGTAAAAAACTCTTTCCACTTAACTTTATAATAATAACTTCTTAATGTCAACAACTCTTTACATCTAATAAGTGTACTATCTTACTAAATTGGCCCGGTTATTGAATATTGAGTAAAGTAGAATATCTTCGGCATAACTTACACTCTAGTTGAGTTTTACATATTCATCACACTTTGTTAGATACATGAAATCTTATAGAATCATGTATTGATTGAATGAACCTTTAACACTTTTAGCGTATTGAAGTTCTTTTTTAGTAAAGATAATTTCTATCATCTTTCTACTTTTAACGAGTTAGCAGTGTATACAAAGTAGATACTCTTCTGGTATAATGAATAAAAGAAAGGAAGGGATTTTAATGATTAAGCTACCAGTTAAGCAGTGGGGAAACAGTCAGGCAATACGTTTACCAAAAAGCCTATTAGAAGCATTGGAAGCAGAAAAAGATGATGACTTAAATGTAGAAGTTATTAATCATTCGATTATATTAACCAAAGCAGAAAAAGAAGTCACGTTTGAAGAACTTTTTAAAGACTACAGTAAAGAAAAATTCACTACAGAAATACAAAGTTTTTCTCCTGTAGGAAATGAAAAATGGTAAAACAAGGCGATATTGTTAAGATAAATTTAGAGCCTAAACAAGGA
Source organism: Carnobacterium iners (assembly GCF_900177385.1). Lineage (NCBI taxonomy): Bacteria > Bacillati > Bacillota > Bacilli > Lactobacillales > Carnobacteriaceae > Carnobacterium > Carnobacterium iners. The sequence continues at coordinate 2,153,605 of NZ_FXBJ01000002.1, forward strand.
CATGAGCAACAAGGATACAGACCTTATATTTGCTTAAGTTATCATGGTGTCAGTGACTATGCTAATATAGCGGTCTTTGCTCCAATATCAAACACAGAACGCAACTATCCTTTATATATCCCCTTAAAAGGTACGAAATCTTCAGGAAAAATTTTGTTAGATCAATTAGTTACCATTGATTACAACGCAAAAGAATATAGTTACATTGAAACTGTTCCAGAGAAATTGAAAAATGAATTATTAATAAAGGTAAAAGTAATCTTTCAAAAAAATGAAAAGATAAAGTGATAAAGTAGTCTTAACAATGAAAATTATCATTTAGCAATGAAGGCTATTAACGTTTAAAAGGACTCAATCGCTTAAAAAGCAGTAGAGTCTTTGTTGCTATTATTCAGGTAGTGGTTGGTTTGTTAAGTTTTTTCAAATACACATTATATTTCACTACTTTTCTTAATAAATAACAATTTTTTCTAAATATATTATAACATTTTGTACTATTAACAACGCGTTCAATATTCTTTATTACATAGGTTAGGTTGTTAAAATAAAACACTGTTCTATCAAGTTTTATTTCCTGGCGTCCGAAAACAAAGATTCTAATTATACACCTTACTAAGAATGATAGTTATCATTTTTTTATACTACTTTAATAAAATTAGAGTTTTTGAATTGTTTCAAATAATAGAATCTAAGGAACATTTTATCGCCTCTTAGGAGTTAACTACATTTTTCCAAAAATGACTTTTATCAGCCTAATTGTAAAATTGATTTCATTAATATCTTGGAGTAAAGATGAAACGTAATATCTTTTTTTCATAATCTTATTAATTTATTTAAAAATACAACCTCCAAAAACAAGTTTCGGAGGTTGTATTATTCTTTTACGTACATATATTTTTTATCTAGCCACGTACTTTACGTGTAGGATCTAATTTCTTTTCAATTACTCCCAGCACAAAATCACTAATAATAGCCATTAATGCTGTTGGTATAGCGCCAGATAATATAATAGCCCCTCCATCAGTAGCATTAACTCCACGTGTTATAATATCACCTAGACCCCCTGCTCCAATAAAGGTTCCAATCGCAGTGATACCAATTCCAACAACTAGTGCATTACGAATGCCAGCCATGATAACAGATAGCGATAATGGTAATTCAATCATAAAAGTTAACTGTAATCTTGTCATTCCCATACCTTTTCCTGAATCCAAAACATTGTTATCAACGTTTTTTACTCCTGTATACGTGTTTTTTATAATTGGCAATAAAGAATATAAAAATACGGTAACAATAACTGTCGTTGTACCGAGCCCTAATCCAAGCATTAAAATAGAGAGCATAGCTAAGGATGGGATAGTCTGAATCACATTAGCTATCCCGATAACCCAATTTGCTAACTTTCCTCGACGGGAAATCAAAAACCCTATCGGAATACCGATAATTGCTGCAAAAAGGACACCGTAGATAGAGATTAAAAAATGTCGTGAAAATTGCTCCCAAATATAAAAACCATTTTCACTAAAGTAATACCATAATTGTTCCCATAGGCCTAACTCTGAAACATCCATCGTTATTCAGCCCCCTTTTTATCTTCGAAAAAATTATTTTCGTCAAGAAAATTTCGTGCAACTGTTTTAGGCTCTAACAAATCATTGTCTGCACTAAAATTCATTTCTTGCATTTTTTCTGTTGAGATCGTGTCTTTTAATTTTAATAAAATATCATTTAATTCTGGATATTCTTTTAAAACTTGGTTTGATGCAACGGGACTAGCATCATACGGTGGAAATAACTGTTTGTCATCTTCTAAAACAACTAAGTCATAACTTTTTATTCTTCCATCTGTTGAATAACCTAGAACAACGTCCATTTTATCTGCCTCTAAAGCATCATAAACTAGGCCAATTTGCATAGGATACACACGATTAAAGTCAAAGCCATATGTGTTTACGAAAGCATCGTATCCATCACCTTTTCTTTCCATCCATGAAGTATCAGCCCCCAGGTTAAGTTCTGAGATACTGTCTTTTAAATCGCTAATTGTTTTAAGTCCATATTTTTCAGAAGTTTCTTTTGTCACCATGAATGCGTAAGAGTTTGAAAAACCATAGCTTGGAAACCACTTTTGATCAAATTCTGTTTCAAATCCCTCTACAACAGTATCAAACGCTTTAATAGGATCTGTTATAGGGTCTAAAGCCAATTCACCTGTCAAAGAAGTCCCTGTATAACGAGCCCCTGATACGTTTGCATCTCCGCCAATTAATGCTTGATGATTTAGTGTAGATGAACCTAAATTATTAATAATTCCTGCATCAACATCTAAATAGTGCTCAACCATACCCTCGACAATAAAGGCTAAAATCTGTGTTTCGGAAGTCGTACCTCCTGTAATGATAATACCTTCTCCATCAAGCCCTCCACCTAAGCCCGGAAGTGAACAACTGCTTAATACAACAGTTGCAAAAAGAAGAATCACAATTTTTTTAAATTTATTGATTGTGTTCATTATTTAAAAACCTCCTATATTTTTATGCTTGAGCGAGTGTTACTTTTTCCTCTAGTTTTCCTAATAAAAAATCTATTATTAATGCCATTAATGTCACCGGTATCGTTCCGGCAAGAATAAATTCAGTACTAAACACATTTAATCCATTAAAAATAAAGTCTCCTAATCCACCAGCTCCGATATAAGAGGCTAATGCGGCCCATGCTATCACGTATACTCCAGAAAGACGGATACCAGCCATTATCACAGGTGCTGCTTGCGGCAATTCTACAAGCCGAATTAAATCTATATCTGTCATTCCCATACCTTTACCGGCATCTTTTAAACCTGCATCTACTCCTTGTACTCCAATAAACGTATTTCTTAAAATTGGCAGTAATGAATAGATAAATAATGCGACGATGGCAGGGATTTTTCCAATACCTAAAATTGGAATCATCAAAGCTAATAAAGCTAAAGAGGGAACCGTTTGTAAAATTGTTGCTAATCCAATAATAAATGATGATAATCTTTTAAACCGAGTTAGTACAATACCTAGAGGAACTGCTACGATAACTCCAAGAAACAAAGCAATCATAGAAATATAGAGGTGTTCCCAAGTTTTTAACAATAGGTCAGAACCATTGTTTACAAAAAAATCAACCATATCTCTTCCCTCCTATTCTTTACTTTCTTTTGCTGTCATCGATTCCATCTTATTTCCGTCAGGGATATCAGCTTCGTCGCTATCGCCCCAAATCGTATCATAAACAATATCCACTAGCGATGCGCGTGTAACAATTCCTACCAAGTGATTGTTTTCATCTACAACAGGTACATTTTTAAAGCCCCGTTTTAGAATACGCTGAACAGTGTCTCTCAAAAGAGTTTCTTTTCTTACAAAATAAACTTTGTTAGACATAATATCTCCAACACTCGTAGCTTTTTTTCTGTTTAAATCGATACTTTCAATATCAACAAAACCTTTAAGTACACCCGCGTCATCTGTTACCAATAATGTATCTACACGACGATCGCGCATGATTTTAATCGCGTCTGAAATAGATTTTCCAGGTGTGACAGATGCTGGATTTTTTAACATGACTTGTTCAACTGTTTGGATATTTGGTCTTGCTTGTATTAAGCGATCTTCGCCAATAAAATCTTCAACAAATTGATTAGCTGGAGCTGATAAAATATTATCCGGAGTATCGAATTGAACGACTTTTCCTTCTTGCATAATAACGATTCTATCTGCTAATTTTAAGGCCTCATCCATATCATGAGTAACAAATACGATTGTTTTATCTAATTCTTTTTGTAGTTCTTTAAGTAATTCTTGTAAGGAGTCTCTTGTAATCGGATCTAATGCACCAAATGGCTCATCCATTAAAATAATATCTTGATCAGCTGCTAGTGCACGAATAACACCTATTCTTTGTTGCTGACCTCCAGAAAGTTCTGATGGATACCGATCCAAGAAATCTAACGGTAAATCCACTTTTTTTATAAGATCTTCTGCTATTGCTCTTTGCTTTTTTAGAGGCCATTTCATTAATCGAGGAACTAACACAATGTTATTAAATATTGTCATATGAGGCATCAAGCCGATTTGTTGAATTACATAGCCAATTTTACGTCGCAACTTTACTGGATCTTGTTTCATAATATCTTCACCATTAATTAAAATCTGACCAGATGTGGGCTCAATCATTCGATTAATCATTCTCATGGATGTTGTTTTGCCACTACCACTCGTACCGATAAAAACAATAAACTCTCCTTTATTAAAAAAAAGATTGATATTTTCTACAGCTTTCTTGCCGCCTTTGTAGACTTTTGAAATATTTTTAAATTCAATCATCGTTTCCACCCTCTTTTTTAATTTTCATTTCTTTTATAAAAAACTCAGATAGTACAGCCTTATTATCCATTAAATAGCCTACATTATCAAATTTAACTTTTTCATTTGATATAATTAGTTAAAAATATCTTGTTTTTCATAATCTTCTAAACCCTTTCTTAAGCTCTTTACTCTTTTTAATTTAACTATAATTCATATCTTTAATTTTTTTGTTATTTTTAATCAATTAACGCATTTCTTTCAATTTTTTTAAATTAACGTTTAATTATTTTGTTTTTTAATTTTTGGTATTTAATTCATTTATTTATCGGTTTCTCATTAGGAAAGTACAAATTTTGGGCATAGTTCGCCCTTTTTTTTGATTGATTTTTTTAAAAGATTTTAAAAGATTAATGAGTATTTAAATATAATGTCGAATCCTTTGGATTCGATTAAAGACGGCATAAAACTCCGCTTGATAAACATGTGAACTAGAAAGTATTAGATACATTTCTCTTTCAGTACTCACTAGTTTACCAGCCACTTTGAATAAGTGAAGACGAATCGTATTAATTTGAAGTCCTTTATAATTTTTATCAAAACAAGTTGTACGCAAAAGATTGATTAGGTTATATGCAAGGACACTTATCATCATACGTGTACGATTTTCAATAAATTTAGGGCTATCTGTCTTATCAAAATAGAAAACATTTTTTTCTTCCTTAATGTAGTTTTCCATAGCACCACGCTTTTTATACGTCTCGAAAACTTGTTTTGATGAACTATTTTCTGAAAAATTTGAGGCAATAAACGTATGCTTGAAAAGTAACTCGCCCATTTCTCGAATGGATTGAATGCATACTCTACGCGGTCTAGACCAAGACGCTGCTTGATAGGAAACGGAATAATAGCACTCTTCTTTTTCATTCCAAGGATAATTATCGCCATAATACACAAACTCTCCTGCTAATCGGTATAAATTATTAGTATGTTTTAGGCGAATGACAAAGTTTGACCCATATTCTTCGCATAACTCATAAATATCAGGTGTTGCAAATCCACTATCTCCACGCACTAAAATATCTGTCGTAGGGACTGCTTGATTATAATGATCTAATAACGGTTCAAGAAACTCTTTAACTCCTTTAGACGTGTATTGATTTCCTGAACGAAGTTTAGCTTTTAAAAAATCGCCCGTTAATCCATCGAATGCGACTAATGGATGATAACCGTTTGTTCGATAGTGGGCATTATAATCTGTTTGTTCCTGAATACCGAAGGTATCAGAGTGTGTAGAATCCAAATCAATAATCATATTCATATCATTGCGAACAAATCTCGCTTGGTCAATTAATGTTTGATTAAAGGTTTCTAAATCATTAATCGTTTGGTCTGTAATGCAATCAAGAAACCGAGAGATAGTCGGTTGAGAAGCTAGACACTCTTCTAGTGATAGAGTTTGTAATACTGGATCATACTGTAAGATAGTTGCAGACGAATCAGCTTTATAGCCAGCAATTAGTTGAAGAATTAGTTATTTTAAAATTTTATGGTTAGTGTGTTTCCAATAGCGACGATTTTCATTATATGAAATGAGTTTTTTTGACAATTCTTCAAAATGAAAAGTATCCATTAATTCATCAACTAAAATTAATCCTGAATCACTCGATAAACGACCGCCTGTATGAGAGACATATAAATGGCTATTGAATTTCATTGCTTTTTCTTGTAAAGTAATCATTAAGAGAACCCCTTTCTATTGGTTGTTTGTGATGATATAACCCTATCAGAAAGGGGTTCTTTTTTCATCACCTAGTGGGTGATAAAGCAAATTAGTTTAAACGCTGTAAAATTAACATCGATTAATGTTTTTAGAAAAGCTATGAATTATTTAGGTTTAATAATTTAAAAATCAAAATAAAAAAACTTCCAAAATCTGAAAGTTTTAAAAAAATAATAAAATAAATTATTTTAAACTACTAGTTATAAAATTGGAGAAAATAGTCTAGAAAAAACTTGTTTAAATTTCAACCATTTTGATTGATTATCTAACATTTCTTGAGTCAACAAGTAGCTTTTTTCGATATCATTATAAAAAATATCTCTTTGCTGCTTAGCAACTTCAGGATCATAGATAAAAGCATTAACTTCGAAATTAAGTTTAAAACTTCTAACATCAAAATTAGCCGTCCCTATTGAACAAATTTCTCCATCTATAACTATCGTTTTAGCGTGTAAAAAACCATTATCATAAATATATACCTCCGCTCCAGCAGCAATCATTTCAGCTGCGTAGTAAGTTGTTGCACGATAAATAAAAGGATGATCAGGCTTATTTGGGATCATAATTTTAACATCTATTCCTGACATTACTGCTATTTCTAACGTTTCTAACAGAGAATCATCTGGAACAAAATAGGGTGTTTGAATAAAAATCGATTCCTTTGCCATACTAATCATTTTTATATACCCTTTTTTTATTTGCTGTATTTCTGAGTCTGGGCCACTTGATACAATTTGCATATTTGTTTTCCCTTGCTTTTTTATAAGTGGAAAATAATTTTCTTGATATTCTAACTTATAGTTAGTAACCGTTGCATTCCAATCCATTAAAAATCTACTTTGTAGTGGCAAAACAGCGTTACCTTCGATTTTCATGTGTGTATCACGCCAATACCCAAACTTTTTATATTCTCCTAGGTACTCATCGCCAACATTAAATCCACCAGTATATCCAATTTTACCATCAATGATAACAATTTTCCTATGATTACGGTAATTAAATCTTAGATTTATTAGACTGTGACTCGAGCCGAAGAAAGATTCTGCGCAGCCTCCTAAAGATTCTAATTTTTTAAAAAAGTTGAATTTCAACGAACGTGAACCTAAGGCATCATAAATAACTAAAACTTCTATTCCTGCAGCTGCTCTATCTTCTAATGCTGTCAGTACTCTTCTTCCAATTTTATCATCTTTAAATATATAGTAGATTAAATGAATATGATGTTTAGCATTATACATATCAGCAATTAACGACTCATATTTTTCTGCTCCATCCGTAAATAATTGGATTTTATTTCCTTTTGTCAAAATAGATTCATCACTTTCCAGAAATAGACTCGCCATTTCTTTAGCATTTTCAGATGCTTGCTTACTAGAAAGTAAATCTTCATCATCTGCTAACATTTCTTTTTGCGCTTGTACTAATTCATACATACCTATGCTTTCTTGAGCTTTAATATCAAAAATCTTTTTCCTGGATAACTTATTTCCAACAAATAGATAAAAGACAAAACCAACAACAGGTAAGAAAATCAAAACAACTAACCAAGCCCAAGTTGCTGCAATATCACGCTTTTCTCTAAAAACTGTAATAATAGCAAAAAAGGTATTTAACGTAATAATGATAGAAGTAATTGATAAAAATAGTTGCATAAGCAATCCTTTCAAATCGTTTTTTCTAATCTTACTATGTCCCATCATTTTTTACTAGTATTACCAAAACAATTAAAGTCATTCCTTAACAGTTAGCGGGAGATAAAGGGATTATAATTTTCTTATTTTAATTGAGCTTACTTTTTTCTGTTGGTAGAAATAAATCAGGACTTGTCTTACTTAATAAAACTAACACCATTGCTGTAACAGTCATCGTAGCAAACGCGCTACTGCCATTCGCAATAAACGAGTACCAAACTGGGCTCATTCCTTCGGGGGCATAGCTTCCCCAAAAATAATATCCAGCAACAAAATGCCAGAAGAAGCGGGCAATTGTTCCTACGATTGCTGCAAGAACAATATAATAAACTGCTTTAATCTGTTTACTATTTTTGATTGTAGCTTGAACTGGTTTTGCCAATAATCCTGCCATTCCAGCAAACGTAAATGCTATAAAATATTCAATAAATCCTTGAACTAGACTCAAGATTGCGACATTACCGGTTAGATAATGCAAAATCCCCCATAAAAAACCTGCAGTTAAACCCGCAATTGTTCCTCTTCTAAGTGAATATAAAACCAAAGGGATCATCCCTAATGAAATGGTAAAGCCTGTTCCAATATTAGTAGGTATCATAGATAAAACAATCGCTGTTGCTGCCACTATTGTTCCTTCAATCCATACTCGTAAACTAATATTTTCCATAAAAAAACCTCCTCTTAATGTGCTGAACAGTGCCACACATCAAAGGAGGAGCTAAAATGATTATTTTATTAATCAGTTGCCCCGTCACAATCCCTACGCTCGTACTAACGAACAGGTTCGAAGGGTTAGAATCAAAGATTCAATCTCAGCTTTACAGCACCCCTTTGTGATGGTTGTTCTATTTTATTTTTTCTTACTTAATTACTATAATAAACATATATGTCCTTGTCAAGTCGTGCTAATAAAATGTTTGTGTCAAGTTTTTCTCGAGCGTCCTATTACCATGCTAGTTTAGACGTTTTATTCTTGTACACTCATCAGCTACCGCACGGCTACGCCGCTTGCTGGCCCATCTTTTGGGAGAAGGTTCCTAAAACCAGGAACCTTCTCCCAAAAGACAGGAATTAACGAAAACTTTTAATTAATTGTCCTATTGCTGATGAACGGGAGGCATATAACGGAATAGTCCCATTTTTTGCCCCGACTGACTGCCGTGTTTTCTCATGCAATAACGACGATAAACGAACCGTTTGGTTTAACTTACGTTGATTTCTCGCACTTCTATTTTGTTGGTGAAGATAGGCTTCACGCAAGGTGTGATTAAACATCCCTTGTTTTACCTTTACCATAGCTTCGCAACCTTCTGCGCTCCAATGCATTCCTCGCTTTTTCATGCGAAAAGAGATACGTCGTTGATTGGACTCCATTGCGCCTAAACCTCTTGCGTCCTTCGGCGCTTGTTCTACTTTTTCGCGCCAATCGAAAATTCGATCCCAATTTCGTACTACATAGGTTCGAAATGTAGTCAGTTTTTCCACTGCAGAAGTTTCATCTAGCGTACTTTCATACGTATCCAACCAAATAGTTAACTGATCTAAATCATGCGTCTTTAATGCTTGTTTGACCTGCTGTTTAAAAATGGTAGTTTTCACGCCAAATGCACGGTTTAACCCTTGAAAAACATGATAAGAGTCTAGCTGATTTAAAACAGGGTAGTTCGATTGAGAAAAAGCTTCTTGGAATTTGTCTGCGGTATACCCTTGTCCGCCGTCACTATTTGTAATGATTTGAGCTTGTTGTAAGGCATAATGATTCGCTGTAAAGGCTTGAATCTCTGCCCAAAAACCAGCGGTTTTTTTAGTCGTCATAATGGCTTTGGGTTCCTTTAAAGAGACGCGTTTCCCATTTTTATTCCAGCCTTCATAAAGGATGGCATGACGAACTTCTAAGCTCTTTTTCTTTTTTGTCCCACGGACAAAAACTCCATCAGCCTCGGCATAAAGATAGTCTACCTTTTTTCCTTCCGGCAACTCAGCTGATTCTTCTAGTTCCAATACGCTCTCTTCATCTTCACGTGCTTGTGCGGATCCAACGCGTTTGAGAAGACTACCGACTGTTTGATGACTAATCGTAACAGCTGTCCATTCATTTAACATATTTGCAGTATCTCTATAAGTAACTTTACTCGCCAACTCTGCCACTTTTACTTCTACTAATGGACTATGGCGTTGATATTTCCGAATACCTAGCCAGTCATCTAGCGGATAATGATTTTGACTCTCTTGATCTATCATCAAGGTACGACAATAACGAACAGACCCAAAAATAAACTGAACGGTTTTCCAATCTTCTCGTTTCACTTTCCAACCTTCCTCTTGTTTCTGCTCTTTGATTACCTGATTGAGATGAGTGAAGACATCTCCTACTAATTCAGCGAATACTTCATACATACAGACTTGAATAGCTTCTTCTGTCTCTATTAAATTGCTTGAATCCTTTATTATTTGGTAAACCTTTGATATAATCTTATTCATAAGAAGGCCTCTTTCATTTATGTATTTGCCGCTCAAGCATACATTTATGATAGAACGTCTTCTTTCTTTTTGCTAGTAAAAAATAATAGTATCTCGAGAACTATTTTACACATACTAATAAAATGATTTTTTTATACTTAAATTAAAAATTATCTGATCCTATACTTGAATCAGATATGGGCTTTTTTGGTACTTCTGATTCTTTATCTGGTTTTGGAACTAGAACTGGCTTCGCATCTAGTTCTAGTTCTGGTTCTGGCTTTGAAACTGAAGTCTGATCCGGTTTCACTGTTGAATTTGGATTTTTATTATCAGAAGGTTCCAAAGGTTTTGCTGGTTCATAAGAGTCTGGATTCCAAGTACTTCTAGACTCTTTATATATTGTATTCGGCTTACTTTCTATCTATTCATTATTTTACATGTCTTGTTCCGTTTATTCTAGCAATTTTTCTTCTATCGCTCTTTTCTTTTTTAATTAACTGTTCTTCAATGAGCTTTAATCGTTTTTTTATTTTATTTTTCATAGTCCTAACTTTGTACTAACTTTTTCCTGTAACTGCTTAAATTGTTTTCTTGTAACGTTATCTCTAACTATTTTTTTATTAGTTCTTTCAAAAAGTGTAGTAAAAGCTCTAACTGTTTCTTCGTTATGCTTAAATTTTACTGTCGCTTCAATTAACTTCTCACTTAATTCTTTAAATAAAGTTAAAGATAAGAGTTCACTATTTTTTAAAAAAATTTCTGCTTCTTTAGCTATTTTTTAACTATATTGTCGGATAAAATCTTTTCTGTTAACAAACTCTTATTTCTTCTTGTGTTTTATAGAATAAACTTGCTGTGTTTACGTCTTTTAATAATTCCTCATTAGCTAAATCAGTTGACAATCCTTCAACTTGTTGTATAACATTCTTCAGTTATTTTTTAGTAGAGTTATTAGCTAATTCGTGTTCTCTCATCTTTAAACAAGCTATTAAATAATCATTTTATTGTTTCTATTCAATCTATCTTTTGTTCAGATTTAGTCATTTTTCTGCTTGCACCGACCTATTATACTGGGCTCCTTTTATAATAACTGCAGCAGTAAATAAGGCTAAAAAACCAAGTAGGACATTTTTTATTCGTTTTTTTACTTTCAATTACATTTTATTTTATTTTTTATAGTTAGTATCTCTATAAACTAGCTATATTTTTTTAAAGTAGATAAACTTAAACCTATTATTTTCTTTGTAACGCTCTTTAGTATCTTTAAAGCCCGTTTTTAAATAAAGCATTTGGCCACTAAGATTATCATAATCAACAGCTAAAACGACTTTATTTATATTATCAAAACTGTTCCTTATATAAATAGGTAATGCCTCTATAGATAATTTTCCGAATCCTTTTTCTTGAAATCGTTCATCAATAGAATGATCTCTTAGAAATAGACTAGTATTATCCATTGGAAAAGTTTCAATAACCTTATTTTTTTGTAAAATGAAAAAACCTACCAGATTCTCTTTATTTAAAATCAAAATAGGGTGTTTTTGTGTTTCATGTAGACTATTTGTCATCGCCTTTATTGGCATATCTGCATATTGATGGTCTTCTAGCGCGTAACTTTCTATGAGTGGTATATCCCCTATTGTAGCTTCTTTTAACTTAATCCCTTTATATTCAATCATTTCTCTCACCACCTGTTCTTAATGATTAAATCATTTTATGCAAAAAATAATACCCCTAATAAAAGTAGAATTCATTGTTACCATACCTTCTAAATCCATTTCCTGGTTTCATCAAATAAATAACTAGTTTAAGTCTGCTCTTTAATATAGTAGCGTTGTATCAAATTACTTCTTATCTTTTTAAATAAATCATTTTATAATTGGTTTAAAAGATAGAAAGCTGGTAAAATCATTGTAATTCGAGTAATAACACAATTAGTTTTATTCTATTTTCTTTTGGTGTCTCAAAAAAATTTTTGTTTATCTTTTTCATCAACTATTTTTCTTAAAGAACTTGATAATTCATTGTTTTAATAACGTTTCTGGCCTATTTAATCTATCTAAAATCTCATGCTTTTTTGATTAATCTCCTTAAAAAAACCACTTTTTTAGTTAGCAGTCTATTGTTTTTTCTTTAAATGAGAAAATTCTTATCTAATTATAATTTTTCTCTCATAGTTCTTTTAAAACAGGAATAACTTGCTGTTATTGGCTAGTATTGGAAAGTCTGTTTGTTTTCATTTAAAGCTTTACATGGTAAGCTTTATCTTGTGCTCACTTCTAGTATAGGCTTTTTAACAGAAAAAATCTATTTTTAATAGTAAAAAGTAATTCAATTATTTTTAGTTTTTCTGTAATAATCGTATGTAAATAGTTGGTAAAAAAAATAAAAAAAGGAGTCGGTTTTATTGACGAAGATTAAAGTAGAAAATGTTACAAAAATTTTCGGTAAAAAAAGTGAACGTGTTACTGAGCTTCTAGACCAGAATAAATCAAAGCAAGAAATTTTACAAGAAACAGGCGTTACTGTTGGTGTCAACAATGTTAGTTTTACAATCGAAGAAGGTGAAGTTTTTGTCATCATGGGTCTATCTGGTAGTGGTAAATCCACTTTGGTTAGAATGCTTAATAGACTAATCGATACAACGCAAGGGAACATCTACATTGATGGTGAAAATCTATCTAAGATGAGCAAGAAAGACTTGCGTGAAGTAAGACGTAAGAAGATGAGTATGGTTTTCCAAAACTTCGCACTATTTCCTCAACGTACAATTCTTGAAAATACCGAATATGGTTTAGAAATTCAAGACATTGATAAAAAAGAAAGAACCCAAAAAGCTACGCAAGCTTTAGAAAACGCTGGCCTAGGTGATTACATTCATCAACACCCTAATCAATTATCTGGTGGTATGCAACAACGTGTCGGTTTAGCTAGAGCATTAGCTAATAATCCTGAAATTCTATTAATGGATGAAGCTTTCTCTGCTTTAGATCCACTCATTCGAAAAGAAATGCAAGATGAGTTAGTAGAACTACAAGCGACCGTAAAGAAAACAATTATTTTTATTACTCATGATTTGAATGAAGCTTTAAGAATTGGCGATCGCATTGCTTTGATGAAAGATGGCGCTATTGTACAGATTGGAACACCTGAAGAAATTTTAATGAAACCTGCAGATGATTACGTTGAACGCTTTGTTGAAGATGTTGACCGTTCTAAAGTTCTTACTGCTGAAAACATTATGAAACGACCTGAAACAGTTAATATAAATAAGCATGGTCCACGTGTTGCATTAGAACAAATGAAACGTGAAGGAATATCAAGTATTATTGTCGTTGACGATAATCGTAACTTAAAAGGTTATGTAACTGCTGAAGATGCTTCTGAAGCACGTAAAAACTCGATTACAAGTCTGGAAACCATTCTAAAATTAGACATACCAACAGTTGATCGTACAACAACAATGAATGATATTTTTTCAGTTATTCACGATACAGTAACCCCTGTTGCTGTAGTAGATAACAAAAAATTAGTTGGTATTATTGTTAGAGGAGCGGTAATCGCTGCACTAGCAGGCGAAAGCGAGGAGGAATTAATCAATGAATAATATTTTAAACTTAGTTCCTAAGCTGCCAGTAGCTGAACAAATTGAAAGATTAACAAGATGGATAACACAAACATTTTCATTTCTGTTTGATCCTATTCAAACATATTCAGAATTATTTATGGATGGAATCACAACCTTTTTATTGTTTATTCCACCAATCATTTTTATTCTCTTAATTGCGCTACTAGCATTCTTTGTCTCTGGCAAAAAATTTGGCTTAACTACTTTTTCAATCGTAGGTTTATGGTTCATTTATAACCAAGGACACTGGGAGAATTTGATGAATACTATTACTTTAGTATTAGTAGCTAGTCTACTTTCAGTTATTATTGGTGTTCCATTTGGAATATTAATGGCTAAAAGTACAATTGCTAACAATATTTTGAAACCAGTTTTAGACTTCATGCAAACTATGCCTGCCTTTGTCTATCTTATACCGGCAGTTGCATTTTTCGGTATCGGAGTCGTTCCAGGAGTTTTTGCTTCTCTAATCTTTGCTATCCCTCCTACTGTTCGTTTTACTAATTTAGGGATACGTCAAGTCTCTACTGAATTAGTTGAAGCATCAGAAGCATTTGGTAGCACAGGTTTCCAAAAATTATTTAAAGTTGAATTGCCTCTTGCAACATCCACAATCATGGCAGGAATTAACCAAACGGTTATGCTAGCATTATCAATGGTCGTTATTGCTTCTATGATTGGTGCGCCAGGTTTAGGTAGAGAAGTTCTCTCTTCATTGCAACGTGCACAGATTGGAACAGGATTTGTTTCTGGTATTGGCTTGGTTGTATTAGCCATTATTATTGACCGTATCACTCAAAAATTAACCAATAAAACTAAAAAATAGTAAAAAGGTGGTTTTAATTTGAGAAAGAAAGAATATAAATATCTAGGGATCATAACAGGACTTGCCCTTTCCATTTTCGCAGCAGGTTGTTCAACTGATAACTCAAAAGTGATTAACGATGATTCAGTAGGAAAGGGTCAAGAAATTGATCTTGCTTATGTAGAATGGGATACAGAAATAGCTTCTACAAATGTGATTGGAACTGTTTTAGAAGAACTAGGCTACGACATCAACCTAATCCCGCTTGATAATGCCGTTATGTGGGAAGCTATTTCAACTGGTGAAGCTGACGCAATGGTTGCTGCTTGGCTGCCTGATACACATGCAGCACATTACAAAAACTATCGTGGAAATCTTGTAAACTTAGGTGAGAATCTAGGTGGCGCTAAACTTGGTTTAGTTGTTCCTAAATACATGGACGTTGATTCTATTGAAGACTTGACGAATGAAGCTAATAAAACAATTACTTCAATTGAACCTGGTGCAGGCATAGTGGCTGCGGCAGAAACTGCAGTTGAAGAATATGATAGTCTGAGTGGTTGGGACTTAGATACTTCTTCATCTGGGGCGATGGTTGTTGCTTTAAAAAAAGCTATTGAAAATGAAGAAGAGATTATTATTACTGGCTGGTCTCCTCATTGGAAATTTTCAACCTATGATTTAAAATATCTTGAAGATCCTAAAAAAGCTTTTGGAGGAACAGAAACAATCAACACAATGGTCAGGACAGATTTAGAAAAAGATATGCCTGAAGCCTATAAAGTTTTGGATCAATTTAATTGGACAAAAGAAGACGTTGAATCTGTTATGTTACCTATTAGTGAAGGTGAAGATCCTAAAGATGCAGCAAAAGAATGGATTAAAGATAATTCCGATAAAGTTGAAGCTTGGACTAAGGATGTAGTTAAATAAAATTTATTAAAACATTAATAAAGGGGTTTTATTTTGAAAAAAAATAATTTCAACTATTTAGGGATTTTGACAGGACTTGCACTTTCATTGTTCGCTACAGGTTGTGCATCTGATGATGCACAAACAACTAAAGATGATTCTGTAGGCAAAGGTCAAAAAATTGATCTTGCTTATGTAGAATGGGATACAGAAGTAGCTTCTACAAATGTGATTGGAACTGTTTTAGAAGATCTGGGCTACGACGTTAACCTAATTTCGCTTGATAACGCCATTATGTGGGAAGCTGTTTCGAACGGTGAAGCTGACGCTATGGTAGCTGCTTGGCTACCTGAGACGAACGCAGCGCATTATGAAAAATATGGTAAGGACCTAGAAAACTTAGGTGAAAATTTAAGTGGTGCTAAACTCGGTTTAGTTGTTCCTGAATACATGGACGTTGAGTCTATTGAAGACCTAACGAATGAAGCTAATAAAGCGATTACTGGAATTGAGCCTGGTGCAAGCATAGTAGCCGCAACAGAAAACGCATTAAAACAATATGATAGTCTAAATGATTGGAACTTAAATACTTCTTCATCTGGAGCAATGACCGTTGCTTTGAAACAAGCTATTGAAAACGAAGAAGAAGTCGTCATTACAGGATGGTCACCCCACTGGATGTTTGCAACATATGACTTAAAATATCTTAATGACCCTAAAGAAATTTTTGGTGGAATAGAAACAATTAACACAATGGTTAGAAAAAATTTAAAAACAGATATGCCTGAAGCTTACAAGGTTTTAGATCAATTTAACTGGACAACTGAGGATATTGAAACTGTTATGTTAGCAATCAGCGAAGGTGAAGATCCCAAAGATGCAGCAAAAGCATGGATCAATGATCATCCCGAGGAAGTTACGGCTTGGACAAAAGACGTAAAAAAATAATAACGTTAAAACATTTACTAAAAAATATATAGAAGGTGGTTTTATTTTGAAAAAAAATAATTTTAAACATTTAGGACTTGCAACAGGATTGGCACTTTCATTATTCGCAGCAGGTTGTGCGTCCGATGATGCAGAAACAGCTAAAGATGATTCAGTCGGTAAAGGTCAAGAAATTGATCTGGCATATGTCGAATGGGATACAGAAGTAGCTTCTACAAACGTTGTTGGTTCTGTTTTAGAAGGTTTAGGCTACGATGTTAACCTAATTCCTCTTGATAATGCTGTTATGTGGGAAGCTGTTTCGACAGGCGAAGCAGATGCTATGGTTGCTGCTTGGTTACCCGGTACTCACGCAGCTCAATATGAAAAATACGGTAATGATGTTGATAATTTAGGGGAAAATTTAAGTGGTGCTAAACTTGGTTTAGTCGTTCCTAAATACATGGATGTTGATTCTATTGAAGACCTAACCGACGAAGCTAGTAAAACAATCACAGGAATTGAACCTGGTGCTGGTGTCGTTGCTGCTACAGAAACGACAATGAAAGAATACGACAATTTAGGGGATTGGAAATTAGAAACCTCTTCATCTGGCGCTATGACCGTTGCATTGAAACAAGCTATTGAAAATGAAGAAGATATTATTGTTACTGGTTGGTCTCCTCACTGGATGTTTGCAACCTATGATTTGAAATATTTAGCTGACTCTAAAGAAACTTTCGGCGGAGTTGAAACAATTAATACCATGGCTAGAAAAGATTTAGAAAAAGACATGCCTGAAGCTTATAAAGTTCTAGACCAATTTAACTGGACAACTGAAGATATTGAATCTATTATGTTAGCTATCAGCGAAGGTGAAGATCCTAAAGATGCTGCAGAAGCATGGATCGATGATCATGCTGAAGAAGTTGCAGCTTGGACAAAAGGTGTAAGTAAATAAAATTAATTTAATTACCTAGTTTTCACTTAATTTATAAACTAAAAAAAGATGTTTCTTCCTCATTTTGGGAGAAGCATCTTTTTTTGTTGCAGTTTTTTTTATTTTTTCAATCTAATCATTTTCTAATTAAGCACTCTTTAAGCTGTTTTTGCTGTGATACACTTAATCTAATACTAATTCGCCTATAGTACACTAACAAGATACGTTAAACACCTATATGAGCCACTCTAGCATCTCTATCGGCTTAACATAAACAAAAAACTTCCAAAAAAGGCCTAAAATAACCTTTTCTGGAAGTTTTTTTGTTTACTATTTAGTTTCTTCTATTTCTTGAACTTGTTTCCATAATAATTGGCAAAATAACAGGTCTTCTTCTTGTTTGTTCGAATAAATACTTGCTAAGCGCATCTCTAATTTCTTGTTTTAGACGACTCCACTCAAATTCTTTATGATTTAAGTTATCTTCTACAACTTTTCTAACAATCTCGTTGCTTGATTCAATAAGATCTGTATTTTCTTTAACGTATACAAATCCACGAGTCATCACCTCAGGGCCTGACATAATTTTACCTTTTTTACGACTAATAGTTACCACAGCCACAAAAATACCATCTTCAGACAATAATTTACGATCTCTCAACACAATGTTTCCAATGTCTCCGATACCAATACCGTCAACCATCGTGTTACCAGCAGTTACTTGACCGGACATAGACATGCGACCAGCTTTGTATTCAACAACATCGCCTTTTCCAGGAATAAAAATATTTTTAAAAGGAATGCCCACTTCGTGAGCTAACTTTGCGTGTGCTGCTAAGCGTCGGTACTCTCCAGTAACAGGAATGAAATAAGTTGGTTTAATCAGATTTATCATTAACTTTAAATCATTAGGAGTAGCATGTCCAGAAGCCTTGATATTATCAGAAATCTGTTTTACTTCTCCGCCTGCACGATAAATCATATTTTTCGTCTTATTAACCGTTACTTCCATACTTACAGAAGGACTAGTAACTATATAAACTAAATCGCCTTCTTTAATGTTAATTTGTAAATGTTTCCCCATCGCCATTCTTTGAAGAGTTTTAATCGGCTCTCCAGTTGTACCCGTTTCTAAAACAACGATTTCATTATCTGGATATTTTTCAATATCTTCAATTGAAACGATTAAATCTTCATTAGGTAAGTGTATTTTTTTTAACTTCATGGCTAATTCAACAATCTCTTCTACCTTTTTGCCAGTAAAAAATATTTTTCGACCAGACTTATAAGCTGCATCCATCACTTGTTGAATCCGTAGAATATTACTAGCAACGCTAGCTACAATAATGCGTTCTTTAGTGTTGCGGAATGTATCTTCGACTTGTTCAGCAACTTTATAATCACTCATATTTTCGATAGAGCTCTCAGCGTCACTTGAATCACTTAATAAAGCTAATACTTTACTCTTTCCAATATCGCTTATTTTAGCTAAATCAGTCTGATAAGCAGGAGTAGCACTTTGATCAAATTTAAAATCACCAGTATAAACAATGCTGCCTTCAGCTGTTTTTAATGTTACACCTACTGAGTCTGGAATAGTGTGGGTTGTTCTAAAAAAACCTAAAACAGCGTGCTCAAATTCAATTTCAGTATCTTCATCAACAATATGATAGTCATCAAAATGACTGACTTGGCTATCTTTTTCAACAAATAATTTTGCTAATGCAATAGTCAATTCTGTACCAAAAACAGGCACATCAAATTTTTGAAGAAAATAAGGTAGTGCCCCAATTGCATCTTCATGTCCATGTGTTAAAAATACGCCTGTTACACGATCGCGATTTTCTTCTAAATAACTAAAGTCAGGAATGACAATATCGATTCCTAATAATTCTGTTTCTGGATACATTAACCCGCAATCCAAAACAAATATTTCTTCATCTACTTCAACAACATACATGTTTTTTCCATTTTCACGTACGCCACCTAGTGGAATTATTTTAATATTACTCATTTCTTCACCTCTGTTTCTTTCTATTTATTTTTATTTATTCGTTAAATTTAAACTATTTAAAATCGTTTGTATTTCTTCTTTTGTACAATCTACTAAAGGCAATCTTACGCTTCCTACTTCTACTCCTAGCGTGTTCAAAACCATTTTGACGGGTGCAGGAGAAGGAACAGAGAAAAGACTATTCATTTTAGGTATTAATTGACGATGCTGATTTGCAGCCTCAACAATTTTCCCTTTACCAAGAAGATCATACATATCTTTCATTTGATTACCTAATATATGACTTGCAACAGAAATAACACCAGTAGCTCCTATACATTTAGCTGGGAAAGTCAGGTTATCTTCACCAGTATAAACAAGAAAACCATCCTTTGTTTTTTCAATAATTTCACTCATAGCATCTAAACCCATACACTCTTTAATACCAATGATATTTTTGAAATTTGCTAAACGAATCGTTGTAGTAGGATCAATCGATACACTTGTTCTACTTGGAACATTATAAATAATAATAGGTAAATCCGTATTTTTAGATACGGCTTCAAAATGAGCATATAATCCAGCTTGGTTAGGTTTATTGTAATACGGTGCCACAACTAGTACCGCATCTATACCTTTAATGTTCTCTACTTCTTTTGTAAAGGAGATTGTTTCAGCCGTACTATTTGTCCCTGTCCCTACAATAACTGGAACACGGCCATTGATAATCTCTGCTGATTTCTTATATAGTTCTAACTTTTCATCGTGAGATAATGTTGGAGATTCACCTGTTGTTCCACCTATGACAAGTCCTTCGCTTCCGTTAGCTAAAAGATAATCAATTAAGGGTTCTAATTTATCATAATCAAGTTGCCCTTTTTCATTAAATGGGGTAGTCATTGCTGTTATAATTCTTGCTTTTATTAAACTCATTAAAGACACCTTCTCTTTCATGATTCGCTCTATTTTTATTTCTTTATTAATCCCATACCATGTAATTTTTCAGCAATTTGAACTGAATTTAAAGCTGCGCCTTTAATTAAGTTATCTGATACAACCCACATATGATATCCATTCTTCACATCTATATCTTGTCTAATTCTTCCAACAAATGTTTCTTTTTTACCTTCTGCTGTTAAAGGGGTAGGATACAATTGTATAGAGGGATCGTCTTGTAGTTCTATTCCTGGTGCTGATTGCAATGCTTCTTTTATACCAGAAACAGATGCTGATTCATCCTTTACTTCTATATAAACAGATTCTGAGTGACCAGATACTACAGGTACACGGACACAAGTAGCTGAAACTTTTATTTCGCTATCTGACATAATTTTTTTTGTTTCGTTTATCATTTTCCACTCTTCGAAAGTATATCCTTCTTGGGAAAATAAATCGATTTGCGGTAAAATATTAAACGAAATAGGATAATGTTTTTTATCCCCACCTGAAGGCAAGATAGTTGCTTCATAAGCTTCATTATTCAGCATTTGTTGAGCTTGATCTTTCATTTCTTTAACAGCAGCTATTCCAGCACCGCTAACTGCTTGATAAGTTGAAACAATAATTCGGCTTAAACCATATTTTTTACGAATAGGCTCTAATGCTACCATCATTTGGATAGTCGAACAATTAGGGTTTGCAATAATACCATTGTGCCCTTTTAACGCTTCAGGATTCACTTCTGGAACAACTAATGGAACTGTTGGATCCATGCGGTAAGCACTTGTATTATCGATAACGATTGCACCACGTTTAACCGCCTCTGGAGCAAATTGTTGTGAAATACTTCCGCCAGCACTAAACAAAGCAATGTCAACACCGTCAAATGATTCAGGAGTCGTCTCTTCAACTACTAATTCTAACCCATTTACCGTTATTTTTTTTCCTGCTGATCGTTTTGAAGCAAGAACTTTAATTTCGCGAATAGGTAGAGTTGAACTTTCTATCATTTCAATCATCTTTGTTCCAACCGCTCCGGTTGCACCGACTACAGCTATCGTATATTTGATCATTTGATTATTACCCCTTTTATAAAACTATTCATATTTATTTTTTATTTTTTATTTTTAATTTATCCTACAGACGTAACCAATGTACATTTTATCATAAATAGCGATAAAATCATACAGATGTAGATTATTCCCTTTGTTTTAAATTAAATTGAGCTAAATGTATAAGATTAGTGCTAAAATAAATAAGCACTTAAAAAAATAAAGAAAATAAAGGAGAAAAAATGAAAAACAAGAAAAAAATAGCTGTTTGGCTTACTTTAACACTCCTACTCTTAGTTACAATTGGATTCGTCACGCTTAAAAATCTTACCTATCAGCCCTCTTCTTTAGCGCTTGAAGCTGCAACCAATACTAGTTCCTATACTGTTGAAACAACAAATAATGTTGTTTATTTTAAACCAACAAAAAAACCCCTCAATAGTTCACTTATTTTCTATCAAGGTGCACTTGTTAATCAAAAGAGTTATAGTATTTGGGCTTCAAAGTTAGCATCTGAAGGATACCCAGTATATTTGGTTCATCATCCTTTTAATTTAGCTATTACAAATAAAAACAAAGCCAAAGATATTGTCGAAGAGTACGCCATTAAAGATTATATAATAGGTGGACATTCCCTAGGTGGCGTGATGGCCAGTCGATATGCTCACGATAAACAAAAGGACCCTACTATAGATAAAGGAAGTTTAAAAGGTATTTTCTTTTTAGCTAGTTATCCAGACAGTAACGGCAGTCTAAAAAATACTGATTTATCAGTTTTATCAGTAACCGGATCAAATGACGGTGTGTTAAATCAAGAATCTTATCTTGAAAGTAAAAAATTCTTACCAGATGATACATTGTACTCATCTATTGAAGGTGGAAACCATGCTGGATTTGGAAGTTATGGACCACAAAAAGGCGATAGTTCTGCTACTATTACCAATAAAGAACAGCAAAGAATCCTTTATTCGACTCTCTTTTCTTGGCTTAAGACATTCGGAAATTAAAAAATTTTATTCTTTGCAACTAAAAAGTAGACCTGCAATTACGATGCAAGTCTACTTTTTTGTTTAATCTTCTTTTTTCAATAAAGCTTTAACGGAAAGATTGATTCTTCCTTGCTTATCGATTTCAACAACTTTCACATCTAATACTTGCCCCATAGTTAAAACATCTTCTACTTTAGCTACTCGTTCATTAGCCAATTCAGAAATATGAGCTAGTCCATCTTTACCTTTAGCAATTTCAATAAAAGCACCGAATTTTTCAATTCGTTTTACTTTACCTGAGTAAACTTTGCCAATTTCAATATCTTTAGTTAATTCTTCGATAATTTCTTTTGCGCGCTTGATCATTGAAGCATCTTCTGAAGCAATACTAATTTTACCTTCTTGATCAATGTCAATTTTTACGCCAGTTTCTTCAATAATTGCATTGATTTGGTCTCCACCGCGGCCAATAACAACTTTGATTTTTTCTGGTTTAATTTGCATCATTTCAATCTTCGGTGCGTATTTGCTCAATTCTGCATGTGGCTCAGCGATGGTAGAAATCAGTTCATCTAAGATTTCTAAACGTGCTTTTTTAGCCTGGATCAAAGCTTCTTCTAAAATTTGAGGAGTAATTCCTTGAATTTTAATATCCATTTGTAAAGCTGTAATTCCATCTTTTGTTCCAGCAACTTTGAAATCCATATCGCCTAAGTGGTCTTCTAGTCCTTGAATATCAGTTAAGACCGTATAATTTTCGTCTTCCATCACAAGTCCCATAGCAATACCAGCTACTGGTGATTTAATTGGTACACCCGCATCCATTAAAGCCAAAGTTCCAGCACAAATACTTGCTTGAGATGAAGAACCATTTGATTCTAGTACTTCTGAAACTAAACGAATCATATATGGGAAATCTTCTTCATTAGGAATAACTTGTGCCAAAGCTCTCTCTCCAAGAGCTCCGTGTCCAATTTCACGACGTCCTGGTCCACGGCTAGGGCCAGTACTTCCAACTGAAAATTGGGGGAAATTATAATGATGAATAAATCTTTTACTTTCTTCAATCCCTAATCCATCAATGATTTGGTGTTCTCCAAGTGGAGCTAGAGTTGCAACAGTCAAAGCTTGTGTTTGCCCACGTGTGAACAGACCTGAACCGTGTGTTCTTGGCAATATACCAATCTCTGAAGATAATGAGCGTATCTCATCAATTTTACGGCCATCAGGACGAATTTTATCAACTGTAATTAAACGACGAACTTCGTCTTTTTCCAGATTTTCAACAATTGTTTTAATTTCTTTTTTAATGCGTCCAGCTTCTTCGTGATCTTGATATTTTTCACTGTAAAAAAGAATAGCTTCTTCTTTTACTGACTCAATATTTTCTTCACGAGCTAGCTTTTCTTCTGTTTTAATGGCTTTACTCATTTTTTCTTTATACGCATTCGTTACCTCTTCTTCAAGTTCTGAATCAATTTTTAATAAAGAAATACCGATTTTTTCTTTACCAACAGCTTGTTTAATTTCTTCTTGGAAGGTAACAAGCTCTTGAATAGCTGCGTGTCCAAATAATAAAGCACCTAACATATCTTCTTCAGATACTTCTTTTGCGCCACTCTCAACCATATTTATAGCAGAATTTGTGCCAGCAACTGTCAAATGAATATCAGAGATTGCTTCTTGTGCTACTGTAGGATTGATAATGTATTCTCCGTCAACACGACCCACATCAACACCTGCAATAGGTCCTGAAAAAGGAATATCTGAGATAACTAGAGATAATGACGAACCAAACATTGCTGAAAATGAGGGTGAACAATCTTTTTCAACTGACATAACTGTATTTGTTACTTGAACTTCATTACGGAAGCCATCAGCAAACATTGGACGAATCGGGCGATCAATTAATCGTGCCGTTAATGTGGCAGCTTCGCTTGGACGAGCTTCGCGTTTGATAAATCCGCCGGGGATTTTACCTACTGAATACATTTTTTCGTCATAATTTACAGTTAACGGGAAAAAATCTACGTCTTTTGCTTTTTTACTCGCTACTGCCGCTGATAATACTACTGTATCACCGTAACGAATCAATACTGCACCATTAGCTTGCTTTGCTAATTGTCCAACTTCAACGGTTAATGTACGTCCTGCCCATTCTTTAGTAAAAATTTGTTTTTCTGACATAAATGATTTTTCTCCTTTTTTTTCAAACTACTATTCATTTTTCCAAACAGACTACTAAACAAATGTCAATCTTCAAGCTATTAAAAACTCACATTTGTATAGTAGGATGGTTAATAGAACAAAGTTTGATTTTTTAAATTTCATTGGCTAAAATGTGCAAAAAATAAAGCGAGATTCCTACGAACCTCGCTTTATAGTAAGACAAACGTGTTTAACGACGTAAGCCTAGTCTTTGGATTAGTTCACTGTAGCGACTAGCATCTTTATTACGTAAGTATGCTAGTAAGTTACGACGGTGACCAATTTTTTTCATCAGTCCACGGTATGAATGATGATCTTTTTTGTGAATACGCGCGTGTTCGTTTAAGTGATTAATTTCTGCAGTTAATACAGCAACTTGTACTTCTGGAGAACCAGTATCTCCTTCGTGTGTTGCATATTCTCTCATAATCTCGTTCTTTCTTTCTTTAGAAATTGCCATTTCTAAACACCTCTTCCTTTTAATTTATCCTGTTACTGAGTAGACGTTGGTGAGTCGTTAAACCAAGTAAAGGATATATGTTTTACATTTACAAACTTTACATGATATCGCGAAGAAATGCAAGGATTAATTATTTAAAAATAGTTGCTATATTCTTAGTTTGATTAGCGCCTCTTTTTATTTATATTGAGCAGTCAATTCTAGAACAATGTCTCTTAAATTCGCAGCTTTTTCAAAATCAAGAGCTTTTGCTGCTTCATGCATTTCATTTTCCATATTTTTTATTAACTCTCTTCTTTCTTGTTTCGTCATCTTCGCTACTTTTTTAGAAGAAAGTCCTTCTTTAGCTTCACCTGGGACAGCCGTAGTAATAGATATTAGATCACGCACTTCTTTGATGATTGTTGTTGGTGTCATGTTGTGTTCTTTGTTGTAAGCTTTTTGCGTTTCACGACGTCTTTCTGTTTCTCCCATTGCAGCTTTCATTGAATCGGTTACTCGATCAGCATACATGATTACTCTCCCATTTTGGTTTCGTGCAGCTCGTCCAATCGTTTGAACTAATGCCCGCTCGCTTCTTAGGAAACCTTCTTTATCTGCATCAAGTATGGCTATTAAAGAAACCTCGGGTACATCAATACCTTCTCTCAATAAATTGATACCGATTAGTACATCATAAACACCCAAACGTAAGTCCCTTATGATTTCTGTTCTCTCTAGCGTCTTTATATCGCTATGAAGATAGGACACTTTTATACCTACTTCCTTTAAGTAATCTGTTAAATCTTCAGACATTTTTTTTGTTAATGTCGTAATAAAGGTTCGCTCATTATTTTCTACCCTTTTATTAATTTCATTAATTAAATCATCAATTTGTCCCTTGATTGGACGAACTTCAATTATTGGATCAAGTAGTCCGGTAGGACGAATAATTTGTTCTACTACTTCTGGAGTACGCTCTAATTCGTATGGTCCAGGTGTTGCAGAGATGTACATAATCTGATTCACATGTTCTTCAAACTCCCCTAAACGCAAGGGTCTATTATCCAAAGCACTAGGTAAACGGAATCCATATTCAATTAATCGCTCTTTTCTCGCTCTATCTCCATTATACATCCCTCTTATTTGAGACATAGTGATATGAGACTCGTCTATTACAATCATAAAATCTTCTGGGAAAAAATCTATTAATGTATAGGGTGGCTGACCAGATTTTCTGCCGTCCATATGTCTTGAATAGTTTTCAATCCCTGAGCAATAACCCATTTCTAAAAGCATTTCTAAATCATAATTGGTTCGTTGTTCTAGACGCTGAGCTTCAATTAGCTTATCTTCTGCACGTAAAACTCTTAATCGATCTTCCAATTCTTTTTGAATCGTTATGACTGCATTTCTTGTTTGTTCATCGTTTGCGACAAAGTGGGTAGCTGGAAATACAGGTACGTGTTGAACTTCAGCTTTAACTTCCCCAGTCAAAACATCTACTTCGGTAATACGGTCTATTTCATCTCCAAAAAATTCTACACGCACAGCATCTCTATCTCTAGAAGCTAAAAAAATTTCAACAACATCGCCACGAACTCTAAAATTACCACGTTGAAAATCAATATCATTTCGTTCAAACTGCATATCTACTAGGCGACGTAACATATCGTCTCTTTTCATTTCTGTTCCAACTCGCAATGACAAAACATGATCTCGATAATCTACTGGGTTTACCAAGCCAAAAATACAAGACACAGAAGCCACTACAATAACATCTCGACGTTCTAGTAGCGAACTCGTAGCAGAATGCCGTAGTTTATCGATTTCATCATTCACACTAGATTCTTTTTCAATAAATGTATCACTAGAAGGAACATAAGCTTCCGGTTGATAGTAGTCATAGTAACTGACAAAATACTCTACCGCATTGTCAGGGAAGAACTCTTTAAATTCGCCATACAACTGGCCTGCTAGCGTTTTATTGTGCGCAATAACTAACGTTGGTTTGTTTACTTCTTGAATAACATTGGATACTGTAAATGTTTTACCAGTCCCTGTTGCTCCTAATAAGGTCTGCTCTTTTTTTCCTTCTTCAATCCCTTTAACTAATTCTTTAATGGCATTGGGCTGATCTCCACCAGGTACATAATTAGATACTAATTTAAATTGATCTTTTTCCATTTTGCTTCACATCCAGTTTCTTGAATTTTTCATATAAACTAATTATGCGCACACTTAACCGCTCTATTTTACCATTGAACGTACGTTCTTACAATAATAAGGAACTTTACTCCTTTCTTTCTTTTGAGAGGAACGTGTTATTTTAAATTGACTAATTTTTTGTATCCAATAAACCAGTAAGTTACTCGTGCTACTCAAAATAACTTTATTTTTCAAGGAATCTATGCTACAATGATTATGTATTAAAAGTAAGTATGTAGTTTTATATAAAATAGTTTTAAAGAAATTTATTCGCACTGGCACAGTTTTAGAACTGTAAGGACATAAAAGAGGTTGGGTTTATGTTGTCTAAATGAGAAATCAATTAATATAATTTAACTAGTATTTTCCCCGAATAACTTTATAAATATTTATTTTTAATTAGAAAGCCACTCCATTGCGGAGTGGCTTTCGTCAATTTTATAGACAAAAAAACCACAAACACAATAAATCATGTTTGTGGTCTTCACAAAAAGTAAGTTAACTACAATATCTTATTTAGCTAATTTAGCTGTTAAACGAGATTTATCACGGTTAGCTTTATTTTTATGAATCAATCCTTTAGATGCAGCCATGTCAATAGCTCTGATTGCTTGTTTGTGTAAAGCTTCAGTACTTTCGTCACCAGCTTCATTAGCTTGAACGAATTTTTTGATAGCTGTACGCATAGCACTCTTTTGAACGTTATTTTCTAAAGCAGATTTTTCTGAAGTACGAACGCGTTTGATTGCAGATTCGATGTTTGGCATTTGATTCACCCCACTTTCAATTAATTACAACTTAAAATAGATTATTCCAGTTGTTTCCCACGTTAATCATTATACATAATGACCAGACCTATTGCAATATAAACTGTAAAGTTTTTTTACTTGATAGTCTGCAAAATTATATTCTTTAAACCATTGAATGATTACTAGCAAATTGTAAAATAAATAATTCGAATTGCATTTCTCTTTTACCTTGACCTGTTTTCAGACGATATTCTGTTTCAATTAATCCACTATAAGCATCGGATAAAACCTTTTTACTGAATGGACGCATATGTTGGATACTCAACTTAATTCTGTATGGATGAACTTTTAACATTTTGGCTATATCCCCTTGCTGATAACCTTTTTTTTCAAGTGTTTTCACTTGGAGCAACAGTCTAAATTGAGAGGTCATAATTGCATTAATTTTAATAGGATCTTCTTTTTGAAGCAATAAATCATGATACAACTCTAAAGCTGGACCTACTTTTTTCTTCAGTACATAGTCATTAAGAGAAAAAATATTTTGTTCAAGTGATTTCGTTATTAATTCTGAAACAGCTTCTTTGGTAATTCTTTTTTTATCCTGCCCAAATAAGATTAATTTAGGCAATTCAGACATTGCTACCGAAAGATTTGCATCCGTTAATTGAACAAACAATTCAAAAGCTTCAGAAGATACCGTAAAATCTTCGTTTTCAATCGTTGTTTTTAAATAACTTCTCATTTCTTTTTCTGATAAAGTCGTTGTTTCGATAATAACCGCATTTTTCTTTAATAGTTTACTTATTTTCTTTCTTTCATCTAACTTTTCATAAGGAGCAAAAATAACTAAAGTAGTCGTTTCAGAAGGTTTTAGTAAATAATTTTCGAACCACTTCATATCGTGTTCAAGTTTAGCCTTACTTTTATCTCCAGTTAAAAAAAGTGGATGATCAACAATAACTAGTCTTCTTTCTCCGAAAAAAGGAATCGATTCTGCATCTTCTAATGCTGTGCCTAAAGGAACTTCACCCAAATCATAAATACCTAGATTTAAGTCAATTTCATCCTCTTTTAAAATAGAATAAATAAACGTCTCTCTGAGCGTCCGATTTAAATAAGATTCTGTTCCTAAAACTAAATAAACTGAGCTAATTTGATTGTTTCGTAGTTTTGCAACTTCTTTTGAAAAATTCAACGCACAACACCACTTTCTTGTCCTTTATACATGGTACAAAGCTTAATTAAATATTGCAAGCTCAATCAATCTTTTTCTTTAAAAATCGTATAAAAAGACTCTTTATATTTATTTTCCCCTATTTTTATGTGGCTGAAATGAATAGCTCCATTTATGTCTGTTCGATAGATTTGGCTAGTTTGAATTCGATTAAGTACTTCTGAATTTGGATGATTGTAGCGGTTATTCACCCCACAAGAAATCAATGCATGCTTTGGCTGAATAGAATCAATGAAATTCTGACTAGTAGATGTTTGGCTTCCATGGTGAGCTACTTTTAAAACATCTACTTTTAAATTTGGATATCGTTGAATTAATTGGTTCTCTCCCTCTTCAATATCTCCTGTAAATAACCAAAAATATGATCCTATTTTTCCGTATAAAACCATAGAATCATTATTTTCTCCTTTCCCTGAAGAAGGTGGCCATAATACAGCTAATGTCGAATTAATAAATGTTGTTTTTTCCTCTGACGCAATAACTTCATGAATGAGTGTCTCAGAGCCAGCTATCTTTGAAACAGTCTTTTGAAAGGATGGCTTATTTAGTGTTCCTGCTGGAAAAATTAGTTCTTTTACTTTAATGGATTGTGTCAAATCTAGTAATGCACCACAGTGATCCTCATCTCCATGAGAAATCAGTACTTGATCTAAACTCGCTATCCCTTGCGATTTTAGCGTTGGTATTACTACTCGTTTGGCTAGTGAAGGAGGATTCTTTTTTTTTTGCCATTCTTTTGTCTCAAAAGCTATAGAACCTCCAGTATCAATTAGATAGTTGCCTCTTCCAAATGATTTTTTTATTATTATCGAATCTCCTTGCCCTACATCGACTACAACTACTTTATCGAAAGGAGAATAACGTTGATAGCTGCTAAAAAGAATGAACGAGATAATTAATAAAATAGTGCTGAATACTCTTTTATTTATAATATTTCTATTTATCTCTAACGTTAAAATAAAATAAATTAAAGAACAAATAAAAACTAGCATTAAAAAAAGTGGAACTCTGCCAGTAACAATTGTGATAAAAGGTAGCTCGCTAATCATCTCTGCTATTTTTTCAATAATAGTTAACAATTTTTCAATACTTATCACGCTGTATTGAAAAAGTGAACTTTGGTAAAAAATAAAAGATACTATCAATAAAACAATAAAAATTGGCAACAATAGCCAAGTAAATAAAGGGACGAAAAGAAGATTAGCAAAAATCCCAATCCAAGAAAATTCAAAAAAATGATAGGACAATATTGGAATAGATACTAACATAAGGATAAAAGAAATAATAAAGTTCGTAACAATAGGTAATTTCGAAACGGTAAAATAGGTTTGTGAGAGAATCAGTAATACTAAACTTAGAAGATAGCTTAATTGAAAGCCTACTGAAAATAATTGATAAGGATCAATAAGAATAGCAGATAATAATGTCCATGACCAAACATCTAGACTGGAAACAACTTTTTTAAAATGACTACAAGTTAATAAAATTAACGACATCACAATTGCTCGATAGACACTTGTACCCCAGCCAGTCAAATTTCCATAAAAAGGCAAAACAATCAACATAATATAAAACGTTGTCTCTTTAGTCACTCCCATTCGCCACAACAAATAAACTAAACCCGTCAAAAAAAATTGAATATGTAATCCTGAGATACTCAGTAAATGAATGATCCCTATTTCTTTAAACTGTTGGATAGTTGTTTTATCAAGAGAATTTAAATCAGCAAAAAGGAGTGTTTTCATGTATTGAGAGACTTTCAGTGTAAATTTCTTATCAAGCTGTTTTAATAAAGCCATTCTCATATTCGCTGGCTTTAATTTAGTAAAAAAAGTAGATTTCGGTTGATACAACGATTGGATTGTTTCAGCTTTTAAAATCCAATGTACTTTTTTACGTTTTAAAAATGTTTGATAATTAAATTGATTTTGATTCCGATTCTTCTCTGGCTGTTCTAAATTACCTGAAATCGTAACAGTAACTATCGTGGTTTGTGCTTCCCAAATCTTTTTTTCTTTTATCGAATTAAGTGTGTAAAAAACAACCAGTTTTTCGGCTACTGGTAATATATTAGCTGATTTGTCAGTCGTTCCGTAAAACTGTAGTTGATCACCATCTATTTTTATTTCATCTGGTTTAATAATTACTGTAAAATTTTTATCTTCAGTAGTTAATTTAGTTTGATTTGTCCACTGATGAACGTTTGTAACCAAAATAACCAAAAAGGATAAGACTAGTGAGCCAACGATTAACGTTAATCTTTTAGTCTTATATAGACGCAACAAGAAAATAAGATACATTATAACTGCTAGCCAATGCATTGTTGTTAAAACGATTAGTGAACTTATTAAACCAAGTATCGCTGGAAACAAGAAATAACTCCTCATTTTTAATTAACGATTGATTCTGTCTACAGCAATTTTTTTTAATAAAACCATTGGCTTAAAATTTTAATTCTTTAAAAAAGTTTTCTGATAGAAAAACTTTTTCGCATTGAACGTGGGCTTGTTCAATTAAATTTAATGCGTATTCATTATTGTGATAATCTTCCAAATAATATATTTTTTTGATTCCTGCTTGAAGAATCATTTTAGTACATTGAAGACAAGGAAAGTGAGTAACATATATTTCCGCACCTTCTGTTTGAACACCAAATTTTGCACATTGTAGGATAGCATTCATTTCCGCATGGATTGTACGAATACAGTGGCCGTCTACCACGTAGCACCCTTCATCAATACAATGCTTGTCCCCACTTACAGAGCCATTGTAGCCACCAGCAATAATTCGTTTCTCTCTTACTATCGTAGCTCCAACAGTTAGTCTAGTACAGGTACTTCTTAAAGAAAGCAATAAGCTTTGTGACATAAAATATTGATTCCATGGAATTCTTTCTGCCATCACTCGTTCCTCCAATTTAATTCCATTAAATAATTATTAATCGGTTCATTTAATAAACATTTCTATTAGTATACAAAAGCTTTTCTATGTTTTCAATCTTTCGTTAAAAAATAATTAATCTGTGCCCACACTAATAAATTCAGCCAACGCTTCAAATGTTTTATCGCCAATGCCAGAAACTTCTTTTAATTCTTCCACAGCTTTAAATGAACCTTTTTCTTGCCTATATTGTAAAATACGTTCAGCTTTTTTTTCACCAATCCCAGATAGTGTTTGTAATTCACTTATATCTGCAGTGTTAATGTTTACTTTACCTGTCTGTGTCTCGTTTGATTCACTTGATGGACTACTCACCACTGGCAGCTCTTCTTCACTTTCATTTGTACCTATACTCGATTTTTCTACTCCTATCGCCGGTATTGTAATCATCATTTGATCTGTTAGCTTTTGAGAAAGATTAACCATACTTTGATCAGCTGTTGGCAAGAAACCACCTGCTAAAATAATAACATCTGTTAAACGTGTTTCTGAATTTATTTCATAGACTCCTGGTAATTGAACAGCACCCTTGATATCAACAAAAATAGAGGTATCTATAACTTTTTCTTGCTTGCTTTTACTTTCATTTCCATCTGAAACGATGCTACTTTGGAGCGAGGAAGCATGACTTATATAAAAATCAGTTAAAGATTCATCTAGCTGGTCAGTTGTTTCTGATTCAGAAATAAGACTAAAAACCAAAAAGAAGATAATAAACAGGCAAGTAACAATTAAACTAATCGCTATCATTGATTTTCTTTTTACTAATTCTATTTTAATTTTTTCAATCATTTAGCACCACCTCCTCTGTATTTATCGTATCTACTAAAATTATCCGCAATCATTTAGCTTTAACTTTATTATTTATTATTAATCTCGTTTTTCTATTAACTTTTGATAAAAAAATAAAACACACTCTCAGACTGCTAAGTCTTAGGAAGTGTGCTTTATTTTAATTGATTTAAATAGTTGATAGCATCTTGATATTGTTTAACGGGAATAATTTTCATTTCAGTATCTATTTTTTTAGCAACTTTTAAAGCTTCTTCATAATTTGATTGTACGTTCGGATAATTTTTTTTAATAACTGGATCAATAGAATCATCTGGCGCAAAAAAGATAGTTGCTCCTTCTTTACTAGCCGCTACAACTTTTTTATCAATCCCGCCAATTCGTCCAATTGTTCCATCAGGTGAAATTGTACCTGTTCCGGCAATCTCAGTGCCTTTACGTAAATCTTGCTTAGTTAATTGCTCATATATTTGGAGAGTATACATAAATCCTGCAGAAGGCCCTCCGATATCATCTGAATCAATAGAAACAGGTATATCTGTTTCTATTGAGGTATGATCAACTAAACTAATACCTAAACCGGGTGTTTTAGTTTGTTCTATTTCTATTAAAGGAGCAGAAATAGTATTCACTTTATTCTCTCGTTGGTACGTAACCGCAATATCTTGTCCAGGACTTTTACTTTTTACGTAGTCGATGAATTCAGCAGAACTTTTAAATTTTTGACCATCTAATGCCGTTACTGTATCTCCAACAAATAGTTTTCCAGAAAAATTTGAATCTGGTAAAATAGACATAACATAAATTCCTTTATAGGTTAATTTATACTCTTCATTTGCCGTCTTATACGCTAACTCAATAGCTGCATTAACTGAGCTATCCATATAATACTTTTGTAAATTAT
The DNA here is from genome assembly GCF_900177385.1 of Carnobacterium iners. Lineage (NCBI taxonomy): Bacteria > Bacillati > Bacillota > Bacilli > Lactobacillales > Carnobacteriaceae > Carnobacterium > Carnobacterium iners. Next base: position 2,187,538 of record NZ_FXBJ01000002.1, read on the forward strand.
CATACTCTTCACTTGATTCTGTTGTACCAAATAGTTCTTTTTTAGTCACTCCTTCATGAAAAGGCAAGTATTTTGTAAAGTAACTTACAGGTGTAGCTCTACGAATTGAAACGGTCGTTAACATAAAACTTCCTGGATTTTCATCAACTTTATCATTAACTTCAATTAATTCATTTAATCGAACTGCTGAGCCTGGCGCTTCAATATAGTAAGGGAGAGGAACAGTCAATCCTAAAACAAGGAATAGAGTCGCGACAAATAAAATAATGGTTTTACTATTTTTTATTTTTTTCATTATAATCACCCTTACATAGCAGCTATTCTAAGAGTTTTCAGTTTCTTTTTTTAGGTAAGCATACTTTTTTTTAATCGCTTTATCGACATCAAGTGGCACTAATTTAGAAACATCTCCACCGAAAAAAGAGACCTCTTTAATTAAACTTGAGCTTAGAAATCGATGTTGTTGCGAGGCCATTAAAATAATGGTCTCAATTTCTAAATTTTGCGTTTTGTTCATAGCAGCAATATTCATTTCATATTCAAAATCTTCAGCATTGCGTAATCCTCTAATCAGTACGTTTGCTCCAACTTTTTTAGCTAAATCTACTGTCAAACCCGTTGTATGTTCGATGATGGAAACATTTTTCAACTGCTTAGTTGCCGATTGTATTAATTGTATTTTTTCATTTACATCGAATAAATTCTTTTTAGACGTATTCGTTGCTACAGCAATAAAAAGATGATCAAATAATTTAGCAGAACGTTCAATTGTATCAACGTGCCCATTTGTTAACGGATCAAAACTTCCTGGGAATAGTGCATTCTTGACCATTTTAAAAAGCTCCTTCACTAAAAACTTCATACAATACTATTTTACTTGCTCCATAAACCGTCGATCTAAACTGTTTTGCTCCACTAATTTTGTCTGGTAAATCAATTTTCCGTCCAACTTCACAAACAATTACTGCTTTATCTGCTAAAAGATTTAAAGAAAGAATTTTTTCAAGTTGTTTAACAATCTCCTGTTCAAAATAAGGCGGGTCTATAAAAAGTAAATCAAACGGGCTATTTTTAGTTGCTAACATTTCAATAGCCCGGTTCGCATCACTTCGGTAAACATCAAATTTGGTCATTTCTTTAGTCATTTCAATATTTTCTTTTATTATTTTAATCGCTGTTGTATCTTTATCGACCAATACTGCATGGTCCATTCCTCTAGAAATAGCCTCGATAGATAAACCACCACTACCTGCAAATAAATCCAAACATCTTCCACCATCAAAGTAAGGTCCAATAATATTAAAAATAGATTCTTTTACTTTATCGGACGTTGGCCTAGTATTTTCACCAGGAGCAGATTTCAACTTTCTTCCACCATAGTCACCAGAAATTACTCTCATTAAAGAATACCAACTTTCTTTTCTTTTTTTTTCTTTTAAAAAAGAGGTAGGAACAAAATCCTCCCTCTTTAATCTTTTGAACCATTCGACCTACTTTAATCTCGCTATACTAACTTTATTATAGTGATAAACGTTAGCCATTTCTAACTTCATGTTCTTTTATAATATGTTCATTTTTAACTAATTGACTTTCAGACTCTATATTTAGCTGATTAAATTCTTCAACTTCCTCAACTTCTTTTCTAGGAGTTGCTTTTTTAAGAACTTCTTTAAAATCCATATTAATCAATGGTCTGTAAGAGGGTTCCACTTGTCGAACGAAATGCAGCTCCTTGAGTTTACGGATAGTTGCTTCTAGTTCTGTCCGATTCACATAAATAACAATGTATTTCATTCGCTTTGATACATAATGAATCAAACCAAATCGCTTAAGTGTTTTCATATGTCTTAAACTATAGACCCAAATGATTATACCTTGTCTTTCACTTAATGTAAGTTCCAATGAACATTCTCCCTTCTTTTTCCTTATTTTATGCTTGGTTCTTCTTGTCTATTTAATATTAACATGACTTCTTCCCCACGAAAAGCAATGCCAAATCTTTCCATCAGAGGATCAGCTAAAATAGTTCGTTGGTTTTCAAGACTAAACCAATACGTGATTAACCAAGTTGAATTCGTAAACTGATTAGAATAAACAACACGATTATCTAATAAAGTTAATTTATTTAATTTTAAATAATCTTGAATCTCTTCGCTCTTTAAAGGAGGCAGTCCTACCTCTTCTTCAAAATTATCTTGGACAAATTTATTTTCATTTGAAATGTCCATTTTTATTGAACCTTCCGCCAAGGAAGATTCTCTTTTCTTTACTTCTTCACTTGATTGTTCGATAGCCATTTTCTCTTGATTAATAAAAATATCTTTGGCAATAGAAGAAAGTTCTTTATTGTAAGTTAATTCAGGTAAATTATACCGTTTCCTTAAAGCATTAAGAGTAACTTCTACTTCTTTTATCTTGCCTTTTTCATCTTCTAATTCTGTTGCTGGTTCTTTCTTTGTAATGCCTTCATTCTGAGGAAACACTTCATAAATATCCGATTGAAGTAAGGTTTGTTCGTCTACATAACGAATAGCATTAATTTTATTGGTTTCTCTATCTACCATTAAGATTGAAAAAACATTCTTTTCAAAAATAACTAGCGGGTGGTAATTCAAGTCATTTTCTGATAGTTCAATTGTATAATCTTTATTTTCATATTCAATAGAAAAGGTTGGGTATAAAGGAGTTAGTTGATAAACTTCTGCTATATCCATACCTACTTTAAACGGAGAAACATCCAATATTGACCCTAGAACAAACATAGATATGACCTTACCTTGTTTTGAAACCCCAACTTGAAAGTAATCTTTTTCGTTATCGCCATAAATCCACCATTCGTAGCCATATGAAGTTGTTTCAATACGTAGAGGACGACCCTGTTTTTTTTCAAGTAAATCAATGGTTTCTCCAACATATTGGCCTATCCCTTCAAGAGGAAAAACCTCTTGTTTAACGGCAGGAATAGAGTTTGTTTTGGCCTCTTTTTTTAGCTTTGGTACGTTTTTCTTTTGAGTAACAATTTCAGAAGGACTATCGGAAATAATTTGAGGAACAAAATAGGTTAAGAGCATTAAAACCAAGAAAATTGGTATTGTTCTCAAAATTGTTTTCATATTTTAGGTACTCCTTACCGACACTTATTTCGCAATCATCTCAATCAATAAATCGCCTGTTTCAATGAGATTATCTGCTTCTACATAAATTTGATCGATAACGCCGTCAAACGCAGCTTTTATCGTTGTTTCCATTTTCATTGCTTCCGTAATGACGATTGGATCCCCTTGGCTAACACGGTCTCCTTTTGAAACTAAGACTTCTATAATCGAACCAGGCATCGTAGCACCAATATGTTCTTTATTCGTTGGTTCTGCTTTTTTACGAACAACTTTGGTACTCGTAATGCTTTTATCTTTTACTACAATTTCTCTGCCTTGGCCATTTAAATCAAAATACATCGTACGATTGCCTTCAGAGTTTGGTTCACCAATCTGATTTAATTTAATAATCAGTGTCTTACCCTTTTCAATCTGGACTTCAATTGATTCACCTGTTCGCATCCCATGAAAGAACGTCGCTGTATCTAAAACTGTTACATCACCAAATTGTTCATAATTTTTTTGATAATCTAAAAATACTTCAGGATACATAACGTAGCTTAACACCTCTTCGTTAGAAGGCTCCTTATTGATTAGTTTAGCTAGTTTCACTTTAGTTTGTTCAAGATCAATTGGATCCGCTAAAATTCCAGGCCGGACCGTAATCGGCTGACTTTTTTTCAAAACGATTTTTTGCAATTTTTCTGGAAATCCGCCAACAGGCTGTCCTAAATCTCCCATGAAGAAGCTGATGACAGACTCTGGAAAATCAATTGAATGACCTTGATTATAGACATCTTCTTCAGTTAACTCATTTTGCACCATAAATAATGCCATATCTCCAACAACTTTCGAAGAGGGCGTTACTTTAATAATATCACCAAACATCTGATTAACCAGTGCATATATTTTTTTAATTTCATCCCATTTATCTGCTAGTCCAACTGCTTTAGCTTGTTGTTTAAGATTAGAGTATTGACCTCCTGGCATCTCATGTTGGTAAACTTCTGTTTGAGGAGCACTTACCCCATTTTCAAAATCACTATAACGTGTTCTCACATCTTCCCAGTAATGATTAATTTGCTGGACATTTTCAATATTTATAGATGGAACTCGTTGTGTCCCTAATAAAGAATAGTAGAGGCTGCTCATGCTAGGTTGACTCGTCGCGCTGCTCATGGCACTCATTGCGACATCGACAATATCTACCCCAGCTTTAACGGCTAAAGCATACGTAAATATCCCATTTCCACTCGTGTCATGAGTATGCAAATGAATTGGCACTTGAACAGTATCTTTTAATTCACTAATTAAACGATACGCTGCTTCAGGTTTTAAAATTCCAGCCATATCTTTAATTGCAATGATATGTGCACCTTGATTCTCTAGTTCTTTAGCCATTTCCTTATAGTAGTCAATCGTATATTTCGTTCTTAGTGGATCATTAATATCACCTGTATAGCAAATAGATGCTTCAACTATCTTACCTGTGTCTCTGACAACTTGAATACTTTTCTCCATTTGAGGAATCCAATTTAAACTATCAAAGATACGAAATACATCTACTCCACTTTTGGCTGCTTGCTGAATAAATGATTCAATCACATTATCAGGATAATTTTGATACCCTACTGCATTAGAACCTCTAAATAACATTTGGAGAAGCGTGTTAGGCATTTCGTGTCTTAGTTTTTCCAAACGCTCCCATGGATCTTCATTCAAGAATCGATAAGCAACATCAAAAGTCGCTCCACCCCACACTTCAGAAGAAAATAATTGTGGGATAGCTTTTTCTGTTTCCGCAGCAATGTTTAAAAAATCTTGTGTCCGAACGCGGGTCGCTAGCAAGCTTTGATGGGCATCTCTAAACGTTGTATCTGTTAATAAGACTTCTTTCGTATTTTTTATCCAGTTTACCACTGCATCTACACCTTGATGTTCTAAAATACCTTTTGCATTTAGTGGAACATCGTTTAGTAAAGTTAGTTTCTTAGGTCTTCTAGCAGGTTCATAAAATTTCTTTGGAGCTTTCTCGATACCTGGGAAACCATTCACTGTAATCGTACTAATATATTTCATTGTCTTATTTCCTCTATCACGAACTTTTGAAAACACAAAAAGTTCAGGAGTCGAATCAATAAAGGTTGTTTTTGCTTCTCCTGAAAGAAAAACCGGGTGGGAAATAACATTATCCATAAATGGAATATTTGTTTTTACACCACGAATACGGAATTCTCTTAAAGATCGTGTCATTTTTTGTGCAGCTAGTTCAAATGTAGACGCGTGCGTACATACTTTGACAAGCAAGGAATCAAAAAATGGCGAAACTACAGTGCCTTGAAAACCATTGCCTGCATCTAGGCGTATCCCAAAACCACCTGGAGAGCGATACGTATCTATTTTACCAGTGTCAGGTAAAAAACCATTAAGGGGATCTTCAGTCGTTATACGACACTGAATAGCTGCACCCATTAAGGGTATATTCTCTTGAGCAGGAATAGCTATCTCACTGTGTAAATTTTTCCCTTGTGCAATTAGAATTTGAGCTTGAACAATGTCAATTCCCGTGATGAGTTCCGTAATAGTGTGCTCTACTTGTACACGTGGATTTACTTCAATAAAATAAAATTCATTGCCTTCAAGTAAAAATTCAACGGTTCCTGCATTAACATAGCCAACATGCTTCATCAATTGAACAGCCGACTCACACATTTTGAGACGTAGTTCATCTGGAATAGAAACACACGGCGCAACCTCTACAACCTTTTGGTGTCGACGTTGTACTGAGCAATCACGTTCATATAAATGAATAATATTCCCATGAGTATCTCCTAATATTTGAACTTCGATATGCTTAGGATCTTGAATATAGCGTTCGACATATATATCATCATTTCCAAATGCCGATTTTGCTTCACTACGGGCCCTTTCGAAACTATCTTTTACTTCTTCAGCGGAGTAAGCCACACGCATTCCTCTTCCGCCACCTCCTAGTGCTGCCTTTACCATAATAGGATAGCCAAAAGTTTCACCAAATTTTATGACTTCTTCAACAGTTAATACAGGCCCTTGAGAACCCGGTATAGATTTTATACCAGCTGCGATTGCTGCTTCTTTAGCCTTAAGTTTATCTCCAAAAATATCTAAATGATGCAAATCAGGACCAATGAAAATAATTCCTTCTTCTTCACAACGTCTAGCAAAATTTAAGTTTTCTGATAAAAAACCATAACCAGGATGAATTGCATCCGCATTAGAGTACTTTGCGATACGAATCATATCTTCGATATCCAAATAAGCCTCTATCGGTTTTTTTCCTTCCCCTACTAAATAGGCTTCATCTGCTTTGAATCGATGAACAGATCCCTCGTCTTCCTGTGCGTATACAGCAACAGTCCCAATATGAAGCTCCGTCAAAGCGCGGAATATTCGGATGGCTATTTCTCCTCGATTAGCTACTAATACTTTTTTCACTATCTCCACTCCTAAATCATCCGATTATTTTACTTACTATCTAACTTTACTTATACTTTATCATTTAATCATTTAATCTTTTCAACTTCATTTTTTTTATTCATTGCACTTACATTTAAGACTAATCCAATTGAAATAGCCAAAACCAATGCGCTAGAGCCACCGTAACTGACAAACGGGAACGTTACACCTGTAATCGGCAAGAGCCCTAGAACCCCTCCTAAATTGATGGATCCTTGAACTAAAAACATTGTAGCAATTCCAATACACAGCAATGAACCAAAAGAATCTTTTGTACGGATTGCAATCAAATAAATTCGTAGTATCAAAAAACAAAAAAGGCTCAAAATCATTACTACTCCTAACAATCCTAACTCTTCTCCTAAGATTGAGATAATAAAATCTGTGTAAGGCTCAGGCAAATAGCCTGTTTTTTGAACACTCTGTCCAATTCCTACACCAAGTACTCCTCCTCTACTGAGAGCATAATAGGAGTTGACTAATTGAAGTCCCGCACTTTCAGAGACTTCAAAAGGATCCCAAAAAGCTAAGAAACGATTATATTGATAAAGCTGTAGAAAAGGCAATCTAGTTCCAAAAGCACGTACTAATTCAACTGCTCCTAGAATAAGTGCGATACCAAGAGTTCCTATCGTAACGCCTAATTTAGTAGAAACACCGCTAGCAAATATCATAATAATACCAATAAACAAGATAATTACTGCTCCACCTACATCTGGCTGAATAACAATTAGAAAAAGAATAATGCCAAATAGATAGGCTGGTTGTTTCATAGAAGACCAGAAATTACGAATAATTTGTTGCTGTCTTCGAGAAAAGATGTAAGCAAAATACCAAATAACCGATATTTTTGCAAATTCAGCTGGTTGTATTCCAACTATACCAATATCAATCCACCCTTTTGCCCCATTGATTTCTTCTCCAAAAACAAGAAGATAGGCTAGCAGCAATACTGTAAATATAATCGTGTACTTAATTAGTTTTTTATATTTTAAATGGCTATATTTAATTGAAAAGATAAACATACTAATAAAAAGACCTATACATACAAATACAGCCTGTCTTAAAAAATAATATTCCGGAGGTTTACCTTGGCTGATTACAGCATAACTACTAGCACTATAAACCATTAAAATACCAAATATAGATAAGATAAAATAAGGTATAAAAATAAACTGATCTAAATATTTTAACTTATTAATTATTTTTTTTATCATACTGCCGGCTTAAAAGAAGCCCTTGGCCTCCTTTATTTTCTTACAGATTTTTTTCATTATAAGCTTTTGTGTACAAATCATTTAATTTTTTTTCTAAATCACTTAAAATACGGTCACCTTCAGTTGAGTTAATGACTCCAATTTTTTTTGCAAAAGAAATTTCTTTTGATAGTCCAAACATTTGAGTATCAACAATTTCATTAAAAGCAGGGCATTCAGTTAGACACAACTGATTTTTTTGATTATTGATAAGTTGAAAGATTTTTGTAGCATCTTCTAATAAGACCTCAAGGGCCTCTTTTTTCTGAATATTGTTCAGCATAAATCTTCCTCCTTTAATGGAACATTTTTATTATATCAACAATAAGGTCATCCAACAATACGAAAGTATCGGTATTCTTATAAAGCTGAAACTAATCTATCACCATTTTCTCTTTCTTTTTTATAAAAAGCAAAAAAAAAGCTACTCAATGATTCAATATCATCGAGTAGCTTTTTAAAATAGATTTAACCTATTTGAGAAGCTTTATTTTTCTTAGCTGATTTTTCACGTTCATTTTTGTTTAACACTTGTTTACGTAAACGAATACTTTCTGGTGTAATCTCACAATACTCATCATCACCCAAGAATTCTAATGATTCTTCTAAAGTTAAATGACGAGGTGCTTTGATAACGTTTGTCTGGTCTTTGTTAGCAGAACGAACGTTAGTCTTTTGTTTAGCTTTTGTAATATTAACAGTAATATCATTTTCGCGAGAGTTTTCTCCAACGATCATCCCTTCGTATATCTCTGTTGAAGGCTCGATGAAGATTGTTCCTCGGTCTTCAACTCCCATGATACCGTAAGTTGTTGTTTTACCAGTTTCAGTTGAAACTAATGCACCATTACGACGTCCACCAATTTTAGTTCTCAAACGTGGAAGATATTGATCGAAAGTATGATTCATAATTCCGTATCCCCTTGTCATTGAAAGGAACTCGGTAGAGTAGCCAATTAAACCACGAGCCGGAGCTAGGAAAGTTAATTTAACTTGTCCATTGCCGTTGTTAACCATATCTTGCATTTCGCCTTTACGAGCACTTAAAGATTCAATGATTGATCCCATGTATTCTTCAGGAGTATCAATTTGTACTAATTCAAAAGGTTCACACTGAACTCCATCAAAATCACGTAAAATAACTTCAGGACGAGATACTTGCAACTCGTATCCTTCACGTCTCATATTCTCAATTAAAATAGCCAAGTGTAATTCTCCACGTCCAGAAACAATCCAAGCATCAGGTGATGCGGTGTTTTCAATACGCATAGAAACATCGGTATGCAATTCAGACATCAAACGGTCTTCAATTTTACGAGATGTAACCCATTTCCCTTCGCGTCCTGCGAATGGAGAGTTATTTACTAAGAAAGTCATCTGTAAAGTAGGCTCATCGATGTGAAGTATTGGCAATGGATCAATATGATTTGTAGGTGTAACTGTCTCTCCTACAAAAATATCTTCCATACCGGAAACTGCAATTAATTCCCCCGCTTTTGCTTCATCAATTTCAACACGGTCTAAACCGAAGAAACCAAGCAATTTAGTAACGCGGAAATTCTTAGTAGATCCATCTAATTTACTCAGCGTAACGCTATCTCCGACTTTAATTTTACCACGGAATACACGTCCAATACCAATTCTTCCGACATAATCACTGTAATCTAATAGTGATACTTGGAATTGTAGTGGTTCATCCGAATTATCAATAGGAGCAGGAATTTCACTAAGAATTGTATCAAAGATATAATTCATTGTTTCTTCTTGTTCCTCTTTATTATCAGATAGACTACTTGTACCATTCATAGCAGAAGCATAGATAACAGGGAAATCTAACTGGTCATCATCTGCACCCAATTCGATAAATAATTCAAGAACTTCATCAACAACCTCTGCAGGACGAGCTGAGTCTTTATCAATTTTGTTAACAACTACGATTGGAACTAATTTTTGCTCTAATGCTTTTTTTAATACAAACCTTGTTTGAGGCATTGTACCTTCGTATGAATCTACGACTAAAACTACTCCGTCAACCATTTTCATAATACGTTCAACTTCTCCACCAAAGTCAGCATGTCCTGGAGTATCCAAGATATTGATGTGAGTATCTTTGTATTTAACAGCTGTGTTTTTAGCTAAAATTGTAATGCCTCGCTCTTGCTCAAGAGCATTTGAGTCCATTGCGCGTTCAGCCAATTTGCTATGAGAATGTAATGTGTCAGATTGTTTCAATAATTCATCCACCAATGTTGTTTTGCCGTGATCGACGTGGGCAATAATGGCTACATTTCTAATATCTTCTCTTCTTATCATTACTATATTCCTCCATGATTCTTATCATTATTTCAATACTTCTGATTGGCTATCTATCAACATGAAAATTAATTTATCCAATTTATGCACTTGAACTTTTCATAAGTTTCTGCTCATTTCAGGATGAAAACGCATTGAAAACTTATGAAGACAACTATCAACTTGTACAGTCTAACACTAAAACAAAAGATTTAAAAGAAAAAAGTTGATGTTAGCGGTATATTTTTATTATTTTTTTATGAAAACGTTCTATTTAAAGCTAGTTCAAGTTTTCTCTTTATTAATTAAAACTATCTTTACTTTAATATGGAAGACTCTTTATTTAACTATTTCCTTATTTAAAGTTCTTTATTATTTCTTTATGAGCAGATGGTGTCGCTACAACTGTTTTGTTGTGACACAGCATATCGATTATTTCTCCATTTAACTGGGTATAAATTAACCCTAATTCTTCTGCTATTATTTTGCCAGCGGCAATATCCCAAGGAGCTAAAGATGCTCCAATATAAGCAACTAACTTACCTGTCGCTACTCGCGTTGTTTCAAGACCGGCTGAACCAATCATACGCACACCGCTACTAGCTCTTCCAATTCTTCTTGCTTCATCGCTATTTTCGTTGGTCATTAAGCGGTGGCTGATTGCAACTAGGCCTTCTCGTAAAGGGATATCTTCTACCCTTTCCAGTTGTTCTCCATTCAAATAAGCCCCTTGATTTTTTGCAGCCGAATAAAGCTCATCTCTCATAACGTCGTATACATATCCTAAATAGCCTATACCATTTTCATAAATACCTATCATAATAGCAAAATCACTTTTTTGCTTGACAAAATTTAGCGTTCCATCAATAGGATCTATTATCCAAACTGTCCCCTTCAAATCTGTAAAGGGATATTTCGAACTTTCTTCTCCTAAGACTCTTTCTCCAGGAAAATAAGTACTTATTTTTTCAATAAAAAATTGTTCGATTTTCTTATCAATATTTGTTACTAAATCTGTTCGAGTTGTTTTTTCTTCTACACTAATGGTCTGTTCAAAAGATTTTTTACTTATCTTTGCAGCTTCATAGAGCCATTCTTCAATTAATTGATCTCGCTCAATTAGTCTATTCAAGGACCCACTTCCTTTCTTCTATTATTTAGGTTAACTTATTTAAATGTAAATTTCTATCTACTTCCTTTACTTTTGTCCATAAAAATATTCTTTTTATCTAGTTTTTTAGCTTCTTGATATACTGCATAGACAGAATATCCAGAAATGGATTCAAATTGACGACACCATTTTTTCTCTTCCCCAATAGATGGGATAACTTCTTTAAATTCGCGATAACTTATCATAAACTGCTCCTTTTTTATTCCAATTTCATAAGCTAACTCAACTGCTCGCCACAAGTTAATCACTTTTGTCATTTCCTCTTTTGTCCAATCATAATCCATTGGGTAACTGTAACTTTTATTTTCCATTATAAGCTCCTTTGACCTTTTTCTATCCAATCTAAATACTCGCGAGTTTCTTTTGCTGCTTTAAACAATTCTTTTTTTCTGAATCCGAAAAAAAGTTCAGATATCTTATTTATGCCGTCTTTTCCCAGTAAAATAGGTAAAGATAATGGAATATTTGTTAAATCATCTACATCAACTAGATGCATCAACGTAACCAATGTTTTTTCATCATCAAAAATAAATTGAGTTAGCTCAACTAAGGCAGATACCGTTGTAAAATAAGATTTATTTTCAAGAGAAAATAAATCTTTTTCTGAAAGAAATGAGTCAATATTTATTCTATCATTTTGATTAAAATAATTCTTTTTGTCCACCATCAGTCTAAGAATTGGCATTCCACCGATATTAGATCGGATCAAAGTCGTTATTTTACTTTCTCTTTTGCTTCCACCAACAATAAAGGCACTAATATTCGTAAAAGATACGGATAATTTTTTGCTTAATAGTTGTCTGAAGAGTGTAGAATCTATATACGTCCCTAGTCCGATAATTCTTTCTTTAGGAATACCAGAAAATTTCCAAGCAAGATAGGTAAACATATCTGTCGGTTCAGTAGCAATTAAAATTAATCCGTTGAACCCCATTGGCCATCGCCCTTTTAATTACATTAAGAATTAATAATATATTCCTTCTGATGTAGCTATCGTTTGATTCATCCACTTTTCTTTCTTCATACGCCGTTATAATCAATAGATCAGTTGTAAGGAAATCCTTTGCACTAGCAACAGTAAAAGAACTTGCTGATTAAAAAGAGGAAGCATATTGTAGAACTTGTAATTTATTTTCTTCTGAGGATAGAAGTTCATAAAATAAAATGCTTGCTGCTGTTAATTTTAACATACTTAAGAAGGTAAAAAGGTAAGTTACTTCATTCGTACCTGCAATAATAATCTCTTCCATCTGTTCTTTACTCACTAAATCTCCTCCAACAACCTATTTAAACACTATTAATTAATAAGAAAATCAAGTCTGTTGTATTTCTAATTTTTCTTATTATACCAAATTTTTTATGATTTACTTTATTATATGTAAAAAAACACTTATTCAGATTAAGAATAAGTGCTTTTTTCATTATAGACACGTCTTTATTGGAACAATAAAGACAATTAAAACTCTATTAAATTACATGTGAATTGGTAAACCTAATGCTAATTCTGAAGCATCCATAACTGTTTCAGCTAAAGATGGGTGAGCATGGATAGTTAATGCAATATCTTCTGCTACCATTCCAGCTTCAATAGCCAATCCTAGTTCAGCAATGACATCACTAGCACCAATACCAGCAATTTGTGCTCCAACAATCAGACCATCTTCTTTATTTGTTACTAGACGTACAAAACCATCCGTTGCATTTAAAGAAAGGGCACGTCCATTACCAGCTAATGGGAATTTTGATGCTTTAACATCCATCCCTTTTTCTTTAGCTTCTGCAAGAGTTAATCCTACAACAGCTAATTCTGGATCTGTAAAGGCTACAGCTGGCATTGCTTTGTAATCAACAGCTACTTTTTTTCCAGAGATTGCTTCTGCAGCAATCTTAGCTTCATAACTTGCTTTGTGAGCTAATGCTGCACCAGGAACGATATCTCCAATAGCAAAAATGTTTTTAGCGCTTGTACGTCCTTGTTCGTCTACTTTAACTAACCCACGGTCAGTCATTTCAACTCCAGCACCTTCTAATCCAAGCTCATCTGTGTTAGGACGACGGCCAACAGTTACCATTACGTAATCAGCGTCAATTGATTTTTCTTTACCGTTTACTTCATATTTAACAGTTACGCCATTTTCGGTTTGAATCGCTTCTTTAGCCATTGCAGATGTCTCAATTGTTACACCTTTTTTTGCAAAATTAGTTGTAACATATTTAATCATGTCTTTTTCAAAAGTGGGCATAATAGAATCTGTTCCTTCTAAAATAGTTACATCAGCGCCTAAGTTAGCATATGCGCCAGCAAGTTCACTACCAATGTAGCCTCCCCCAACAACAATTAATTTTTTAGGTACTTCAAGAAGTGCTAAACCACCGGTTGAATCAATAACACGTTTACCAAATTTGAAACCTTTGATTTCAATCGGACGGCTACCAGTTGCAACGATTGCATTATTAAAAGAATACGTTTGGCCAGTTTTTTCTCCCATAACGCGCATAGTGTGCTCGTCATTGAAATAAGCTTCTCCTCTTAAAATTTCAATCTTATTTTTTTTCAATAAGCCTTCGACACCTTTGGTAAGAGTCGATACCACTTTATTGTTTTTCCATTCTTGAGTCTTAGCAAAGTCTAAAACAACATTCTCAGCTGTGATTCCAAAAGCTTCTGAATGCATAGCGTCTTGATAATGATGTCCGGCACTAATCAAAGCTTTTGATGGAATACAACCAACGTTTAAACAAACGCCGCCGATATTTTCTCTTTCTACGATGGCTACTTTTTGTCCCATTTGAGCAGCGCGTATTGCCGCAACATATCCTCCTGGGCCTGAACCGATAACAACTGTATCTAACTCTATTGCGAAATCTCCTACTACCATCTTTAACTCACCTTTATCCTTCCATCAATAATAATTCTGGATCAGCAAGCAATGTTTTTAATTCATTCATTGCTTTTTGTGCAGTTGCACCATCTATAATACGATGGTCAAAGCTTAATGATAACTGCATAACAGGTGCTACAACAATCTCATCATCTGCATTTACGACTGCTTTTTTAGCAATCCGACCAACACCTAAGATAGCAACTTCTGGGTAGTTAATAACTGGTGTAAACCAACCGCCACCAATTGAACCAATATTACTTACTGAGATAGAACCGCTACTCATTTCATTTGCTGCTAACTTACCTTCTGTTGCTTTACCAGAAAGTTCAGTAATTTCCTTTGCGATAGTGAAGATACTCTTAGCATCTGCATCTTTAATAACTGGTACAAATAAACCACGATCAGTATCAGTAGCAATACCAACATTAAAGTAATGTTTGTATACGACTTCGTTTGTTGTATCATCAATTGAAGCGTTCATTGCTGGATATTTACGTAAAACAGACACAATTGCTTTAACAACGTAAGGTAAGAATGTTAACTTAATACCTTTATCCGCTGCAATATCCTTGAAATGCTTACGATGAGCCATTAATTTAGTTGAGTCAACTTCATCAAACAACGTAACATGTGGAGCAGTTGCTTTACTGTTTACCATTGCTTTAGCGATTGCTTTACGCATTGGAGTCATTGCTTCACGAGTTTCAAGTTCAGTCTGATTAGATTTAAACGCTGTAGCCGGAGCTACTGCTTTAGCTACAGGAGCTTGTTTTGTTTGAGTTGCTGCAGTTGTTGCAGTTTCTTGTTTTGCTGAACTAACTGCTGGAGTTGCACCATTTTTATTAAAGTTAGTGATATCTTCTCTTGTTACACGGTTATGTTTGCCTGTTGGTGTAACTAATGTAATATCTACATCGTTTTCACGAGCAAATTGACGCACTGAAGGCATAGCTTGTACACGTTTGTTAGAGTCAGAAGACTTAACAACGTTTGCTGTTGCAGCTACTTGTGCTGTCTCTTGAACATTATTTACAACTGCAGGTGTTGCACTTTCAGTGTTGTGTTCAGGTGAATCAATTTCAACGATTACCTGACCAACAGTAGCAACCGTTCCTTCTGCTACTAAAATCTTTTTAATTGTTCCGGTAACAGGTGAAGCAATCTCTTCAACTGATTTATCGTTTTGGATCTCAACGATTGAATCTTCTTCTTTAATTTGATCCCCTTCAGCTACTAACCATTTCACAATTTCGCCTTCTGCCATTCCTTCTCCAACATCTGGTAATTTGAATTGATAGAAAGAAGTATTTTGAGTGCTTGAAGCAGATTCTTGAACTGGAGCAGATACTGGAGCCTCTGCCTCTTTCTCTTCTTCCTCATCTTCATGTCCTGGAGCATCAATTTCAACGATTACTTGACCAACAGTAGCAACGGTTCCTTCCGCTACTAAAATCTTTTTAATCGTTCCAGAAACGGGTGAAGCAATCTCTTCAACTGATTTGTCATTTTGAATTTCAACGATTGAATCTTCCTCTTTAATTACGTCTCCTTCAGCTACTAACCATTTTACGATTTCGCCTTCTGCCATTCCTTCTCCAACATCCGGTAATTTAAATTTAAAAGCCATTTTTGATTTTCTTCCCTTCTATACTAGAATTTCTATTTTTTTGACTTACAAGATTAAATGGACAACTTAAAATCAATAGATGCAACCATTTATCATTTAAGTAAATAGTTTACATCTATTGTTTTTTTGTCTAATAATTTGCAAATTAGAAGTTATAAACTTCTTTTATTTTATCTGCAATATCAGCAGCATTTGGCAACCAAGCGCTCTCAGCTAAACCAAACGGAAATACTGTATCTGGTGCTGCAACGCGGCCAATCGGAGCTTCTAGTGAAAGTACAGCACGTTCTGCGATTTCAGACATAACCATTGCACCAGCACCTGCTTGACGTTGTGCTTCTTGAACCACTACTACACGGCCAGTTTTTTCAACTGATGCGATAATTGTTTCAATATCTAATGGAGAAACGGTTCTTAAATCTACGATTTCTACAGAGATGCCCTCTTTTTCTAAATCATCAGCTGCTTTAAGTGCTTCACGAACCATTGCACCATAAGTGATGACAGAAACGTCTTTACCTTCGCGAGAAATAGCAGCTTTACCTAATGGAATAGTATAAGATTCTTCAGGAACTTCATCACGGAATGAACGATACAATTTCATATGTTCAATAAATACAACAGGATCGTTATCGCGAAGAGCTGAAATTAATAAGCCTTTTGCATCATAAGGATTTGAAGGAATAACCACTTTTAAACCTGGTGATTGTGTCATCAAACCTTCTAAGTTATCTGAGTGCATTTCTGGTGTATGAACACCTCCACCAAATGGCATACGGATTGTAATTGGTAAGCTACGTGTACCACTCATACGGTAACGTGTACGTGCAGCTTGGCCAGCAATGGAGTCTAACACTTCAAAGATAAAACCAATAAATTGAATTTCTGGAACTGGACGAAATCCTTGTAAAGCTAAACCAATAGCCATACCACCGATACCTGATTCAGCAAGAGGAGTATCTGAAACTCTTTCTTCGCCAAATTTCTCTTGAAGACCTGCAGTTGCGCGGAACACTCCACCATTTTTACCGACATCTTCTCCAAATACTAAAATATCTTGATCGCGTTCCATTTCTTGTTCAAGTGCTTCAGTTATCGCTTGGATCATTGTTTTTTGTGCCATAATTATTTATTCTCCTTTGCTTCAAAAGTCGCAATTTGTTCTTTAATTACTTGCGTAGGCTCTTCGTACATGTTTTTCAAAAAGTCTGAAACTTTTTGTTTCGGTACTTGGTCAGCTTCTTTAGCTGATGCTTTAATTTCTTCTTGGGTTTTTTCAATTAATGCTTGCTCTTTTTCTTCAGACCATAGACCTTTTTCAGTCAAGAAGTTACGGAAACGAATTAACGGATCGCGTTGCTCCCAGTAGTCAAAACTTTCTTGGTCACGGTAACGTGTTGGGTCATCTCCAGAGGTTGAGTGAGGACCAAAACGAGAGGTTACAGTTTCAATTAGTACAGGGCCATTTCCGGCAATTGCCCATTCTCTTGCTTGTTTTGTAACTGCATAAACAGCTAACGGATCCATACCATCTACTTGAATTCCTGGAATTCCTGCTGCAACAGCTTTTTGAGCTAACGTAGTAGCAGCTGTTTGCTTGTGGCGCGGCGTTGAAATGGCATAGCCATTGTTTTGGATAAAGAATACTACTGGAGCTTTATATGCTCCTGCAAAGTTAATTCCTTCGTAAAAATCTCCTTGTGATGAACCGCCATCACCTGTGTATGTGAATGCTACGTTAGGCTTGCCACGTTTTTTTAATCCAATTCCTGCTCCTGTAGCTTGAACAATTTGAGCGCCAATGATAATTTGAGGTGGCATAGCATGTAGGTTTTCAGGATATTGGCTTCCCACAGCGTGACCGCGAGACCATAAGAAAGCTTTATAAACAGGTAACCCATGTTGAATTAATTGTGGAACATCACGATATCCAGGGAACAATTCATCTTCTTTTTCGAATGCAAAGTAACTTGCCATTTGAGATGCTTCTTGTCCAGCAGTTGGGGCATAAAAACCTAAACGTCCTTGACGAGCTAAAGCCATCGAACGTTCATGTAGAATACGCGACCAAACCATCTTCTCCATTAATTCCACTAATTTATCATCTGATAGATCCGGCATGATGTCTTTATTAACGACCTTACCATCCTTATCTAAAATTTGTACCATTGGGAAAGCCGCATCAACAGTGCTTAACAATGCTTCGAAATCTACGGGTTGTTTCTTGTTAGCCATTTGTAAACCATTCCTCTCTTTTTACATTCTAATTTTTATAAAGTTCTGTTTTATACAGTTATTCAAACTGTATTAGTGCAATCTGTTTGCTAATTAAATTTACCACTATTTTTCTAGTTATGCAAGCATATCAACGCTTTTCAGGCTACAAAATCTTGTTTTTATAATAAAAATAATGGAAATCTTGTTTTTTTTTTAGTGTCGTGAAGTATTTCACTACTATTTTTATGCTGTTTTTTTCAAAATTAATCTTGTTATAAAAAAAAATAGGCTAGATAATTGATTAATCAAAGTTAAAACTGTTATATAATTTAAAATAAACTGTATTATTTTCGACACAGTAAACATAAAATATAAAACATGTCGTTTTGTTCACAATCTAAAAAAATAATGAGAACATTCTCATTCACTTTAAATTTTTCTATTAAATTTCTTTTTTTAAAAAAGAATAATGATTTTATTTTTAAAAAAAGAAAGAAACAGACTTTTAAATCTGTTTCTTTCTTTTTATACAAGTCCTTGACTAATCATTGATTGGGCTATTTTTATAAATCCAGCAATATTTGCTCCTGCAACAAAATTACCTGGCATATGATACATTTTAGCAGTATCACGCACTTCAATATAGATAGACTCCATAATATTTTTTAGCTTTTCATCTACTTCTTCAAATGACCAGCTAAGTCGTTGACTATTTTGAGACATCTCTAAAGCAGAAACAGCTACTCCACCTGCATTTGATGCTTTTCCTGGTGCATATAGAATCTTAGCTTCTTGGTAAACTTCAATTGCATCTAAATTAGAAGGCATGTTAGCTCCTTCGGCAACAGCTATAACACCATTTCTAATCATCTTTCTAGCTTTTTCACCATTTATTTCATTTTGAGTAGCGCAAGGTAGTGCTACTTGATATTTCTTATCTATATCCCAGATGCTTCCTTCATAATAATAAGCTTTTGGATGGCGATGAACGTACTCAGAAATTCTTTTTCTTTCTACTTCTTTTATTTGTTTAATAGTAGCATGGTCAATTCCAGCTGGATCCCAAATATAACCATCAGAATCGGAGCATGCAATGACTTTTCCACCTAATTCATGTACTTTTTGAATAACGTAAATAGCTACATTTCCGCTACCCGAAACAACTACTTTTTTATTTTCAAAAGAATTCTTCGTATCTTGAAGCATTTTATCTGTAAAATAAGCCACTCCATAACCCGTTGCTTCTGTTCTACCCAAGCTACCGCCTAAAAATACAGGCTTACCAGTTAATACACCTGCTTCAGATCCATTTAAACGTTTGTACTGTCCATACAGATAACCTATTTCTCTTGCTCCAACACCTATATCCCCGGCTGGAACATCAAGATTAGGCCCAATGTGGTGCTGCAATTCCATCATAAAACTTTGACAAAAACGCATTACTTCATTATCCGATTTGCCTTTAGGATCAAAATCACTGCCACCTTTTCCACCCCCAATAGGAAGTCCTGTTAAACTATTTTTAAAAACTTGTTCGAATCCAAGAAACTTAATAATACTTTGGTTTACACTTGGATGAAATCGAAGACCACCTTTATAAGGTCCAATGGCTGAATTAAACTGAACACGAAATCCTCTATTTACTTTTACTTCTCCATGATCAGTCATCCAAGAAACTTTAAATTGAATGATTCTTTCTGGTTCTATCATTCGTTCTAAAATATTTTGTTGAATAAATTCAGGATGAGCAGTAAAAACCGGCTCAATACTTCCAATAAACTCCTTGACTGCTTGTAGAAATTCCATTTGATCAGGATCACTTTTTAGTATTTTTGCATAGGTGTCTTCTATATATTTTTCTGCTTCTTTCATACTATCTACCCCACTTTCTTCAATCGCCAACAAGCCTATTGTTTCTTGTTCAAAATTATCTCATATTTTGTTTTGAAAATGAAGTTTTTATTTCAACATCTTTAAAATTAATTTGACCGTGCATTTTAGTTGAATAGCTGTTAAAATTAAAAAGTTAGTAATTATCGTATCTAAATTGAATGAATGTATCTATAAAAATATAAAATGAAAATTTATTTACAGGAGTGAAATACAAATGATTACAATGAAGAATATCATTTTGGAGGGCAATTCCACTTTAAGAAAGACTGCAGAGGAAATTTCTTTTCCTATTAGCGAAGAGCTAAAAATACTTGGACAAGAAATGTTAGAGTTTCTAAAAAATAGCCAAGATGCAGATTTAGCAGAAGAATATCAACTTCGTGCTGGAGTCGGATTAGCGGCACCTCAATTAAATGTTTCAAAAAGAATGATTGCTGTTCATATACCTAATGTTGACGATGAAACAAGTGAGCCAATTTTGAGTACAGTTATGATTAATCCTAAAGTCATCAGTCACTCTGTTCAAAGTGCTTGTCTATCAGATGGTGAAGGATGTCTTTCTGTCAACCGTGATGTTCCTGGATATGTTCCTCGTCATACTAGAATAACTGTAACTTACTTTGACTTGAACGGCCAAGAGCAAAAGATTCGTTTGAAAAATTATTCTGCTATTGTGATTCAACACGAAATTGATCATATTAATGGTATTATGTTCTACGATCATATTAATAAAGAAGATCCTTTTCACTTAGATGAAAATATTTCTATTCTTTCTTAATTAGCAGGCTATAAAGTAAAATAATCAGGCCAAAGCAAGGTAGCGTTTTAACTATGCTTTAGCCTTTTTTGATTGATTTGATAAAGTTAAACGGATATTGCTTAAAAATATTATATTTGCAACACCAGTAATATTAATTAAATACTAGTGTTGCATGAAAGTCATTCAAGAACGGTTAGAACATAAACAAATAAGCACCACAATGGACATTTATGCTCACGTTTTAAAAGAAGCGGATCAAGGAGCTGGAGACACATTTAAGAACCTATTTTAAAGTTATGCACCTTTCGTGCACCTTTTATCTAAAATTACATAAAAAACGCCTATACAATCGGTTTGAAACACCGTCATATAAGCGTTTTTAGCTTATGGAGATAAGGGGGTTCGAACCCCTGACCTTTTGGCTGCCAGCCAAACACTCTCCCAGCTGAGCTATACCCCCATAAATAAGAAACAAATCTTATTTATCAACGCCTTTATTATATCAGACCAAGTTCTTGCAATGCAAGATAAATTCCATCTTCATTACAGTTCTTAGTTATCTTATCTGCTTTTAATTTCACTATTTCTAATGCATTCCCCATTGCTACACCTGTTCCTACCTCAGTAAGCATTTCTAAATCATTTAAACCATCTCCAAAAGCGATTGTATCTTCTATTGCAAATCCTTGTTGTTTCGCAAAATATAATACCGTATGTGCTTTAGAACCGTCATGAGGAACGACATCAACTCCATCAGTATGCCATCTAATAAATTTGAATTTAGGAAACTGACCATTCTCATAGGCATTTTTTTCTTCATCCGTATAAAAAATTAAACTTTGATAGATAGGATTAGTCAGGTGATAATCATGATCATGAGGGGGAGGACTTGACCCGACACTCTTCATCGCATTAATCATTCTTATATTGTTATCTTTGCTTCTTCTTTTTAACTTATCAGCAGATTCATAAATAACATCGTGGTTGTGCTTGTCTGAAATTTCAACTAATCTTTTAAATTCATTTTGGTCTAGCTTATTTTCGAAAACAAGCTTGTTGCGAAAATAACCTGCTGCTCCATTACAAATAATATAATTATCAAATTCTAACTCATCGATAATAGATTGAGCTAAAAATAAGTTCCTACCTGTCGCGATAACAACTTCATGACCGAGTTCTTTTAATTGCTCTAGAGCTTTTTTAGTACTAGGTAAAAATTTCTTCTCGTCATTCAGTAATGTTCCATCTATATCAAAAAATATCATTTTTTTTTTCATTTTTCACTAACCTTTCATTTTATTAAATAGACTTTTATTCTTCTGCTTGTTGAAATTGGCTATTGTATAATTTCTCATAAAATCCACCTTTACTTAACAGCTCTTCGTGATTGCCTTGCTCTACGATTTCACCTTGGTCCATCACTAAGATTAAATCTGCATCTCGAATCGTTGACAATCTATGAGCAATAACAAAACTCGTACGCCCTTCCATGATCTTCTTCATCGCTTTCTGAATCAAAGCTTCTAAGCGGGTATCGACTGAACTGGTTGCTTCATCCAAGATAAGTATCCTTGGATTAGAGATGATTGCCCTAGCAATAGTTAACAATTGTTTTTGTCCTAGTGAGATATTAGAAGCTTCTTGATCTAACTCCATATTGTATCCCCCAGGCAATGTACGGATAAAATGATCCACGTTTGCTGTTTTTGCAGCGTCTATAACTTCATAATCCGTAGCATCCAATTTACCAAAACGAATATTATCTGCTATTGTTCCATTATAGAGCCAAGCATCTTGCAATACCATTCCAAATTGTGCTCTTACTTCTTTACGGTCCATTTCCTTAGTATCATAACCGTCTATTTTTATTGCTCCGCTATCAACATCATAAAAGCGCATCAATAAATTTATCAATGTCGTTTTTCCTGCTCCAGTCGGGCCAACGACTGCTACTTTTTGTCCACTTTTCACTTGAACAGTTAAATTTTTAATCAGTGGATTATTTTTATCGTACCCAAAACTAACACGCTCAAAGCTGACATTTCCGGCAATCGGTTTTGGTAAATTAATTTGAATTGCATCTGGATTTTCTTCAGGCTCATCTAAAATTTCAAAAATACGTCCAACAGCTGCTGCAGCACTTTGAAGGACTCCAGAAAGTTGCGTAATTTGAGTAAGTGGCTGATTAATTTGCCAAATGTATTGTGTAAATGCTTGTAAGTTACCTAAAGATAACGTCCCTTGGATGACAAACAATCCACCTAATACAGCTACTACGAAATAAACTAAATGCGTAGCAAAACCAATTAGAGGGCTCATAATTCCAGAAATGAAGGCTGCTTTAAACCCATACTCGCTAAGATTATGATTAATTATTTTAAATTCCTCTAATTTATCTTGTTCTTTTCCATAAAGTTTTATCTCAGAAAATCCACTATAACTTTCTTGGACATGTCCATTCATTGCTCCTAAAGCACTTTGTTGTTGGACAAAATAAGGTTGCGATTTACGAATAGTGTATTTTGAAATTAAAAGTGATGCTGGAATTAAGATAAGAATAACTGCTGCTAAAGGAACCGATAAATAGAGCATCATAATGACAGCGAAAGTAATTCCCATAACTGAGTTTACAATTTGTATTAAGCTTTGCTGCATAGCATTGCTCACGGCATCTACATCATTGGTTACACGGCTTAAAATATTCCCTTGTTGATTACGATCGAAATATGAAACCGGTAATCGATTAATTTTGCTTTCAATCGTATTTCTCAAATCACGCATCGTATGTTGAACAACATTCGTCATAATATAAGCAGAGGCATAAAGGGTTAGTTGGTAAACACCTGAAACGCCCAACATAACAATAAGTATTTGTCTAACGTATGAAAAATTAATTTTAGCCCCGGCCACACCTTTTAAGATATCCGCTACATTGTTCCCAACTTCTGTTAATGCAAGTCCGATAATAAAGGGTTGAAGTGCATTCATCAACATACAAATCATCGTTAATGTAATGGCTGAAATAAATCCTCTTTTATATGGCCTGATGAAATTCCACAAACGACGAATAGCGACTAACGATTCTCTCATGCTAATTCCTCCTTTGACAATTGCGATGCTGCTATATCATAATAAATATCTGATATTTTCAATAATTCTTCATGTGTGCCTTGCGCAACAACAATACCTTTATCTAAAACAATTATCTTATCCGCATGTCGAATAGATCCAACTCTTTGTGCAACGATTAAAACGGAAGCCTCTTTTGTTTCAGCTTTTAACCGTTCTCTTAACCTTGCATCGGTTTGATAATCCAATGCAGAAAAACTATCATCAAAAACGTACACGTCCGGTTTTTTTATAATCGCTCTTGCGATAGAAAGACGTTGTTTTTGTCCGCCAGACATGTTGCTCCCACCCTCTGCTAAAAGTTCTTCATACTTTGCTGGTTTTGATAATATAAATTCTTTTGATTGAGAAATATCAGAAGCTTCATCAACTTCATTAGTTGTCGCATTCCACTTTCCATAGCGCATATTCTGAGAGATAGTCCCAGTAAATAAAAGAGCTTTCTGAGGAATAAAGCCAATTTTTTTTCGTAAAGCTTTCAATTGATAATCCCTTACATCTACCCCATCTATCAAAACACGACCTTTAGTTACATCATAGAATCGTGGAATTAATTGAATTAATGTCGATTTCCCACTTCCTGTACTTCCTATAAAAGCAACCGTTTCGCCAGGTTCTGCTGTGAAACTAACATCTCTGATAACAGGAGATTCTGTATTTCCTGGGTAAGCAAATGTCACATTTTCAAAAACAACATATCCATGAATAGCCGTTTCTGTTATACCATTTTCATTTTCATCTATAGAAGGAACTGTTTGAAGGACTTCTTCGATTCTTTCTGCTGACACAGCTGCTCTTGGATATATCATGAAGACATTCGCAAATAGCATAAATGAAAATAACGCTAGAAAAATATATTCGATAAAAGCAATCAAACTGCCTACTTGTAAGTCTCCGCTTTGAATTTCAACCGTTCCAGACCAAACAATGCTTACTAAAATGATATTAAATACAATAGAAAAACCAGGCATAGCTAATGCCATCAATTTGAAAAGTTTTTTAGAAATAGCTGTATAGCTTTCATTAACTTTTACAAATCTTTCTTCTTGGAATGTTTCTTTAACAAAAGCTCGAATAACTCTAAGTCCAGTTAAATTCTCTCGCAAATTTTGATTAATGTGATCCAAACTTTTTTGTTGTTTTTCTGATAAAGGCTCTGACTTACGAGCAATCAACCAAACAATTGCAAAAAGAAATGGAATAGCTATTAATACTGTAGACGATAGTGAAGGACTTGTTCTTACGATCATGAAAAAACTAGCAATGAACATAATAGGCGTCATCATTCCTAATCTCAATAGCATTTGTAGAAAAGTCATCACTTGAAAGGCGTCATTCGTCGTCCTAGTAACTAAAGAAGAGACACCAATCTGGTTAAACTCACTATGTGAAAAAGATTGGACGGATAAAAAAATATCGTTTCTAATGTCTCTAACAATTTTAGTAGTAATTTTACTACCTGTATAAGCTAGTCCTATCAAACTAATTAATCCTATAACCGCTATGACTACCATCCATTTGCCATAGTTCATCACCTCAGAAAAATCATTCATAATAATTCCTTTGTCAATAATTAAAGCTAGCAAGGTTGGTAACCCCAGTTCAATGATGACAAAGCCAAATACACATAAAAAATTTAACCATAACAATCCTTTATAATTTTTTAAATAACGTAACATTAACTTCACTTACTCATCTCCTTTTAATCCATTCTAAGTAAATCCTTTCTAGCTAATATAGCATAGTCTAGATAAAAGGAACATTGCTAAAATCTTTTTCTATTTTTGACTTTAACTTTCTTTCTTTTTTTAATGATTAGCCTTAGTTTCTATACTTACTAAATGAACTATGTTAAAATGAACATATCTGTTGTGAGACTAACACAACCACCAGTTCGGGAAAATAGTAAAAATTATTTCAGCGTTGAGAAATACCGGTTAACTATGAGATTTTTCTGCTTGTTTTACCATTAAAATTTATGAGATAAAACTGTCGTGGTTCCATCTAATCAGCACTGAAAAGTGTAAAATGATGGTTTTTTTCGTTATGCAACATTACACCCAATCATTATCTATAAAACAAATCATCATTTGATGATATTAAAAAGGAGAGAAATACATGATTTACAAAATCACTTACCAAGAAACAAAATTAAGAAACCCAAAACGGGAGGAAACACAATCTTTATATATTGAATCAGATACAGAAATAGAAGCACGTAGCCTTGTTGAAACAAATACCCCCTTCAACATTGAGTTCATCCAACCAATAGATGGTAGCCATTTAGAATACGAACAAAAAAGTCCGGACTTTAAACTTACGGAGTTTGCTAAATGAAACCGTCTATAAAAAACAATGAAGCAGCCGTTTTTGCCATTGGGGGTTTAGGTGAAATTGGTAAAAATACCTATGGCGTACAATTTCAAGACGAGATTATCATTATTGATGCCGGTATTAAATTTCCCGAAGACGACTTATTAGGAATTGATTATGTCATTCCAGATTATAGCTACATTGTTCAAAATATTAATAAAGTGAAAGCTTTGGTTATCACTCATGGCCATGAGGATCATATTGGTGGTATTCCATTCTTACTAAAACAAGCAAATATTCCAATTTATGCAGGTCCTTTAGCTAGCGCCTTAATCCGCAACAAGTTAAATGAGCATGGATTGCTGCGTGACACTGAATTACATGAAATCGGTGAAGATGATGTTATTAAGTTCAGAAAAACAAGCGTTAGTTTCTTCAGAACAACACACAGTATTCCCGAAGCTTTTGGTATCGTTGTTAAAACACCTCCTGGTAATATTGTTGCAACAGGAGATTTTAAATTTGATTTCACTCCAGTTGGCCAACCTGCTGATTTGCATAAAATGGCACGTATTGGTGACGAGGGAGTCTTAGCTCTTCTTTCTGATAGCACAAATGCAGAAATTCCAACTTTTACAAATTCAGAGCAAGGTGTCGGCGAAGCAATCACAAATATTATGCAAAAAGTTGAAGGAAGAATTATTTTCGCCACTTTTGCTTCTAATATTTCTCGTTTAGAACAAGTTGCTCAAGCGGCTATCAAAACAGGTAGGAAAATTGCGGTTTTCGGTCGAAGCATGGAATCATCTGTTGTGACTGGCCGCTCACTAGGCTACATTACTGCTCCAGATGATAAATTTATCGAATCTCAAGAATTAAATCGTATGCCTGCAAAAGAAACAATTATTTTATGTACTGGTTCGCAAGGTGAACCTATGGCTGCATTAAGTAGAATCGCTAATGGTACACATCGCCAGATTTCAATTCAGCCTGGAGATACGGTTATTTTCTCAAGTTCTCCAATTCCTGGAAATACCGCTAGCGTTAATCGCGTTATTAATTTATTGTCTGAAGCCGGTGCAAATGTTATTCACGGTAAAGTTAATAATATTCATACTTCTGGTCATGGTGGTCAACAAGAACAAAAATTGATGTTGCGTTTAATGAAGCCTAAATATTTTGTTCCTGTCCACGGAGAATACCGTATGCAAAAGATTCATGCTGGTTTAGCTGAACAGATTGGTATGTCTAAAGAAGACTGTTTCATCCTAGAGAACGGTGACGTTCTTGCGTTAACAGCAGATTCTGCTAGAAAAGCAGGTCATTTTGATGCTGGAGATGTCTATGTGGATGGGAAAGGTATTGGCGATATTGGAAATGTTGTCTTACGCGATCGTCGCTTGCTTTCTGAGGAAGGTCTAGTTGTTGTTGTTGTTACGATTGATTATAAGTCTAAGGAAATCTTAGCTGGACCAGATATTTTATCACGTGGTTTTATTTATATGCGTGAGTCTGGTGAACTAATCAGCGATGCCCAACGTGTTATCACTAGAAGTCTAAGAAAACTACTTGCTAATACTGAAGAGCCTCTTACAGAACAAGTAATCAAGTCTGTTGTTATCGAGAGTCTGAAACCTTTCCTATATGAAAAGACCGAACGTCATCCAATGGTATTACCAGTTATTATGCCCGTATAATCATAAAAGCTCTTACTTTCTTTTCGAAAGTAAGAGCTTTTATTTATTTTATGCAATTTGATCAATAAACGTATAGATAGGTTCATCACTTTTTTTATCATAATCTACTTTTAAGTCATACCCACTGAAAAACCAATCATCATTTTTTTCAATAAAATAAGTTACTCCGTTTACAACTATTTTAGTTAAGATATCTTCAGGCTGACATATATTCATCCCTATAGAAAAGCCCTCATGAACTTCAGTTTTCCCATAAACCTTACCCATAAATCGAACGCCGCTTCCTTTTGAAACCCCTACTTCTTTTTCAAACCATTCAATAGCATTTTTCGTTAACTCTATTTTCATTTTTTTGCTTCACAGAATATAAAATCTGTGAATCCTCCCTCCATTTAGCTATAACGCATTTAGTTTAACATATCTTTATGCAAAATACAGATAATAGGATTTCATTAACCTTAAGAGAGTTTCTTAGTCAATTAAGTGATGTTTAAAAGCATAAATAGCCGCTTGAGTTCGATCATCAACATCTAATTTAGCTAGTATATTAGAAACGTGTGTTTTAACCGTTTTTAAAGTTATAAATAGTTTATTTGCAATCTCTTGATTTGAATTGCCTTGTGCAATTAATAGAAGGATTTCATTTTCTCGTTTAGTTAAGTCATCATGAAGATAGTGCTGTTGTTTTTTAGAAAAACGAGTCATCATTTTCGCTGTAACTTCTGTTTCTAAGATTGATTCTCCTTTATAAGTAGAACGGATAGCATCAGCAATTTCTCTTGCAGTGGATGTTTTTAAGATATAGCTTGCTGCACCTGCTTCAAGAGCGGGATAAACTTTTTCATCATCAATAAAGCTTGTTACAATAATAATCTTAGCTTCTGGCCATTCATTCATAATCGCTTTAGTCGATTCAATACCGTCCATTACATCCATTACTAAATCCATCATAATAACATCTGGTCTAAGTTTCATTGCTTTTTGATAGCCTACTTTTCCGTTTTCTGCTTCACCAATAACTTCAATATCTGATTGAATCGATAAATAAGATGAAACACCTAATCTTACCATTTCGTGATCATCAATCAATAAAACTTTTATCATCCTCATTCACTCCCTCAATAAGCGGTATCTTAATTTCTACACTTGTCCCTTTGTTTACGAAACTAATGACTCTAAACGTTCCACCCATATTGCTTACTCGCTCGTTTATGTTAACTAAACCATAGTTTCCTGCTTTTTGTTCCTCAGGATTAAATCCAACCCCATCATCAATAACCCTTAGAGACAATGAATCCTGGTATTGCTTTAAATAAACTTCCAACTCCTTAGCCTTTGAATGCCTTAAAGTGTTTGAAAGGAGTTCTTGTATTATTCGAAATAAGTGATCTTCCATTCCAGTTTCTAAATTCACTTCATCAATTTCCCAAACTAGTTTAATTTGTATCTTTGTTTTTAGTTCTGTCAATAACTGCTCAATTCCTTTTTTTAATGTTTTTCCTTCTAAATTAATTGGCCTTAGATGGAGTAACAAGGCTCGCATTTCAGATTGCGATTCATTTATAATACTTTCAACCATTTTTAGTTGTTTTTTCATTACTCCATCAGTATCTTCAAGTTGCTCATTAATAGCTGATAATAGCATCATTGCTGCAAATAACTGTTGGCTAACAGAATCATGTAATTCTCTAGCAATACGACGTCGTTCAGCTTCTAATATCTCTTCTTTTGTTTCTCCGTCAACTAATTTAGGGATATTGCTTTGTTTTTGAACTTCCTTAGATAAATCAAGTAGTTTAATACGGATTAATGAAAGCGAAGTTTTTATATCTTCTAAATAATAAGATTCTTCTACTTCATTATCTAAAAATTTTGGGCTAGTTTCAACTGAGTAATTCCCACTAGCAAGCAATCGCACTATTTCTTCTATATGCTGCCATTCTCTTCGTTGAAACTCATGTAATAAAAGTGAGGTTAGTAGCCCAATAATCAGCGCTACTCCTAGTAGATAAAGAATATAAGGCACATGTAAGAACTGTGTTGTGAAAATGGTAATCAGCCAATCTTCAGGTCGTATTGCGTAGCTATAAGATAAAGAAACAATCGTAAAAAAGAGAAAAGAAAAGAAAGTAATCTGAACAAATCGTATCCTGCTATTCTTTTTTTTCATATTGTTATCACCTCTAAATCGCCAACTAAAACCGTTGTGATGAGTTTTATTTTTCTCGTATTTTTATCGTATTGTTCGCTGTATAGCTTTAAAGATTCGTTATTTAAGACAAAAACGTCTTTTTCAAAATGTACTTTCCCTTTGAAAGCACTATGTTGAATCATTATTCCAATTCCAGCTGGCACTAAAATACGAGTCTTACCAAAACCTTTACGGACAATAACATAACTTTCGTCTTTAGGTAAAAGTGTATTACCTAAGTCTACAATGGTATCTCCCATAAGAACAGTTAAATTAATATCATCCCACTCATAGACTGAATTACCGATTCTTTCATTTCCTAACCAGTTTCGCTTAAATCTTTTGCCGTTTTTTGGTAAGCTTTTTGCTGTTTCTACAATAATTATCTCTTTTTCTTGCCAAGGGATACTATCGAAATCAGGAAATTTTAAATTTGGTAATGATTTATTATCTAAAACTATAAAAAATAAAATAGCACAAATCAACATAAACCAAATAGCACTCGTTGATAATAAAGCAATTAAAACTAGTACACTACCTGTTATTAGATACGTTTGTCGTTTTGAATTATTCTTTTCATGTCTGCCTCGTAATAAAACTAGTGCTCCTACTATAAAGGTTAATAAAGTAAAGCTATTATTTACTGATTCATATAATAACCATACTAGCAGAAATGCTTCAACTAGAAAAAATAAGCGCAATTTTTTTTTCATTGCGTTGACCCCCTTAATATTTGATACTTTAGCATTAAGTATAAGCTATTTATAGACAAAAAAAAGCCTGCTAAAGCATGAGGTCGGTCTAAGACTAAAGTCTGATAATTTTACTAATAAAAAAATAAAAGAACAGCTTAAATTAAAATAATTTAGCCATTCTTATGATATTTATTATTATTCTATACTCATTATCTTGATAGTCATATCTCCACCTGGTGTTGAAATAATAACTTGATCGCCAACTTTTTTACCCATTAATGCTTTAGCAATAGGTGAGTCATTTGAGATACGTCCACTAAATGGATCAGCTTCTGCACTTCCTACTATAGTATATTCTTCAACTTCACCATCTGGTAATTCAATAAATGTAATTTTACGACCAATCGCAACTTCATCCATAGCACTTTTTGAGTTATCAATAATTTCTGAAAAACGTAACATCGTTTCAATTGTTGTGATGCGTCCTTCAACAAAAGCTTGTTCATCTTTAGCTGATTCATACTCAGAGTTTTCTGATAAATCACCGAAGCTACGTGCTATTTTAATTCTTTCAATAATTTCTTTTCTTTTAACTGTTTTTAATTCTTCTAATTCTGCCTCTAGTTTATTTTTTCCATCTAAAGTCATTGGATATATTTTTTCTATCATAAGTAAATTCTCCTTTTTAAATAAAAGCTTGTTTGATGGTTTTATACTTATTAATTTATTGAAAGCGTCTTTATAATTTCAATAGAGATAAGATACCATGTAGGCTTTTATTTGTAAACACTTTATAGCTATTCTCATATAATTTTAAGCTTAGTCATTGTTATTTATTCATTTAATTTTTCTTATTGAACTTTTAACTGATATTCGAGAATACTTTTTATCTTCGTTGTCATCAGATCAATCGCAACTTGATTGCGTCCACCTTCAGGAATAATAATATCTGCAAATTTTTTAGTCGGCTCAATAAACTGCGTATGCATAGGTTTCACAACGGTTAGATATTGTTCAATAACAGAATCAAGCGTCCTACCACGTTCCTCAATATCTCTTTTAATTCTTCTAATAATTCGAATATCGTCATCCGTATCTACGTAAACTTTAATATCCATTAAATCTCTTAGGCGTTTATCTTCTAAAATTAAGATTCCTTCTAAAATAATAACTTCCTTTGGTTCTTGAATAATAAATTTGTCACTTCTAGTGTGAGCAGCATAGTCGTATACTGGTTTTTTGATGGATTTATAGTGAATCAAATCTGTCAGATGCTTGATTAATAGGTCTGTATCAAAAGCAAACGGATGATCATAGTTTGTATTCAAACGCTCTTCATAGGACAGGTTACTTTGATCTTTGTAGTAAAAATCTTGTTCCAACATTAAAATAGAATGTCCAGAGAAGTGATTGTAAACTGCACGACCTACGCTTGTCTTCCCACTACCTGATCCACCTGTTACCCCAATGACAATCGGCTTGCGTTCAACATTCATACTTTTTTCGCTCCATTCTTATTAAAAGATAATCATTCTTACATAATTCACTATTTTTTTCTTTTTTAGTACTTTAAATGATTAAGGGGTGATATATTCATCTACTAATTCTTGGTGTTCAGCATATGTTCTTGAAAAATAGACTTTACCTGTTGATGTATCTGCCAAGAAATAGATATAATTTGTATCTGCAGGATTTAGGGTAGCCTTAATGGCATCTTCTGACGGATTATTAAAGGGTCCTGGTCCATAACCCTTATTTTGATACAAGTTATAAGGAGAGTTTGTTTCTAAATCTTTATAAGTCACAATTTCTTTATGTTTATTCATCGCGTAAAGCACACTGATATCTGATTGTAAAGGCATCTCAACATCCAAACGGTTGAAGAACACACTAGCAATCTTTGTTCGATCTTCAAATGAATTACCCTCTCGTTCGATTAATGAAGCTAATGTCAGCACTTGCTGAACAGTCATCTTTTTGTCTTCAATAATCGAATAATAATTTTGCATGACATCATCTGTCTTTTTAACCATATTTTTTATAACAGTTTCAAGAGACATATCTTCTGAAAAATCGTAGGTAGCCGGAAATAGATACCCCTCGAGAGTATATTTCGCTTCCTTTGACTCTAATGCACTAGTTAGCAATTTTGGATAAGTTTCTTTTAATTGCATTAAAAGCTTTGGATCTTTTAATTTCTCAATAAAATCGGAAGCTTTATATTTAGTTGATTTTGCAACAGATTCCGCTACTTGATCAATAGTTAATCCTTCTTGAATTAATATTTTAGTCCCATCAAAAGCAACAGGACTGCCACCTGATTGAAGAGATTGGATAATTTTTTCCAAAGTCATTGAAGGTGAAAAAAGATAATAGCCAGCTTTAAAATCTATTTTATTATTTAATTTTATATAAAATCTAAAGACAGATGCACTTTTAATAACTTTGTTCTTTTCTAAAATACGAGAAATATCTGCTGAGGAAGAACCAGAGGGTACTTCTATTTGAATTTCTTTTTTACTAGTTGTATCTAAAGGTTGAAGTGATGATGTCACATATTGATAACTAACTATGCCGAAAATAATTAGCAGAGTAAATAATATTGAAACAATACTCCATACAATTTTTTTAACCATCTTTTTTTCTTTTTGTCGTTCAACTAATTTAGAATTACTTTCAATTTCATCTTTTTTTTCATTATTTTTACTATTTTTTTTCTCTTTCTTTCCCAAAAAGAGCCCTCCTATCAAAATAAAGAAATAAATAGGTACACGTATAATTTCTTTAATATCGTACATTTTAACTACTAGCTTGCACCATTATACATGATACCATACTCAAAGTGAATAGAAAAAAAGAACTAGCTCATTATTTATATACAATTAACGACGTTCGTTTTTCTAATATATATTCATATTTTTAATCTATCTTCACTATTTTAAAAAATGATAAACAATAAAATTGAGCTAATGAATAACTCATTAGCTCAATTTCAATTATTAAGTTAGTAAAAAATAATTTTAATCTTCGTCAGCCATAAAAGTATTTAATACTTCTTCAATCATATCCCATTCTTCATCTGTTTCAATTGGTTGCAAATCACCTTGTTTACCGTCTTCTTTTTCCACGTAAGAGTAAGCTTGTAATTCAACTTCTTCTCCTTCTTCAGAACCAGCCGGGTAAACTAAAACATATGATTTTTCAAAATCATCTGAATCAAATGTGAATAAAATTTCGTATAACTCTTCATTTCCTTGCTCATCTATAATTGTAATATGCTCATGTTCCTCATGATCGTGATCGTGTGACATATTTAACACTCCCTTTATTCTTATCTATAGCTCTACTAAATTAGTTTAACGTATCTTTTTATTAAAAGCTAGTTTTGATTGCTATCCAAATAATTTTGAAGAATCATGACCGCTGCAACCTTATCGATAACTTTTTTGCGCTTTGCACGTGAAGCATTTCCTTCTTCAATTAACATTCTTTCTGCTTGAACAGTTGTTAGTCTTTCGTCTTGAAAAAAAACAGGTAGTTGAAATAACTCTCTTAAAAGGTCAGCATAGCAAATGGAAGCTTGTGCTCGTGGTCCAATTGAATTATTCATGTTTTTGGGTAAACCAACAATAATTTTTGAAACTTCGTATTCACTAATCAATTCTTTAACTCTATCCATTCCGAATTCTTTTTGATTTTCATTAATCTTTATCGTTTCAATTCCTTGAGCTGTCCAACCAAATGGGTCACTAATTGCAACACCAACTGTTTTTGAACCTACATCTAATCCCATTGTTCTCATTAGATTTCTTTACCACTCTCTTTCAAATAAGTCTTTACCAATTCTTCTACAATTTCATCACGTTCATGACGTCTAATTAAGTTTCTAGCATCATTATGACGTGGAATATAGGCCGGATCTCCAGAAAGTAAATAACCAACTATCTGATTAATGGGATTGTACCCCTTTTCTTCCAATGCTTCATATACTAACGTCAATGTTTGTTTCACACTTTTGTCGTGATTATCACCAACATTAAACCGAACTGTTTCATCTATTGAACTCATATTCTGCACCTCGATTTCTGTAAACTCTACCTTTATTCTACAAGAAAGAACTTCAAACTACAATAACTATGAGCAAATGAAAAATATTTTGAATTTTCAAAGGAAACCTCACATAGAAAATAATTTTATCTTAGCTATTTTTTTCTACCCACTCTACTACTTTTTCTAAGGCATTTGTTAACCCAGCAGCATTTTTTCCACCAGCTTGCGCCATATCTGGACGTCCACCACCTCCGCCACCGACTAGAGGAGCGATTTCTTTAATCAAATTTCCTGCAGATAATCCTTTTTTTACTGTTTCTTGATCAACTGCAGCTAATAGACTAACTTTTCCATCTTTTGAAAAACCTAAAACTAAAATATTAGAAATAGCTTGCTGTTTCCACTGATCCGCAAGTTGTCTCATTTGGTTTGCGTCCGAGACTTCTACTTGAGCCGTTACTATTGTCATGCCATTGATAGTTTGAACGGTATCAAATACATCATTTGCTTGTTCGTTTGCTAATTTGGCTTGCAATGAATCCTTTTCTTTTTGAGTTTCTTTTAATTCTAACTGTAGCTGCTCAATTTTTCTTTCTACATCTTTAATTTGTTTAGCTTTCACTAAACCTGCGATTATTTTTAACCGTTTTTCTTGCTTTTGCAGATAATTAAATGCGGCTTCACTAGTAATCGCTTCAATTCTTCTTACTCCAGCTCCAATACCAGATTCCGAAAGAATTTTAAAGAGTCCAATTTCATCTGTATTAGCGACATGAACTCCACCACATAATTCTATTGAATAGCCTCCAACGTCAACAACACGTACTTCATTGCCATACTTTTCACCAAATAGTGCCATTGCACCCATTTCTCGTGCTTTATCAATAGTGGTCTCTATTGTTTTAACTTCTAGTGATTCCCAAATTTTTTTATTAACCTTGCGTTCCATCTCATCTAATTCTACTTGAGTTACTTGCCCAAAATGAGTGAAATCAAAACGTAAATAATCACTCATCACTAATGACCCTGCTTGATTAGCGTGTTCACCTAATATGTCTTTCAAAGCACGGTGCAATAAATGCGTTGCAGTGTGGTTACGTGTTATTTTATTTCGTAAGTTCTTATCTACTGAGAGTTTCATCGTTTGGCCTACTTGTATAGGACTTAATACCTCAACGATGTGTAGAGTTTGACCCGCAGGTGCTCTCTTAACATCTATTACTTTTCCAATTGTGTAACCGTCTGAATCTAGTAATAGGCCTTTATCAGCAACTTGACCACCCATTTCAGCATAAAAAGGCGTTTGATCAAATATCATTCTAACTTTATCGCCCGATTTAGTTCTTTCAACTAATTCTTCATCTGTTGCTATTAACTCAAGCTTTGCTTCTATCACTATTTGGTCATAACCAACAAAAATACTCTCTACTGTTGTATCTGAGAATAATTTTGTCTGTATACCCATTGATTTTCCATCACTTCTTGCTGATCGTGCGCGATTTCGTTGAGCTTCCATCTCTTTAATGAAACCCTCATGGTCAACGGATAAGCCTTCATCTTGTGCATATTCTTCGGTTAGTTCAACAGGAAAGCCAAACGTGTCATATAACTTGAATATATCTTTTCCAGTAATTTTTGTTTCACCAGCTAATTTCAACTCTGAAATCAATTGGTTTAAAATTATTAAGCCATCATTAATGGTTTCATGGAAACGTTCTTCTTCATTTTTAATCACTTTTTCAATAAACGATTTTTGTTCTAAAATTTCAGGATAGAATGCATCCATAATATTTCCGACAATTAAAACTAGTTTAAACATGAATGCTTCATCAATACCTAGCTTTTTACCATGCATCACTGAGCGACGCAACAATCTTCGTAAAACGTAACCACGTCCTTCATTCGATGGCAATGCCCCATCACCAATTGCAAAACTAACTGCACGTAAGTGATCTGCAATTACTTTGAATGAAATATCGTCTTGTTTACTTTCACCGTAATGCTTATTTTGACTTAATTTTTCAATCTCACGAATGATAGGCATGAATAAATCTGTTTCAAAATTTGTCGGTGCATCTTGTAAAATTGAAACGACTCTTTCTAGACCCATACCTGTATCTATATTTTTATTTGGTAAGGGTTCATAAGTTCCATCTTCCTTGTGATTAAATTCAGAAAATACGAGATTCCATATTTCAAGCCATCTTTCATTTTCACCACCTGGATAATTTTCAGGATCATCTTTTGATAAATTATTAAATTTTTCTCCACGATCATAGAAAATTTCTGAATCAGGTCCACTTGGTCCAACCCCAATATCCCAAAAATTATCTTCAATTTCAATAATGTGATCATCTGTCAGACCAACTTTATCTCTCCATAATTGAGCTGCTTCTTTATCTTCTGGATAAACGGTAACGTATAGTTTTTTAGGATCTAACGCTAACCATTTTTCACTTGTCAAAAACTCCCATGCCCAAACAATGGCTTCTTCTTTAAAATATTCACCAATCGAAAAGTTGCCTAGCATTTCAAATAGGGTATGATGTCTAGCTGTTCTACCCACATTTTCAATATCATTTGTACGAATACTTTTTTGAGCGTTTACAATTCTAGGATTATCTGGTGTAACAGAACCATCAAAATATTTTTTTAGTGTTGCTACGCCTGAGTTAATCCATAATAATGATGGGTCTTCAAATGGAACGAGCGAAGCACTTGGTTCTACTTTGTGACCTTTATCTTCAAAAAAATCTAAAAACATTTGACGAACTTCGTTACTAGTTAATTGTTTCATAGTCTATTTTCTTCCCTTCAAATTCTTTATTTTTTAAAAAGAGTATAAAAAAAGTCAAACGATATCATTGCCAGACAAGGACGACGTAAGCGCGGTACCACCTTGTTTGCAATGATGTCATTTGACGGATTCATTACCTCTTAAGTCTCTATAACGCGAGAACCGATAGTATTTCTACTATGATTATTAAAAAAAGGGAGCATTTCTTTAACTTACCAGTTTTCTTTCAGCCTTGGAAAACTTCTCTAAAGGTAAAAACTAAAAAAATATATCCTTCTTACTATCGTTTTAAATTATAAGAGAACTTCTATTAAAAGTCAACACTAGCCAAAGGCTTGCCTTCTAATAATTTTGTAGTGAATGACTCTTTTTTTTGATTGCTTTATAGATTTTCAGTTGAAGAGTCTTTAGCTAATGTAAAACCTTTACCCCAGACTTCACTAGCACTCATTACCACAACAAAAGCATGCGGATCAACATCTAAAATTGTTTCCCGTAAATAAGTAAATTCCCTCTCACCTATTACACACATTAACATTTCTTTTTTGTTGTTTCCGTAACCACCAGTGATTCTTAAATTAGTCACACCTCTATTTATATTTTGATAAATAGCTGTCCTAATTTCACTAGCATGATCTGATATAATCATCACGTTCTTAGATCTATTAAATCCAACTTGGATAATATCAATTGTCCGACTAATGACAAATAAGGAAATGATAGAATACATAACCGTTTCTGCATCAAATGCAATTAAAGCTGCAGATATAACAAAACCGTCTACTAAAGCTACACTTGTACCTAGAGGCAATTTTAGA
Source organism: Carnobacterium iners (assembly GCF_900177385.1). Taxonomy (NCBI): domain Bacteria; kingdom Bacillati; phylum Bacillota; class Bacilli; order Lactobacillales; family Carnobacteriaceae; genus Carnobacterium; species Carnobacterium iners. The sequence goes on from NZ_FXBJ01000002.1 coordinate 2,225,919, forward strand.
TAGACGTGAATAATCTGAGCAATAATACTTGTTCCACCTGTAGAGCCTTTAGCTTTAAAGACTAAACCTATCCCTACTCCTGTCATAACTCCTCCAAATACTGCTGCTAATAAAGGATTCATTGTTAAAGGTTCCATAAAGTTTAATAATCCAATAAAAGCTGGTAAGATTAAACTTCCTAAAATTGTTTTAAATCCAGCTTCTTTACCTAAAGCAACAAAAGCTAAAATCAATAAAGGTACATTAAATGCAAATTGAACAATTGAAGGATTCCATTGGTACAAACTATTCAAAATAGTACTTAATCCTCCAATACCTCCTGATACAATAAAGTTTGGTAAAAGAAAGATGTTAAATGAAACTGCAGCAATAAAAGAACCGACAGCAATAAAAATGATGTCGATTACTTCTAGGGGAAATTGATCTTTTTTAAATTTTTTTCTCACTATAAACACCTTTTTCTCTATACTTTTTTAAACTATAGCTTATTCTATCATTAAATGAATATTTTTAAACTATTTTTTTAAAATAAGAATCTCTTTTACTTATTTTTACTTACTTTCTATTTTTTTTAGTTTATAATTTGTTTACATCTAGATATTATTTTTATAAAAGGAGCATTCATGATAAATCCAACAAAAATTTATATCATTGTTAATGAACTTTCTGGATCTGGTAATGGGAAAAAAGTCTCTATTGCATTAAGTGAACAATTAAGTGAAAAGAAAATTGAGTTCAGCTTATATCCTTCTCAATATGCAGGACATACTATTCAATTAGCTGCAGATCTTTCAAAAAAGCACGATGCTAATTTGACTGAAAATAAACAACTTCTACTTATTATAGGTGGGGACGGAACCTTGAATGAAGCTCTAGCGGGACTTGGAGAAACACAAAAACATATTCCTTTAGCCTATATCCCAGCTGGTTCAGGAAATGACTTTGCAAAAGCCTTAGCTATTTCTAAGGATGTAGCTAAGGCTTTAGAACAAATATTAAACTGTAAGGAACCAAAAAAAATAACTATTCTTCATTATCATGAACGGAATTTAGATGAAGTAGGATATGCTGTAAATAATATCGGAGTTGGTTTTGATGGTGCAACAGCTAATTTTATTAGTATATCTTCTGTGAAAAAGAAACTAGGTGCTATCAAAATGGGATCTCTAACATACTTAGTTTCATTAATTATTGTGTTATTTAAACAAAAAGGTTTTCCAATTGAAGTTAAAGTAGACAACGTTTATAAAACATTCCCAGAAGCTTTTTTAGTTACTGTTAATAATCATCCTTACTTTGGTGGTGGTCTGAAGATCTCTCCAAAAGCTTCGCCGTACGATAACTCTGTTGATTTAATCGTTTTGCAAAAAGTATCTCTTTTTAAGTTTATTTCTCTTTTTATTTTAATGTTAAATAGAGGACGACATTTAAACCATAAAGACGTTCATTATTTACAAGGATCTTGTATTCAAATTCTTTCCAATCAACAAGAATATGTTCAAGCAGATGGCGAATTTTTAGGGAAAAAATCTATAGATTTAGCTATTAAATCATCTACTCGTTATTTTTGGATCCAATAGTAAGAGTGGTCAGGGATTTATGCCCTCCATTCCTATCATCGGATTTATCATATTTTTTTCTATCCTATCAATCGTTAAACGATATATTTTAGACTTATCCTCTTTTACGTTTATTTCTCCTTCTTCGAATAATGAAATCTCATCTCCGGTAACTTCCGGAGCTTTTTTTTGTTTAGTCGTTACTTTTTTCATCTTTTCATCTTTTTCAGTCGTCTCTTTTTCTAAAAGGACCGCATCATTATCCCATAGTCGCTCTTTTAAGGTTGTCAATCTAGTAGCGGATGATTTTTCAACACATTCTTGAAACGCACTAATTTCTCCACAAAGAATCAGCAACTCACTACTTCTAGTGATAGCTGTATACAATAAATCTCTTCTAAGCATCCTACCGTAATTTTGTACCATAGGTAAAATAACCATTTTAAATTCACTACCTTGCGATTTATGAATGGAACAACAATAAGCGAGTGTTATTTTATTCCACTCATTTCTTTTATACGTCACTTCGTTTGCGTCAAATTGAATCACTAATTCATCTACTTTATCATCTGTTTCTTTTGCATAGGAGATACTTGTTATCTCACCCATATCTCCGTTAAACACATTTAATTCAGGATTATTTACTAATTGTAGTATTTTATCACCAATTCGGTAGAATTTATCATTAAATTTTACTTCTTTACGTCTTCCTGAATCATTTGGATTAAGAATTTCTTGCATCATTTTGTTTATTGCATCAATTCCAGCTGGTCCACGATACATCGGCGCTAGAACTTGTATATCTTGATGCGTATATCCTTTTAGTTTGGCTTTAGTCACAACTTGACGGATAACTTCTTCTATTTGGTGAGCATTACAAGTAATTAGTGACCTGTCTTTTTTATTTTGTGTAAAATCAGTTGGTAAGCGCCCATCTTTGATTTCATGAGCTAATGGAATAATAGAAGAACCATCTTCTTGACGGTAAATTTCATTTAGCTCCATACTAGAAATTAATTTTGCATCAATTAAATCATGCAATACTTGTCCTGGACCGACAGAAGGTAGTTGGTTTTTATCGCCCACTAGTAAAACTTGCATGTTTTGAGGAACCGCTCGTAATAACTGGTTAGCTAGCCAAGTATCTACCATAGACATTTCATCCACAATTAATAACCCACCCTCTAACTCACGTTCAGATTGTTGGTCAGCATTGTTGTTTTCTCTCCCATTTAAACCCAAAAGGCGATGAATGGTACTACTTGGTAATCCCGTCGTTTCATTCATTCTTTTAGCAGCTCTACCCGTTGGTGCAGCAAGTAAAACAGGAAAAACCTTATCTGTGTAGTCATTCAAATCTAGAGATAGCCCATTTAATTCGGCAAATAAAGAAACTATCCCATTTAAAACAGTTGTCTTACCAGTACCTGGTCCACCAGTTAAAATAAAAACAGGTGATAGCATGGCTTCTTCAATTGCTTTTAACTGAGATTTTCCATAGGAAATAGCTAAACGTTTTTCTAATTTCCTTATTTCTTTTGGAATATCATGTGCTTTATAACTGATTTTTTTACGATCCATTAATCGTTTTATTGATGAAGTAATACCCCACTCTGCAGCATACAGAGACTTAATATATATTTTTTTATTGTCTTCAATAATTTGGTTTTCTTCAATAAGATGAACCAATTCAGAGGCAACTAAATCCGGTTCAATAATATAAGGTCGACTTGATTCTAATACGCGCAAACTTTCTTCTAAGAGTGGACCTACTAACGTATAAGTATTTCCTTGACTCAAACACAACTCATTTAACGCATAAAAAACGGCAGCTTTTAAACGAGCAGGTGAATCAGAAGCAAATCCAAGTTGTTCAGCAATCGCATCAGCTTTTTTAAAGCCAATATTTTCAATATCTTGTACTAATAGATATGGATTTTCTTGAATGATTTCTAACGTTTCATTTTGGTACAGTTGATAGATATTATACGCTAATTGGCTACCAAATCCGTATCCATTTAATCCAATAATAATTTTTTCCATGCCATCACTTGCTTGAATCGTTTGGACTAAAATTGCTTTTTTCTTCTCGTTTAAACCGGTGATTTCTTTTAAAACAGTAGGATCATTACTTATTCGATCAATTGCTTCTTCTCCTAAAGCATCAACAATATTCTCTGCTGTTTTTTTTCCAATCCCAGGAAACTTATCACTAGAAAGATAATTTACTATACCCATTATAGAAGTTGGCTTCTCTTGTTTATAGCGGTAAGCATTAAACTGAACCCCGAATTTTGGATGATCTGCTATTTTTCCATAAAACCGATAACTCTCTTCTTCTTGAATTTGGCCAAAACTACCAGTAATAACAATTTCTTTATCATCATAATTTGTATTGGTTTCAATCACTTTTACCAGTAATACTTTATAAAAATTAGTTGGATTTTGATAAAATATGGCTACGGTTTGTCCCACTATGTATGGTTCTTCCGTTGAAAATAACTCTAAGTTCTCTTGTTCAGCCATCTTTTATCCATCCCTTCTATCGTATGTCTCTTTTTTTATATTGTTATTTTGGCTAAAAATAAATGATTCTATCTCTTTTAGTTGATAAAGTCTTTCTTCATATTTTTTGGGATCAAGCTCTTTTGATTTTTCAAAAAAACTAGTAAAATTCTCTGACTTTTCTTTCAAAGCTGCACCTACTAATCCTCTTTTAAATAAAGCTTCATCATTGTCAGGTGATAATTTCAACGATTTTATATAGTAGTTTTTTGCTTCATTAAAATAGCTAATTTGCATCATGCAATCACCTAATAGCAGGATGACTGAATTATCTTTTTTATTATTTTCATGAGCTAACAACAAATAAACTAATGCTTTTTTAGGATTGTTTAGTACTAAATAACACTGTCCTATCATGATGGTTGCATCCTCTTTTAAACGAACTTCATTTCCATTAAAAACTTTAATAAAGTAGTCTAAAGCTTTTATAGCATTATTTTTATGATAATATAAGTTACCGAATGCATAAAGCAATTCCAATTGCTTAGGGTACTTTTTAAGAGCGGTTTCTAAAACAACTTGCGCATCCTCATATTTCTTAGCCAAAATCAAAAGACTAGCTAAATTACAATAGGCATCGCTATTCTCGCTGTTTTTTTCAATTTCTTTAAATAATAACTGAATAGCTTCATTCAATTGGCCATTTTCCCATAATTGAAAAGCTTTATGATTTTGGTTCATTTTGCTCACTCCTTTACAACTCCCACTATTTTACACTAAAAAAACTCGTTTTTCTATCTCCACTTTATCACCATTCTTTTTAAAATCAAAATAGAAAAAAGACAGAACAAATAGCGTCCTGTCTCTCTAGAATATTAAACGTATTGTAATTCTCTTGATGTGTTATAAGCCGCATCAATTGTGCCTCCACCTAAACACTCCATACCATCATAGAAGACAACTGCTTGTCCAGGAGTAATCGCACGAACAGGTTCGTCAAATTCAACTCTAGCTGTTGTCCCATCTTCATTTAAATGGACCGTAACAGCTGTATCAGCTTGTCTATAACGAAATTTAGCCGTACATTTAAATGTTGTTGCTTGTTTTTTATCTATTGTAAAATGAATATCGGTCGCATCCAAGTGAGTAGCATATAACCATTCATGATGAAATCCTTGTCCGACAAATAGTGTGTTTGACTTCAAGTCTTTTCCAATGACAAACCAAGGTTCACTAGACTCCCCACCACCGCCGATTCCTAATCCTTGCCTTTGTCCAATTGTATAGTACATCAAGCCGTCATGTGTTCCTTTTACTTCACCATCTGGTGTCAACATTTTACCAGGTTGAGCTGGTAAGTAGTTCATTAAAAATTTTTTGAAATCTCTTTCCCCGATAAAGCAAACTCCCGTAGAATCTTTTTTCTTAGCTGTTGCTAAGTTAGCTTCTTCTGCAATCTTACGGACTTCACTTTTTTCCATATGACCCAATGGAAATAATGTCTTAGCTAATTGTTCTTGTGATAATTGATTTAAAAAATAAGTTTGATCTTTATTATTATCGATTCCTCTTAACATATGAGTTATGCCCTTTTTATCACGTTCCACTTGGGCGTAATGACCTGTCGCAACATAATCTGCTCCTAATTCAATTGCATAATCTAAAAAAGCTTTAAACTTAATTTCTTTATTGCACATGACATCAGGATTAGGTGTTCTACCTTTTTTATATTCATCTAAGAAGTACTGGAATACTTTGTCCCAATATTGTTTTTCAAAATTCACTGAATAGTAAGGAACGCCAATTTGATTTGCAACTAATGCAACATCATTGTAATCTTCTGTTGCTGTGCACATTCCAAACTCATCTGTATCATCCCAATTTTTCATGAAAATTCCTACTACATCATAGCCTTGTTGTTTTAGTAAAAGAGCTGTGACAGACGAATCTACTCCACCACTCATTCCTACTACAACACGTGTATTGCTGTTGTCTTTCATACTTTCACCATCATTTCAACTAGATTCTGAAAATCTTAACGATTTGAAGGTCGTATCTTTTCAGTCTAGTTCATTATACTGACTTTTTGGAAGAAAGCAAGAATACTTAACTAGCTTTCCCTCTAAAAAGAAGCATGAAAATAGGTACCACCCCTTTTTCCATGCTTCTCAATATTCGGTTTATTTTTTTTCCAAAATGCTTTTGTTTAAAAAATCTTGCATAATAAATTCATATTTTTCACGTATTTCTTTAAATGCATCGCCTTTATAAATGATGATTGGCCTTAAACCATTCATAGTCGTTGTTGCTATTTTTAGTTTAGATAAGTCCTCGGATATTATAATCTTTAATTTTACTTCTTGGTTAACTGCTGAATCACTAGTAAGTGTCCGAAGATACTGAAAATTACCTGTTTTTAATTCTTCGAAAGAGTTATCTCTTAACGTATATTTCTTTAAATCTGGACTAAGTGCATATACATCCTCTGATCCTTGAAGTTTTGCTACTTTTTCAAATGCCAAATCATCCACCTCATTTAGTTTTTTTACTATACCTACTATATCATAATTATTGAATTAATCGTACTACCTAATATCTTCTTTATTTCTTTAATTTATTCGTTAATTTGATTAGTTCAGTTACCAAATAATCAATTGATTTCATGGTTGTATCTATTCCAAAACTAATTCTAACTGATTCTTTTACTCGCTGGCTTTCTTTTCCGTACATCGCTATTAGGACGTGACTAGGATCAATATTCCCAGCTGTACAAGCTGAGCCAGCAGAAATAGCAAGACCAGATAAATCCATTAATAATAATAACTTTTCTGAAGAAACTCCCTTAAACCAAATATTAATAATGTGTTTTAAACGACTATCTGGATGGCCATTTATTTCAAAATCAACTTTCTGATCATTTAATCGTTGGATTAAACGATGACTAAAACTATCATACTCATTTCTGCGTGATTCTTTCGTTAATTGTGCTATTTCTACTGCTTTTTGAAATCCTACTATTGCAGGAATATTTTCTGTTCCTGCTCTACGTTTCATCTCTTGTTCACCACCAAGCATGAAACTTGGTAAGTGAATGGCTTCATTTATATATAAAAATCCAATTCCTTTAGGCCCACTTATTTTATGACTTGATGTAGATAATAAATCAATGGATTCTTTTTTTACATCTATTGACTCTAAGCCATAAGCTTGAACAGCGTCTGTATGAAAATAAGCTGTTGACACACTTTCTACTATTATTTCTCCTATCGATTTAATAGCTGATAATGAGCCTACTTCATTATTTCCGTACATGATAGAGACAAGTATCGTGTCTTCTCTTAAAGCTTCCTTTAATACTTCTAAATCTATCATTCCGTATTTGTCTACAGAAAGATAAGTAATCTCAAATCCTAATTTTTCAAGATAGTCCATTGGCTTTAAAACGGCATGGTGTTCAATAACTGTCGTAACTATATGTTTACCTTCTTTTTCACGAGCAAAAGCTGTTTCTATGATTGCCGTATTGTCACTTTCAGTACCACCACTTGTAAGAACAATTTCGTTTGGTTTAGCACCAATACTATCGGCAAATACCTTTTTAGCATTATCCATCATACGGCGACTATCTCTTCCAAGGTGATGAATACTTGATGCATTACCAAAGTGATTGATCATGGCATCATGAACAACTTCTATTACTTCAGGATGAACAGGGCTAGTTGCAGCGTAATCAAAATAAATTCTTTCCATTGTTACCCTCCGTGTTAATTTATTTATCGTCATGGTATTACTTTAAAGAGTAAAGATAAAAAGAGATTATCAACAAGTTTGTCGAATCTCTCCTTATCAAACATTAGATTATTTCAGGGAAAAGCATTTTTAAAATACCCATTGCTAATGGTCGTCCTTCTCCTTTTGATACGTATGCGTGCATATGCATCGCTGGATTAAAGTTCGCTTCAAGTGCAGTATAACCAGGATTTTCTTTTGTAGAAATATGATTATAATCTGGAATAATTAAATCTACTCCACAAACTCTTGCTCCTATTATTCCGGTCATTTCTACTGCTGCTTTTTTATAAGACTCATCAATACTATCTGTTACATCAGTAGAATCTCCACCAGTACTCATATTTGAATTTTCACGCAAGAACACTTGGTTATCCTTTTTAGGAATACTTTCAGTAGTATATCCCTGTTCTTTTAACATGAGTTGCTCAATCTCGTCTAATTGAATCTCTTCAAACGGTGCACGATGATTAGTTCCTCTTAATGGATCTTTATTTTTTTCTGATACTAATTCTTTTATAGTCTGTTTTCCATCACCAATAACATTGGCAGGTGTACGCAATAAAATTGCTGCAACTTTACCATCTAATACAAAGAAACGATATTCTGTTCCTTCAATAAATTCTTCTACTAAAATAGTTGAATCTTCTTTAAAGGCAAAATCTAAAGCTGATTGGTAAGCATCAAAGTTAGCACCCTCTTTAAAAATAGAGATACCAACTCCGTAATTAGTGGATTTTGGCTTTATAACAATGCCTTTATTTTTATAGAGCCAATAATTTTTTTCAGCTTCACTTTTATCATGGTATTCTTCACCAGCTGGTACGTTAAATCCCTTGCTAGCTAGAATTTTTTTTGTAACAGTTTTATTCTCCATAATTAAAGGAGCAATGTACTGATCTTTAGATGTCATATTCGCATTTTTGACATATTCAATCTGGTTTTTATAACTTAATTTTAAAAATTGTTCTGTTTCATCTAGAATTTCTACTGTTATTCCTTTTTTGATGGCATCAAAAATAAGCAACTGTGTTGATAATTCCATATTTTCAAATCCTCTTACTATATAAGGTTTTTCAAGTGATTCTTCTTTGTATTTTTTGGCGAGTTTCATACCAAAAGAAACATAATCTCCGCTCTCTTCAATTCCTTTTATCATTCGAGCTGCTAGTGTCATTTCTGGTTTTTCAAGTTTATCTTTAGCCTGTTGGACACAGTCTATTTGATCACGCGACCCATTAGTCTCTTGAATCATTTTTATCATTTGATTGATAAGTTCAATTCCTTCTTGATGGTAATGAGTAGTATCAAATGGGTATTCTAATGCGACTAAATCACTCATTTCTTTCCCTTTTTCGACTTCTGCCATCGTAGCCGATTCCTCTTTATAAATCATTAGCATGCAAAATAAGTGGATAAACTGCATGTCCTCTTCTGCTATTCCGAAAGCACTAAAAGGATTTAAATCAAAAATCCTTAATTCTACGTAAGAAATTCCCTGCTCTAGCATCTCACGAGCTTTTTTAGTTCCTCTTAAACGAACACCTGAATAAAATTCTTTTTCTTCAGATAGCTTACCTTCATTTACAGCTGTTTCTAAATTTTCAACATACTTTTCAACGGACTCAAAGGAGATAGAAACATCCTCTGAATTAGCGTAGCCAAAGTGGCTACAGCGGATACTTCTGATGTATTTTTCCGGAAGGGTCATCTCACATTTTTTATTTTTAAAAAAAGAAGAATCGACTACTGGAGCTGCCCCTAATAGATAAGTCAAAATCCAACGATAACGCAAAAAATTTCTTGCCAGTTTTAAATAAACAAATGACTGAAACTGAACTAAATTAGTATAATCTTTTTGGTTTAAGTACAATTGTCGCATCATCTCTTTATCTAATTCAAAATTGTAGTGTATCCCACTTAGCATTTGCTTGTTTTTTCCATATTTAGCTGCTAAATGATTTCGATAAGCTACTGCGTCCTGATTATCTAAATCCGCTATTGGAATGATAGACTCTTCCGGTAAAGGAACTGGCATGCTCATCGGCCAGATAAATTCATCCTTAGGAATTGTTCTGAGCGTAACATCGTGAATACCCTTCAGCCAACGATTCGTTTCGTAGATAGAATGAAGTGGAGGAGTGATTAGTTCTAATTGCGTTTCACTAAAATCTGTTTGTATATAAGGGTGAAAAGAACGATTCCCAAGTTCAGATGGGTGTTTTGCTAAAGACAACTCTCCAGAATTTAAAACACGCAATCCTTCTTTTTCGATTCCATAAATAGCTTGATGAAATGCTTGATCCATTTCAATTTCTTTAATATTGTCTTTAATTGTCTTCATTTTAAAATTTACCTCTTTTTTCTTTAATTTGTTTTTCAATTTCAGTTTCAATTCTAGTTTCTGGAGCATATTCTTGTTCCCAATTTTTTGGTTTTAGTACTTTTCCGTCCCCTAGACGATAGTGAGGCTTGCCATCAGGAAATAATTTCCCCATATTAGCTTCATGTACGATGGTTGAAATGGGTGTTGGGTCTACGCCCATTAAAACAAAAGAACCATAATTAAAGTAGTTGGCATCTATTAAAGCATCTACTTGGCCAACTAAAATTGATTTAACCTCTTTTTTTTCTATTTTTATTTTTGCTACTGTTTTATTAATAGTGTACTCCCATTGTTGGATTATTTTTTCAAATAGAATCAAATCTCCTTGCACACTTGCATATAGGAACTCTATTATTTCTTCTGTTGAAAAATTCGCCCGATTGAGTGCTTCTTTTGAAGTAAGCGCTGTTGGAGTACTATTATCTGTTGGATTAAAAACAGCATGAAATTCTTTGACTTGTTTGAATGTAGATACTTCAGTCATCTTTACTATTACTCCTATCCCTTTTTGAAACTTATCAAAATGAGTCTTCTGTTGTATTTTTCATCAGCGAATGCTTTCTCAGCGCTATATTTTCTGATTCTAAAACTGTGCGCTTTATCTCTGATTCTTTTAGATCCGGTTGCATGAGAGTTAAAAATCTAAAATCACCAGCAAAAGAACGCTCTATTTTATCTGAATTTTTTTTGCTCATTAAATTTTGCATACTGTCCAATCAACATCGTTTGTAATAATTGTGTTTTTTCGTTTTTTATTTTTTTCTCTTTTCTTCCTTGTACTAAATAAATATAAAATAAATACAATGCTGCACAGGCTATTAGTATAGGCATTCTTGATTCAATTGCAAATTCTTTTTCTTAAAAAGTTAAATAACAACTGTTCGATAAAAAGAATTATGGCTATAATAAGCTTTAAACCTTTATTTTTTTGACATTCGTTGGTTTAGTATACTAATCTAATTGATTAGCTAATTCTAATTCATACTGTTCTCTTTTTTCTTGCAAAATAAAAAACAATTTAACTTCTTTACTTTCTGAATTGATATCAAGTTATTCTTGGTCTAAAGCAAGCCACTCGCTCTCTTTGCTCAAGTAGTCTAAATAACCATCCACCTCATTTTGATAATCTTGTTTTTTCTAGTTAAGTTATTTTCGAATTCAATAGTTTTATTTTTAAACCAGATATCTATTTGTACTTCTTCTTGCTCAAATTATTTTTTTAACAGTTACTTTTTAACAGCATAATTAACTTCTAAAAGTGCCGTTTTTTTCTCGGTATCTTGGATATTTTCTTGTTTTTCTTTTTCTATTTCTTTTTTAGACTGTTTGATACTCTGTTTAAATTCAACTAGTTGCTCTTGAACCTGCCGATAGATACTATCCGTTTGACGGTAAGCTTCATTTAATATATTTTCAGCTTCCAACTTTGCCTTTATTTCGATGTTAGATAATTCTGGTACAATGAAAGATGAATCTTCTTTTAACTCTAACTTTCCCCCCATGGTTCCCACTCCTTTATAAACCGAAAATTCTAAGAAAATCTTATTTTTCTATTAAACGACTTCACTTTTTCTTTTAATTAATGATAGCATAATTCCTTAATAATAGGGAATATTACTTACTTTTTATCATTTTAAATTAATAATTTATACAAACAAACGTTCCTTCTAACTAGATGCTAAACTTTTAAAGTGATATACTAATAAGGTAACTATTATGGAGGTGTAAAACATGAATAAACCTTTGGCATTCCTTATGCGGCCTACTCGAATTGATCAAATTATTGGACAAACACACTTGGTAGGACCAGGTAAAATTATTCAACGTATGGTCGATGCAAAAATGCTTTCTTCTATGATTTTATACGGACCTCCAGGTACTGGAAAAACAAGTATTGCAAGTGCTATTGCGGGTTCTACTCAATATGCTTTTCGTATGTTGAATGCTGCTACTGACAACAAAAAAGATTTACAAATCGTTGCTGAAGAAGCAAAAATGAGTGGTTCTGTCATTCTTTTGCTTGACGAAGTCCACCGTTTAGATAAACCCAAGCAAGATTTTTTATTGCCACATTTAGAAAGTGGTCGGATTATTTTAATTGGAGCAACGACCGAGAATCCTTATATTTCAATTAGTCCTGCTATTAGAAGTCGAGCCCAAATTTTTGAATTAAAGCCGCTTTCTATTGAAGATATACAACTAGCTCTAAATTCTGCTCTTGAAGATAGGGAGCGAGGTTTAGGTAAATACCACGTTCGCATCACAGATGATGCTTTATTGCACCTCTCAAGAGCAACTAACGGAGACCTGAGAAGCTCTCTCAATGGATTAGAGTTAGCCGTTAAGTCTACTAATCCAGATGATAATGGAATCATTCAAATTACTCTAGATATTGTAGAAGAATGCATTCAGCGAAAAGCCTTGACCCATGACAAAGATGGCGATGCTCATTATGATGTTATTTCAGCACTTCAGAAATCTATTAGAGGCAGTGATGTTAATGCATCTTTGCATTACTTAGGCCGATTGATTGAAGCAGGTGACTTATCCATTATTGCAAGAAGGTTAATGGTCATTGCTTATGAAGATATTGGACTAGCTAACCCTTCTGCTGCTCAAAGGACAGTTACAGCAATCCAAGCATCCGAAAGACTGGGCTTTCCGGAGGCTAGAATCCCGTTAGCTACTGTAGTGATTGATTTGTGTCTTTCACCAAAATCAAATTCTTCTATTATTGCAATTGATGCAGCTTTGCAAGATATTCGTTCTGGAAAAAGTAGTGACGTACCGGATCATTTAAGAGATTCTCATTATAAAGGTGCAAAAAAGTTAGATCGTGGGGTAAGCTACAAGTATCCTCACAGTTATCCAGAAGCATGGGTTAAACAACAGTATTTACCTAATAAATTACAAAAAGCTATTTACTATTATCCAAATCATACTGGAAAATATGAAGATGCTTTAGCAAGACAATACAGTAAAATCAATCAAAGGAAATAATGAGATAGCGCTATCTTTGCTGTAATATAGGTATATTCCATATTCTTAAGGACTCTTAAATTATTGACATTATCTTATGTGCATGCTAGTATAAAGATAAGAATTCTGAGATGTTCGTCACGTCCAACATGTGTTGACCGAACAATTAATAATACCTTGGGATCCAAACTGACTCAAGCAAATAACAAGCCTTTTCACTTGGTAGTTAGACGTTTGACAGTGGAGCCCACCTGCTAAATGCGGGTTCAATACAACCTGGACGTATAAACGGCATCACCGGATTTCTTATTAAAGTTGAAAAACTTTGAAAGCCATTCTTTATTGAGTGGCTTTTTTCTATTTTATCACCTCTAAACTACTAAAAAAAACTAATCCTAGCTATTGACAGAAGGGATAAACTGGTATGTTACTACAAATTCTATTTGGCGTTTTCGCATTTCTTTTATTCTCATTACCCTTTTTCTTAATAAGTGGTAATGCAATCGTTTTCATTCCGATAACTAACGTTGAAAGAAAAAAATTTACTCATAACTTTTTTTTAGTTTTGGTATATTTTTTACTTTTTTAGCCTTTGCTAGTGTTATCCCAATTTTCTATCCCTCTATTTGGTTTTCATTTAGTGTTTTAAGTTTAGCTAGTTTTTTTATACTTATTTTTATTTTCAGCTTATATTATTTTATGTAATTTTATTCGATTCTCTTATCTTAACTATCTATTGAATGGTATGTGTAAAATAGTTCTCGAGATACTATTATTTTTTACTAGCAAAAAGAAAGAAGACGTTCTATCATAAATGTATGCTTGAGCGGCAAATACATAAATGAAAGAGGCCTTCTTATGAATAAGATTATATCAAAGGTTTACCAAATAATAAAGGATTCAAGCAATTTAATAGAGACAGAAGAAGCTATTCAAGTCTGTATGTATGAAGTATTCGCTGAATTAGTAGGAGATGTCTTCACTCATCTCAATCAGGTAATCAAAGAGCAGAAACAAGAGGAAGGTTGGAAAGTGAAACGAGAAGATTGGAAAACCGTTCAGTTTATTTTTGGGTCTGTTCGTTATTGTCGTACCTTGATGATAGATCAAGAGAGTCAAAATCATTATCCGCTAGATGACTGGCTAGGTATTCGGAAATATCAACGCCATAGTCCATTAGTAGAAGTAAAAGTGGCAGAGTTGGCGAGTAAAGTTACTTATAGAGATACTGCAAATATGTTAAATGAATGGACAGCTGTTACGATTAGTCATCAAACAGTCGGTAGTCTTCTCAAACGCGTTGGATCCGCACAAGCACGTGAAGATGAAGAGAGCGTATTGGAACTAGAAGAATCAGCTGAGTTGCCGGAAGGAAAAAAGGTAGACTATCTTTATGCCGAGGCTGATGGAGTTTTTGTCCGTGGGACAAAAAAGAAAAAGAGCTTAGAAGTTCGTCATGCCATCCTTTATGAAGGCTGGAATAAAAATGGAAAACGCGTCTCTTTAAAGGAACCCAAAGCCATTATGACGACTAAAAAAACCGCTGGTTTTTGGGCAGAGATTCAAGCCTTTACAGCGAATCATTATGCCTTACAACAAGCTCAAATCATTACAAATAGTGACGGCGGACAAGGGTATACCGCAGACAAATTCCAAGAAGCTTTTTCTCAATCGAACTACCCTGTTTTAAATCAGCTAGACTCTTATCATGTTTTTCAAGGGTTAAACCGTGCATTTGGCGTGAAAACTACCATTTTTAAACAGCAGGTCAAACAAGCATTAAAGACGCATGATTTAGATCAGTTAACTATTTGGTTGGATACGTATGAAAGTACGCTAGATGAAACTTCTGCAGTGGAAAAACTGACTACATTTCGAACCTATGTAGTACGAAATTGGGATCGAATTTTCGATTGGCGCGAAAAAGTAGAACAAGCGCCGAAGGACGCAAGAGGTTTAGGCGCAATGGAGTCCAATCAACGACGTATCTCTTTTCGCATGAAAAAGCGAGGAATGCATTGGAGCGCAGAAGGTTGCGAAGCTATGGTAAAGGTAAAACAAGGGATGTTTAATCACACCTTGCGTGAAGCCTATCTTCACCAACAAAATAGAAGTGCGAGAAATCAACGTAAGTTAAACCAAACGGTTCGTTTATCGTCGTTATTGCATGAGAAAACACGGCAGTCAGTCGGGGCAAAAAATGGGACTATTCCGTTATATGCCTCCCGTTCATCAGCAATAGGACAATTAATTAAAAGTTTTCGTTAATTCCTGTCTTTTGGGAGAAGGTTCCTGGTTTTAGGAACCTTCTCCCAAAAGATGGGCCAGCAAGCGGCGTAGCCGTGCGGTAGCTGATGAGTGTACAAGAATAAAACGTCTAAACTAGCATGGTAATAGGACGCTCGAGAAAAACTTGACACAAACATTGAATGTAAATTCTATGAAAACGGATTTATTTAAGGTACAATAGAAGTAGTTAAAAGTACCTATCAACTTGTTTAATAAACTTATTAGAATGGAGTGATTTATATGTTACAACAATATAATCGAATTTTAGTCGCTATTGACGGTTCCAAAGAGGCCGAACTTGCATTTAAAAAAGGTGTCCAAGTTGCTGTACGAAATAATTCTTCGCTAATTTTAGCTCATATAATTGATACAAGAGCTTTTCAAAGTATTTCTACGTTTGATGGTTCAATGGCTGAAAAAGCTAATGAACAAGCTACTACTACTTTAGAAGAGTATGTACGTTATGCTAAAAATCATCGAGTTACAGATATTAGTTACTCTATCGAATATGGCTCACCAAAAGTTTTAATTGCAAAACAAATACCGGAAGATAAAGAAATTGATTTGATTTTATTAGGAGCAACTGGTTTAAATGCTGTTGAACGTATTTTTATAGGCTCTGTTTCTGAATACGTTATTAGACATGCTGCATGTGATGTTTTAATTGTTAGAACTGACTTAGATAACGTTGCAAAATCATAATTTGTTCAAATAAAGAGAGTCTTAAAAAGCATTTCACTTTTTAGGACTCTCTTTATTTTTATTAAATAGAGATTACTTACGCAATCTTTCTACATCACGTGCGATAACAATTTCTTCATCAGTTGGAATTAACAATACTTTTACTTTTGAATCAGAAGTAGAAATAATACGTTCTTTGCCTCTTACTTTATTCGCTTCTTCATCAATTTCTGCTCCAAACCAATTGATACCATCAATGATAATTTGACGTGTTTCAGGAGAATTTTCTCCGATTCCTGCTGTAAAGACAATAGCATCTGCACCATTTAACAAAGCAAAATACTGACCAATGTATTTTTGTACACGGTTATAGAAAATATCTAAAGCCGTTTGTGCTTGTTCATTTCCAGCTTCTTCTGCTGCTTCTTCTACGTCACGCATATCACTAGAAATATCAGAAAGACCAAGTAACCCTGATTTATTATTCAAAATATAGATCATTTCATTAACATCAGTAAGACCTAATTTATTCATTAAAAATGGTAAGATAGATGCATCAATATCACCAGAACGAGTTCCCATAGTAATTCCTGCTAAAGGAGTAAAGCCCATCGATGTATCAACTGATTTACCACCTTTAACAGCTGTAATAGAGCCTCCATTACCTAAATGACAAGTGATTAATTTAAGATCTTCAAGTGGCTTACCTAACATCTCAGCTGCACGTTCTGAAACATATTTATGAGACGTACCATGCGCTCCATATTTACGAGCAGAAAAATCTTCATAATAACTCATTGGAATACTATACAAATAATTTTCCTTTGGCATAGATGCATGAAATGAGGTATCGAATACTGCTACACTAGTAATATTTGGTAATAATTTTTTAAATGCTTTGATCCCCGTAGCATTTGCAGGATTGTGTAGTGGTGCAAATTCTGCTAAGCCTTCAATTTGAGCAATCACTTCATCAGTAATTAGAGCTGAATCTTTAAAAATTTCTCCACCAGCAACAACACGATGCCCTACTCCTGTAATCTCTTCATAGTTTTCTATTACTTTTAATTCAATTAATTTATCTAAAACCATTTGTATTGCAATTTCATGATTTTTAATGTCTTCAATTACTTTATATTTTTCACCCTTGTATTTAGTTGTAAATACAGAGTCTTTTAAGCCTACTCTTTCAATAATTCCAGATACAATTTCTTCTTCTGCTGGCATCTCGTAGAGAGTAAATTTTAAACTAGAACTACCTGCGTTGATTGCAATTGTTTTTGACATAATGAGAACCCCTTTATTTTATATTTTTATATTTTCTTGTTTCCAATTTTCAACTTCTTGCATGAAATGTTGCATAGAAGTTTGGTTTTTAAAATCAGGTATCTGAGCTAACAAAACTTGTTTTGCTTGTTTTGCTTTACCACCTTTTTTCTGAACTAAAAGAATAGATTTTCTTGACTGTTCTGATTTAAATAATTCTTTCGGTAAATGAAGCATACCTTGAAGAAACGCTTCGGATTGAATCATTTTAGTTAATGCGGCGGATTCTTTTGATTCAAATAATTGTGTAGGAACTAAGAAAACGCCATAGCCACTATCCTTTAAATAATAGATACTTTGTTCAATAAATAAATGATGAGCATAAGAATGGCCTTCATTTGAACTCGTTTTAAATCGTTTAGCATTTTCGTCTATTGGATAAAAACCAACTGGTAAATCACTTACAACGACGTCTACTGGATCAAGTAACAAATCAGTTAATGCATCTTGATGGGTTAATTTAAGTTTTTGTCCTTGAAGTTCAAAATTAATTAAAGCCAATGATAACAATAAATCATCATTGTCTATCCCTTCAACCTCAACTTCAATTTTTTTCAAAGTTAAACTATTATAAACGGTCGATAATAAATTTCCTGTTCCAATTGCTGGATCAAGTAGGCGAATTTTTTTTATATCCGCATCAATAACTTTTTCAATTAAGTAAGCTAATATAAAACCAATAGCATCTGGTGTCATCTGATGATTCGCTTGTACTTGGTCGCTTTTTGCACCTTTTAAAAGAGCTAACTGAAAACTTTTTCTTATTTCTTCTGAATCCATCTTATTTAGAGGCAATTTTTGATAAAGACTCGTTAATACTTTCACTGCTTGATCAGAAAGCCGATCACTATCTTGTGCTACTTTTCTTCCATCCACAATATTTTCTCCAGTTTCAGAAAGTCCTTCTAAATATGAAACACCTAATTCTTTCTGTAATAGTTGAACTGAAGTATCTAACTCTGAAAATAAACGTTCAATCTCTTTTTGAGACACTTTATCAACCTCTTTTCTTAATTTATAGCTACTTAGCAACTTAGTTTATTCTCTAAGCAGACTTATTTATCTGTTTAAATTTATTTACTACCTGTATTATTCTACCGAATAAAGCTTTAATTTTCAAGACTCATTTCAAATTTTATTTCTCTATTTTTTAAATATTTATCTCGGGTTAATCATACCATTAACCATAGCAAAATAGCAGATTGAGACTTTTAAGCAGTAAATAGACTATTAAAATAAAAAAAGCCCAGATACTTCTTTGTATCTTATTTACACCTTTATATTCATCTATAACTTTTAAAAAAACGAGAAGTACTGTGATGATTGTCTTACTCTTTATGAACTTTAAAATAATAGTCATTAAATCAGTCATTTTCTTTTAAAGTATTCCTATTTCTTTTAAAATAAATAATAAAAAAAAGCTCTTCTACAAAATAGAAGAGCTTTTTTGTTAAATTATTGAGCAGCTGGATAAACAGATACTTGCTTTTTGTCGCGGCCTTTACGTTCGAAACGAACAACGCCATCAACTTTAGCAAATAAAGTGTCATCTCCGCCGATTCCTACGTTATTACCCGGGTAGATTTTAGTACCGCGTTGACGGTATAAAATTGATCCGCCGGTAACAGTTTGACCATCTGCACGTTTAGAACCTAAACGTTTAGATTGAGAATCACGACCGTTAGTTGTAGATCCGCCACCTTTTTTATGGGCAAATAATTGTAAATTCATTTTCAACATTTTAATTGCACCTCCTGTTTTTAATCTTAATTTCGAGTTAATTTAACATATTCGGGATACTCTTCTGCTATACTTTTTAAAGATAAAAGAAGGCTTTCCAAAAGAATCTGCGCAGTAATAAATTGTTTTTCATTGATTTCCAATGGTAATTCAACAAACAGGTATCCACCTTCAACTTCATCATTTGTTTCAACTAAAGGAGTAAATTCTCCCAAAACAGATAAACTGTTTGTTGCTCCAATTGTTAAAGCTGATACACCTGCACAAACAATATCAGTTCCGTAAGCTCCTGACCCTGCATGCCCCGTAACTTCAAAAGAAACAATCTTATCTTCTTCATTCCGTTTAAAAAATGCATGAATCATTCACAAACACCACTTCCCTTATAGGTTGATTGCATTAATCATAACTTTTGTATAAGGTTGACGATGTCCTTGTTTACGATGTGAGTCTTTTCTGCGTTTGTAAACGAAAGTTGTCACTTTCTTTTGACGACCATGTTTTTCAACTGTACCTTCAACGACAGCTCCATCAATAGTTGGAACACCAACTTTTGTTTCTTCGCCACCTACTAAGATAACTTCATCAAATATAACTGTTTCACCAGCTTCAACATTCAATTTTTCAATATAGATTGTTTGGCCTACTTCAACTTTAATTTGTTTTCCACCTGTTTTTATAATTGCGTACATTTATTCGCACCTCCTTATTAGACTTAGACTCGCCGTCGTGAGTGCCATTACTGGACTTCTAAACTCATTCCCGCGCGGTTGTAGTTGTGGTGCTACACATTAACAACAGTAGTAGCATACCAAAAAGAGACTTGTACGTCAATCAATAGTTTTCTCTTTTTTCAAAAAAGTTTCAGAAGAGAGGCTTCTTGTACTAAATTTATCTGCAAATTCAATATCATGGGTAACAATTAATATACCTGTTCCAGTAGCAGCTATCGTTTGTATCATTTCACCAATTCCATTTGAAGACTGTCGATCTAGAGCAGATGTCGGTTCATCGAAACACAGAATTTCTGGACTTAACATCATTGCACGTGCAATTGCAGCTCTTTGTTGTTGTCCACCTGACAGGGTCTTAGGGTATGCATCCTTTTTATCTAATATATTCATCTGTTTTAGTAAGTTTTCAGCTTTTTTTGTTGCTTCTTTTATCGTCATTAGTTTTTTCTGAACAGGTGCTTCAAGACAATTTTGGAGAATCGTTAAGTTAGGAAATAGCTGATAATCTTGAAATACCATTCCAATCTTATTACCATAACGATTCCGTTCCTTTTTCGAAGTATATTCAGCCCGATCTTCAGTTGTTTTCTTATAAAGAAAATCATTAGTTATTGAAATAACGCCTTTATCTAACTCTTCAAGATTATTTAATAATCTCATAAAAGTCGTTTTACCTGTTCCAGACTCACCTACTAATGATATAATTTCGCCATAATCTATATTAAAATCAAAGTTATCGATTATTTTTATCTTATTAAATGTTTTAGTGATTCCTTGTGCATTCAACACCATTTCATCCGCTCCTTAAAAATCAATTTTCTTTTCAATAATAGCTAGAATAACCGTTATTATCCCTGTAATAAAAAGATAAATCACTCCAACTGCTACAAAAGGAAGCAATGAGGCGTACGTATTAGCTGCAATTTGTCCCGCTCTCAAAAGTTCCCCAAGGCCTAATATGTAAACTAAAGAAGTATCTTTTACTAGTGATATAACTTCATTTCCGACAGAAGGAAGAACGGTACGTAGAACTTGCGGAATAATAATTCTTCTAAAACCTTGTACTCTTCCAATTCCTAAAACTTTAATGGCTTCAAACTGCCCCTGTGGGATGGATAGGATACCACCTCTAAATATTTCAGCATAGTAGGCTGTATAATTTAAAGCAAATGCAATAATAGCTGCTACAAACCGGTCAAATGTAATCCCGACTAATGGAAGGCCAAAAAATACAATCATTAATTGAAGCAATAAAGGCGTACCACGCATAATATAAATATAAAGTTGAATAATCCAGGATATAAATTTCGGAGAATAAATTCTGATGCAAGCAACTAGAAATCCTAAGGGAATAGTTAAGAAAAAGATAATAAAAAATAATTGCATTGTTGTACCTAAACCACTCAGTAAAGCTGGCATAATATCATTAATTAGTTCCATACTCTTCCTCTTTTCTTATAAAATAGTCAAATAATATGTATTTTCATTAGCTTAGCCTTCTATAATAACATTATTTAAATGAAGCATACCGAGGTATGCTTCATTTAAATAATGTTTTTTATTCTTCAAACCATTTATCATATATTTTATCATAGGTTCCATCTTCTTTAATATCTGCTAAATTTTCATCTATAGCTTGTTTTAACTTATCGTCTGATTTGCGTAGTCCAACTGCATATTCTTCTTGACCAAAATTTTCATCTAAAACTCTATATTCAATTTCTTTATTTTGTTTCATATAATATCGCCCTAACGTCTCATCCACTACAATTGCTTCACTACGACCAGATGCTAAATCATTAAAAACATCATTATTAGACGGATACTGAACTATTTCTCCATTATTAAATGATTCTATAACATTTTCTTCATCAGCCATGACAGCATCGACAGCACTTGATGATTGTTGTGCAGCTATCGTTTTATCTTTTAAATCAGCTTTATTTTTTATTGGACTATCTTTTAGAACAATAATAATTTGGCTATTATCTAAATAAGGACTACTAAATGAAACTTTTTCTTTTCTTTCTTCAGTTATTGTATAGCCATTCCAGATAACATCAATGTTTCCACCATTTAATTCTGTCTCTTTTAAGGCCCAGTCAATTGACTGAAATTTAAAATTAACTTCCATACGCTTTCCAATTTCGTTAGCTAAATCAATATCAAACCCAACAATTTCACCACTCGAATCTCTATAGCCCATAGGAGCAAAGGTATCATCTAATCCCATTATAATTTCACCTTTTCCCATTATTGCCTCATAACTATCTTTTTCCCGCGAATCTTCGCCACAACCTGACAAAGCTAATCCTAGTAAACCTAAACCTGTAATAACCTTCAATAATTTATTTTTCATTTTATTCTCCCCAATCTTGTTTTAAAAAAACGTATAACTTAACTAAATAAAAAAAGTCCTTTGATTTCCCGAATAACTGGAAATCAAAGGACGATAATTTTTATATCGTGGTACCACCTTTTTTTGTAGCCTCTTCACAGAAGACTACCTTATTACGTTCAAGACTACTAAACGCTAGTAATATAACGGTTACAACCGGATCAGCTTACTGAAATTTTTCAACTGTCAGCTTGGAGATGTGTGTTCAGATTAGAATTTTAATTGCTCACACCACCCGCAATCTCTCTTGTAAACTTCTAAACTTACTTTTTCTCGTCTTTGCTTTTACTTATTCTTTACACTATAACATACTTAATCTTTTTTACCAAATATTTTTTTCCAAAATTTTTCTTTTTCTTTTTTTATCGACATCAACGGTACTGTTTCCCCCAATATTCGGCGAGCAACATTTCGATAACCTTGTGAAGCTGGATTTTTCGGATTTAAAACAATTGGGTCTCCTTTATTAGAAGATCGAACAACATCATCATCATCAAATATAATACCAAGTAATTCAACAGAAAGATGCCTTGTAATTTCATCCACATCTAAAAGTTCTCCATCTTGCATCATTCTTTTGCGAATTCTATTTATAATCAGTTTTGGTGGCTCTAATTGTGTTTGTTCTAATAAGCCAATTATCCGATCAGCATCACGAATAGCAGATACTTCAGGAGTTGTCACCAAAATCGCTTCATCTGCAGCAACAATTGAATTTTGAAAACCTTGCTCTATTCCTGCAGGACAGTCAATTAAAATATAGTCATATTCTTTTTTTAATTCTGCAATAATTTCTACCATTTGTTCACCGTTAATATCATTTTTATCCGCATTTTGTGCTGCTGGTAGTAAATATAAATTATCATTAAATCGTTTATCTTTTATAATAGCCTGATGTAATTTTGCTCGTCCTTCAATAACATCGATAATATCATAGATAATCCGATTTTCTAGTCCTAAAATAACGTCTAAATTTCTTAGCCCTATATCCATATCGATTAAACATACCCGTTTACCTTGTAAAGCAAGGGCTGTTCCAATATTTGCTGTTGACGTTGTTTTACCAACGCCACCTTTTCCAGAAGTAATGACTATTGCTGTTCCCATTTAAATTAGTCCTCCTAACATTTTACCTAACGTCGGTCGTATTTTCCTCAAATGATTTAGATTTTCAAAAGCTAATACATGTAAATCATTTATAAATGCGAATTCATTATTTTTCATAGCTAAATTTTCAGTTATTTTATTCTCTATAATTTGAATGCTATCTGCTATTCGTATTTGTGCGTTTGTTTGGAAGTCGGCAACAATAACTGCCGTTGCGTCGCCTTCAGAACCTGCATGAGCGACACCGTGTAATTCACCGATAATAAAAATACTGCCGTTTGCTCTAATTATACCGCCAGGATGAACCTTGCCCACAAACAAAATATCTCCAGAAGCTTGAAGCACTTGTCCACTTCGAATCGTGTGCATTTCCATTTGTAAGCTATTAGCTTCTTGCCAAGCTATCGCCGCTTTATAAGTTAAAACAGATGAACTTATTTTTTTTATTTCAAATTGACTATTTTCTTTTATTATTTTTGTTATTTTTTTTTTTTCTTTATCTGTTAGCAGACGGTTTCCAGTTGCTACCTCTAGTAGAATTTCTTTATTAGTTTCATTTGAGTCACCTTTTTTTGATTCCGTCCTAAGATGGTCTAATAATTGCTCTATCTCTCCAACAATTGTAGCAAAAGAAGCTGATTCGTTTAAAGTTAATACGAAACCATCCTTACTCCCTTTTAACGTTACACTCTGTTTCACTCAAACAACTCCTATCATCTAAATAACAAACAAGGATTTCATCATTTTTAATTCCCAGTCATTTTAATCATTGCTTTTTTTAATGGATAAAATGTAAATATAAAAAACACTAAATTTAATAATAAAGTAGGGCCTAAGCGTCCAGCCATAAAAGTATTCATATCAATCGCTGTAAAACCTAAAACTCTATAAATCCAATACAACATTGTTTCTAAGATACTTAAGTTAATAAAAACTATCATTCCAATAGTAATTAAATTTGGATTTAAAACTTGTTTCAACTTAGTTGTAACATAAACAATTAAAGGGAAAATAGCTATATATATACCTAAGATTCCTACGTAATAACTATCATAAAGAAATCCAAAAACAATTCCATATAAAATCATTTTATTTCTAGGAAAATAAAATGAAATCAATATAAGGATAAGAATGATCAGTCTTGGTACCATAATATTCCCATTTTCTGCATATAACTGTTTAAAAAAAATTTTCGAAATAAGACCATCCGCTAGTAGGCCAAAAAAAATCAGCATTGGAATAAAAAAATTTATTTTCAATTTCTTACTCATTTTATTCCCCGCCTTCAGCTGTTCGTTGAATAAAAGTCACATAACGAATATCATCAAAATCTGATGCAGGTACAACGTAAGCCTCTTGAGACAACCCGTGTGAGTCTAGTTTAACTTCATCTATTGTACCAATTAATAGTGAACTTGGTGATATTCCACCTAATCCAGAAGTCATGACTTGATCGCCTTTTTTCAACGTTACCTTAGTTGTTATTTGTTTCATAATTAACCGATTGCTTTCTATATCGTAACCATTAATAATTCCATGAACAAATCCTTCTTTTGAAGATACTGAAGCGGCAACTCTACTATTATTTTGATCTGAAGTTGTAATTAATTGAACTTTTGAACTAGCTGGATTCACTTCTATCACACGACCAATTAAGCCATTATCTGCCATAACTGATAGTCCAACAGTTATCCCGCTCTGACTTCCTCGATCGACAACAATTTGATTTATCCAATTATCAGGATTTCTACTTATCACTGTCCCGTTAATTTCTTCGTAATCAGAAAGTGTGTCTTGTAATTCTAGCTGTTCCTTCATTTTTTTATTATCTTGTTTTAAATTACCTAGTTCTACTTCTATTTCATAAATTCCATCAATTTTTGATTTTAATAGCTGATTTTCTTTATAGGTATTTTTTAAATTTTCTACTGAATCAATAAAATTGATAACCACGTTAGTCGGTCTTGATAATAATCGACCAGTTACAGCCGTAATGTCATTTCCAATTCGTTGCACTAATGTTGGCTTACCATTTCCTGAAATAGAATAGGCTATTAAACCTAAGCAAACAATGACACTCACCAACAATATAATTAATTTTTTATTTGAAAGAAATTGACGCAATTTATCACCTCATTAATTCTTCAGGCTTTGTTTATTTTACCATAACTTTAACTAAATAGCTTAGTAATCTACTAAATTTTTATTTCAAATAAAAAGATGCAAGAAGTAAAATAGCTTCTGCATCTTTTTGATTACACCATACTTCCTTACTTATTTCAGTCTTTTCTTTTTATATAAATCTATATGCTTGAGCGACTCTCCAGTACCTAGGGCAACACAATCTAATGGATCATTTGCCACGAAAACGGGTACGTCTGTTTCATCAGCTATTGCATCGCTGATATTTTTAAGCAATGCCCCACCACCTGTCAAAATAATACCATGGTCAATGACATCTGAGGAAATTTCTGGTGGTGTTTCTTCTAATGTTTCTCTTACTGCGCTAACAATACCGTCTACAACTTCTTTGATTGCTTCAGCTACATCTATTGCTGAAACTTGAATGGTTTGTGGTAAACCAGTCAATAAATCTCTCCCACGGACATCCATGGACCCATACTCAACTGCTTTATCAACTGAAGCACAGCCGATTTCTATTTTAATTTGTTCAGCTGTTCGTTCTCCAATCAGCAGGTTATATTTTTTACGTATATAATGAATAATCCCTTCATCCATACTATCTCCAGCTAAACGAATTGAACGACTACTTACGATACCTCCTAGAGCTATCGTTGCTACATCTGTTGTTCCACCACCTATATCTACAACCATGCTACCTGTTGGTTCCATCACTGGTAAACCAGCACCTACAGCTGCAGCAAATGGCTCTTCTAGAATAAAAGCATCTTTAGCACCGGCTAGTCTCGTTGCATCAATGACTGCACGTTTTTCTACTTCTGTTACTCCGCTTGGAACACAAACAATTACATACGGTTTAGATATCGTTTTCCCGATTGCTTTTTCTATATAGTACTTCATCATAGCAGCAGTTGTATCGTAATCAGCAATAACACCATTTTTCATAGGTCTGATGGCTACAATCGAACCTGGCGTTCTACCAATCATATTTCTTGCATCCTCACCTACTGCTACTATCTCACCAGTTGATAAGTCCTTAGCGACTACTGAAGGATCTCTTAAAACGATTCCTTTACCATCCACAAATACATTTGTATTAGCTGTTCCTAAATCTATTCCAATATCTTTACTTCCAAATCTAAACACATAATTCATCCTCTCAAGTCAATCAAATCTAATTGTTTTTATAGAATGTTATTTATTTTTTAGTTAACACTCAATAGATTCTAAAGATAGTATAACAAAAAAAACTGAACTTACCTTATTATATTTTTATCATACTTTATTTTCCCACTCAAAACATTATTTATTGAACACTTTTATAAATTATTTAGATGTTATTTTTTTAATAAGCTAGCTAAGAAAGACATTTTCCATCAAATCGTAATTTTATAATACACAAAAAAAAGACCTAATGAAAATCACTAGGTCTTTTGAAATTCAATTTTTAATTAAGCTTTGTTCACGTTTGCTGCTTGAGGTCCACGGTTTCCTTCTTCAACATCGAAAGTTACTGCTTGTCCTTCTTCTAAAGATTTGAATCCTTCGCTTTGGATAGCTGAGAAATGTACGAATACATCGTCTCCGTTTTCGCGTTCGATAAAACCAAAACCTTTTTCTGCGTTAAACCATTTTACTGTACCTTGTTCCATAATTAAATATCCTCCTCGTGCGTTTTGCACATTTTGTTAAGCCTTGCTAACGGTACGAATTGGAATGTTTTGAAACAATTCTTTTCTTTTACCTCACAAAAACCTTAAATTTAGTATAGCATGCGGTTTAATAGATAGCAAGAATTTTCCAGCTACTTTCAAACAATTATAGAAAAATGTTTTCACTCGCTTGTTTACTTAGTGAGAAATATCTTAATTAAAATTAAAGAAAAAAGAACTTAGTCCATGGGCTAAGTTCTTTTAAGTTTTAATTTTGATTTAAATTAAGCTTTATTTACGTTTGCTGCTTGAGGTCCACGGTTTCCTTCTTCAACGTCGAAAGTTACTGCTTGTCCTTCTTCTAAAGATTTGAATCCTTCACTCTGGATAGCTGAGAAATGTACGAATACATCGTCTCCGTTTTCGCGTTCGATAAAACCAAAACCTTTTTCTGCATTAAACCATTTTACTGTACCTTGTTCCATAATTAAATATCCTCCTCGTGCACTAAACACTTTGTATTTTTACGTTCTTATTTAAATATGATCTAGAATGTTTTGCAACGATTCTTGCACATATAGCAAATTGAACGATGGGTTTATTTTATCACAATACTATAATCTAAGCAAGTAAAACGCTTTATTTTTATATATAAAAAAGACCTGATAAAAATTATCAGGTCTTTTTGAAGTTTAAGTTTTAATTAAGCTTTGTTCACGTTTGCTGCTTGAGGTCCACGGTTTCCTTCTTCAACGTCGAAAGTTACTGCTTGTCCTTCTTCTAAAGATTTGAATCCTTCGCTTTGGATAGCTGAGAAATGTACGAATACATCGTCTCCGTTTTCGCGTTCGATAAAACCAAAACCTTTTTCTGCGTTAAACCATTTTACTGTACCTTGTTCCATAATTAAATATCCTCCTCGTGCGTTTTGCACATTTTGTTAAGCCTTGCTAACGGTACGAATTGGAATGTTTTGAAACAATTCTTTTCTTTTACCTCACAAAAACCTTAAATTAAGTGTAACATGCGGTTTTTTAGATAGCAAGAAAAATTTAGTTGTTTCTCAACTATTGCAGAATAAAGTTTTTCATTTAGTGAAAAACATCTTAATTAAGATCAAAGAAAAAAGAACTCAGTCCAAGGGCTGAGTTCTTATAAGTTTTAATTTAAGTTTAAATTAAGCTTTGTTTACGTTTGCTGCTTGAGGTCCACGGTTTCCTTCTTCAACGTCGAAAGTTACTGCTTGTCCTTCTTCTAAAGATTTGAATCCTTCGCTTTGGATAGCTGAGAAATGTACGAATACATCGTCTCCGTTTTCGCGTTCGATAAAACCAAAACCTTTTTCTGCGTTAAACCATTTTACTGTACCTTGTTCCATAATTAAATATCCTCCTCGTGCGTTTTGCACATTTTGTTAAGCCTTGCTAACGGTACGAATCGGAATGTTTTGAAACAATTCTTTTCTTATACCTAAACAAAAACTTATATTAAGTATAACACGAACAATAAAATGGTTCAACTATTTAATAGGTTTTCTTATATTAAAATATCCCAAGTTCTTTTAAACTTATATAATGAGTTTGTCCGATAATAATATGATCTAACATTTCAATTCCCATCATCTCTCCACAAGTGGCCATTCTCTTAGTAAACATTAAATCCGCTTCTGAAGGTTCAGGGTTTCCAGATGGATGATTATGCCCAATAATAATACGAGCTGCTGAAAATCGAACAGCTCCTCTGAATATCTCTCTAGGGTGAGCTACTGAAGAGTTTAGTCCTCCTACAAAGACTGTTTCTTTTTTAATAATCTCATTTTTTGTATTTAAGTACAAGACAATGACGTGTTCTTGTTGAAAATCACGCATTTCACTTAATAACATCTCACCAGCATTACGACTAGATGTTATTTGTCCAATCTTAATTTGAGAAGCTTGAGAAATACGAATGCCTAATTCAATCGCAGCTCTTATTTCTATCGCTTTAATTTTGCCAATACCCGCTATACTCATTAATTCTTCAATTGAAGCTGTTTTTAAGAAATATAAATTTTCAAACTTATTTAAAACTTTCATCGCAAGTGCCATCACGTTCGAATCTTTTGTGCCCGTACGAAGTAATATAGCTAATAATTCGTGATTAGCTAATGCCTTTTCGCCATAATTTTCAAGACGTTCTCTCGGTCTTGAAAAAGTCGGTACCTCATTAACTAAACTTGTCATTTTCCCTACCATAAAAACACTCCTTTTTTGTATCCCTTTTAAATATACGCAGGAAAAGGAGCTATTTTTATTTTTAACTCATCCATTTACCTTATTTTATTAATAGCGTGCGAACTTCTGAAATAAAATAAAGTGATCCCGTTATGAGAATGATGTCATTTTCATCCATCTCCTGAATAATATCCGCTAAAGCTTCTTGCCAATATTCTTTTATTGTTATACCTGAAAGTCGGTAGCTCTCGAGTTCTTCTATCTTAGCTGCCCTAGGATTATCGAAGCTCGTTAATGTGATATGACAATTGGGTAACTCTTCTAGCAAGCTAATCATCTTATTAACTGCCTTATCTTGTAAAACAGCAAAAATAAGATGAATTTCCTGCTGTTTAAAATCAGCATTTATCGTTTCTATTAACCGACCTATAGCTGGCTCGTTATGGGCTCCATCTAGAATAATTATAGGACTACTACTAATTTTTTCCATTCTTCCTGGCCAAAAAGCCGTTTTTAATCCTCTTCTTATCGCTTCATGATTTAATTCTAACCCTGTTTCTTGGCAATAGATTTGTATTGTTTCAAGAGCTACCATTGCATTCTCAATTTGATGTTGTCCCAACATTTTTATTTGCACCTGATTCAAATAAATATATTCGTCTTCAAACGTAAATTGTTCTCCCCACGTAGGTAAAGTCTGACATTTAGAAGACCAATAATCTTCTCCAAATAATTTTATAGTAGAGTTATTCTTTTTGGCAACTTGTTGAATAACTTGTAAAGCTTCTTCTGGAACCTTTCCTACTACAATAGGAACAAACGGCTTAATGATTCCCGCTTTTTGAAAGGCTATTTCAGCTAGCGATTCTCCTAATACTTGCATATGATCTAAACCAATCGTTGTGATAGCTGAAACTACTGGTATTATAACGTTTGTTGAATCCAATAGGCCTCCCAGTCCTACTTCAATAACTACTATATCGGCATGACCTTCTCCAAAATAAATAAACATCATTGTCGTAATAACTTCAAACTCTGTCGGCCCATCTAACTCCGTTTCTTCTAATTCAAGAGCTAAAGGGTAAACAATATTAGCTAATCGAGTTATTTCTTCATCAGAAATAGGCTCTCCATTTACACTGATACGTTCATTGAACGTTTCAATATAAGGAGACGTAAACGTTCCAACTATCTTACCATTCGCTTCTAATATACTTCTTAAAAAAGTAACCGTCGAACCTTTTCCATTTGTTCCAGCAACATGAATAGCTTTTATCTTTTCTTGTGGAGATTCTAATTTTTTAAGCATCCATTCCATGCGTTTAAGTCCAGGTTTCATTCCAAATATTTTTCTACCATGAATCCAATTTAATGCTTCTTCGTAAGTTTTAAACATTAGCTACACCCCGTCTTTTGTAGTCATCGTTTTTTACAGAGTATTGTATAATAAAAAGTAAAAAATCTTTGCCTTCTCTCATAGTAGTGAAGGCAAAGATTTTTTTCAAGTTTATTTAATTATGATTGAGTTTTTAATATTTCAATTCTTTCTAAAACAAGCATTTGTTTCTCAAGATACTCTTTTTCTTTTGCTTTTTCTGCTTCAACAACAGCAATTGGTGCATTGTCAACAAACTTAGCATTAGATAGCTTACCTTTAACGCGTTTAACTTCACCTGACCACTTAGCTAATTCTTTTTCTAAACGAATAATCTCTTCGTCAATATTAATTAATCCCGCCAAAGGAAGATAAATTTCAGCGCCTGTAATGACAGCACTCATAGCTGTTTCAGGAGCTTTAATGGTACTTGAAATAGTTAGATTTTCAGGGTTACAGAAACGTTCAATATAAGAAGTATTGTTTTTCAAAAATGATTCAACTTTAATATCATTTGTTTTAATTAACAATTCAACAGGTTTAGATAGAGGCGTATTTACTTCTGAACGAATATTACGAACTGAACGAATCAATTCCATTAATACGTCCATCCCCTCAGTCGCTTCTTCATCTGACAACTCTGGACGAACAACTGGATATTCGGCAACAACCAATGATTCTCCAATATGTGGAATATTCTCCCATATTTCTTCTGTTACAAAAGGCATCACTGGATGCAATAAGCGAAGTGTTTGATCTAAGACATGAGCTAAAACACTTCTTGTCGTTTGTTTAGCCTCTTCATCTTCATTAAATAAAATTTCTTTACTCATCTCAATATACCAGTCACAAAAATCATCCCAGATAAAGTGGTAAAGATGTCGGTTAGCTTCTCCAAATTCAAAACGCTCAAATAAATCAGCTACTTTTTCGATTGTTTTATTTAGTTTAGTTAAAATCCAACGATCAGCTATTGTTTTCTTACTAGTTAAATCGATTTGTTCAACTGTAAAATCTTCCATATTCATCAATGCAAAGCGACTTGCATTCCATATTTTGTTGATGAAATTCCAGGAAGCATCCATCTTATCGTAACTAAATCGTACATCTTGGCCAGGCGCTGAACCATTAGACAAGAACCAGCGCAATGCATCTGCACCGTACTTATCTACTACTTCCATCGGATCAATTCCATTGCCTAAGGATTTACTCATTTTACGACCTTCTTCATCTCGAATTAATCCATGAATAAGTACATCATTAAATGGTTTTTTGCCAGTAAATTCCAGACTTTGGAAAATCATTCGACTTACCCAGAAGAAAATAATGTCGTAACCTGTTACTAATGTGTTATTAGGAAAGTATCGTTTAAAATCTTCTGAATCTTCATCTGGCCAACCCATCGTTGAAAAAGGCCAAAGAGCTGAACTAAACCAAGTATCTAAGACATCTGGATCTTGCTCCCAGTTTTCACTATCTTCAGGTGCTTGCATCCCTACGTAAAGTTCACCCGTTTGTTTATGAAACCAAGCTGGTATCCTATGACCCCACCATAATTGGCGTGAGATAACCCAATCATGGACATTTTCCATCCAGCTTAAATAGGTGTTTTCAAATCGTTCTGGCACAAAATTAACTTTATCTTCCGTTTTTTGTAGATCGATTGCTTCTTTTGCAAGAGGCTTCATTTTAACAAACCACTGAGTAGATAAACGAGGTTCAACAATAACTCCCGTTCTTTCCGAGTGCCCTACACTATGGACCATTTTTTCAATTTTTACCAGTCGTCCTTGAGCTTCTAAATCTTTGATAACCGCTTTTCTAGCGTCAAAACGATCCATCCCCGCGTATTTACCAGTTATTTCATTCATCGTTCCGTCTGGATTCATAACATTTGTGCGCGGCAAATCATGGCGATTTCCAACTGCAAAGTCATTAGGGTCATGTGCTGGAGTTATCTTAACAACTCCTGTTCCAAAATCCATCTCAACGTACTCATCCGCAATTATTGGTATTTCAAGATTCATCAATGGTAAAATAATTTTTTTACCAATGAGATGCTGGTAACGTTCATCATCAGGATGAACAGCGACTGCTGTATCGCCTAACATCGTTTCTGGACGCGTTGTAGCAATTTCTACAGAACCACTGCCATCTGCTAATGGATAGGTCATGTGATAGAAAGCTCCATCAACATCTTTATGAATAACTTCAATATCTGATAAAGCCGTCTTCGCTTTTGGGTCCCAGTTAATAATATATTCCCCACGATAAATTAAGTCTTTATTAAACATCGTAACGAAAACTTTTCTAACTGCTTCTGATAATCCATCGTCTAACGTAAATCTTTCACGACCGTAATCAACAGATATCCCAACTTTTGCCCACTGTTCACGAATAACTAAAGCGTACTCTTCTTTCCATTCCCAAACGGTCTCGTTAAATTTTTCTCGTCCTAAGTCATAACGTGAAATACCTTCTTCAGCTAATTTAGCCTCTACCTTGGCCTGTGTTGCAATCCCTGCATGATCCATACCTGGCAACCACAAAGTATCAAAGCCTTGCATTCTTTTTTGGCGAATAATAATATCTTGCAAAGTTGTGTCCCAAGCATGCCCTAGATGCAACTTACCTGTAACGTTTGGAGGAGGGATAACAACAGAATAAGCTTCTTTTGTTTTATCTCCGCTTGGTTTGAACAAATCTTTTTCAAGCCATTTTTCATAGCGACCGGCTTCAACTTCTTGCGGTTGATATTTCGTCGGCATTTTCAATTCTTTAGACATTTTTTAGCCTCTTTTCTTTTTATTGTTTATAACTAACAAAAAAAAGCATTCGTCCTAATACAACTAGTTGTATTAGGACGAATGCTTTTTAATTCGCGGTACCACCTATTTTGTATATCTCCACAAGAAATATACCTCTCTTCACGTTTTTAACGAAACGTCATTCCGAACAAAGTTACTGTACATTCACCTTGTTAGCTCCCAAGCTACTTTCATTTTATTTTGGTCAAGAACTCTCAGCATCTGCTCTTTTCTCTGGATAACCATGTAACAAAACTACTTCTCTTGTTCATTGCTTTTTTTCTATAATTTAGTTTAGCACTGAAAAGATGTTAATTCAATCTTAATTTTAATATTCTGTCTAAATTAACGTACTGCTTTTGCACTTTCGATTGCTTTATCGTAGTTCGGCTCATCAGACATTTCTGATACCACCTCTTTGTAGATTAACTTGCCCGTTGCATCAATAATAAATACTGAGCGAGCTAGTACATTTAATTCAGGAATAGCTATTCCATACATTTTGCCAAAAGATAAATCTACATCACGAAACATTTCCATATCTATGCCTTCTCCTGCACACCAATTTTCCTGCTCATCTTTTGTATTTGTAGAAATAGTTATTAAGTTGATTCCTTCGAGTTCACTTACATTTTTATTGAAAGCTTTTGTTTGAACCGCACAGACTCGTGTATCAATATCAGGAACAACACTTATCAAAGTAATTTCCCCTTGACAATTTTCTAAAGATATCGTTTCATCATTTTTATTTCTAACAAAAAAATTTGGGACCATTTCCCCTATGTTGGGCTGAGTACCTTCTATTTTTAATAACTTGCCTTTTTTTGTGAATTCCATATTTACTCGCTCCTATCTCTAAACATATTTACCCATTAAGTATACGCTGTCTGAAAAGAGAAATGCAAATTTTAGATTTCATTTACCTTTCATTAAAAAAAGGTAAGAGTAGAGTATTATTACACTTTAGGTACTTTTATAATACTTAATGTTTACCTTTTTATAGTCGGTGGAAGCAATTTCCCATCATAATAAACCAATGTTAATATTTCACCAGTCAGGTCAATATAACGAACATCAACTCTTGAAGGAACAACTACTCTACCTGGGGCAAAATTTAAAATAGAGGTAATTCCTGAGTCCACTAGCATATTTATCGACTCTTGAGAGTATTCACTCGGAACGGTAGAAATAGCTACATGAATATTTTCACGAGATAAAACACTTCTCATTTGATCGATAGAATAAATCGGAACGCCGGATAAAATTTTTCCAGATTCTTCTTCATTTTTTTCGAAAGCACATGTTATTTTCATATTATCGTCTCTACGAAAATTATTAGCGATTAACGCTTTACCTATATTTCCTACACCCACTAAAGCTATATTTACGATTTTATTCACATTTAAAATTTCATGGAAGACTTCTAATACGTAATCAACTTCATAACCGTATCCACTTCTACCTAATTCTCCGAAATGAGAAAAATCACGGCGGATTGTTGCTGAGGGTATCTGTGTTAATTCACTAATTTCTTGTGATTTAATCCTCTTTACTCCTTTATCTGCAAGCTTTTTTAAACATCGGTAATAAACTGGTAATCTTTTAGCAGTTGCCCTAGGTACATAGTGTTCTTCCTGCTCACTTTTCATTAAAAATCCTCCAATTGCCTATCTCTTTCTTTAAATCATATCATCAATAAAAACAAAACTCAATCTTTTTGTGATAAAAATCACATTAAAATCATAAAAACGCTTTCTATGATTTATTGAAAAAAGATTAGAAATAGTATTTTCTCTAATCCGTCTGAGATAAGTCTATTTCTGATCTTTTTTAATTTATAATAGTGAAGAATATTTATCAGTTTGCTGGTTTTCTAGAGTATCTCCCACTTTTATTTCAGAGTAAACTAAATTATCCATTGTATGTTGGATTAATTCTTCTATATTAAGTCTTGCTTCATAGCGCCTACTTTTTTCTAAATCGGGCCTTGTTTTTGGAGTAGTAGGAGCAAATATAGTACAACAATCTTCAAAAGGTTGGATAGACAGTTCAAATGTCTCAATCTTTTGAGCTAAATCAATTATTTCATTTTTATCCATTGATACAACTGGTCTAATAATCGGTGTGACTGTTACATCATTAATGGCAATCATACTATGCAAAGTCTGCGAAGCTACTTGTCCAAGAGATTCGCCATTAATGATTGCCAATCCATTTTGCTTTTCACGAATTTTTTCTGTGATTCGTAACATCATCCGTCGTGTTACGGTCATTGAATATCCCTCAGGCACACATTTTTTTATCTCTTCTTGAATCTCAGTAAATGGGACTTCAATAAAGACAATATTCCCTACAAATGCAGCCATTTTAGAGGTTAAATCCTTAGCTTTTTGTAGAGACCTAGTGCTTGTATAGGGGGGGCTGTGAAAATGGACCGCTTCAATTTCTACACCACGCTTCATCGTCAAATAGCCTGCTACTGGGGAGTCAATCCCACCGGATAACATCAATATTCCTTTTCCGCTCGAACCAACTGGTAATCCACCCGCTCCTAAGATTGTTTCGCTAGATAGAAAAATACCTTCATTTCTGATTTCAACGCGAATATTAATATCAGGATTTTTCATTTTCACCTTAATATCTTCTATATTTTTTAAAACTTCAGATCCTAGTAAATGATTAATCTGATCCGTATCCAGACTAAACTCGTGATCTGAACGCCGTGCTGTAATTTTAAAGGACTTACCTTCTGTATATAACTCTTGGACCATCTCCACGGTTATTTTTTTCATTTTTTCAATATCTCTTTCCAATCTCATTACTGGAGAGAAATTTTGGATGCCAAAGATAGACTCTAATCTTTCTAAAACAATAGCACTATCTGCACCATTTAATTTCAGATGCATCCGATCTCGATCGCCTGTTACCTCAAGTTGTTCAAAATCGTACAAAGCAAATTTTACATTTTGGATTAATTTATTAATGAATTTCTTTTTATTTTTTCCTTTAGTAGATAATTCTCCATATCGGACCATTACTTCATTATATTGCATTACTTATTCACTTCTCTTTCTTAAGCATGGATGGATTGAAATTTTTTATATAAAACTTTAAAGACACTTAAAAATTGCTTTGCTTCTTCTAGCGTATTTGTATCTGACAAGCTGACACGGACAGCATCCACGGCAAGTGTATTTGGTATATGCATAGCTGAGAGAGTACCAGAGCTCTTTTTATTCTTACTAGAGCAAGCGCTAGTAGTGGATATATAGATTAACTCATTTTCGAAAGCATGAAGCAAAACTTCTCCTCTAATTCCCTTTAAAGCAAAACAAAGGATATGTGGCGCTCCTGCTTTCGTCGAAAACAACATTACTTTTTTGTAACTAGCCAATTCATTCATTAAATAATCTCGTATTTTTCTTTGCTTTTCTTGTTTGTTAACAGAATCAGTTAATATTAAGCGAAGAGCTTTTCCAGTTGCTGCTATGCCGGCAACATTTTCTGTTCCGCTCCGCATACGATTTTCTTGTCCACCTCCGTTAAATAAAGGAGCTATCTTTCTTCCTTTTTTCAAGTAAATAAATCCTGCTCCTTTTGGCCCATGAAACTTGTGACTTGAAAAAACAGCAATATCAATACGAGATTGTGGACCTAGAAGTAAAGGAATCTTTCCTATAGCTTGAACGGCATCCACATGAAAATGAATGGTTGGATAATTTTTTAATACTTCGCCAATTTCCTCAATGGGTTGCAAGCTACCTACTTCATTATTTACGGCCATAACAGATACTAAAATAGTGTCTTTTCGTATAGCTTTTTCTAGGTCTTTAACGGAAATAATACCATCTTTATCAACTGATAGATAGGTAACTTCAAAACCAAATTGTTCTAGTTGATAGATAGATTCACTAACAGCTGGGTGTTCTATAGTTGTTGTAATAATATGATTCCCATAATTTTTTTTCTCAATAGCTGTTCCTTTAACAGCCCAATTATCTCCTTCTGTTCCACCGCTAGTAAAAAAAATCTCTTCTGGGCTAACTGCAAGTAAAGAAGCTATTTGCGTACGTGATTGATGTATTAACGCGGCAGATTTATTTCCAATTTCATGCATACTAGAAGGATTTCCATTAATATTTTTAGTCACCTCTATAATTGTTTGTAATACTTCTTCGTTAACACTAGTTGTTGCACTATTATCAAAATAAATCATTTTTTCCACACTTTCTATTAGCTATTTCATTAGTCTTGTTATCTTTTTTTATCATTTAATTTAACACAAAACAAAACAGAGTTTCCAATTAAATGAAAGACTCTGCCACTTTTCTCATTAATTTTTTTTTTTATCTTCTAGATAATTTGCTTCTATTTTTTTAAATGATCCGGGTTCAACTTTTTCTAAAGTCGTTGAAATCTGTTCTAATGCTTTATTGTAATCAAATTGAGTATTAAAAGTTGCCATACTTTCTGCTATAGCATTCGCTATCTCTGGATGTGTATGTCGATAACGATTAGCGTATTGCATCATATATTCGCACAATAGGGCATTATCTACTAAATCTTCCGTTTTTCCAACTAATAATTCAACATCATCATCACATAAATTACATAATCGTTTGATGTCCTTCATATCTATTCTTAATTTATTCAACTCCTTAGATAGCTCTTCTACTCGTTCGGTCGTTAAAAAGAAAAAATCTAAGTATTGTGTAGGTAGTCCAGGTAAGTGCTGTTTCTCAATATATCGTTTTACTCCGCGTAGATTAAATTCAAAATCATCAATTTTATCTTTTACTTTTTTCTCTTCTTCTCTTAACTCTATTAAGGATTGGTTAATAATTTTTTGTTCTCCCTCTATTTCTTCAAGTTCTTTTGCATGTTCTATATAGCTTTCTTTCACCGCACTAAAGACGGCTTGACGACTATTCAAACCATCTGTAAAGGTGTCAAAATTTTCTTGTATTTCTGTTAACTGTTCTTGCATTTTTTGAGTTTGATTTAGCTCATCATGATTTAATGCATAACTTTGAGCTACACGGTCAATTTCAATCAGCAACTTACGATTTTTTTCAATCATAAACTCTATATAATCATCTAAAATAGGCTGATATTTAACAATATAATTTTTTGCTTCAATTTCAATTTCCATACTACTATATAAACGATTGATTTCTTCTTCTATTTCTTTATTTAATGATTTAGATTTTTCCATATCACAGTCCGCAATCGCCTCTTTGGAAATTTCATACTTTACTTCAACAGAATCAATATCTGCTAGGATGGTATCATTTAAAAATATAAACTGTTGTTCGACAAGCTCTTTGTACCCCTGTTTTAATTCTTGTATTTGCTCCGAGAACTCATTAGTCAGTTGTTTTAAAATACCAGGGATTTGTTTGGTACTGTCATTCAATTCTTTTGTATCTGCATCAATTTTATTTAAAATGCTTTTTGCTTCAACAGGGTCTCCAGAAACTGTTAAGTCTGAAACTTTAGCAAAATCAACCTCTAAAAGAGTCAGTTTTTTTTCCAGCTTCTCTAATGCAGGACCAAATGAAAAGCTCTGTGTCAGTAGTTTTTTCCTGATTTCTTGGTAGGTTTCTTGTATTCTTTTAACTTCTAATAAATTTTGTTCTTCGCTTTGTAACAATTCACGCAAGGCTGTTTGGATTTCATTGCTATCTATTTTAATATTTTTTATTAGCATTACTACCTTTTGTTCTATTGTTTTTGCTCTAATTAATTGCAGACGATTTGTCGCTTTTTTTGCATCAAACAAGTAGTTTTCTAAATCCGGAAAAGTACTTATCTCAATCCGTTGCCATTCCAAGCGTAATTGATCAAACTTTTTTTCCGTCTGTCCTGTTAATTCTAATTCTTTTGCTCTGAGCAGATCATCTGATATAGTTAAATCCACTAATTCAAATTTCTGTTTCTCTAGCCCATCAATTAATGAATAATGTCTTTTTTTCATTATAGAACTTATCAAATAAGCAGTAAGAGCCAAAAAGATTATAATCATCAAAATATATTCAAACTTCATTTTTATTGATACCTCCAGCTAATTTTATAATAAAATAGTTGTTATTAATTAGTTCATTTATATATTATCTAAAAAAAGTTAACATTGTTTGCATTTTCTTATAAAAATACCTATTATGTATATTAACATATATAATGAAATCTGACACTACTTAAAGGTTTTTATATTTATCCTATCTAGTAAGTGTGCTTATTACAGGAGGAATTTTCGTGCCTAAAGAATCATATTATCGTTTAATAAACAAACAGCTCTCTGCAGTCTTAGGTGATGAAACAAATTTGATTGCTAATTTGAGTAACAGTGCGGCTTTATTATTTGAAAGCTTACCAGATATCAATTGGGCGGGATTTTATTTGTACGAAAAAACATCAGACGAATTAGTCTTAGGTCCTTTTCAAGGTAAAGTAGCTTGTATAAGAATAAAAATAGGTGCAGGAGTTTGCGGAACGGCTTTCAAAAATAATACAACTCTAATTGTCAAAGATGTTTCTAAATTTAAAGGTCACATTGCTTGCGATGCTGCAAGTAAATCAGAAATCGTTATTCCCATTGTAATAAATGGTGAAAAAATAGGTGTTTTAGATATTGACGCTCCTATAACAAATCGATTCGATAAAACGGATCAACATTATTTAGAATTATTTGCTAAGATTTTACAAAAAAATAGCTAATCTGTACTTCACTGAAAATACAAAGCTTGCTCTTTAGAGTTACCCATTGTATAATTAATTTTGTGTAAAATAATGCAGCGTGAAAGTGGTATTCGCGTCAACAGTTTATTGCCAATATTGGTGCATTTGTGTAACCTGCGGCTGCAAAGGCGAAGAATGAAAAATAAACTGCACGGAGTATTGAACTATCAACTTATTATTTTACTCCAAAAAAAATATTATTGGAGGAATTTTATTATGTCACGTTATACAGGTCCAAGTTGGAAAATTTCACGTCGTCTAGGTATTTCACTTTCAGGTACAGGTAAAGAAATTGAACGCCGCCCTTACGCTCCCGGTCCTCATGGTCCAAACAGCCGTAAAAAATTAACTGAATACGGTTTACAATTACAAGAAAAACAAAAATTACGTAATATGTACGGTATGAACGAACGTCAATTTAAAAATCTATTTGTTAAAGCTGGAAAGATTAAAGAAGGTAAAGTTGGTGACAACTTTATGATCTTACTAGAACAACGTTTAGATAATGTTGTTTACCGTTTAGGTTTCGCAACTACTCGTCGTCAAGCTCGTCAAATAGTCAACCACGGTCATATCCTTGTTGATGGCAAACGTGTTGATATCCCATCTTACAGCGTTGCTGTTGGACAAGTTATCTCTGTTCGTGAAAAATCTAAAAACATGGAAATTATCACTTCTGCTGTTGAATCATTATTTGGACGTCCAGAATTTGTTAGTTTTGATGGAGAAAAATTAGAAGGATCATTGAACCGTTTACCTTTACGTGAAGAATTATATGCTGAAATCGATGAAGCATTTATCGTTGAGTTCTATAACCGCTAATTCAACTTTAATAAAAATAACAAACAAAAAACACAACTATAAAAAGTTGTGTTTTTTGTTTGTTTTTCTGTCGATTATAATAAGTCTGATTTCATTTCTAATTTTTTTTCGAGAAATTAAATTTGAACCAGATCAGCTAACTGCCAGTATCCTTCTACTCTTTATTTCACAATTCTGACATAATCTTTTTAAGTTTTTCATGATATATAAACACTTGATTCCTTAATAATTATAGATGCTTTATAATGACAGTAATAATTAATTTGAGGTGATGACTATGTTGATTGAAGTAAGTGATAGTTTTGGAAATGATATTAAGCGCTTAGCTGAAGCTGCTAATATAACTCCAGGTGAAGTAATTGAATCAAGCTTTAAAAATTCTTATTTTTTAAAAGAAGATTTACTGCATGGAAAAAATCACTTTTCAGATTTTATTGAGGAGTATCTCTCAGCTTTAAGCAGTTTAGACAATTTAAAAAGTGAGATGTTACTTGTTATCAAGAAAAGAGACGAATCAGATGCTATTCAACATGTTTTTAAAGAACTATTTAGACTTGCTAGCGAAGATATTACGTTATTGAATAAATTATTTCAAGTCTATAAACAATCCGATGATATTTCTAGTTTACTCTGATTTTCAACTCTTAAATAAAGTTCCTACACTTAAAATAAGTATTTCTTGCTTATTTTAGTTTGTCCTGGTAGATTATTTTTTATAGAGTGAAAACAGTTCTTTTATTTATTCAACTAATATAATTTATTTAAAGGAGTAATTATTGTGTATAACCAAACGATACTTGAAGTATCCGGTAAATCTATCACGTTAACACGCAATCGTTCGACATTTATTTTTTATCTATTATCTGATAGCGACGCATTAATTTTGTATGATTATATGGCTCGTTGTATCCATAAAAAATAACCAACAGATTCTGCATTAGAATTAGTCGGTTATTTTTTTGCTATTGTGTAAAGGTCAATTTGGATAAGCTTGAAAGGCTTGTTTATAGATAGGGACTAAAGATTTATAAGTTTCTAATACAAAAGTATAAAAAGCTTCAGAATCTTTAAAAATTGGATTAGCGGCACTTAATCGCCTACCAACTAAAAACTCGCCTTTTTTACTATCTCTCCATCTGATAAGATTTTTCCTTAATTCACTTTCATCAATAGATTGTACGTTTTCTTTTGTATGATCGTATGAAACAACAAAATCAGAAGGTAATGATTGAATAACAGTCTTATTATCAATAAAACTTTGTGCCATTTCTTTTTCAAATTGTGGATTATCAATAAATGCTAACCAGATAAATAAATGAGAATGATAGAGGCCCAATTGAAAGTGTGGATATTTTTTATATCCTCTCTTATCTCCTCCAATTGCACACCAAGTATCTTGAGGTGGATTTTTAGTTCTTCTAAGGTGTTGTGCAATATGCACTGGTAAAGTTTCATCACCTAGCAATAAGCTCAAGTCTTTCGAAATATCTGTTCCAATTTTTTTAAATTTAGGTTGAATTTTTTTACGAATTTCATTCATTCTAGAATCTAATCCTTCAATAGCGAAAATATCAAAATCTTCTTGAGTAAAAACCACTACATTTTTCATTGCTTGATTCCTTTCTGTGCTTTTAACGTAGTACTTATATTCTTATATACCATGGTCTATAAATGTAAAAATCCTAATATATGTTATAATAAAAGAGAAAACCAATTCATTAAGTAAAAGAAATTAAAAGGAGGGGAAGCTTTATGGGTTCAGATAACATGCAAAACTATTTAAGCAAAGGTATGTATGGAGCTCATCAGACTAAACCCGATGAGCGTCAAAAATATCTTGGAAGCTTAAGAGAACGCATTTATTTATCCATAACTATCGAGCAATTGTCTTCGACAGATTATTCAAAAGAAGTAAAGAAAGAAATAACTCAACATCCAAAGAATACATTATTATTTAATGGCTCTGTTGACATAAAAGATTTAGATTCCTACATTAAATTAAGTAACCAGTTAGACTGTTCTTTTAGAATTGTAACAGACGAAAACGCTGAGAAAAGTAATATTGGACTAGTTTACGTTGCTCCACAAGCAGTTAATATTGAAATTATTAATGTTGTGGAAAAATATCCAAATTCTGATAAAAAACTAGAAAAGGAAGTTACTAAAAAGAAATCCTTTTTTAAAAAGTTCTTTTCGTAGATTTTAAGATAGTATTGATACTAAAGCTCAAAAGAAGAGTTCTTTCTGGCTGTTCTTTTGAGCCTGTGTAACTTACTTATACTTATTTTTCCACTCAAACTCAATGACCTTTTCATCTCTTCCAATTATACCTTCTCCAGTTTTAATAAATCCATTATTTTCCAATATATGTTGTGACTTTTTATTTCTAGAAAAAGTTTTAGCTTTAATAAATGAAATATTTTCCATTTCTACTGACCACTTTAGAAATAGTTTTATTGCTTCGGATACAAAACCTTGATTTGAATAAGAATCAACAATTCCATATCCCAGTTCTGGAATCCATCTCGCACCAGCGTTGCCTTGCATGCTTATTTCTCCAATAATTTTATTTTCTTTTTTTAAAATAATTAACCTTGTCCATTTTTCCATTTCAGGCCTTTTTTTTAACTCCTCTAGCGCGAAGGGTAAATAAAAAGAAAACTCGATACCTGGCCATTCACTGCTTACATCATATCCTGATACATGACTTAAATTTTCTTTTCCTAATAAAGTCGCTTCAATATAGTTGATTTTATAAGCAACTAATAATAACCTTTCCGTTTCTATACTTTCCATTATTTCTCCTCGCTTTTCAAATAAAGATACTTTTATTAGTGGGTAACTGATTAATTGTCTTTTACATACTGATTTTTAATAATTCTAAAACCATATTTGCTGATTTTTTTCCAGCTTCAATAATAAATTCATCAAAACTAATACTAGCTTCTTCATTTGCAACATCAGACATTGCTCTTACGATAACAAAAGATTTTTTGAATTGGTAACAAACTTGAGCGATTGCTGCTCCTTCCATTTCTGCTGCTAATGCATCTGGAAAATCTTCCATTATTTTTTCTTTTTGAATTTTCCCAGCAATAAATGAATCACTTGTTACAATTAATCCTTCAATTGGGTGCAATCCAACATTCTTAGCTGCGGCAATTGTCATTTTAACAAGTCGTTTATCAGCCGTATAACGAGCTGGCATCTGCGGTACTTGTCCTATTTCATAATTAAAAATAGTCGCATCCACATCATGATAAGCCACTTCAGTCGAGACAACAATATCTCCAACTGCCAACCCTTTACCTATTCCACCAGCAGAACCAGTATTAATTAACGTTTCCACTTCGCATTGAGAAATTAATAACGTAGCTGCAATTGCTGCATTCACTTTTCCAATACCTGATTGCACAAGGACAACTTGGTGTCCTTCTATTTCTCCAGATATAAATAAAGCATTAGCTTGAAGCCATTCTTTTGGAGATTCCATT
This sequence comes from Carnobacterium iners, assembly GCF_900177385.1. NCBI lineage: Bacteria > Bacillati > Bacillota > Bacilli > Lactobacillales > Carnobacteriaceae > Carnobacterium > Carnobacterium iners. Next base: position 2,270,655 of record NZ_FXBJ01000002.1, read on the forward strand.
TTTGATTTCAGTAAAATAATTTCTTCTTCCATAGCGCCGATAATTCCAATTCTCATATTTCCTTCTCCTTTAAAATTAGATTAAAAAAACGATTATTAATAAAATAATAAGCAATATAGAGACAAAAATAATCGCTTTTGTTAAAAGTTTATCAATACTTCGGTATTTTTCATTTTCTGTTTTTCTACTCTTTAAAGATTTATCTTTTTTTTCTAATTTTTTTTGATAATCTTTTTCAACTTTATCTCGTTTTTTGCTTCTTTTTTTTCTTTCTTTTTTTTCTTTTTCCTTAATTTCTCGCAATTCAGCTCTTGTTTTTTGATCCATTTTTTTGTTCACAACCTCATCTATTCATTTGTTCCAATTGTCGTTTCATCTTCCAATAAAAAAGAGCAAATACTGTTTTAGCATCAATTATTAATTTTTCCTCATAAGCAGTCCATGCTTCTTCAAAAGATAAGGTTGTAAGTTCAATAAACTCATCTTCATCTTGTGCAAGAGGACATTCTATTTTTGTCAATTCTTCAGCTCGATAAATGTATAAGAGTTCATTTGAAAACCCAGGTGATGAATAAAATGATGTTTCTAGTTCAAAAACTTTGGCCTGGTAACCTGTTTCTTCTTCCAGCTCTCTTTTCCCAGTTTCTATTGGATTTATATCCGTTTTATCAATTATTCCTGCTGGTATCTCTAGTATCGTTTTTTCAATTGCTTTACGAAATTGCTTAACAAAAATCATTTTTCCATCTATTGTAAAAGGCATTATTGCAACTGCGCCAGCATGCTTTACTAGTTCACGAGTTGATTTTTTTCCGTTTGGTAGAAGTACTTCATCTACCCAATATTCTGTAATTTTTCCTTTGTAAATACAGTCGCTTTTAATCGTTTCTTCTTTAAATTTCATTATATTTCCTCCTAATTATTATAGATATCGTCTTTCTTATCATACCGTGCTAGAATTACTTTATCAATATTGAAATTATAGTCTTATTTGCAACTTTTAAGTAAATAATTTGATTACTGACAGCTAGAAAGAGAAATCAACCTTAAGTCTGATGGGCCTTTTGTATGCTTATATGATAAAATAAAGATATACAATAAACTGAACGATGAAATCAAAATAAAATTATGGAGTGATTTAAGATGAATGATTTTTCTAAAAATATTATCGCCGTACTACGTTATACTTTTACTAGTGTCTCTACAATTCTATTTTTTTTACTTTTAGTCTTTATTTTTAATTTAGATTTTTGGTGGTCCCTGATCATTAGTATTGCACTCGGCAGTGTCTTTTTCTACATGCAAAATGATAATGAAACCAAGAAGCCATCCACTAAGCTAAAAAAAGTATCTGCTGAAAAAGAAAATTTTTATAAATCTAATGGTTTAAATAAAGAAGAAATGAATTTCTTTAGAGAAACAATGTATCTTGCGAAAACTCAAATTTTAATTTTGGAAAGAAACATGTACTCTATTTCAAAGTTAACGGCTATCGAAAAGCGCAACAATACTTTACACCTAGTTAAATCTTTATTCAAAGAGATTACAGAAAATCCGCGTCGTTTAAATGAAGCTAACAAATTTCTTTATGTTCATTTATCCTCTTTAGTTGATTTGACAAATAAATATATTGAAATTGATCAACATGAAGTTAAAAGTAAAGCAACATATGATGTACTCAATGAGAGCGCACTAACTATAGACGAAATGTGCCACTTAATTGCAGTAGACTATGTCGCTTTTAAGTCAGAGGATTTCGATGATATGAGTATTGAGGTAGAACTTGCAAAAAAAACAATTGAGCGAGATAGTACAGATTTTGAAATAATAGAAAACCAAGAATTATAAGATTGCCCAAGGAGATGAAAAAATGGTAGATGACATGTCAAGAAATAATCTTTCAATTAAAGAAGTAAACTCTGAGTTAAATGAATTGTTATCAAATCCTTTTGGAGATGCTAGTTTAAATAAACTTTCTGTAAAAGATTCAGTTGAAAATGATATGGTTGAAACCGAAAAAGTTGATCGTTTAATTAACCGATTACCAGAAGAACGTCAGAAACAAGCTAGAGATTTAGCTGAACAAATTGATGTTACAAATATTCAATCTGTTATGAGCTATGGAGCTGCTGCACAACAAAAATTAGGTGAATTTTCCCACGCTATGCTAAATCAAGTTCAAAATTCGGATACAGGTGAAATAGGTGATTCCTTAAACGATTTGATGTTTCGCCTGAACGAAGCTAATCCTGAAGACTTAAGAGCGGAAGACAATAATGTTTTCAAAAAAATATTTGGACGAGTCAGAAAATCAATCTATGAAATGACAGCAAAATACCAAAAAATTGGTGCACAAATTGATAAAATTAGTGTCAAGTTAGATAAAGAAAAAAACGCTTTAATTAGTGATAATCTTATGTTAGAACAACTTTATCAAAAAAATAAAGACTATTTTGATGCTTTGAATATTTATATCGCAGCTGGCGAGCTTAAAATTGACGAGCTAACTACTGCGTTTATTCCTGAAGCTATCAAGAGCGCTGAAAATAGTTCAAATCAGATGGATGTTCAAATTGTTAATGACTTAAATCAATTTTTAGATCGCTTAGAAAAAAGAACCTATGATTTGAAACTAGCTCGTCAGATGACCATTCAGCAAGCTCCTCAAATACGTTTAATCCAAAATACGAATCAAGCTTTAGCAGAAAAAATTCAATCTTCTATCAACACAGCTATTCCCCTTTGGAAAAATCAAATTGCAATCGCGTTAACCTTATTGCGTCAAAAAGATGCTGTTACCGCTCAACGACAAGTATCAGAAACAACAAATGACTTATTAAAAAAAAATTCAGAAATGTTAAAAATATCTACTATTGAAACAGCAAAAGAAAATGAACGTGGCATCATTGATATTGAAACGTTACAACAAACTCAAAATGATTTAGTAGAAACTTTACAAGAAACATTGCAAATTCAGAAAACAGGTCGTTTAAAGCGAAAAGAAGCTGAAATTGAATTATCTGTTATGGAAGATTCTTTAAAAAATAAGCTTCTCGAGTTGACTAGCGATCAATCTTAAATAAAAGGAGAATAAATCTCTTCCTTATTTGCGATGATATAGCGAATAGGAAAGAGCTTTATTTTTTTATATCATATCTATCAAGTTTCTTTCTTATATTTTTGAATAGCGGTACAATAAATAGTGTATATTTAAACCTGTATATGATGATTATTTCATTTTCTTAAAACAACTGTTGATACAGGCGAGAAATAATATAATAAATATTAAGATAAAAAATTATGATATATCTAAACATGTTACCCCGTATACTGTTATAGTTATTAAGTGTGACGGACAAGGAACGTTATTTCAATAAGAAAAAATCTACCACTCGCTTATAAAAACAGATGAAACCCAACTAACTACTTCCAAGAATAACTTTAATCAAGAATTACTTAAAAAAGTTAATAAAATTACGATAAAACTGATTCATTTTTACGTCATTTTAATAATAAAAAGATAAGTGTTTATAAAATAAGAGAAACTATTTTTCAAGTACTAATGAATTAAAATACTTTAAATTTAGCCAATGCCTATATGGATTTCAAAATTCAAAAATCAATTAATCGTAAAAATGAGGCAGATATCAATTGAGCTTTTAATACTAATAAAGATACTGCAGTTTTTGATCCTCAGAGAAATTTGACTATTAGAGTTGTAGGAAAATCTATTGATCTACACCTGTTACCTGAACATGCCCATAATGCTTATCGAAAAGGGGCATGATAACCACTGCCATAATTTAGATTACCACCCCTACTTTACTATGATTAATTACTGCCTGATTGATTTTGAACATATACTATCTGAAGGATTCAAAATTAGAAATGTAGAAGTAAAAAGTCCGAAACTTATCCAAACAGCTGCTATTCAAATGGCTAAATTATTGCAAACATTGCTTCTAGTTACTACGATGAATATAGTGTTGGTAGAATAGCTCTTTATGCAAAACTGAATTTTAAAAAGTACCTTGCAGAAGCCGTTAAATGGACAGATGATTCTGACCAAAGAGAACTATGGGTTCTTCAAGCAGCTAAAAAGGATATCTACGAAGATATGAAGAGCTTAGAATATGAAATTAACACCTTTTCTCTTCTAATGGTCAAACACGCTTTACCACTCCAGAATACTGTACAAATAGTTTCCATTATAAAGTCACAAAAAATGCTACAGATCTTATATTTTTTTGTCCTGTAAAGTATTATTTATCTACTTTCTTGGGCACAGTTTTCGTCAATCCTTTATCAAAATGAGTAAAAGAAATCTTTGGCTAAACTAAAGATTTCTGGGCTTGGACTCGTTATATATAGAAAGAAGTGATACTAGAATAATAGGATAAACTTGAATCACTTTCTTATATCGATGAACGATACGAAATTGACAAACAAGACTTAATTCTTAAGTTTAGGGGTAGTTCAAATCAACAAATTAGTGATGTCCAAGAACCTTTGTAGTCTCAAGTAATCATCTTATGGACTAGCCCACTAATTGCTAAAGATTAATTTTTCTATAATAAATTTCACTATCCAATGCATATTGCTTGAAATGTGAACGAATTATGTCTATAATAGGAACAGTGATAGAGTAATAGCTATATTACTTACTTATATATATAGAAGGAGGAAATCATAATGGGATTTATTTGGTCATTAATTGTAGGTGGCGTTTTAGGCGCTGTAGCAGGAATGATTTTAGGCAAGGACGTACCGGGAGGAATCATCGGTAATATTATCGTAGGATTCATCGGTTCATGGATTGGCTCTTCATTATTTGGTAGCTGGGGTCCAGTTATCGGTGGTTTTGCTATCTTACCTGCATTAATTGGTGCTGTAGCACTAATCTTTATCTTTTCACTTATTATGGGAAGACGTAAAGGCTAATTGTAGTTTATTATTTGACTAAAACTCTTTGAGAGAAATCTCAAAGAGTTTTTTTAACTAATCTAAATAAAGGAGAGTTAATATGTCATTAAATCATTATTCGATTACTATAAATGCTCCATTCAATAACTCCTGTGAGAGGATAAAAGAGCCTTCCTTTTGGTTAACTTTTTTACCAGGATTTGATCAACTCACTAGTATTTCAGAATCTATCTATTTAATAGATTTATATTTATCTTTGGGGCCTGTTTCACGTAAAGCGTTGTTAACATTTAAATTTAAACCAGAAACAAAAATGACTGATGTCCTCTTTACTTTTTCTTCATCAAATAAAAGCGTATCAGGTCTTGGCCAACTAACCATTTCGCAATACTCTGAGAATGCTATTCAGCTAAAAGTCTCTTTAGATCTACAATTAAAAGGAAAGAAAAGTTTGCTCCTTACTCCTCTCTTGCCTTCTGTTAAAGAATCATGGGCTAAAAATATTTTAAATCAAGTAAAATTTTCTTTAGAGAACGAGCAATAAAAAAACTTCTTACACTATCATTTAGAAAATATTTTCTAAATGATTTATAAGAAGTTTTTATTATTTAAGATAATTAATTTATTTTATTGTTCTGGCACAAGAGCTTCTGGGAAATTCTTTGAAACAATGTCTGCACAACGTACGCAAAGAGTTGGGGCTATTTCATTTGTTCCTACGTCTTCTTTGATTGCACGACATCTTTCACAAGTCTCCCCATGAGCATGTTCAACTACAATAGCCAATGAATCAAATTGTAAAGCCGTTTCTGGTGCATCTTTTTTGTCTTCTGCAATTATTAAGTCCGATACAATTAATAATTGTTCTATATTACTATTTAATGCTGTGAATAAATCTCTTGTTGGTATAGTAGGATAAATAGTTAACTTAGCTTCAAAAGACTTACCAATTTCCTTATCATTACGTGCCTCTTCTAATGCCTTTTGAACATCTTGACGAATAGTCATAAATGCATTCCACATGTCCATTAACTCTGTTTCATTTTCATAAAATTCAACTTGTGGCATTTCAGCTAATTGAACAAATTTCTCTTTTTCACCTAATAGACTCCAAATTTCTTCTGCTGTATGAGGCAAAATAGGTGTTAATAATTTAGTTAATTTAACAAGCACTGTATGGAAGACCGTTTGCATTGCTCTACGTTCATAAGAATCCTCTGCTTCAATGTAAACAACGTCTTTTGCAAAGTCTAAATAGAACTGAGATAAATCGACGGTACAAAAATTATTGATTAATTGATAGATTGCTGGAAATTCATATTTTTCGTAATTCATTTCTACTTTTTCAACAAGTTTATTTAATCGAACCATCATATATTTATCTACTGAACGTAAATCATCAAACTCTATAGCATGATTTTGTGATTTAAAATCAGATGTATTCGCTAATAAAAAGCGCATAGTATTACGAATCTTACGATATACTTCTGAAACTTGTTTCAAAATCTCATCACTTACACGGACATCTGCTTGAGAATCAACACTTGAAACCCATAAACGAATGATATCGGCACCCATTTGTTTCGTTACTTTATCAGGAGACATTGTATTACCAAGCGATTTACTCATCTTGCGCCCATCACCATCTAACACCATTCCTTGAGATAAAACAGTTTTATAAGGTGCTTCACCATTGATAGCAATACTAGTTGTGATACTAGAGTTGAACCAACCACGATATTGATCTGAACCTTCTAAATACATGTCTGCAGGAAACGATAAGTTGTTTCTTCCTTTTAAAACTGCTTCATGTGATGAACCGGAATCAAACCAGACATCCATTATATCTTTTTCTTTAGTAAAGACATTGTTTGGACTAGAAGGATGTGTAAATCCTATAGGCAATAAATCGACAGCTTCACGTTCAAACCAAACATTTGAACCAAACTCACCAAATAGTTTTGCAATATGATTTGTTGTTTCTGGCGTAATAATAGGCTCATTATTTTCACCATAAAAAATGGGTAGTGGCACACCCCACGCACGCTGGCGAGAAATAACCCAATCGCCACGATCGCGAACCATATTATAAAGACGTTGCATGCCCCATTGCTGAGTCCAATTCACTTTTTTAATCGCTTCTAGAATTTCTTCTCTGAAAAGATCAATGGAAGCAAACCATTGTGGTGTTGCACGGAAAATAACCGGTTTTTTTGTACGCCAGTCATGAGGGTAACTATGCATAAAGAAATCTAATTTTAACAAAGCGTCTTTTTCTTTCAAAATATCTGTAATAATTTTATTCCCTTTATCATAAAATACGCCTTCTAAACCAGGAGCTTCATCTGTAAAACACCCTTTATCGTCAACTGGTGATAGAACACCTAATTTATATTTTTGTCCAACGATGTAGTCATCATCACCATGTCCAGGAGCTGTATGAACTAATCCAGTACCTGCTTCTAATGTAACATGATCTCCTAAAATAACTAATGATGCTCGATCATACATAGGGTGCTGAGCTGTCATTAATTCCATATCTTTCCCTTTAAGTTCACTAACGATTTCTACGCTTTCCCAACCGATTTCTTGAGTTACTGCATCAACTAAATCTTTCGCTAAAACGTATTTTTTTCCGTCAGCTAAGATAACCACATAGTCATATTCTGGATGAACCGCGATACCTAGATTTGATGGAATAGTCCAAGGAGTTGTTGTCCAAATAATTAGTGAGGTAAACTCATCAATCAACCCTTTTCCATCAATAATCTTAAAAGCAACATAAATACTTGCAGATTTGACGTCTTTGTACTCAATCTCTGCTTCAGCTAAAGCGGACTCGCTTGAAGGAGACCAGTAGATTGGTTTTAACCCTTTGTATATATAACCTTTTTCAGCCATTTTACCGAAAACACGAATTTGCGCTTCTTCATATTCAGGTGTCAACGTAACGTAAGGATTATCCCATTCACCTGCAACACCTAAACGCTTAAAATCATCTCGTTGTTTATTGATTTGTTCCCATGCATAATCTTCACATAATTCGCGAAATTTAGCCACAGACATTTCTTTACGTTTAACACCCTTATTTGTTAAGGCTTGCTCTATTGGTAAGCCATGTGTATCCCATCCTGGTACATAAGGAGAACGAAAACCTGTCATTGATTTGTAGCGAACAATAACATCTTTACTAATTTTATTTAAGGCATGACCAATATGAATATTCCCATTAGCATATGGAGGTCCATCGTGTAAAATAAAAGTGGGTTTATCTTTATTTAGCTCTTGTCGTTGGCCGTAGATATCTTTTTCTTCCCAATCTTTTTGCCATTCTAGTTCGCGTACAGGTAAATTACCACGCATTGGAAAAGCTGTTTTTCCTAATTGCAACGTTTCTTTCATTTTCATTTTTTATTCCTCCATTTTTTCTGTATATTATTTTAACTATATGCTACTTTTAATCTACGCTTTTAATTTAAACGATAAATTTAGAATAAAAAAAACACTTCGCCCTAAAAAGGGACGAAATGAATTCGTGATACCACCCAAGTTCAGGAAATGAACATTGCTCTTATTCCTCTCAAGTAATTATTAACGGTAATTAGCCGGCTAATTTTAATAGATTATTCAAATTAGCACTCTTGGAGGATCTTACAATAAAATAGACTGTTAGACTTTCACCATTTCTAACTCGCTAAAAGTATATTATTGCTTTCTGTTCCAATCATCGTCTTAAGTTCTATGGTAACTCAATTGCCGGTGTCATACCTTCAATATTTTGATTTTCATTATCTTCTAACTCTTCATCATTTACTATTTCTGTCATCTCTTCTTGATCTTCACCATGTTCAATTTCAAAAAATAGTGCTCTTAAAGTTGGGATTTTTAATATATCATCTTGTAAAGGTTTTAAAATATCTTCCCATTCTTCATTTTTCACCATTTCTAACTGAGATTCAAGCATCAATTGTAATCGTTGTTTAAAAATTTTACTTTGTTTTCTTAGTTCATCTGTCTCAGTTGCAATTTTTTTAGCTTTATCAACTGCTTCATCGAGTAAACGATTTGCATTTGTTTCAGCCTCTAAACCAATTAACTCTGCTTCTTTTATAGAATTCTCTTTTAAACGATCTGCAGCATCTTGGGCCACAATAATAGATTTATTCAAAGCATCTTGTAGATTATTATAATGTGTTACTTTTTCTTCAGAAAATTTTAAATTTTTCTCTAATTCTCGATTTTCTTTCAAAACCATTTCATAGTCTTTAATAATCTGATCCAAATAATCGTTCACTTCGTCTTGGTCATATCCACGCATCTTGACACGGAACTCTTTGTTATGTATATCCAAAGGAGTTAACACCATTTAAGACACCTCCATTATCTGATTTTTTATCTTTAATTTGACACTAATGATTTACTACTATAATACCTAAAGTAGCTTACTTATGCAAGACTCCAAATTTTATACGCCATTTATCTTTTTTTGTCTTTCCTTCTATTTCTTGAACTTGTAAGCGACCAAATCCACGTACAGAAACAATATCTAAAATACCTAATTCAAAATCTGGTTGGGTTATTTCTGACCAATTTAATTTAATTTTCCCGGATTCAATCATTTGTTTTGAGCGTTGTCTAGAAATATTAAACAGGTTAGCAACAATCGTATCCAAACGCATGGAAGAAACGGTCTCTTGAACGATTGTCCAACTATCAATTGGTTTCAAAATATCTAAATACGTTTTTTCTACAAATCTAATAGTGACGTTACCTATTTTTTCGATTTGAATTTGAACAAATGATTTCATACTATCACTAATGAAAAATTGCCAACGTTCGCCATCAGAAATAATATCTCCAAAATAATCTCTTTTCAAACCTGTTGAAAGTAATGTTCCAAGGATTTTACCATGAGATAATTTTGTAAATTTAATAGGATAGCGTATTTCGAAAAGAGATACTTCAAAATCTTCTTGTTTAGGAATAAAGTATTCGGGACATATATATAATCTATTTCTTTCAGCCATTTGATAACCACCAAAAGAATAGATTTTTATTCCACTTCTTTTACCAACAATTGTTTCCACTATATAGACTTGTCTGGGATCTAAAAAATTTGTTAAATACGGCGTATATTGATCTTCGCATTCTCTAACCCAACCGGTAACTTGATCAATAAAAGGACGCTCTTCTTTTCTAAAATGTTGATAAACATTTTCTATCATCAGAACACCTCCCTCCGGTTAGAAGCCTAAAATTACTCTTGCTATTATTTGATAAAGTGAGAATAATCCTCTTTGGGCTAAATTTAATACGACTATAGCTACAATTCCAGAAAAACTAATCATACCAATTGGAGGGATAAAACGTCTAAAAAATCCTAAATACGGTTCACAAAGTCGAACAATAATTTGTCCGATTTTTGATTGATAAGCTCCCGGAAACCAAGACATCAAAATGTAGATAATAATAAGAGTCGAATAAGCTTGAATCAATCTCGATAAAATAAGGTAAATAAAATATAATATATCCATAGCGTTTAAAGTATCCCTCTTTTCTAATATAAATCTTTTTCACGCATAATATCTGTTAGTGCACCATCAATGTCTACACTTTCAGGAGTACATAAAAATATTTCATTGCCAATCCGCTGAATGTCTCCACCTAAAGCATAAACGGTGCCTGTTAAAAAATCTACAATTCTTTTTGCTTGTTCTTCATCCATCCGAAAAAAGTTCAATACAACGGACTCTTCTCTCAACAAAATATCTGCTATTTCTTGTACTTCCGAGTATATTCGAGGTTCAATAATTGTAATTTTAGCTTGTTTTGTTGAAGTTTGCTGATTAAACGAAACAACTTTATTATTCGCTTTCTCTCGCTTAGTATTAATAATAGGAATACTTTTATCATTATCCTGTGACGTTCTGGATTCTCCACTTCTAGAAGAAGAGGGAATTCCTTGATCATAAATTGAGTCCAACTCGTCTTCCTCGTCTAATTCAAAAAAACGACTAAATTTATTTTTTATTCCCATTTTAATCCTCCTTAATGAAAAATGGTGCTAACAGAGCCAGTTACTCTTGAAAAAACAAACTACCTATCCTGATATAAGTTGCCCCTTCTTCAATAGCGATTTGGTAATCTCCACTCATCCCCATACTAAGTTCTGCACAAGGAGCGTAAGACAATTTTTTCTGTGCTATTTTTCTCTGACAGATTTTTAATGTTGAAAAAACATTTCTTATTGCATTTTCATCATCAGTCAGTGGAGCCATCGTCATCAAACCAATAATATGGATCTTAGGATACTCACTTAACTGTAAAATAAACTTTTCTAACTGTTCTGGATGGACTCCACTTTTAGAACCTTCCCCACTGACGTTGACCTGTACAAAACAAGACACTCTATCCTCTGCTCGATTGTTAATTTCTTTTGCCAAAGATAAACGGTCAAGAGAATGCAGAAAATCAATATGATTAATAATTTTTTTTACTTTTCTTGTTTGTAAATTTCCAATAAAATGCCAAATAATATTTTGGTTGTTTAATTCATTCTGTTTTTCAAGTAATCCTTCAGGACGGTTTTCTGCTAAATGATAAAAACCTTCTTGAACTAACTCTTTTGTTAATTGAACAGATCTATTTTTTGTTACTGCAACAACTTGGACACTAGTTTTTTTTAGTTTCTCTTTATTCAAAGAATAGTTAAATTTCTCTTCAAACTGCAGGACGTTCTCTTTTATATTTATCATTTTATTTATTTACGACGTCTTCTAAAAAATGGTGGAGTATCAATATTGTCATCTTCTGATTTATGTGCACGTTCGTTTTTTTCTTCACGTTTGAAGAAGTCGAACTCAGACCTTTCTTTTTTAGAATCAGCATCTGTTGGTAAATGAGGACTATTTTGATCACGAACATTGGGATCTTTACGAATATCCCAATCACCAAACGGATCTTTAGAAGCTCTTGATTGCGCTCCCTCTCCGCGTTTTGATGAATCGTTTGAGTCTGTATTACGATTTCTTCCTGAAGATTTTGGATGCACATCAGCTTTTTTAGTTGTATCAATCCCTGTAGCAATAACCGTTACAATGACTTCATCACCTAAATTCTCATTAATAGAGGTTCCAAAAATAATATTTACTTCTGTTGTAGAAGCTGAAGAAACAATATCAGAAGCATCTTGTGCTTCAAATAAAGTTAAATCGGAACCTCCGGTAATATTCAATAAAACTGACTCAGCCCCATCAATCGAAACCTCCAATAATGGTGAAGAGATAGCTTTTTTTGTAGCTTCAGCAGTTCTATTTTCTCCACTAGCCATACCAATTCCCATTAATGCTGATCCTTTATTTTCCATTACTGTTTTAACATCTGCAAAATCTAGGTTTACATATCCAGGTGCCGTAATTAAATCCGATATTCCCTGTACTCCTTGACGCAATACGTTATCAGCTTCATGAAAGGCTTCAAGCATGGGTGTCTTCTTATCGACAATCTCTAATAAGCGATTATTAGAGATAATAACTAATGTATCTACGTGCTCTTTCATTTGAGCAACACCCTCAGCAGCAAAACGACTACGTTTAGGTCCTTCAAATGTAAATGGTCGAGTAATGACTCCTACCGTTAAGGCTCCTTGTTCTTTTGCGATACGAGCAACGATAGCTGCTGCCCCAGTACCTGTTCCTCCGCCCATTCCAGCTGTAACAAAAACCATGTCCGCTCCTTTTAAAGCATCAGAAATTTGCTCTTCACTTTCTTCAGCTGCTTTGCGCCCAATTTCAGGGTTAGCACCCGCTCCAAGTCCACGAGTCAACTTAGGTCCTAACTGTATTTTCACCTCTGCGTTTGATCCTGCTAACGCTTGAACATCTGTATTTGCTACGATAAATTCTACACCTTTAACGTCTTCATCTATCATACGATTAACAGCGTTGTTTCCTGCTCCACCAACACCGATTACTTTTATAATTGCTCCATTATTCATCAAGTTTGCATCAAATTCTAAATCCATCCTATTTCCTCCTACTCACACAGTTCTGTGTATTTAATCAAAAAAATTCGTGAAAAAACTTTTAGCTTTAAAAACTAAAGTGTCTTCTTTACGCTTTTCTTGTTTTTTCGGCTTTTCGTTATAGTGATGTTCTTGTTCTTCATAATCTAATATTTGAGATTGCTTTTGTCTTATTGTGTTATCATCTTCGGTAGGCATATCTTGATTTAAAGAATAATCTTTTATAATTTGATGAATATCGTCTAATTTTGCTTCATAATTAACTAAGCCGATACTAGTCGTAAATGTTGGATAACGCATTCCCATTTGATCAGGAATATACAGCTTTACATTAGCTTCAAAAATATCTTCTGCTAATCCAATAACTCCCGGAATTGCTGCCGCTCCACCAGTTAATATAATACCACCTGGTAAATCACGTGCCTCTATAAAATCTAATTTGTTTTTTATTTTCCCGAAAATTTGAACCAATCGTGCTTCAATAATTTCTGATAAATATTGTTCGTCGACATTTATAGGTTTACTTTGTCCGATAATTTCAACCGGAAATTCTTCATCAGGCGAAGCATCTTCTGGAAGTGCATAACCGTAATCTCGTTTGATTCTTTCAGCATTTTCGAAAGAAGTATTTAAGACAACTGAAATATCTTTTGTCACATATTCTCCGCCTTCTTGATTAACAAAAGCGAATTTCAGTTGGTTATCATGCATAACAGAGGCTGTTGTTTGTCCACCACCCATATCAATTAAAATAGTGCCAAAATCACTTTCTCCTTTGGACATCGCTATACTACTCGCAGCTAATGGTTGCAATACAATATTTTCAATCTGCAGTCCAGCTTTTTCAACGCATTTTTTCGTATTATGAATAATTGTCTTTGGTCCAGTAATCATGGTCGCGTGCATTTCTAATCTAACACCGATCATCCCACGCGGATCTTTAATTCCATCAAAGCCGTCAACAATAAACTCTTCTGGCAATATTGCTAAAATTTCTTTTTCTGGTGGGACCGATTTGACCATAGCAGCAGATAGTACATTGCACACGTCTTCTTTTACTATTTCTTTATTTTCACCTGAAATAGCAATCATACCTTGACAGGGTTCAATTTCAATATTATTTGCAGGAATACCAACAATTACTTTATTAATGTCAACGTTTGCTTTTTGTTCCGCTTGCTTAATGGCTTTATTAATTGAATCAACTGTTTTATCAATATCAACAATAATTCCTCGACTTAGACCTTCTGATTTTTCATTTCCTACTCCAATAATATTCATTTCACCGTTAATAAACTCAGCAACAACAACTTTTATTGAAGTGGTTCCAATATCTAGACTTACATACATTCCAGTATTTTTCATTCATTGAAACCTCCTTATACTTCATTTCTAGTTTTAATTTTAATTTTATAGTACTTACCTCTGATTTTACCATAGTGACGCTTGATTTACGAAATTTTTAATAAAATACTTAAATTTTATCCGCTTTATTTAATTATCTATTCATCTTATTTATTGTGAGTCATTTATCTACTAAATAGTTCTGTAAAAAAAGGTATTGTTTTTATAATATTTTGTGACCTCAGTTACAATGAATATTCAAAACTCATATTATTTAAGGGTTTATCTAGTGTATTAATAATATTTACGGTAATTTTTCATCTTCTAATAAGCATCTTTTCCATATAAGGTTACTGCTATTTTTATGACACTAGTCTTATTGTTATAACACTATCATTTTCTGAGTACGTCACCGATTTTAACAAATACATTTTATACTGCTTAATTTTTCACCAATTTAATAAAGCAACATTCAAAACAATTAGTGTAATTTTTTTAAAGTTATTGAGTTTATCTTATTTATCTTCATTTATTTCCGGTATAACGGACTCAAAAGGAAAGAAATAGATTCCTACTTCGATATTGATGATCCCATTTTCTTCCCCAATTTTTTGAACAATATCTGGATAATAAACCATTTTTTCAGCAAATGAAGTAATAGATGCGATAACTTGATTCCCATCGTTCATATATATTTTTATTAAATAAGGATCTGTTTTACTTGGCTCATATTCAATTTCTGAGATACTATTATGAATAGTTTCTTTTAATTTATCATATTGTTCAATCATATCATTTAATACTTTACCTTCTTTAAAATTCACAAAGATAGGTTGATTGCCTATAGAAACTTTTCTGCTTTCATTTACAATTTTTCCATTCTCTAAGATATTATAATAAGTATCTTTCTTCTCTAGATAAGCTACAGTTTTGTACTCCGCTATAGCTAATTCATATGAGTTAATACTATCAAATTTTAAATCCATTGATTTCACTTGGGATAATTGCTTTTTTATTAACTGTTCCTTTTCTTTTTTTGAAAAGAAAGTCTCCCATAGAGATTCTCCAGATTTAATTTGACTAGCATTAATAATAGATTGTTCGGTGACTTCATTAGCTCCACTAACGCTAATTTTCTCAATTTTACTTAGCGGAGAAATAAAATAAACAACCGTTAAAATTGCAAATGAAAATAACAAAAGTAATAAAGTTAATCGCTGCTGCATTTTCTTGCGGCGCATCTTTTTTAATTCAGGTAATTTATTTTCTATAGACTGATTTCTTTTTTTCTTAACTGATTTCTTTTTAAAAGAAGAGAAGAGCGCAGATATTTCTTTGCTTTTTTTAACCAAATCTCTTTTTTTTGTCATACGCTATCCTCCTCTTTTATTTTTTTTTATCCGTAATCTCTTTTATCATTTGAATTAAATGATCTGCAGCTTTAGGCAAGCCTAATTTTTTAGCTGCATTTGCCATATTTTTCCTTAACTCTTTATTCAACATTAGTTCATCAATTGCTTCTATCAAGCTTTCTCCACTCAATCGATTTTCAGCTATCATCTTAGCTGCACTCCGTTTAGTTAAACTCTCAGCATTTCTAGTTTGGTGGTCATTAGTAACATAAGGACTAGGAACTAAAATACTTGGTAGACCTAAGGCTGTTAATTCTGCTAATGTCGTTGCTCCACTTCTAGAGACTACTAGTTCAACATTCGCAAAGACTTCAGGCATATTTTCGATGTAGGGAACGACTGAAATTGACGAACTGTTTTCTAGATAAGGTTCAATATGTTTTTTTATTGACTCATAATGTATTTCACCTGTTGCGAATAGCACTTGATAATCTTTATTTTTCAATAGTGGTACAGCCTCAAGAAAAGCTTCATTTAAAATTCTAGCACCACGACTTCCACCAAAAATTAAAACAGTTGGCTGATTGGCAACCAAATAATAGTCTTCTAGAATAGCTGATGGTTTTGCATCTACTGCTTCTTGTGCTCTTGGATTACCTGTATAATCGACTTTTTCTGAGTAATTACTAAATTCATTTCGAGCTTCTTCAAAGCACACGGCTATTTTTGTTACATAGCGTGCTAAAAATTTATTTGTGACGCCAGCTACGCTATTTTGTTCATGGATAATTGTTGGTATTTTTAACTTTGATGCTGCGTAAATAACCGGTGCGCAAACATAACCTCCTGTTCCAATAACGACATCTGGATGGAAGTCTTTAATTATTTTTTTCGATTTTTGAATACTCGTAATAAATAAATAAATTGTCTTAAAATTGCTTATTGAAAAAGAACGTTTAAATCCTTGAACTTCTATAGATTTAAATGGTATCGCCGCGTTTCTAATAATTTTGCTTTCTAATCCCTTTTCTGTACCAACGTATAAAATTTCAGTAGTAGGGTCTAACTGTTTAATCCTTTTAATTAAAGCTAAGGCAGGATAAATATGCCCGCCTGTACCGCCACCAGATAATATAATTTTCATTTTATGTCAGACCAATTAGCCTACTCCTCCTCTTTATTTGTTTCATTGATTAATTGTTCGATAGAGTTAATAAATGCGTCTCCACGAACTTCAAAACTTCTGTATTGGTCCCAACTTGCACAAGCTGGTGACAACAAGATAACTTCTCCTGGTTCACTTAATTCAAAGGCAACGGTTACTGCAGCTTCTACGTTCTGAACAAATTTAATTTGTTTAATTCCCGCTTTTTCACCCGTTTCAGCTAATTTAACAGCCGTTTCTCCAAAAACAATCAAAGCTTTTACATTTTTTAGTTCTGGTACTAACTCATCAAAATTATTTCCTCTATCCAATCCTCCAGCAAGTAAAATAATTGGAACTTTAAAACCTCTTAAAGCATTTTTTGTGGCTAAACTATTAGTAGCTTTTGAATCATTATAGAAACGTCTTCCCTTAAACTCTCTTACAAACTGAGTTCGATGTTTTACTCCTGTAAATTGTTCAAGACATTCTCTGATTTCGCCATTTTTTTGTCCCAGTATTTTTGTAGCTGCAATAGCTGCCATAGCATTTTCTACGTTGTGCTCACCTGGCACCAATATAGATGCTTTATTCATGATTGGCTCATTCTGATAATAAATAACGTCATCTTTTAAATAAACACCATTTTCTAATTGCTCCAATCGCGAGAAAGGTATGATTTTAGCTTTACTTGTTTTTGTTAGTTCTCTCAACTCTGGTTGATCCCAATTAACGATTAAATAGTCAGATTCAGTTTGGTTTTCGGTAATTCTCATTTTAGCTTGAACATACTTATCTCTTGATCCATGATAATCAAGATGTGCTGAATAAATATTTATAATAATTGCGATATGTGGCTTTAACTCTGTTATACCCATTAATTGAAAACTAGATAGTTCCATAATAATTTCGTCATTTTCTGTAGACGTTTGGGCCACCAAACTAGCTGGGGTTCCAATATTTCCAGCAACATAAGCTTGTCCTTTTTCACGCTTTTTATTTAATATATCTGCAATCATCGTTGTCGTAGTTGTCTTTCCGTTTGTCCCTGTAATACCAACTAATGTACTTTCAGAAACTTCATAGGCAAGTTCAACCTCCGTAATAACTGGGATACCTTTTTCAATAGCCCGTACAATAATCGGATTAGTATACATAATTCCAGGATTCTTTACAATCCATTCAAAGTCTTCATCTAGTAACTCAACAGGGTGGCCTCCTGTTACTACTTTGATTCCAGATTCTAATAATTCCTGTGCTTCAGGATTTTCGTCAAATTTTTTATAATCGTTAACCGTTACCAACGCTCCTAGTGAATGGAGCAACTTTGCTGCGTTTACACCACTTAAAGCTAGTCCTAAAACCAACACTTTAGTATTTTGATATCGTTTAATATTTTTCATATTCAAACCTCTTTTCAGCGGAATAATTTAAACTACTAAATTTATTAACCTGTTTATTTTGTCTATTCTAAAAAACTAGCCATAGGCTTAGTACTGCTGTAATAAGACTGATAAACCAGAATGCTAATACAATACGCCATTCACTCCAACCGCTAATTTCAAAATGATGATGGATAGGACTCATTTTAAAGACCCTTTTTCCTGTTAATTTGAACGAGGTTACTTGAATCATGACACTAGCTGTTTCGATTACAAAAATTAATCCGATTAAAAGTAAAGACCACTCTTGCTTTAATAAAATAGATACTGCTGCTAATCCTCCGCCTAGTGCAAGCGAACCAACATCTCCCATAAATATTTTTGCTGGCTTTTTATTGAAGAAGAAAAAGCCGACTAAACCTCCCATAATCGTTAAACAAAAAATTAAAATATCTGTTTGTTGCTGATTCCAAGCAATGAATGCGTAAGCTGTATAAGCTATCCCCGCTGTACCTGCAACTAATCCATCTAGTCCATCTGTTAGATTAACGGCATTAGAAAATCCAACTAACCAAAATAAAGCAAAAATACCATAGAACCATCCGAAATCAATTGAACCTATCAAGGGAATAGTTAAATTGGTTGGGAGGTTGTTCAATTGGTAAACAATAAAAAATAGCAGTCCACCAACTAATTGACCAATCAATTTTTGCTTAGAAGTTAATCCTAAGTTGCGTTTTCTAAAAACTTTAATAAAATCATCTAAAAAACCTAATAAACCATAAAGTAAAGTAATAAATAATAACAATCCTAAACTTATTGATAAACTCTTCTGCCAAACACCAACCCACACCGTTGAAATAACGGATGCTATCAAAAAAACAACACCCCCCATTGTCGGCGTTCCTGTTTTAACTTCATGCCATTTAGGACCATCATCTCTTGTTGTTTGTCCTAATTGTTTTGTTCTAAAATAGCCAATAATAATTGGCATTGCCATAATAGTCAACGCAAAACTACTAACCGATGACAATAACATTTCTGTCCAGTGCATGCTTAATCGCTCCTACATTTTTAAATTTTTTAGCTTGATAGCTTTTTCTACTTCTTCAACGTCATCAAAATGGTGCTTTGTTGTTCCAATAATTTGATAATCCTCATGCCCTTTTCCTGCAATTAAAATAATATCATTTGTTGTCGCTTGGTTGACGGCTGCTTGAATAGCTTTTTTACGATCTAAAATCATTTGGTAAGTACCCGCTTTTAAGTTTACAACCATTTCGTCAAGAATATCTTGTGGCTCTTCTGTTCTTGGATTATCAGATGTGAAAATGACATAATCTGAGTTAGCGATAGCAACTTCTGCCATAATAGGTCGCTTTGTCCGATCTCGGTCTCCGCCACATCCAACTATACAATATACTTTACCCGTTTTAATCTCATTTACTGCATCTAATACATTTAACAACCCATCAGGTGTGTGAGCATAGTCGACAATTACTGTGAAGTTTTGTACGCCTTGTACGACTTCAAAACGACCTCTTACTCCTTTAATTTTTTCCATTGAATCAATTACACTAGCTAAATTTATTCCAGAAGCATAAGCAGCTGCAATAGAAGCCAAAGCATTAGACACATTAAATTTACCTATCATCTGCATATGGACAGGGTGTTTTTTTCCTTGAAACAGCAAAATAAAACTAGTCCCTTTATTCGTTGTTTTTAACTCTAATGCTCTGAAATCTGCTGGTTCCTCAATACCGTATGAATAAATTTGTGCAGCTGTTTTATTTTGGTAGCTTCGACCAACTGAATCATCGACATTCAAAACAGCGTATTTAGGTTGTGTATTTTGGTAACTATTTCCTAATTGAGAAAACAGCAATTCCTTTGCATGCGCATATCCCTCCATTGTGCGATGGTATTCTAAATGATCTTGGCTCAAGTTTGTGAATATTGCCACATCAAAATCTGTTCCCCAGACTCTTCCTTGTACTAATGCATGAGAAGAGACCTCCATAGAACAAGTCGTTACACCTGCGTCGTTCATTTCACTTAATGTTTTTTGCAAAGTAATACTATCTGGAGTCGTGTTTTTGGTTGTGAACAGTTTATCTCCAATACGCCGATACATTGTTCCAATGACACCTGTAGTTTCTCCGTGATTTCTAAAAATTTGATCTAATAGATGAGTTACAGTTGTTTTACCGTTTGTACCTGTTACCCCAATCACTCTTAAACGTTGACTAGGATGTTCGTAAAAACTATCTGCTAAAACGGCCATCGCTTTTGTTGTATCTGCAACGTAAACTACTGGTACAGAAACTGTTATTTTTTTACTAGCTATAATTAAAGTGGCACCTCTACTAACTGCTTCTTCGACCAATTTATGACCATCTTGTATAGCTCCTTCGATACAGATAAACAAAGAATTTTTTTCTATTTCCCGTGTATCTTGGGTGATCTTAGAAATGGATAATGCTTGAGGAATATCACTAGTTATCCCTTTAATAACAAGGGGTGCGATTAAATCAATTGCTTTCATAATTTCCACCTTTTCTATTCTATTATTAAGGAGAAGCTAGGGTGATTGTAATGGTTTCCTCATTTTGCATATTAGCTTGCGGCATGAGGCCCTGTTCGACTACGTAACCCTCTCCTTCAAATATAAATTTAATTCCAGTGATTTCAGATACTTTTAAAACATCATTCTTAGACCAACCAGTCATATCAGGCATTGTCATAGCACCATTAGTCATTAATATAATTCGTTGATTTTTTATAATTATCTTCTGAGGCAGCGGCAATTGTTGAACTACGGCATCTCCATTTCCAATGATTGTTACATCTAACTTTGCTTCATTTAATTTTTCTAATGCATCTACTTTAGAAATACCAGTTACTTTTGGCATCTCGACTTGATTCAAATTTTGACTTTGAGACTCATCTGTTAATTGTTGGTACTCAAGAGTTCTTTTCATTACAGGATTAAAAATTGCTTTTACTACGTCTCCCCCGATTATAGATGAATTATTGATTATTGGCTGTTGTACCGTAATATACAATATAACCTTAGGATCATCAGCAGGTGCCATTCCGACAACGGAATAAATATAATTGTTCCCACCGCTATAATACATCTTTGTGTCAGGATTTACAATTTGTGCCGTTCCAGTTTTAGCTGCAATTTCATAGCCTTCGATTTTATATGCCTGTCCAGTACCGTTTTCGCTGTAGACAACTTCTTTTAAATAATTTAAAGCTTGATTTGCCGACTCTTTAGAAACGGGTTCACTCACTACTTCAGGTTCAATAATTTTTTCATTCCCTGTTATAGGATCCACAAGTTTGCTTATAAATTGTGGTTTCATCATTTTACCTTCATTTGCTACAGCTGAATAAGCTTGCATCATTTGCATAACCGTTATCGTCAATCCTTGACCAAATGATGTATTAGCTTTCTCAAGAGGCCACATGTAAGGATTGAATCCTTCTTGTTCATTTGGTAAACCGGTAGATGTCGTTTTTCCTATACCAAATTTATCCATATATTCTTTCCAGGTTTCAGTCCCCATTTTTTCCATTAGATTTACAAAGGCTACATTACTCGATCTTTCTAATCCTTCTAGATAACTGATTTGACCCCACCCATTTACATTATGATCGTTTACTTTGCCGCCTTCAATTGTTTTTGAACCTGACATATAGGTTTCACTAGGATTAAATACTCCTTCATTAATAGCCGAAGCAAGCGTTAAAACTTTCATTGTTGAACCAGGTTCAAACGTATTTTCGACCAATAAATTCTGCCACAAATCTCCAATACCTTCTTTAGTCGTTCCATTAAATGAAGGCCTTTGGGAAGCAGCTATAATTGCTCCTGTTTCTGGATTCATTAGCGTAGCTGTCATACCAACTGGTTGATATTTATCATTAACTTCAGTCATAATACTCTCTAAGTAAACTTGCATTCTTTTATCTAAAGTTAAATAGATATCTTTACCGTCTATTGGATCTGTAGATTTCACAGAAGAGTTAGGTAAAACATAGCCGAAGCTATCTTTCTGGTACTCAATTGATCCGTCTTTGCCAGTCAATTCAGCGTTATAAGATTGCTCTATACCCATTAAGCCAACCAAGTCGTCATTCGATGGATTTACACTTGGTTCACCATTTTTATCTGTAGGTAGTTCAGCATAGCCGACAATATGCGAAGCAAAAGTACCATTTGGATATAATCTAGTTGGTGTTTCATCAAAAATAATTCCAGGTAACTTTTCTTTTTCAATCGATGACTTCATATCATATGTTAATTTTTTACCAGCAGAACCAAACTCAACTTGACTCAAGTTCTCTTGGTTTAATTTTTTCAAAATTTCAGCCTCACTCATAGAAATATGCTTAGCTAAAGCTGCTGCTGTTTTTTGCTTGTTTACTACATGCAGAGGTTTTTCAGGGGTATTAGACCACTCATCTGTTAAAACAGCGATTAACGAATAAGAAGTAGCGTCTACAGCAATAGTATTACCACCGACATCATAAATGGCTCCTCTGTTTGCTTCGAGTACACTACTTCTTGTATAAAGATTGTTAACATTTTGAGATAAATCTTCTCCGTTAATTTCTCCTTTTACCATAATATAAGCAAAACGTCCTACAAATACCATAAAGGTTAATCCAGCAAGAAAAAAAAGCAAGATTGTCATATTTTTTCTATTTTTAAAAGGGCTTCTATTTTTCATTTAATAACATTCCTTACATTTGCTTCATTCATTTTTAATCCTTGTTCATTAGCAATTCTATAGATTCGATCATATCTAGATAGTTCTTGTACTTCTTGTTGTAAATTGCTGTTTACCGTGGTTGTACTTAGAATCGATGCCTTTGTGTCTTGTAACGCCCGATTCGTGCTTGCTATATTAATTTCCAAAGAAATACTAATTGTCATTAAGGTAAAAGCTATAGCCATAATCATACCCATTAGCATTTTTTCTAATCCAGTTACAATTGATTTTTTGGGAATCGATTTATGTACCATCCTAGTTGACTGTTCAGGCGTATTAAGCGGCGACTGCAGAGGTATTTCTACTTCAACTTTTCTAGCTGAATTACTATTTAATGGCATTTACATAACTTCCTTTCCAACTTCTTTTTGAAGTTTCTATTTTCTTTGTCTTTCTGCTACTCTCAATTTTGCACTTCTAGCCCGATTATTTATTTCCAATTCATCTTCACTCGGTAAAATTGGTTTTCGAGTGATTAATTTTAATTCCGGTAAGTATTCTTCCGGAATAATTGGTAATCCTCTTGGTGTTTCTCGACCTTTAGCGTATTCTTTAAAAATTGATTTTACAATTCGGTCTTCTAATGAATGAAATGTAATGGCGCTAATTCTGCCTCCTACTTTTAATAAGCCAATCGCTTCTTCAAGTGAGTCTTCTACTGAAGATAACTCATCATTCACAGCAATTCTTATTGCTTGAAAGACTCGTTTTGCAGGATGACCCCCTTTTCTTCTAGCTGGTGCCGGAATACCACTTTTTATAATTTCAACTAGTTCACTAGTCGTTTCAATTGTTTTTTCTTCACGCGCTGCTTCTATTTTTCGTGCAACACTTTTAGAAAATTTCTCTTCACCGTAGCGATAAAAAATCCTTACTAAATCTTGATATGCCCAAGAATTAACAACTTCTTTAGCTGTTAATGGAGCATCCGTATCCATTCGCATATCTAAAGGAGCGTCTTGATGGTAGCTAAAACCTCTTTGGGCTTCATCTAGTTGCGGAGATGAAACACCTAGATCATAAAAAATCCCATCTACTTCTATTACTCCTAAAGCGTTTAGCTCTTCTTTTATAAAGCGAAAATTCGACTTAATAAATGTAACCATATCTTTTTCTACATAGTCTGCTAATCGAATTTCAGCATTTTCAATAGCTCTTATATCTTGATCAAAAGCGTATAAATGCCCATTCTCACTTAATTGAGAAAGCAAATATTCGCTGTGACCCGCTCCTCCTAATGTACAATCAACATATATTCCATCTGGAACAATAGATAAATTATCTACTGTTTCGTGGAGTAAGACTGTTTCGTGATTAAATTCTGTCATTTTTTACCCACCTAGCTTTTTTATACTAATTTTATAGTCTTTTTTTAGAATCCAAAACCACTCATATTTTCAGCAATCTCATCAAATGATTCTTCGGCCTCAGCGGAAAAATTAATCCATTTTTTCTCACTCCATATTTCAATACGATCAGATACGCCTATAATATGACATGCTTTATCTAAATCTGCATATTCTCTTAGCGTTTGAGGAATATTAATTCTTCCCTGTTTATCTAATTCACACTCTGTTGCTGCGGAATAAAAGAATCTCGTGAAGGCGCGTGCTTCTTTTTTTGCTAGTGGGAGCTGTTTGAGCTTTTCTTCAAGTACAGACCATTCATTTTTGGGGTACCCAAACAGACAACCATCTAACCCTCTGGTTAAAATGAAAGTCGTCCCTAAGTCATTACGAAACTTAGCAGGCATAATCAATCGACCTTTTGCATCAATATTATGTTTATATTCACCCATTAACATGTCTAAACTCACCCCACTATCAGTAGATATTTTCAGTCTACCACATTGCCCCACTTTCCACCACAATTAACAGAAACATTTCAAAAAAAAGCTATTGAAATATTTATTGATTGTTTGTCTTACAAAAAAGGAATAACGAATAAATACCTAAATGGTTACTTTTCCCAAATAAAATGCAAAAAAGTAGTAAAATAGATTAAAAAATCTATCTTACTACTTAAAAAATCATTAGATTATTTAAAATACTAGCTCCCACTAAAAAATAATACGTGAACAAAGAAAAAATAAATACAAAGCGCCAATAAGTTCGAAAAAAACGGTTGTAAATAATCTCCCCTTTTTTATAGGCTAAAAAAATTGCAATAATCATACCTAAACTAAATAGAATAATTAGATAGTAAGGAAAAATAGATATTTCGAAAACTTGTATACTTAAAATCTGAATGCCCATCATCAAGTACGGGACCATTAAATCTGCAAGCTTAATTCTAATTTCTTGATTTTGAAAATGACGATTAATGCTTTTACCAAAAATATATAATAGTAAAATTGGTATAATATAAAGAACGATATCTGCTAGCTTAAACATAGATCCATTCATGGCAATTCTCCTTTCAATTAAAATAATAATTTAGGTTTTTAAGCAAATTCGTTATTCGAGTTGTTTTCTCAGTTGATCTCTTATTCAATTTACACTAACTTTATATTCTTGTATACCTATAATATATTTACCATCATTAAATTAATCCTGTGTATTATTTTTTTAAAGCAAAACACCCTTGAGCCATGGTCTCAAGGGTGTTTTAATGTTATCTCAACATAATGTTAGTCTTATGCTTCTTTGCTTACTACTTCTTTTCCATCATAATGGCCACATGCTGCACAAACGTGGTGACTTTTTTTCAATTCACTACAGTTAGGACATGCATTCATGCCAGGCACTTCTAATTTAAAATGCGTACGGCGTCTGTTTTTCTTAGCTTTTGATGTTCTTCTTTTTGGTACTGCCATTCTCTACACCTCCTTAAATTTTCTTCTGTTCTTGATTTGCTTGTTCGAAAAGAGGAGATTTAAACTCTATTCTCACTTCTTATCATCAGATTCATCTTTAAATAAATCTTTTAAACCGGCAAAACGAGGGTCCAATGTTTTAGCTTTTTGTTCTGCTTTTTCTGATGTAAAATCATCTTCAGACATCACAACCCAATCGTTTCCACTTGGCATTTTATTTTCCTTTACTTCTTCTTCAGTAAAAACTTGAATCGGAATATTTAACAAAACCGCGTCTTCAATTGCTTCAGATAAATCGACCCAATCATTCTCTAGTTGAATAACCGTTCCTTCATCCTCGTCAGTTTCGCGACTTGCTACATTTTCTGGAATATAAATCTCGTCTACCTCTAATGATAGAGGTATCAATACTGGTTCTAATGACCTTGCGGAAGGCAGTGTCACATCTAATGAAACAACCATATGAAGCAAGATCTCGTTTTCTTGAACAATTAGATTTCCTTCCAAAAGAATAGGCGATACATCTAAAATTTCTTTTTCTCTCTTCAACAACGATTTTTTCAAATCAACTGTTTCGGAAAAAATAAGCGGTTCAAAGCGGTATTTTTGCAATTCGTTTAATGACCATTTCATTTTCCATCACTCCTAAAGCAACAAAGATAATTATACTAGTCTAACATACCTTTGTCAACGTATTTTACCTTACACTGAAAAGCTTGTGATACATGCTTTCATGTATCTTTTCATAAGAAATTAAAAATTAAGTTATTATTATTGGTTGTCTTCGATAATCTTGTTGTCGCATGTTATTAGTATAACCTAAATTATAAATATCACCTGCTTTAATATCTAGTTCCCATAAAGAAGCGTTCTTTTTATTAATATGATTGAGTATTGGTAAATCCACTATTTTTTTCACTCCGTTTAAATAAGTCTGACCGATTTTATTAAAACCTAATAGATGAATAGCTTTCGGTGAGTCTAATTGTGGATTTATTTCACTTTTTTTCATATTTAATAAAATATAGACACATAATCGTTGCAACCTAACCCAAGTATAACGTTTATTTTTTACTAATGAAATAAAGTCTTTGAAATTTTCGGCTTCTTTCACTTTTTCTTTTAACCGATATTCAATGCCTTCTTTCATTTCATAAATTAATTGTAATTCTTTTATCGATTGATTTATTAATTGGTATTTGAGAAACGGCCAATAATTTTCCCAAGTTACCCACTCTGCTACTGATAATAAATTCTGACTAGATTCTGGCATCACTTCTTTTAAGATTTCTAAAGAATTTTTTTGGTCCAAACTGTTTGTTAATTCTACGCGGATAGCAGTAGCACTAGCTCTCTTTTGGTTTTCCACGATGTCTTTGTCATGATATTCAGCTTCTATTCGTTTTATAGGAACTAATGCCATTGGATTAGAATAGTTAGCATTCTCTTTTGCATAGGCTAAACCTAGAATTGTATTAGGAGAGGATAAATTTAATTGTGTTTCTGGAAGTAATTTTTTCATAATTTGGTCCATTTGAAAAGCGTAACTCGATCCATCATTTTTCAACTCATTGAAGCGTTCTTCTATTTCTGATTTTTTGTGCTTAAGCTTATCCGTTAACTCATAATAATCAGCAGTTTTACCAGTCTCAGCTCCAAAGCAAAAATTTTGACAGCCTAATGAATGAAGCAAGGCTATTCCTCCTTTAGCGAAGAAATCAGCAGGTTGCACACTAAAAGAAACTGGCAACTCAATCACTAAATCCGCTCCATTAAATAATGCCATCTGTGTTCTAGTCCACTTATCTACAATCGCAGGCTCTCCCCGTTGCAAAAAATTACCACTCATTATGGCAATAATAACATCAGCATTTGTTTTTTTTCTTGCTTGTTGGATATGATAAAGATGGCCGTTATGAAATGGATTGTATTCTACAATAACACCGCAACTTTTCATTTTTCATCCTCACTTCAAATTGTACTATTTTCTTCTTTCAGAGCTTCTAGAAAAACTGAACCATATTTTTCTAGTTTATTTTCACCAACACCTTTAACTGATAGGAGTTGATTTTCAGTTTGAGGCATCAATTGACACATTTGACGCAGAGTCTCATCTGAAAAGATAACATAAGGTGGCACTTTCTGCAATGTTGCTAGCCCTTTTCTTATTTCTCGTAAACGGTCAAATAAACGGTCATCAATAGCTACTTTGTGAGCTTTTTGAGCTTGCTTACGTGTGACGCTGCTTTTGCCTTTCAATACTAATGCACCTTTTTCAGTAATTTTTAATAAAGGGTATTGCCCATCTGTTGGAGTTAAATATTTTTCTGCTGTTAAATAGTCAATGAGCTGCGTGACTTCTTTTTGTGGCATTGCATTCATTAGACCATAGGTTGATAGTTCTTCAAATTTCCAATGTTTGACCTTTTGATCTTTTGAACCAGTTAAAACTTTCATAACCATAGACTTCCCAAAAGTTTCTCCCATCCGCTTAACACAAGACAACACTTTTTGCGTATCTTTTGTAATGTCCATTGCTTCTCGTTCATCTAAGCAATTGCTACATTGGCCACATTCCTTACATTCATCACCGAAATAGTGAACAATATAGCATTGCAAACACACTTGTGTTGAAGCATATTGAGCCATTTCTCT
This sequence comes from Carnobacterium iners, assembly GCF_900177385.1. Taxonomy (NCBI): domain Bacteria; kingdom Bacillati; phylum Bacillota; class Bacilli; order Lactobacillales; family Carnobacteriaceae; genus Carnobacterium; species Carnobacterium iners. The sequence goes on from NZ_FXBJ01000002.1 coordinate 2,299,077, forward strand.
TACTTTTGTATATTCTAACTTTTTATGCTCGTCATCCATATCTGATTGTTCAACAAAATAATATTGAATCTGTACATCTTGTGGTGAAAACAATAAAATCGCATCACTTGGTAACCCATCACGACCTGCACGGCCTGCTTCTTGATAGTATGCTTCAATATTTTTTGGTATTTGATAATGGATAACAAAACGAACATTACTTTTATCTATTCCCATTCCAAAAGCATTTGTTGCTACCATCACCGTTATTTCATCATAAAGAAATTTCTCTTGCCACTCATTTCGCTCAGTTTCCTTCATCCCACCATGATATTTACCAGCTGGTATTTTTTTTGATTGTAGCAATTCGAAAATTCGCTCGACCTCTTTGCGGGTACTTGCATATATAATGCCGGATTGGCCCTCATTTATTTTTAAATAATCTAATAAATAACGGTTACGCTCTTGTCCTTTGACAACTTGAAAGGCTAAGTTATCACGAACGAATCCAGTATTAACGTAGTTTTCTTCCTCTATATTTAATAAATGAAGGATATCGCTAGATACTACTGGTGTTGCAGTTGCTGTTAAGGCTAAAATAGTTGGTCGATATGAAAAATGTTGAATCGTCTCGCATAAAGACAAATAACTTGGTCTAAAATCATGTCCCCACTGTGAAATACAGTGTGCCTCATCGATTGCAATAACTGAAACTTTAATAGCTTGCATCAAATAAAAAATTTCTTCTGTTTGAAATCGTTCTGGAGCCACATAAACTAATTTATACTCGCCATTACTAGCACTTCTTAACCGTTCATTCATTTCTTGAAGAGATAGAGTACTATTTAAAAAGGTTGCAGGTATACCTAGTTCTGTTAGAGCATCTACTTGATCTTTCATTAAAGAAATCAAAGGAGAAATAACAATGGTAATTCCTTCAAATAT